>NZ_JBBCXG010000003.1:0-373553 GCF_037145535.1 Oerskovia sp. USHLN155
CCCGCGCCCCCCCGCCGCGGCCCCCCCCCCCTCGTCCCCCCCCCCCCCCCCCCCCCCCCCCCCCGGGGCCCCCCCCCCACTTCTGGGCGGACGCGCTCGGCCGATGCGGCTCGGCAGAGGTATGACACGCGGTAACTCACTCTGGCCGGTAGTGCGGGTTGCGTAGTAGTGTCTGGCGCACAGGAGCAGGGCGAGCAGGGAGTCAGGGTGGACACCACACAGCTGTTGAAGGGCGTCCTCGACGCGGCGGTCCTCGCCGTCGTCGCGGACGAGGACGGGTACGGCTACGACGTCGTGCGACGCCTGCGGGCCGCAGGCCTCCAGGAGGTCGGCGACGCGTCGGTCTACGGCACGCTGCGCCGCCTGTACGCGGGCGGGATGCTCACGAGCTACGTCGTCCCCTCGGACGAGGGCCCGCACCGCAAGTACTACGGCATCAACGCTCAGGGCCGGGCCATGCTCGACACCCAGCGCAAGGAGTGGCAGGAGTTCTCCGGCACGCTGACCGGCCTCCTCATGACCTCGGAAGGAGCTGCGTGATGTCCACGACCCTGAGCCCCGAGGCCGTGATCCTCGACCAGGTCCGCCGCTACGCCGCGGACGTCCGCGCACACCTCGCCGACCTCTCGCCCGAGCAGGTCGACGACCTCACCGACGGCCTCGAGGCGGACCTCGCGGAGGCGCTCGCCGACATGCCGGGCACGCTGCGCCCCCTCCCGCAGGGAAGCGAGGTGCCCGACGGCGGTGCGACCGCCCTCCTCGACGTCGCCGCGCGCTTCGGTCCGGCCGGCGAGTACGCCGCCGAGCTCCGGTCGGCCGCGGGCCTGGACCCCGCAGCACCGGGGCCGCTCCCGCGGCGCAGCCTGGGGGACCGCCTGGCCGCGGACGGCAGGAGGTTCGTGTCGGAGTGGAGGTCCCTGTGGGCCCCCGTGACGTCCTCCCCGCAGTGGGCCGCGTTCCTCGAGTTCGCCGCGGTGCTGCAGCCGGTGTGGTGGGTGCTGCGGGCATGGGTCGTGGTGCTCGTCCTGTACGGCTGGTTCAACATGCCCCAGAACTTCGAGCTCGTGCCCCGGGCCCCGTTCTGGCGGTTCCTGCTGCTGGCCGCGATCGTCGTGAGCGTGCAGTGGGGTCGTGGCCGGTGGCTGCGCCGGCGCGGTCTTGGCACCCTGCGCACGGTCGTCGACGTCGTCGCGGTCCTCGTGACCGTGCCGTTCTTCGTGAGCGCAGCCTTCGGCACCAACGCGGAGCTCAACGGTCTCTCCACGAGTTCGTCGGGGTCGTACGAGCAGGGGTACCAGCAGGGCGTCAGCGATGCCTCGAACGGCTACGGCGCGAGCGGCGTGAGCGCGGGCGGGTCCGGGAGCGGTGTGTTCGTCGACGGCTCGCCGGTCAGCAACCTGTTCGTGTACGACGCGAGCGGCCGTGCCCTCCAGGACGTCCAGATCTTCGACGACCAGGGGCGCCCCGTCCGGACCATCACGGCCGAGGGCGCCACGCAGCCCTGGACGCTGCCGGACGTCGAGCAGGGGTGGTACTTCCAGCCGTCGTTCTCGACCGACGGTCGCGAGCGCTGGAACGTCTACCCGTTGCGCGGTCTGCCCGAGGACGCGGTCGAGTGGGACGGCTCCGAGCGTCCCGTCCCGCTCGAGGGCGAGCAGCCGCGGTCCATGCCGTCGCCCTTCCTCCAGGCGCAGCCGCTCCTGGTGCCCTCGACGACCGGCGGCACGCCGGCTCCCGCGCCCGACGCGGCACCGGACGCAGGAACGGCCCCGGCCGGCCCCGGGGCGCCGGCCACCCCGCAGGCTCCGACGAGCGACGAGCCACCCGCGGACCAGGCGGTCGACGGCACGACCGCACCCTCCGCGCGCGTCCCGGGGACGCCCTCCCCGGCCACCGCGACGCCGGTGCTCGAGGCCTCGACGGGAGCTGCGCCGTCGGGCGGCTGACCGTTTCTCCCAGAACCGAGGGGGGCCAGGCGCCCCGGCCCCCCTCGGGTCCAGCACCTCCCAAACCGCAGGAACACCCCAAAAAGGCGACCCACGGGGCGCTTGTGAAGGTTGTCACGCCCACCAATCGGACAGATTTTCACCAAGAAGTTGAAGACAGTAATACTCTGGTTTCATGCCTCTGAATGACCAGACCTCGGTCGCCCCTGCCCAGAACGCGGACAGCGCTGCGTCGCCGCGTCCCCGCAAGGTCCCCCGCATCATCGTCCTGGGTGGCGGCTCTGTCGGTCTCTACTCGGCTCGCCGCCTCCGCAAGAAGCTCGGCAAGCGCGAAGCGGCCATCGTGGTCGTCGACCCGCGCCCGTACATGACGTACGCGCCCTTCCTGCCGGAAGCCGCCGCGGGCTCGATCGACGCACGCGACGTCGTCGCCCCTCACCGTCGCGCCCTCAAGGGCGTCGACGTGCTGCAGGGCAAGGTCGTGGAGATCAACCACGCCGGCCGCAGCATCACGATCCGCCCCGAGGAGGGTGACGACTACTCGGTCTCCTACGACCACCTGATCGTCGGCCTCGGCTCGGTCTCGCGCACGCTGCCCATCCCGGGCCTGGCGGAGAACGCGATCGGCTTCAAGAACGTCGAAGAGGCCATCGCGGTCCGCAACCACGTCATCAACCGGATGGACGTCGCGTCGTCCACCTGGGACCAGGACCTGCGCAAGCGCATGCTCACGTTCGCGTTCATCGGCGGCGGCTTCGCCGGCATGGAGGCGATCGCCGAGATCGAGGACATGGCGCGCTACGCGGCCCGCAACTACCCGACGATCGAGCCCGAGGACCTGCGCTTCGTGATGATCGAGGGCTCCGGGCGCATCCTGCCCGAGGTCTCCGAGCCCATGGGCCAGTACGCGCTCGAGGAGCTCAAGAAGCGCGGCATCGAGTTCCACCTCAACACGTTCCTGTCGTCGTGCGTCGACGGCCACGTCGTGACCTCGACGGGCGTCGAGTTCGACACCGACACCATCGTGTGGACCGCGGGCGTCAAGGCGAACCCGGTCCTCAAGGAGAGCTCGGACCTGCCCGTCGACAAGCTCGGCCGCGTCATCGTGCTCCCGACGCTCCAGGTCGCGGACGAGGACGGCAACGTCGTCCCCGACGCCTGGGCCGCGGGCGACTGCGCCGCCGTCCCGGACCTGCTGAACCCCGGCAAGTTCTGCCCGCCGAACGCGCAGCACGCGATCCGTGAGGCCACGCGCCTCGCCGACAACCTGGTCGCGATCCTGCACAGCGACGAGCCCGTCGAGTACAAGCACAAGAGCGTCGGTACGGTCGCCTCGCTCGGCCTGTACAAGGGTGTCGCGGAGCTGTTCGGCATCTTCAAGCTCAAGGGCTTCCTCGCCTGGGCCATGCACCGCAGCTACCACGTGATGGCGATGCCTACGGGCAACCGCAAGATCCGCATCGCGATCGGCTGGATGGGCCAGTTCCTGATGGGCCGCGAGATCATCTCGCTCGGTTCGCTGCACGACCCGCGCGCGGAGTTCCGCCAGGCGTCCGTGCCGCCGGCCGCAGCGGGCGAGAAGGTCAAGCAGGAGGCCGTGTCCTCGGCCGCCGAGGCCGAGCACGGTGGTGCCGAGGCCGGTGCCGACAAGGCTGCTCCGGCTGAGGCCGCGGGCGCCGACGCGAACCACGGTCCTGCCAAGAAGACGACCAAGAAGGCCGCGACCAAGGCCTGAGCCTGATCGCAGCTCTGTGCACGCCGTGAGGGCGGTCCCAGACGGGGCCGCCCTCACGGCGTTCTGCTGTTCGCGGCGGGGCCGACGTGGCGTGACCCGCGAGAGGGCACCCCGTGACGACCACCCGTTTCACGTGAATCCTCCGCGGCGCACAATGGACGGATGAGCACTCGCGTGGTCGACGACCTGCGGTCCCGGGCGGGCCGAGCCCTGTTCGAGCGCGTCGCGGGCCCCGACGGCCCCGCCGAGCGGTCCCGCATCCACGACACCCCGGGTCCGCGCTGGTTCGCGCCCGACTCCGCGATCGCGCGCGTGCACGGCGACGCGTCGATGTTCGTCGGCGGCCTGCGCGCCCTGCTGCTCCAGTCGTTGCACCCGCTCGCGATGGCTGCGGTCGCGGCCCACTCGGGGTACCGCGGCGACCCGTGGGGGCGCCTGGCCCGCACGAGCACGTTCCTCGCGGTCACCACCTTCGGCACGGTCGAGCACGCGCAGCAGGCGATCGACGTCGTCCGTTCGGTGCACGTCCGCGTGCGCGGCACGGCCTCCGACGGGCGCCCGTACGCGGCCGACGACCCCTGGCTGCTGCGCTGGGTACACGTCGCCGAGGCCGACAGCTTCCTCGCCGCGCACCAGCGCTACGGCGAGCGACCGCTCGACGCCGCGGGCTGCGACGAGTACCTGGCCCAGGCCGCGACGATCGCGGACCGGCTCGGGGCGGTGGACCCGCCGCGGTCGCGTGCCGAGCTGGCGAGGGCTTTCGAGGAGTTCCGCCCGCAGCTCGCGAGGACCACCGAGTCCGACGACGTCGCTCGCTTCCTGCTGTCCGAGCCGCCTCTCCCGTTCCTGGCCCGGGGTCCCTACGCGGCGTTGGGGGCGGCGTCGGTCGCGTCGCTGCCGCCGTGGTCGCGGCGCATGATCCCGGTGCAGTGGCCGATGCGGGGCGAGTCGGTGCTGGTGCGGGCCGGCGGTCGGACGGTCACGAAGGCGATCCGCTGGGCGCTGGCGGGGTCGCGGTAGGGGCCCGGGGCACTACCCAGAGCGTCGAAGACAGGGACCGGCATCCTGGTCCCGCCTGTCGGCCCGACCTCGGCCGGGATATCCTCACCCCCGGCCCCCATAGCCCAATCGGCAGAGGCATCCGACTTAAAATCGGCGCAGTCTGGGTTCGAGTCCCAGTGGGGGCACCGCGACGTGGGGGCCCTACGACAACCCCGTCGGCCCGTCCGGCTCCGGGTCCTCGGCTGCTTCCTGCCCGAGCGACACCTGGTTCCCGTCGGGGTCGAGCACGCGGGCGACGCGCTCGCCCCACGGCTGGTCGGCGGGCGGCGACACCACGACGACCCCGGCTGCGGCCAGGTGGGAGACGGCCTGGTCGCAGTCGTCGACCGTGACCCACAGGTGCGCGTGCCCGACGTCGGGGCTCTCGCGGTCGACCCCGATCCCGAGCGACGCGTCGCCCACGGCGACCGAGACGTAGACGGGTGGGCCGTCGTCGGGGAACTGGTACGTCACGGTGCCGCGCAGGAGGTCGCGGTAGAAGACGAGCGACCGGTCGAGGTCGGTCGTGGTGAGGATGGGGAAGAGCGTGCGGAACATCGGTGGGCCGCCTCTCGCGAAGGTCTCCTCGGAGCCGTTCCCACGTTACGCCAGCAGCAGACGAGCCTCTTCCGCTGGCGTCCGTGGGCGCGGGCGGCGCTAGTTTGAGGGGACGGCGCACCCGCGCCCCACGACCCGCGACGAGGGAGCACGCGATGGCAGCCGCAGGCCAGGTGGTGCTCTTCGAGCGCCGGACCGCCGAGCCGTTGCTGCGCCACGTCGTCGGCGGGATCCTGCGTGCCGAACGCACCGTGCAGGCGCGCACGCTCCTCGACGTCGCCCTCGCGGCGCAGGTCTCGACGGCGTACCTCTCGGAGGTCGAGCGCGGTCGCAAGGAGGCGTCGTCCGAGGTCCTGGCCGCGATCTGCCGCGCTCTCGGCCTGCGCGTGGTCGATCTGCTGGCGCGCAGCCAGGACGAGTTCGACGCGGAGGCGAGCCGCCGGGCGGGTGCCGAGCGCCGCAGCCTCTCCTCGCAGCCGCGGGCGGTGCGCGAGCTGCATGCGCTCGCGGCGTCGCCGCGCCGGTCCGCTCCACCGGCCCGCTCCGTGACCAGCGGTACGCCCACGACGACGGTCCTGCTGCTCGCTGCCTGAGCGGCCGGTCGGCCCTGGGTTCCGCCCAGGGTGAATCCCTGCGCTCACGGCGGCGATCTGTCCGTTTCGCCGCGCGCCGCGCGCCCGTCGGTGGTGTGCTGTCAGGATGTCGCAGACGAACCCGGCGCCCACCCTCCAGGACCTCGTCGACCGCGCCGTGATCCTGTCCGCCGAGCACCAGGCGCACTTCGCCGACCTGGGCGGCGAGTCGGCGTGGGACGCGGACCTCGAGGCGGGCACGCTGACGTTCCACAGCGAGATCCCGCTCGTGTGCGGGGCGCACTTCCTGGGGACGGCAGCACCCGCGACGCAGAGCTGGCTGTGGGGCTGGCACAACGTGAACCACTTCCCGGAGGGCGTCGTCGCGGCGGCCGAGCACGTCCACCAGCGGGGGGTGACGGGCGGCATCTTCGAGCTGAGCACGCCGGAGATCCTCCTGACGGACGCCGTCCCGTACCGGCTCGCGCTCGCGGCCAAGGCCGTGACGGGGCACTTCACGCACTTCGCGGGTCCGACGGGCGGTGGCACGTGCGCGTGGTTCCTCGTGACGCACCCACGGTTCGAGCTGCCGCCCGCGACGGTCGCGCGGGTCGCGCGCGTGGTCCCGGAGGGGATCGGCAGCACGGCCGTGGCCGACCACCGCCGGGCCGTGCGGGCCTACGCGGTCCTGCGCGGGCTCGACATCCGGTGGCAGGACGAGCAGACCGCGCTCGTGGGCGCGAGCGACGGCGAGGTGACCGTGTCGTTCGACGAGCGCGGTCGCCTGAGGGACCTGTCGGTGTCGCTCGCGGCCGCGCCGGAGCCGGTCCCTGCGCCGCCGCCCGCGCCTGAGCAGCCCGAGCGCCGCGGCTGGTTCGGCCGCAAGAAGTAGGGCGCACCCGGGTACGGGAGGTGAGCGGCGCCGTCGGGCAGGAGAAGGCCCGACGGCGCCGCTCGCCTATGCGGCCACGGCCAGCTTGCGGGAGGTCACGACCGCGTCGGCGAGCCCGTACTCCACGGCCTGGTGCGCGGTGAAGATGCGGTCGCGGTCGGTGTCGGCGCGCAGCCGCTCGACGGTCTGGCCCGTGTGCCGGGCGAGGACGAGCTCGGTCTCCTCGCGCAGGCGCAGGATCTCCTGGGCCTGGAGCGTCAGGTCGGAGATGGTGCCCTCGGCGCCGCCCGACGGTTGGTGCAGCAGGACGCGCGAGTGCTCGAGCACGAAGCGCTTGCCGGGCGTGCCCGCGGCGAGCAGCACCGCGGCGGCCGACGCGGCCTGCCCCATGCAGATCGTCGAGACGTCGCAGCGGATGAACTGGAGCGTGTCGTAGATGGCCATGAGCGCGGTGATCGAGCCGCCGGGGGAGTTGATGTAGAGGCCGATCTCCTGGTCGGGGGCGTCCGACTCGAGGTGCAGGAGCTGGGCCATGACGACGTTCGCGACGCCGTCGTCGATCTCGGTGCCGAGGAAGACGATGCGCTCCGAGAGGAGGCGGCTGAAGACGTCGAACGCGCGCTCGCCGAGCGGGGTGCGTTCGACGACGGTGGGGATCGTGTAGCTGGACATCAGAGTCCGACCTTCCGGGAGCGGGCGGTGGGGCGGACGTCGTCGACCGACGTGACGATGTGGTCGACCATGCCGTAGGCGAGGGCCTGGGAGGCCGTGAACCAGCGGTCGCGGTCGCTGTCCGCGGTCACGGTCTCGGTGGTCTGGCCCGTGTGCTCGGCCGTGAGCCGGTGCATGAGTCCCTTGGTGTACTCGAGGTTCTCGGCCTGGATCGCGATGTCGACCGCGGTGCCACCGATCCCCGCCGACGGCTGGTGCATCATGATGCGCGCGTGGGGGAGCGAGTACCGCTTGCCGGCGGTGCCCGTGCAGAGCAGGAACTGCCCCATGCTCGCGGCGAAGCCCATCGCGAGCGTGCTGACGTCGTTGGGGACGAGGCGGATCGTGTCGTAGATCGCGAGGCCCGCGCTCACCGAGCCGCCGGGGGAGTTGATGTAGAGCGCGATGTCGGCGCGCGGGTCCTCCGCCGAGAGCAGGAGGAGCTGCGCGCACACGCGGTTCGCGACGGCGTCGTCGACGGCCGTGCCGAGGACGACGATGCGCTGGTGCAGCAGGCGGGACGCGAGCTGGTCGTCGAACGGGGAGGTGGGCGGCGGGGCCGCCTCGGACCGCAGGAGCGGTGGCTGGTTCGTCATCTCTCGACCCTGCCTCCGGGGAGGGGGCCGGGGCACCGGTATCTGCCCGGGGCGGATCTGCCGAGGGCAGACGGCTCCGCCGTGGTCGGGCGCGGCGACCGTGGTCGGGCGAGGCGACGGACCGCGGAAGCCGGTCAGGCGATCGGGCGGCCAGAGTGCAGGCGGGCGGCGAGGCGGGCGCGGTCCTCGGCGGCGGCGTCGAGCCCGGCGTGACGGGCGGTCCGCAGCGTGTGCGCGGCGGCCCGGCGCTCACCCCATGTCGTGAGCCGGGCGCCGGCGGCGACGAGGAACCGGTCGCTCGGCCGCAGGGCGCGCAGCGACGGTGAACGGAGGTCTGGACGGGTCGGGGCGTAGGTGCTCATGAGGGGTTCTCCTTGCCGTTGATCAGGGGGAACGCGTTGAAGTGGACCTGGACGGGGCGGGCCCCCGGGGTGTCCTGCTGGCCGGCGAACCGGTCGAGGACTGTCTCGCTGAAGCGCTGCCACTCGGCCTGCACCTCCGCGAGCTGTTCCTTGGTGAGCCACATGTTGATCGTGGCGAGCGTCGCGCCGGACTCGAGCCAGGCGTGGTCGAGGGAGCGGGCGCCGTCGAGGAAGTCCATGATCTTGCGCTGGCGCATGGCCTCGAACTCGCGGTTGACGGTGACCGTCGCGGTGAGGGTGCCGTCCCCGGCCTCCTCGTCGGGCAGCTCGATCGTGAACCCGCCAGGAGTCCTCTCCCACCAGCGCTCGCGCGCTGTGCCGCGGCCCGGGACCTCCTGGACGAACCCGTGGCGCTCGAGCTGGCGCAGGTGGTAGCTCGTGGCGCCGCTCGTCTCGCCGAGCAGCTCGGCGAGACCGCTCGCGGTCAGGGCGCTGTGGTGCCCCAGCAGATCGAGGATCTGGATCCGCAGCGGGTGCGAGAGCGCCTTGAGGGCCGCGGGTCCGACAGCCCGCTGGGTGCGGGGGTCGGGTGCCTGCTCGGGGTCGTGGTTCGTGGGCATGCCACCACCGTAGTGATGCAAAGGTCTCTTTGCAAGAGTTTCTTTGCAACGAGTTCTTTGGAAGTGGTGCCCGGTCTGGGGAGCGCCTCAGTCCGCCGCGCCGCGCCCCCTGCGCTTGTACGTGTCCAGGTCGTCGTTCAGTCGTTCGAGCAGCTCGCCCAGGAGCGCCCTGTCGAGGCGTGACCAGTCGGCCAGGACCTCGGCGTAGAGCTCGCTGCGCATCTCGCGATGGCGGGCGAGGTCCTCGAGCCCCTGCGGCGTGGCCTCGACCAGGACGGCGCGCCCGTCGGCGGGGTCCCGTGTGCGGCGCGCGTGCCCGGCCTTCTCCAGGGCGACGACCTGCCGGGTCACGGTCGAGGCGTCGAGACCCAGGTGGTCGGCCAGGGTGTTGACGTTCTCGGCGCCGTTGACGAGGAGGTCGTGGAGCAGGAGGTACGCCGAGCGGTCGAGCGTGCCGCTCGGGGGCCCGCCTGCACGGGCGGCCTTGGCTCGCCCGGCGGCCGTGGTGCGCTCGGCCCGGCGCAGGAGCTGGGCGAGCTCGAGCTCGATGGTCGACAGGACTTCTCGCGTGGCGGGGTCGGGCCCGTCGTCAGGGCCGTCCGTCGGTCGGTTCGCAGAACTGTTACCCCGAGCAACTGTCATAGGTGTATTCTACAGAGAGTTATCTGCATGATGCAGGTAAATCTCGAACCGGCCCGCAGGGCCCGGCGTCTCGCCGGCTGCGGCCCGTGCGCCAGCACCCATCAGCACCCATGACTACCTACGAGACCCGGGGGACGTGTGTCCAGAACCACCAGGAACGAGCCCAACAAGACCGCGATCTACGCGACCGCCCTCACCGCCTTCTTCGCCATCGCCGGCATCGCCGTGGTCGACCCGATCCTGCCGATCATCGGCCAGGAGATCGGCGCGAGCACCTGGCAGATCGAGCTCCTGTTCACGGCGTACATCGCGGTCATGGCGATCGGCATGATCCCGGCCGTCCTCGCGACGGGGAGGTTCGGCTACAAGAAGGTCCTCGGCGCGGGCGTGAGCCTCGTCGCGGTCGCGGCGATCCTCGCGGCGCTCTCGCAGAACATCGGGCAGCTCGCAGCGCTGCGCGGCCTGTGGGGGCTGGGCAACGCGATGTTCTTCGCCACCGCGATGGTCCTGCTCGTCTCGCTCGCCAACGACCGTGAGTGGGTCGTGGGACTGTTCGAGACGTGCGTGGGCCTGGGCTTCGCGGTCGGTCCGCTCATCGGAGGCCTGCTGGGGCAGTTCTCGTGGCGCATCCCGTTCCTCGCGTGCGGCCTGTTCATGATCGTGGCGCTCGCGCTGTCGATCACGCGCCTCAAGGACCCGGCCGAGAAGCCCGTGCCGCTCCGCGTGGGCCAGGTCTTCGCGCTCTTCCGCAAGCCGGGCTTCCGGGCGCTGTGCATCGTGACCGCGGCGTACAACTTCGTGTTCTTCATCATCCTCGGCTACACCCCGGTGTTCCTGGGGCTCGACGTCATCCCGCTCGGACTCGTCTTCACGGCCTGGGGCATCGGTCTCGCGTTCGGCATCCTGGTCGTGGGGCACAGGCTCGCGCACACGGTCGGTGCGGTCCAGACCATGGGGATCGCGGTCGTCGGGGTGCTCCTCGCCACGGTCGCGCTCGCGCTCGACCTCGGCACGGCCGGCTCGATCGTCGTCCTGGTCGTCGCGGGCGTGTTCATGGGGATCGCCAACGCGAACCTCACGGACCTCTCGCTCGCGCTCGGCAGCCCGGACCGCCGCGTGACGACGGGCGCCTTCAACCTGGTCCGGTGGGGCTTCGCGGCCCCGGCCCCCGTGATCGCGGGCCTGCTCCACCCGGTCGGCCTCACGGTCCCGTACTGGGTCGGTGCCGGAGTGCTGCTCGTCGGGGTGGTCGCGTTCCTCGCGACGGCGCACGGGATGGCGGGCGAGCTGGGGGAGTCGGTCCTGTGGTCGCGCTGGAACCGTCGGGCCCGGGCGGTCGAGGGGACGCCCGAGGAGGCGTTGGGCGAGGTCTGAGCGGGCGGTGAGCGGCGTCGTCGGGCAGGTGTGCGCAGGCCCGACGACGCCGCTCGCACCCCGCCTACGCCTCGCCCGAGGTCGCCGCGGCGGGGCCGCCCTCGGTGCTTGTGCTGCCCTCGATCTCGTCGCCGCTCTCGCGCACGACGCGCAGCAGCCCCGCGAGCCCGAGCCGGAGCCCTTCGAGCTCGTCGAGCGTGAGGCGTTCGAGCGTCTCGGGTCCGGCCGGTGCGTCGCTCGCGACGATGCTGCGCACGGCCTCCGCCCCGCGCTCGGTCGCGGCGACGAGCCGGACCCGACCGTCCTCGGGGTCGGGGCGCCGGGAGGCCATGCCCGCGGCCTCCAGTCGGTCGACGATCCCGGAGATCGTGGCGGGGCTGACGCCCAGGACGTCGCCCAGGTGGGCCGTGCTGCGTTCGCCGTCGATGAGCAGGATCCCCAGGGCGCGCATCTGCTGAGCGGTCAGGCGGGTGCGCATGAGCGGTTCGAGGCGCCGTGCGAGCACGAGCTCCTGGAGGGCGTGCTGCGCGTCGATCAGCTCGCGCTGGAGCCGGGCGCGATCGCCAGGGGGGTCCGATGTCACGGCGAGACTCTATCGGAGGGGTCCTCGGAGGCGGTCGACGGGCTGGGGGAGGCCAGACCGGTCCGCGAGACGTGGGAACTCTCCCGTTTTGCTTAGCGTTAGGCTAACGACTCTGCGACGACGACGTCGTGACCATCCACCGTGCCCTGGAGGCCCCGTGTTCCGTCTCGCCCGAACGTCGTTGGCGAACCGCGCCGTCGTCGCGCTCGCCACGATCGCGATAGCCGTGTTCGGCATCGTCAGCATGGGATCGCTCAAGCAGGAGCTCATCCCGAGCCTGCAGATCCCCACCGCTGCCGTCGTCGCCGTGTACCCCGGATCCGCCCCCGCGATCGTCGAGCAGCAGGTCACCGCACCGCTCGAGACCGCCGCGCGCGGGGTCGACGGCGTCGAGGACGTCACGTCGAGCTCGTCGACCGGCATGTCCGTGACGACCGTCCAGTTCACGTACGGCACCGACATGGACCTCGCCGCGCAGCAGCTCCAGACCGCGGTCACGCGTGTGAGCAGCCAGCTGCCCGCCGACGTCGACCCGACCGTCGTGACCGGTTCGGTCGACGACCTCCCCGTCGTCCAGCTCGCGGTCTCGGGCGGCGCCGACGAGACCGCGCTCGCGGACACCGTCAACAGCGTCGTCGTGCCCGCCCTCGAAGAGGTCACCGACGTGCGCAGCGTCGCGGTCAGCGGCATCGCCGACCAGCAGGTCACGATCGACCTCGACGTCGCGGCCCTCGCCGCGGCAGGGCTCAGCCCGGCCCAGGTCACCACGATCCTCCAGGACAACGGCGTCGTGATCCCCGCCGGCACGGTCGCCGCGGGCGACCGCACGCTGTCCGTCCAGGTCGGCACGGCCGTCACGAGCACCGACGACCTGATCAACCTCCCGCTCGTCGCGGCGCCGTCCGCTGGCGCGCCCGGTGCGGCACCCGTGACCCTCGGCGACGTCGCCACGGTCACCGTGGCCCCGCAGCCCGCGACCTCCTACTCGCGCCTCGACGGCGAGCCCGCGCTCGCGGTCGCGATCACCAAGACCCCGGCGGGCAACACGGTCGAGGTCTCGCACGCCGTCCAGAACGCGATCGAGGACATGAACGGCGCTCTCGAGGCCAAGGACGTGCGCGTCGAGGTCGTGTTCGACCAGGCGCCGTTCATCGAGGAGTCCATCGAGGGCCTCGCGACCGAGGGTCTGCTCGGCCTGGTCTTCGCGGTCGTCGTGATCCTGCTGTTCCTCACGTCGCTGCGCTCGACGCTCGTCTCCGCCGTCTCGATCCCGCTCTCGCTGTTCGTGACGTTCATCGTCATGAACGCGACCGGCTACACCCTGAACATCCTCACGCTCGGTGCCATGACCGTCGCGATCGGGCGCGTGGTCGACGACTCGATCGTCGTCATCGAGAACATCAAGCGGCACCTGTCCTACGGCGAGCAGAAGACCGCCGCGATCCTCAAGGCGGTCAAGGAGGTCGGCGGCGCGATCACGGCCTCGACGGTCTGCACCGTCGCGGTCTTCCTGCCCATCGCGCTGGTGGGCGGCATGGTCGGCGAGCTGTTCCGCCCGTTCGCCATGACCGTCGCGATCGCCATGGCCGCGTCGCTGTTCGTCGCCCTGACGATCGTGCCCGTGCTGGCCTACTGGTTCATCAAGGCGCCCGTCGTCCCGGCCGACCCCGAGCAGGCCAAGGTCCTCGCGGACCAGGCGCGCGAGGTCGCCGAGGCGAAGGAGCGTCGCGGGCTGTGGCAGCGGGGCTACCTGCCGACGCTGCGCGCCGCGCTGCGCCACCCCGCGATCACCCTCACCATCGCGGTCGCGGTCCTCGCTGGCACCGTCGCGCTCGTGCCGCGCCTCGAGACCAACTTCCTGGGCGACTCGGGCCAGGACACCCTGACGGTCACCGAGACCTTCGCCCCCGGCACGTCGCTCGCGACGCAGGACACCGCGGCCCGCGAGGTCGAGGAGACGCTCCTCGACCTCGACGTGGTCGACACGGTCCAGACGACCGTGGGCTCGGCGGGCGGTCCCGAGGCCGCGTTCTTCGGTGGCGGCGGCTCGCCCCAGGCCACCTTCTCGCTCACGCTCGACGCGGACGCCGACGGCGTGGCGGCGCAGCAGCAGGTCCGGGACGCGGTCGCGGACCTCGGCGGCGAGGACTCCGAGGGCATCACGGTCGCCGGGGCCGACGCCGCGTTCGGCAGCTCGACGGTCGACCTGGTCGTCCGCGCGCCCGACACCGAGACGCTCGCCGCCGCGGCCGACCAGGTCCAGCAGATCGCCGAGGACACCGAGGGTGCGTCCGAGGTCACCAACAACCTCGCGAGCGCCCAGTCCACGATCCAGGTGACGGTCGACCGGGACGCGGCAGCCGCCGTCGGGCTCACCGAGACCCAGGTCGCGGGCACCGTCGCGAGCCTCATGTCGCCCTCGCCCGTGGGCACCGTGAACCTCGGCGACGGGCCCGTGCAGGTGCGCGTCGCCGTCGGGCAGGCCCCGACCACGGTCGACGAGCTCCAGGCGCTCGTCGTGCCCACGGCCGCGGGCGTCGTCCCGCTCACGCAGATCGCGAGCATCGAGGAGGTCGACGTACCCACCTCGATCTCGCGGGTCAACGGCGAGCGCAGCGCGACCATCGCGGTGACGCCCGCGGGCCAGGACCTCGGCACGCTCACGACCGCGCTCACGGCCGCGATCGACGACCTCGAGCTGCCGGGCGGCGCGACCGTCGAGCTCGGCGGCGTCGCGACCCAGCAGGCCGACGCGTTCGCCGACCTGGGCCTCGCGCTCCTGGTCGCGATCGCGATCGTCTACCTCGTCATGGTCGCGACGTTCCGCAGCCTGCTGCAGCCGTTCATCCTGCTCGTGTCGATCCCGTTCGCCGCGACGGGCGCGCTGCTCCTGCTGCTCGCGACCGGCACACCGCTCGGGGTGCCCGCCCTGATCGGCATGCTCATGCTCGTCGGGATCGTGGTGTCGAACGCGATCGTCCTGATCGACCTCATCAACCAGTACCGCGCGCAGGGTCGCGGGCTGGACGAGGCCGTGACGGAGGGCTCGCGCAAGCGACTGCGGCCCATCGTCATGACGGCCGCGGCGACGATCTTCGCGCTCACGCCCATGGCGATCGGGATCACGGGCGGCGGCTCGTTCATCTCGCAGCCGCTCGCGCTCGTCGTCATCGGCGGCCTCCTGTCCTCGACACTGCTCACGCTCGTCGTCGTACCCGTGCTCTACACGCTCGCCGAGCGTGCGGGGGAGAAGCGGGCGGCCCGGCGCGAGGCGAAGCACGAGGCGAAGGCGGCCGAGCTCGTGGGCCGGCACGCTGCGGAGGAGCCGGCGGAGCCTGCCGCGCGCGGCTGACCCGACCCGCTCCGGGACGTGAGAGGCCCGCCCGTTCGTCGAACGGGCGGGCCTCTCGTCAGTCGTCCTCCCCGACGAGCCGGGGCGCGAGCGTCTCGTCGAGCCAGTCGAACACGCGCTGCTCGGTCAGGGCTCGCCCGAGGGGCTGGCAGTGGAGGTTCGCGCCCTCGGCGGCGGTGAACCGCACCAGGCTCGACACGTCGGGCGTGAGCCGGACGAGCTCCTCGGACTGGCCGGGCCAGAACTGCTCGCCCTCGGGCGAGGTGACGAGCAGGGGAGTGGTGACCTGTGCGACGACGTCCCGTGCGTCGTACCTCTGGACCTCGCGGAGCGTCGCGGCGTAGCCCTCGACGCCGTACGGGCGGGCGCGGAAGCGCCACGTGGCCGCGGTGGCCTTCGACAGACGCAGGCCCAGGTCCATGTCGCGGTCGAACGCGTGGTCCTTGCCCTCCTGCAGCAGCTTGAGCAGGCTCTTGGGCATGGAACTGGTCCACGAGGCCGAGACGTCGACGACTCCCGGGTCGACGACCGCCGCGGCCGGTCGGTGCTCGAACGCGAGCGCGCGAGGCACCCAGTACCCGGCCTGGCTCGACCCGTAGACCGCGACCCGTCCCTCGTCGACGTCGGGGCGGCCCACGAGCGCGTCGAGCACAGGGGTCAGGACGGCCTCGAAGTCGGGCCGGAAGGGTACGCCGTGCTCGAACAGCATCGACTGCTGCCCAGGGCCGTCGAACACGAACGCGTGGTATCCCCGGCGCAGCGCGCCCGCGACGCACGCGGTCCACATCGACGTCAGCGAGCCGTCCGACCCGTTGACGGCGACGAGCGTCGACCTCGGCCGGACCTGTCCCGGGTCCGCCGCGATCGCCGCGGTCGACGCGGCGTCGGACGCGCTGAAGAAGTACCCCGGCAGCGTCGTCCCCTCGTACGGGACCGCGAGGCGCTCGACGACGAGCCCGCTCGTGTCGACCCACCGGTCCCACGCGGCGCGGTGCTTGCGGAACGTGGGCAGGAGGTCGTCGTCGACCTCGAGCGCCGCGACCGCGTTGACCGCGGCCGCGTAGTACGCGGACGCCCGCAGGTACGCGGCCGCGGCGCTCGTCCCGTGCCCGGCCGCGGCGGCGTCGTCGGCGACCTGCGCGACGCGGTCGCCGAGCGTGTGCCACGCGTCGAACCAGCCCTGGTGGTCCCTGTCGCGCACGTGCGCGACGGCAGCGAGGACCTCGCCCACGTCCGCCGTGCCGCTGTACGCGCCACCCAGGACGCTGCGGATCTCGAAGTCGCGCCCGTGGTCGCCGGAGAAGCCGGCGGAGAACGGGTCGTGGTGGTCGGGCATGATGGCTGCCTCCCGCGTCGTGGACGACGGAGCCGAAACGCTCCCCTCCACGACCATGCCCGCGCGGGGCGGCCCGCACCACTCGAGGCCCGACGACGCCGCTCAGCTCGGGCGCGCGACGCCCGTCTCGTAGGCCAGCACCACGGCCTGGACCCGGTCGCGGAGGCCGAGCTTGCCGAGCACGCGCCCGACGTGCGTCTTGACCGTGGCCTCGGAGACCACGAACCGTCCCGCGATCTCGGCGTTGGACAGCCCCTCGCCGAGCGCCGCGAAGACCTCGAGCTCACGGGCCGTGAGCTCGCGCAGCCGTGGGTCGTCGACCCCGTGGCCGGGCGCCGCCGCCCCCTGCGACTGCGGGTCCTCCGGCAGGTAGCCCGCGAACATCTCGAGCATGCGGCGCGTGACGCGCGGGGAGACGGCCGCGTCGCCGCTCGCGACGTTGCGGATCGCGCCGACCAGGTCGGCCGGGCGGGCGTCCTTGAGCAGGAAACCGCTCGCGCCCACGCGCAGCGCAGCGAACGCGTACTCGTCGAGGTCGAACGTCGTGAGGATGATGACCCGGCTGGCGGGCAGCGCGGACACGATCCGTTCGGTCGCGTCGATCCCGTTGACGCCCGGCATGCGCACGTCCATGAGGATCACGTCGGGGCGCAGTGCCGTGGCCTGCGCGAACGCGGTCTCACCGTCGCTCGCCTCGCCCACGACCTCGATGTCGTCCTCGGCCGCGAGGATCATGCGGAAACCCATGCGCAGCAGGGACTGGTCGTCGACGAGCAGCACACGGATCGGGTGGGCGGGGCCGTGGGGCACGGCCTCGTGACCGGCCACACCGCCCGCCGTCTCGTCCGGGAAGGGGAGGGTCACAGCGCGACCCCGGCTCCGCCGTCGGGCCTGGGCTGCGTGGCGCCGTCGAGGCGCATCCGCGCCACGACCTCCCAGCCCGAGCTCGTGGGCCCGGCCGTGACCGTGCCCCCGTAGACGGCCGCACGTTCGCGCATCCCGATGATCCCTCTTCCTGTGCCGATGGGCTGGTCGCCCGTGATGCCCGGAGGCAGCGGGCGGGCGTCCGCCCCGTCGCGGGCCGTGCCGCCCGGGGCCCGACCCGCCTTGTTCGTGACCGTGATCTCGAGCCAGTCTCCACCGTCGGGCGTGCCCGCGTCACGCCGGGCGATCTCGACCACGACCACGGGGGTCAGCGGCGCGTACCGCAGGACGTTCGTCAGGGACTCCTGCACGATCCGGTGCGCCGCCTGACGCAGGCCCGGGTCCGGGTCGGGCTGGACGCCCACGCGCACCAGACGCACGGGCAGGCCCGCGTGCCGGAACCGCTCGGCGATGTCCTCCATGCTCGGCACGTCCGCGGTCGGGGTCAGCGGGGCGACCGTGCCGTCGGGGTCGCGCAGGACCCCCAGGACGCGGCGCATGTCGGCGAGGGCCGCGCGCCCCGTCTCGGTGAGCTCGTCGAGCGCCTGCCCCGCGAGCTCGGGGTCCTTCGCGCCCAGCGCCTTGGCGCCGTCCGCGAGCGCGACCATGACGGTCAGGGAGTGCGCGACGACGTCGTGCATCTCGCGCGAGATGCGCGCGCGCTCGGCCGCGGCCGCGAGCTGTGCCTGCTGGTCGCGGTCGCGCGCGATCGCGTTCGCGCGGCCCACGAGGTCGGCGACGTGCAGGCGTCGACCGCGCACGCTGGACCCGATCGCGATGCCCAGCAGGGCGAAGGTGATCGTGATCGCGATCGTGGCGACGCGCTGCCCCGTGAGCTCGCCGCTGCCGACCTCGGCACGCACCATCGCGCCCGTCTCGCTCACCGTGAAGTCGTACCAGAGCATCTCCGCGGTGCACACCGTCAGGACCAGGACACCCAGCACGCTCCATGCCACGGCCGGCCGGTAGGTCGTCGCGACGGCGTAGACGGCGAACGCGGTGGCCAGCTCGAAGCCCGCGGAGTCGCCCGTCAGTGCGAGCGTCAGGATCGCGAGGGCACCGATGGCCGCGGCGGTCCACAGCGGGTAGCGGCGGCGCCACAGCAGTGCCGCGCCGCCCGCGAGGGTCGCGACCGCGACGCCGTAGCGCGGCTCCGGGTACAGCAGCGCCACCAGCAGGCCGGGTACGGCGAACCAGGCCGCGACGAACCAGTCCATGACGACCGGGTGGCGCACGAAGTACCGGCGTACCGGCCCGAGCTTGCGCGCGTCGAGCTCGGTGAACACCGCGGCGCTGCCGGGCCGAGGTTTGAGGGTGACCCGGGGCGCTGTGGCCGCCCCCGTGGTGCCGCCGGCGCCACCCGGGGCGACGCCCCCCTCAGGACGCACAGCGCCCGACGCCGGACCACGGGTCTCGTGGTCCGGCGCCGGGCTGTGCGCGGTGCGAGGAATGGTCAGGCGTCCCGACGCTTGATGACCACGGCCGCCGCTGCCCAGACGACCGCGACCCAGGCGACGAGCACGCCGTAGCCCTGCCAGGGGCTCAGGTCGCCGCCACCGAAGTCGCCGAGGATCAGGACCTCACCCGCGGCGCTCGGCAGGTACTGCGCCAGGTTCTGCACCCACTCGACCGGGAGGGCGCCGAGGATGCTGGGGAGCACCAGGATGAGCGCGACGAGCGAGAAGATCGTCCCGGCGGAGTTGCGGATCAGCGCCCCGAGCGCGATCGCCAGCACGGCGATCGCCATGAGGTAGAGCGGGACGCCGATCAGCGAACGGAGCGTGCCGTCCGCCGACAGGTCGACCTCGAGCGAGGTGCCCGAGATGAAGGGCAGCGCCACCACGTACGACAGGGCGACACCGACCGCGGAGATCACGAACGTCACCACGGCCAGGACGATCGACTTCGCGGCCAGCGAGGGCACGCGCGTCGGGACCGCGCTGAACGTGGAACGGATCATGCCCGTCGAGTACTCACCCGTGATCGTCAGCGCGCCCAGGACGGCGACCGCGAGCTGGGCGAAGCTGTACCCGAACGTGACGATCATGACGCCGGGCAGCAGGCCGCCGTTCGCCTCGGCCTGGGCGTCGCCCAGGAGCGAGGACATCAGGGCCGCGAACATCAGGGCGATGCCGACCATGACCACGACCGTGATCGACACGGTCCAGACGGTCGAGCGCAAGGTGCGGAACTTGATCCACTCCGACCTGAGGATCCCGCCGAACGTGAGGCGGGCCGACGAGGCGCGCTGCGCCGTCGGGCGTGCGGCGGAGACGGTTGCGGCGGTCATCGCTTGGCTCCTTCGGAGATCTGGGCGCCGGACGCGGCGTCCACGCCGTGGCCGATGTGCTGGGCGGCGGACTCGGTCTGGTACTCGACCGAGTCGGCCGTGAGGAGCATGTACGCCTCCTCCAGGGTGGAGGTGACGGGCGTGAGCTCGTGCAGGACGATGCCCGAGGCGGCGGCCAGCTCGCCGATCCCGGCGGCCTCGGCCCCCGTGATCTGGAGCAGGCTCGGCTCGTCGGACGTGACGGTCGCGCCGTCACGCGTCAGCAGCTCGGCGAGCTGCGTGGCCTGCGGCGTCCGGACACGGACCGTGTGCTGCGCGCCGCCGTCGACGATGTCCTTGACGGGTGCGTTGGCGATGATGCGGCCCTTGCCGATCACGATGATGTGGTCCGCGGTCAGCGCGACCTCGCTCATGAGGTGGCTCGACAGGAAGACCGTGCGGCCCTCCGAGGCGAGGTAGCGCGCCAGGTTGCGGACCCACAGGACGCCCTCGGGGTCCAGACCGTTGACCGGCTCGTCGAGGATGAGCGTCTTGGGGTCGCCGAGCAGCGCGGACGCGATGCCCAGGCGCTGGCCCATGCCCAGCGAGAAGCCGCCGACGCGCTTCTTCGCGACCGACTGCAGGCCGGTCATCTCGATGACCTCGTGCACGCGCTTCGTCGGGATGTTGTGCGTCGCCGCCATCGCCAGAAGGTGGTTGTAGGCGCTGCGGCCCGTGTGCACGGCCTTCGCGTCGAGAAGGGCCCCGACCTCGGTCAGGGGCGAACGGTGCGCGGCGTACGGCTGGCCGTTCACGGTCACGGAACCGGCCGTCGGACGGTCCAGCCCCATGATCATGCGCATCGTGGTCGACTTGCCGGCGCCGTTCGGGCCCAGGAAGCCCGTCACCTGGCCGGGCTGGACGGTGAAGGAGATCCCGTCGACAGCGGTCTTGGGCCCGTACCGCTTGGTCAGGCCTCGTGCTTCGATCATGCTCGCCCCTCGGGTGGGTTGCGGATGGTGGCTGGGTACGTCCCCAGCCTAGAGAGGGGGCCGTCCGGGCGATGCCCCCTCATGGTCGATCTTCTCGGGGCGTCTCCGTACGCCGCAAGGATGACGCCCGTCGGCCGGTCGAGCGATCTTGGTCCGCGAGGGGCGGAAAAGTCGGATGAAACCCCCGGGAACACCGGCGCGAACCCGCTCGTTGCATAGGATGGAAACACGGCCAGCGACACCCGCCTCGACAGAGGGCACTGGACGCCGCGACCAGGAGGAAGCATGAGCAACCCCGTCTTCAACAACAGCGCCATCTTCGGCGAGCCGAAGCGCGCGCGCACCGGCCAGGGGGCTGCGGGCACCGTCCAGCAGAACCCCGCGTACGGCACCGCGCCCCAGCAGGCGCAGTACGGCAGCTACGGCGCGCAGACCGCCGACGCCGCGACGCTCGACGCCATGTACAACGCGCCGACCGCGACCACCGCGGACACCAAGCGCCTCACGTACGACGACGTCATCATCAAGACCGGCGGCCTGCTCGCCCTGCTCGTCGTCGTCGCGGCCGGCAGCTGGCAGCTCGTCGACACCATGCCGTTCATCTGGATCGGCGGCGCGATCGTCGGCCTGGTCCTGGGCCTGGTCAACGCGTTCAAGAAGAGCCCGAGCCCCGCGCTCATCGTGGCCTACACGATCGCGCAGGGTGCGTTCCTCGGCGGCATCAGCAAGTACTACGACTCCATGGTCATCAACGGCGTCCAGCTCAACGGCGTGGTCCTTCAGGCCGTGCTCGCGACCGTCGTGACCTTCGCGGCGGCGCTGTTCCTCTTCAAGTCCGGCAAGGTGCGTGTCACGCCCAAGTTCACGCGCTGGCTGCTCATCGCGATGGTCGGCTACCTCGCCTTCTCGCTCGTCAACATGGTCCTCATCATGACGGGCGTGCTGGACGGCTGGGGCGCCCGCGGGGGTGGCTGGGGCATCGCGATCGGCCTGATCGCCGTCGGTCTCGCGGCCGCGTCGCTCATCGTCGACTTCGACTCGATCAAGCGCGGCGTCGAGGCGGGCGTGCCCGCCAAGTTCGCCTGGTCCGCCGCGTTCGGGCTCATGGTCACGCTCATCTGGCTGTACCTCGAGTTCCTGCGCCTGTTCGCGATCCTGCAGAGCAGCGACTGACCTTGGCCGACGCCCGGAAGAAGTCCCCGGCACCCGCATCGGAACCCGTTCCGACGCGGGTGCCGGTCTTTGCCGCCGGCCTCGCGCTGGCCGCCTTCACGCTGCTCGTCCTCCAGGTCCCCTATGGGCTCCTCGTCGGTCGGAGCGTCCCCAACGCCGTCGCGTGGGTCACGGTCTCCGCGGTCGTCATCCTGCTCGTGACCCTCACGGCCGGAGCCGTGGTCGCCTGGCTGGGGCACCGCATCTCGCGCGAGTGGGACGACCGTAGGGCCACGACCCTGTTCTTCGCGCTCGGGTTCGTGGGCGTCGGGATCTGGAGCTTCCTGGTGCTGGGCTCGCTGCTGAGCGCGGCCACCGGCGACCCGACCACCGCGACGAGCGGGATCGCGCTGGCGTCGGTGCTCTACCTGGCCGTCGCGGGCGGGCTGAGCGCCGCCGTCGGGCGGTACTTCGCACGCGACGCCGCGGACCGTCCGCTGCTCGTCGTGATCCTCGGTGTGAGCGTCGCATTGTGCGCCGTGCTCGGCGGAATGGCCCTCGGCAGCGCATGATCGGTGCATGAAGTTCGCACACCACATCTCTGACCTCGTCGGCGGGACACCCCTGGTCCGGCTCGGATCGGTGACCGACGGCCTCTCTGCGACGATCCTCGCCAAGGTCGAGTACCTCAACCCTGGCGGGTCCGTGAAGGACCGCATCGCGCTCAAGATGATCGAGGCGGCCGAGGCCTCCGGGGAGCTCGCGCCCGGCGGCACGATCGTCGAGCCGACCTCGGGGAACACCGGGGTCGGCCTCGCGCTCGTGGCGCAGCGCAAGGGGTACGACTGCGTGTTCGTCTGCCCCGACAAGGTGAGCCAGGACAAGCGCGACGTCCTGACCGCCTACGGGGCGCGCGTCGTCGTGACCCCCACCGCCGTGGCCCCCGACCACCCCGACTCCTACTACTCGGTCTCGGACCGGCTCGTCGCCGAGATCCCCGGGGCGTGGAAGCCCAACCAGTACGCCAACCCCAACGGTCCCGCGTCCCACTACGAGAGCACGGGCCCCGAGATCTGGGACGACACCGACGGTCTCGTCACGCACCTCGTGGCCGGGGTCGGGACCGGTGGCACCATCACCGGGACCGGGCGGTACCTCAAGGACGTGTCGGCCTCGCGTCCGGCCGGTGGCCGGGTGCACGTCGTGGGCGCCGACCCCGCCGGGTCCGTCTACTCGGGCGGCGACGGTCGCCCGTACCTCGTCGAGGGCGTGGGCGAGGACTTCTGGCCCGCCGCCTACGACCCGACCGTGCCCGACGAGATCATCGCCGTGAGCGACGCCGACTCGTTCGAGATGACCCGCCGGCTCGCGCGCGAGGAGGGCCTGCTCGTCGGCGGCTCGTGCGGCATGGCGGTCGTCGCGGCACTGCGTCTGGCCCGCCGACTCCAGGACGAGGACCCCGAGGCCGCGGCGCGCGCCGTGATCGTCGTGATCCTGCCCGACGGCGGGCGGGGCTACCTGTCCAAGATCTTCAACGACTCCTGGATGCGGTCGTACGGGTTCCTCGACGCCGAGGAGGGCGTGACCGCGGGAGACATGCTGCGTTCCAAGAGCGGTCAGCTGCCCAGCCTCGTCCACACCCACCCGGGAGAGACCGTGCGCGACGCGATCGAGATCCTGCGCGAGTACGGCGTCTCCCAGATGCCGGTCGTCGGGGCCGAGCCGCCCGTCAAGATCGGCGAGGTCGCGGGGGCCGTGAGCGAGCGGGAGCTGCTCGACGCCGTGTTCTCCGGGCGCGCCTCCCTCGCCGACCGCGTGGACAAGCACATGGAGGCGCGGTTCCCCCTCATCGGGGCGGGCGAGGGGGTCGCGGCGATCCGGGCCGCGCTGCACGACGCCGACGCGCTGCTCGTGATCGACGACGGCGACCCGGTCGGGGTGCTCACGCGTCACGACCTGCTGGGCTTCCTGGCGCACTGACGCGGCTGGTACGCCGGCCCGCCGAGGGTGACGGACACGCCCGCCGAGGGTGACAGACACGCCCGCCGAGGGCGACATCGGATGTCACCCTCGGCGTTGGTGGCGGTCACCCTCGGCGGACGGGCGTCACCGGCCGATCCAGGTCACCCTCGGCGTCGGGGCGCACGGCCCACGCCACGAGCCAGCAGCCCACGGCCAGCAGCACGCCGTGCACGATCCGCCCCGCCGGCGGCGTGAAGAACTGCGGCAGGTACAGCACGAGGCCCGCGGCGAGCGGGATCCCGGTCCACCGTGGAACCAGCCCGCCGCGCCACACCGCCACGGAGGCGAGCACCCCGCTCGCGCCGACCGCGAGCAGCCCCAGACCGAACAGCGTCATCGCGACGGGCTGCATCCGGACCGCGTCGATCGTCGGCAGGAAGTCGAGGGACCCCGTCGTCACCGCGTCGCGCGCGATCGCGTGGACCCCGAAGATCTCCGCACCGAAGTACGGCAGGACGAGCCCGGCGCCGAGCCAGCCCGTGACGACCGCGCCCGACGCCGGAGCCCGGCCCCGCGTCCTGGCCAGCCGTCCGCGCAGCGCGACGAAGGCGGCGGGGAGCAGCCAGAACCCGGCCGCACCGCACAGGTGCGCCGCGATCCAGCGCCCCGAGGCGAACGCGGCCGCGAGCTCGGGGGTGGCGACGCCCTCGGGGACCCACGGGCGCAGGAGCGGGAAGGCGAGGAAGAGAACGCCCGCGACCGCGAGCAGGACGGCTCCGGTACGGGGACGGACGAGGCCCAGGTCTGGGCGGGTCCGGTCGATCGACGGTGCGTTCATGGCGGCTCTCCTTCGGTGGGTGGGACGGCGGTCGTGTCAGGACGGAGCAGGGTGGGCGAGGTCTTCGATCCCGGCCACGAGCAGACGGACGAGGACCTCGAAGCTGTGGTCGACGTCGTCGGGCAGGCCGAAGCCGCCCAGGAGCTCGAGCGAGACGAACCCGTGGACCGCGGACCGGACGGCGCGGATGGCGTCGACCGTGCGGGCCTCCGGGAGGTCGAAGCCGCGAAGCACCGCGACGATCACGGCGATCGTCTCGGCGCCCGCGAGCGAGAGCGGGTCGTCGTCGGCGGCGCCGAGGTCGGGCGAGAGCTGGATCGCGGCGTAGCGGCCCGGGTGCTCGCGCGCGAAGTCGCGGACGGCCCACGCGAGCGCTGACAGCGCGTCGGGGCCCGAGCGGCCGATCGTCGCGGCGGCGGTCGCGCGCGTCAGGTCGTTCACCGCCACGAGCGCGACGGACCGGCGCAGGTCCGCGAGCGAGCCCACGTGCTTGTAGAGGCTCGGGGTCGCGACCCCTGCCGCGGCCGCGACCTTCGCGAGGGTGAGGTCCGCGAACCCCTGCGCTCCGCCGTCGTCCACCACGCGCAGCGCGAGGGCCGTGACGCCCTCGCGGCTCAGCCCGGCCCTAGCCACGGGCGTTCCAGCCCTGGGCATCGGCGCGCAGGCCGGCGAGGAACGTGAGGGTCGCGGGCACGACGACGTCGGGCGCCTGGTGCTGCGGGTAGTGCCCGACGCCGGGGACCAGGTGCCCCTGGGCGCCGACGACCTCCTGGATCCAGGCGAGCTCGGCGCCCTGGTCGGCGAAGTCGGGGTCGAGCGAACCCATGAAGGCGATCGCGGGGGCGTCGACCTCGGGGAGGCGCGCCTCGACGGGTGCGTGCGTCAGGGTCAGGGCCAGGTCGCGAAAGCTCCGCAGACGGCCGGGCTCGCGCATCGAGGCGCGGATCGCGGCGACGTGGTCGGCGTGCCACGGTGCCCTGCGGCCCTTGGTCAGCATCGAGTAGAAGCCCGCCCAGGCGGCGGCCCCCCACGGGCGGGCGAGCGCGACGCGGTAGAGCAGCCGGCTCGCCGCGGCCTTCGCGGCGCCCGTGGCGGGGTCGCGCAGGAAGGGGCCGAGGAGGACGAGGCCCGCGACGGCGTCGGGCGCCTCGGCGGCTGCCCACGCGGCGGCACCTGCTCCCATCGAGTTCCCGACCAGCACGGCCGGACCGCCCAGGTGCTCGACGAGAGCCAGGAGGTCCTGGCCGGTCGCGACGTCGCCGTGCGTGCGGAAGGTGGTGTCGCTGTCGCCGTGACCGCGCAGGTCCAGGACGGCCACGCGGTAGCCGGCCTCGACGAGCGGGGGGACGAGGTCGCGGTAGGTCGAGCGCAGGTCGCCCATGCCGGGGACGGCGACGACGAGGGGGCCGGTGCCGGTCACGGTGTAGGCGAGGCGGCCCTCGGGGCGAGGAAGGAGTTCGACGATCTGGCGAGTACTCATAGCGTAGAGGCTAATACCATTAGCCAATGGAGGGCAAGGGGTGGGAGAGCGCGAGTTCTCGTCACCCTCGGTAGGCCGGCACGTCACCCTCAGCAGGTGGGTCCGTCACCCTCGGTGGGCCGCCTCGAAGTGGCCCGTCCCGTCCCGACGCTCCTCGGCCCGCACCACGTGCACCACCGCGTTGATGAGCGCCAGGTGCGTGAACGCCTGCGGGAAGTTCCCCAGGTGCCGCCCCGAGTGCGGGTCGATCTCCTCGGCGTACAGGTTGAGCTCGCTCGCGAACGACAGCAGCCGCTCGCACAACGCCCGCGCCCGGTCGAGCTCCCCGACCTCGACCAGCGCCGACACGAGCCAGAACGAGCAGATCGTGAACGTCCCCTCCTCGCCGGACAGCCCGTCGTCGGTCTCGTCGGTGCGGTAGCGCAGGACGAGGCCGTTGACCGTGAGCTCGTTCGCGATCGCGTCGACCGTCGCGACGACGCGCGGGTCGTCGGCCGGCAGGAACCGCAGGAGCGGCACGAGCAGGAGCGAGGCGTCGAGCGCGTCGGAGCCGTAGCGCTGGACGAAGATCCCGCGGGAGTCGACGCCGTGCTCCAGCACGTCGGCGTGGATCTCGTCGGCGATCTTCTGCCACTGCTCGGCGTAGTCCCCCTCGTCGTACATGCGGGCCAGGCGCGCGCCGCGGTCGAGCGCGACCCAGCACATGACCTTGGACGACGTGAAGTGCTGGGGTTCTCCGCGGACCTCCCACAGGCCGCGGTCGGGCTCGTGCCAGTGCCTCGCGGCCTCCTCGACCTGCGCCTTGAGGACGGGCCACAGGGACTCGGGGAGCTGCTCGCGCGACCGGGCGTGCAGGTACACCGAGTCGAGGACGGCGCCCCACATGTCGTGCTGCTGCTGGTCGTACGCGGCGTTGCCGATGCGCACGGGCCGCGCGCCCTCGTGTCCCGAGAGGTGGTCGAGCGTGCTCTCCTCGAGCCGGTCCTCGCCGCCGACGCCGTACATGATCTGCAGCTCGCGGTCGTCGCGGCACACGTCGTGCACGAACGCGAAGAAGTCGTTCGCCTCGCGGTCGAGGCCCAGGGTGTAGAGCCCCCAGAGGGCGAACGTCGAATCGCGCACCCACGCGTACCGGTAGTCCCA
Organism: Oerskovia sp. USHLN155; assembly: GCF_037145535.1. Classification (NCBI taxonomy): domain Bacteria; kingdom Bacillati; phylum Actinomycetota; class Actinomycetes; order Micrococcales; family Cellulomonadaceae; genus Oerskovia; species Oerskovia sp. USHLN155. The sequence goes on from NZ_JBBCXG010000003.1 coordinate 27,081, forward strand.
GTTGCGCTCGCCGTGCGGGGTCTCGGGCAGCGAGGTGGTCGCGGCGGCGAGCAGCGCTCCCGTGGGGGCGTAGGTCAGGCCCTTGAGGGTGAGGGCGCTGCGCTGGAGGTAGGAGCGCCACGGGTGGTCGGGGAAGACGCCCTGCGTGATCCAGTCGCGCCAGTACTGCTCGGTGCGTCCCATGGCGTCGGCGGCGTCGGGCCACGTGCCGGGCGCGGGCCGGTCCGACCACGACAGCGCGACGTACGCCTTGTCGCCCGCGGCCATGCGCGTGCGGCCCTGCGCGCGGCGGTCCTCGACGCCGAGGCGCAGGCTGCTGCTCAGGCGCAGGTCGGGCGTCGTGGGGTGCGCGACGCGCGTCACGAGGCTCTGGTAGGTCTGTCCGTCGTACTCCCACCGGGCGGCCTCGCGCCCGTAGTCGGGCAGCGGTTCGCACACGACCTCGACGTCGACGGTCCCGTTGACGCACAGGATCGTGCGCAGCAGCATGTGCTCGGCGTCGAAGTCGGTGGGGGTGCGCCGGTGCGTCTGGGAGCGCTGGTCGACGTTGTGCCACGGTCCCATGAGCATCGCGTCGCGCACCACGAGCCAGCCCGTGGGCGTCTGCCACGTGGTCTCGAGCACGAGCGTCCCGGGGATGTAGCGCCGCGCCACGGGCACGCGCGCGCCGTACGGCCCGACGCGGAACGAGCCCGCGCCCCGGTCGAGGACCGCCGCGAAGATGCTGGGCGAGTCGGGCCGCGGGACGCACATCCACTCGATCGCGCCGCTCGGCGCGACGAGCGCGTTGCACTCGCAGTCCGACAGGAACGCGTACTCCGCGATCCCGGGGAACGCCGAGCGCCTGCCCGTCGGCACCTGTGCCCCGCCCGCGTGCGTCACGGGTGCGTCGAGGTCGGTCGTGTCGACGGGGCGGGCGGTGTCGGGCTCGTCGTCGAAGGAGTCCATCCGTCCAGCGTGCGCCTGTGCGCTGCGGTTGTCAGGCGGGAAGGTGCCCGACGGTGGAGCGCACCCGGCGCGGTGCGGTGCGCTCCGCCGTCGGGCAGGGAGGGGGCGGCAGGGCCGGGCGTGTGCCGCACGCTTAGGCTTGTCCTCGAACCCCGCAACTCCATCCGAGAGGTAGCACCATGAGCACGCAGCTCCCCACCGCGTCCGGCTCGTTCGGCGACAAGCCGGTCCTGACGTTCCCCGAGGGCGGCGCTCCCGCCGGCCTCCAGGTCCAGGTCCTCGAGGAGGGCAGCGGCCCGGTCGTGACGGCCGGCCGCACGATCGTCGTGCACTACCTGGGTCAGGTCTGGGACGGCGGCATCTTCGACACGTCGTACGACCGTGGCGAGACCATCAGCTTCCCCATCGGGACCGGTGCGGTCATCGGTGGCTGGGACAAGGGCCTCGTGGGCCAGAACGTCGGCTCGCGCGTCCTGCTCTCGATCCCGCCGGAGCACGGCTACGGCATGCGCGGTGTCCCGCAGGCGGGCATCGGCGGCACGGACACGCTGGTCTTCGTGGTGGACGTCGTCGGGGTCCAGTGACCTCGACCCCTCGCGCCTGACGGGCCGGGGCCCCGGGTTCTCAGCGGGCGACGCTGCGCGTCACCGTGAACCTCGGGTCCCGGCCCTCCTGCGTCGTGGGCCCGACCGCGCGCTCGAGCGCGGGCCGGTAGCGCAGGTGCGAGTTGTACACGGTCCACAGCTCGCCGCCGGGGCGCAGCACGCGGCCCGCGGCCGCGAACATGCGGTGCGCCGCATCGGTGCTCAGGGCGGCGCCCTGGTGGAAGGGCGGGTTGCACAGCACGACGTCGGCGCTGCGGTCAGCGAGCGAGGACCCGACGTCGTCGCGCACCACCCGGACCCGGTCACCCGCACCGGCGGCGACCGCGGTGGCCTGGGCCGAGCGGACGGCCGCCTCGGACTGGTCGGTCGCGACGACCAGGGCACCCGGACGCGCGCGGGCGAACGACACGGCGAGGATGCCCGTGCCGCAGCCCAGGTCCACGGCGTCACGCGCCCCCAGCGAGACCCGGTCGAGGAACCCCAGCAGGAAGCGCGTCCCGAGGTCGAGGCTCGCACCTGCGAACGCCGCGCCGTACGCGACCACGTCGAGGTCGAGCTCCGTCAGGTGCTCGGTGACCGGGTAGGTGAGGTCGGTGCCGGGCCGGGGACCGCGGGCCACGAGCACGCGGGACTTCTGCCGCGCGAGGCTCGCCCGCACGTCCGTGAAGGACTCCGCCAGGACGTCGTTCATGGCCGTCGTCATGTGCTTGACCCGGCCCCCCGCGAGCAGGACCACGTCAGGGGCCGCGAAACGCGCGACGTGCTCCGCGACGTCGCGCAGCGCCGCGAGCGAGCGCGGGAGCTGGAGCAGCACGACGCGCGCGCCGCGCAGCAGGTCCTCGCCCAGCGGCAGGTGCGTGAACGTGTCGGCCAGTCCCTGGAAGGCACGGCGTGCGGCCTGCCGGGCGTTCCGGTCGAGCGCGACCTCGCCCGTGACGGCGTCCTGGTGCACGCGGATGCCGGTCAGCCCGTGCGCCACCGCGGCGCCCAGCGTCAGCGCCCCGAACCGGTCGTCGATCACGACGACCTCGCCCGGCCCGGCGCTCCTGAGGGCGCTCGCGGCCTCGTCGAGGAGCAGGCGGTCGGTCGCGTCGACCGCGACGAGCGTCGGGTCGGCGTCGCGCGTGGCGCTGCCGGGGCGGCGCTCTGGGCCGGAGGGGGCGTCGGGCGAGAAGCGTTCGAGCCCGGCGAGGAGGAGGTTCCGGGCGGCGAGCGCAGGGGTGGCCGATGCGTCGGGGTGGGCGACGTCGTCGGGCAGGGAGGCGTCGCAGGGGAGAGGGGGCACGGGACAAGTCTGCCCTGCTCGGGCGCCCCGGGCGGGGTGCCCGAGGTCACCGCAGGTGGGCGGCTGCCGCCTCGCGGACGGCGGCGGCCACCCGGTCGAGCGTGGGGGAGTGCAGGCGCCACTGCTGCCAGTACTGCGGCACGGTCAGGCTCGCGGCGTCGTCGAACCCGACGAGCCGGCCGGCGACCTCGGCGTCGTGGCTCTGGAGGTCGGGCAGCATGCCCCAGCCCATGCCGAGCCCGACCGCGCGCAGGAACTCGTGCGAGGCCGGGACGTAGTGGCGGGGGCCGCCCCGGCGGCGACCCAGGTAGCGGTCCTGGAGGTCGTCCTTGCGGTCGAAGACGAGCACGGGCGCGACGGCGAGGGCCGCCGCCGTGGGACCGCCCGGGAACCACCGTTCGACGAACGCGGGGCTCGCCATGGGGCGGTAGCGCATGCGGCCGAGGGGGGTCGAGCGGCAGCCCGGCACGGCCGTCGGGACCGAGGTGATCGCCGCGACGGCCGTCCCGTCGCGCAGCAGGTCGATCGAGTGGTCCTGGTCCTCGCGCAGGATCTCGAGCCGCGCCCACGACGACGCCTCGGCGAGCACGGGCAGCGCCCACGTGGTCAGGGCGTCGCCCGTGATGACGAGCGTGACCTCAGGGGTGCTGCCCGAGGTCAGGTCGAGCTCGGCCAGGACCTCGGCGTGCTGGAGCGCGAGGTGGCGCGCGTGCCGGACGAGCACCTCGCCCGGGGCGGTGAGCGTCGCCGGCCGACCGCGGCGCACGAGCACCTGGCCCACGGACGTCTCGAGCGCGCGCATGCGCTGGCTGATCGCCGACGGGGTCACGCCGAGGTGCTGGGCGGCGGCGTCGAACGTGCCGGTGGTCGCGATCGCGTCGAGCGCGCGGAGCTGGTCGGGCTGAAGATCCACCATGAGCAGATCTTATGGTTCGACAGAATCATTCGCTGGACTGTCGAATCTCTCGTGCCTACCGTCGAAGGCGTGACCTCCCTCGCTCCTCTCCTCGCCGGCCTCGGCACCGGGCTGTCCCTCATCGTCGCGATCGGCTCCCAGAACGCCTTCGTGCTGCGCCAGGGCCTGCGCCGCGAGCACGTCCTGCCCGTGGTGCTGGTGTGCGCGCTCTCGGACCTCGTGCTCATCGCGGCCGGGGTCGCTGGCCTGGGGGTGCTGGTCTCGCGTGCCCCCGTGCTGCTCGCGGTCGTGCGCTGGGGCGGGGCCGTGTTCCTGCTGGTCCTGGCGGCGCAGGCGGCCCGGCGCGCGCTGCGCCCCGCGACCCTCGAAGCAGCCGAGGGGGGCTTGAGGATGGCGGTGGGGGCCGCCGTCGGGACGGCCCTCGCCCTGACCTGGCTCAACCCGCACGTCTACCTCGACACGGTCCTGCTGCTCGGCTCGGTCGCGGCCGGGTACGGCCACGACGGGCGCTGGGTCTTCGGCGTCGGGGCGGGGATCGCGAGCATCGTGTGGTTCACGACGCTCGGCTTCGGGGCGCGTGTGCTCGCGCCGGTCTTCGCGCGACCCGTCGCGTGGCGCGTGCTCGACGGCGTCATCGCGCTCGTCATGGCCGTCCTCGCGGTGATGCTCGTGGTCAGGTGACGCGAGGTCGGTGCCGCCTCTGGCACGCTGGGCCCGTGGACGAACAGACCGACGTGACCCCGGCCCGCGTGACCGTCACCTACTGCACGCAGTGCAACTGGATGCTGCGCGCCGCCTGGCTCGCGCAGGAGCTCCTCACGACCTTCGGCACGAGGCTGACCGAGGTCGCCCTGGTGCCCGGGACGGGCGGGATCTTCCAGGTGCACGTGGGCGACGAGCTCGTGTGGGACCGCAAGGAGCGCAAGGGCTTCCCGGAGGTGCCCGTCCTCAAGCGGATCGTGCGCGACCGCGTCGCCCCCGGCCTCTCGCTCGGCCACACCGACCGTGTCGGTGGTGCCTCCTAGCATCGGCGCCATGCTCGCCGACGACGCCCACGCGTTCCTCACCCGCGCCCGCGCCCGGACCTACGCCGCAGGGGAGGGGAAGACGACCGCGATCCTCGCGGGGTCGGTGCAGTACGAGCTCGCCGAGGGGCCCTGGCTCTACCGCGACGTGTACTACATCGGCAACGGGATCTTCCCCGGCATCGAGGTGGTCCACCACGACGGCGTGCCCGTGTGGTCGGTGTCCTACTCGGGCGACTTCTCCTCGATGAGCGAGGGGCAGGCGGACCTCATGCTCCAGCCCGCGCTCGTCGAGCACGCGGCCACGACGCGCACGCACGAGTCCGTCGACGCCGACTACGGGGCGTTCCGGTACACGTGCCGGGGCGAGGGGACCCGGGACGCGTTCCTGGGCCGGGAGGAGATCACCGCGGGCGGCGAGCTCGTCTACTGGCTCCAGTACGCGGGCGGCTTCATCGGGTGAGGCGCCCGGGGTGGCCTGGGGCGTCTGGCCGGGCGGGTGGTCCGGCGTTGGCGTGGCGCCCCACCGGGCGCCACGCGATGTCACTCGGCCGACGACGCCTTCTGCTCGGCCTCGCGGTTGGCGCGGGCGACCTTCTTGGCCTTCTTGAGGTCGCGCGCTTTGATGCGCTCCTCCTCCGCCCGGACCTCGGCCTGGATCTCGCGCTCGCGCACGAGCCACGCGGGCGGGTCCTCGCGCAGCTCGTTGATCTGCTCGGTGGTCAGCGCTTCCTCGACGCCGCCGCGGGCGAGGCCCGCGATCGAGACGTTGAGGCGGCCGGCCACGACGGGGCGCGGGTGGGGGCCGTTGCGGCGCAGGTCGACGAGCCACTCGGGCGGGTTGGTCTCGAGCTCCTCGAGCCGGCCGCGCGTGATGGTCCCCTCCTGGAACTCCGGGGGAGTGGCGGGAAGGTACACCCCGAGCTTCTTCGCCGCGGTCGCGGGCTTCATGGTCTGGGAGGAGTGCGGGGTGCTCATGGTCCCAGGGTATCGGTCCCGGCCCGGGTTCCTTGTCCTGGGGCGGCTAGGGTTGTGGGGTGGAAGAGACTGCGCGCAGCGCCGAGCACGACGCCGACCGACCGGCCGAGGACGTCACCGACGCGCAGGCCCCCGGGTTCCGCCTCGCGTACGTCCCCGGCGTGACGCCCTCGAAGTGGGTGCGGACGTGGATCGACCGGGTCCCCGACGTGCGCCTGGAGGCGCTCGCCGTCCCGGCTTCGCAGGTGGAGGCCCTCCTGCACGACGGCGGAGCGGACGTCGCGATCCTGCGTCGCCCTGTGCGCAGCGAGGGACTGAGCCACATCGCGATGTACACCGAGGTGCCGGTCGTCGTGGTCCCGCGCGACCACGTGTTCGCGGCCCTCGAGAGTGACGAAGCGCTCACCACGGCGGACCTCGCGGACGAGGTCGTCCTGCATCCGCTCGACGACGTGCTCGGCTGGGCCACCTCTGCCGCTGCTTCGGGTGCTGACGACGAGGTGTCCCCTGTGCTGCCCGGCAAGCCGGCCCTGGAGCGCCCGGCGACGACGGCCGACGCGATCGAGCTCGTCGCGGCGGGGATCGGGCTGCTCGTCGTGCCGCAGTCCCTCGCGCGCCTGCACCACCGCAAGGACCTGACGTACCGGCCCCTCGACGGGGGGCCCGAGGCGCCCGTCGCGCTCGGCTGGGTGACCGAGGAGAAGTCCGACCTCGTCGAGGAGTTCATCGGGATCGTGCGCGGCCGTACGGCCAACAGCTCGCGCGGCGTCGCGGGCCCCACCCCGCCCACGCCGGAGGCGAGCAAGAAGACGGACGGGCGTTCGTCGTCGGGCGCCAAGAGCGGCGGGAAGGCCGGGCAGACCGCCAAGGGGGCGAGGACGGCGAGTGCGGCGCGCAGCGGCGCCAAGCAGGCGCCCAAGGGCGGCAAGAAGTCGGGCAAGTCCGTCGCGAAGCGGCTCGGGAAGTCGCAGTCGATGAAGGGTCGCAAGAAGGGGCGCTGAGTCCATCGCCCTTGACTTATATAAGTCACAGGTGAAAGATCGACGGATGGAAGCGTTCGACGTCCTCGGCGACCCCGTCCGGCGACGGATCCTCGAGCTGCTGTCCGGCGGCGAGACGTCCGCCGGCGACCTCGCAGCCGTGATCCGCGACGAGTTCGGGATCAGCCAGCCCGCGGTCTCCCAGCACCTCAAGGTGCTGCGCGACAACGGGTTCGCGACCGTCCAGGCAGCCGGCACCCGCAGGCTCTACGCCCTGGACCCCGGCGCGCTCGACGAGGTCGACACCTGGCTCGACGGCCTCCGGCAGCTCTGGGACCAGCGCCTCGACGCGCTCGGCACCGAGCTCGCGCGAGGGCGCCGCGCCCGCCGTCGGGCCGCGTCGCCCCCGGACGCCTCCCGCACCGCCCCGGCCGCGGACCCGCGACCGGACCCCGCGAAGGAGGCCACGAGATGACGTTCGACCTGAGCACCGAGATCGACAGGGCCCGCCGCACCGTCGGCGAGCGCGACGACGCCCGCGTCGTGCTGCTGAGCCGCACCTACGACGCCCCGGTCGAGGACGTGTGGGACGCGTGCACCGACGCCGAGCGCATCGCGCGGTGGTTCCTGCCCGTGACCGGCGAGCTGCGCCTGGGTGGGCGCTACCAGCTCCAGGGCAACGCGGGCGGCGAGGTGCGCGAGTGCGAACCGCCGCGCCGGTTCCTCGTGACCTGGGGCATGAGCGAGGAGGACCGGAGCACGGTCGAGCTCCGCCTCGCCCCTGCCGACGGCGGGGCCACCGAGCTCACGCTCGAGCACGTCGCGGTCGTGCCACCCGAGTTCTGGGACCAGTTCGGCCCCGGGGCCGTGGGCGTCGGCTGGGACCTCGCTCTCCTCGGTCTCGCCGCGCACGTCGCGGGCGTCGACCTGGGCGACCCGGCCACGCTCGAGACGAGCCCCGAGATGCGTGCGCTCCAGACCGCCAGCGCCCAGCTCTGGCGCGGCGCGCACGAGACGTCGGGCGCAGAACCGGCGGCGGCCGAGGCGGCCGCCGCCGCGACGACCGCGTTCTACGTCCCGCCGCTCGACGGGGATGCGACACCCTGACCCGCGCGACGTCGGGCGGGCTGGGGCTGCCCGCGTCGCGGGTGGGTGACGACCCCGCCGTGGGTGCCTCAGCGCCCGCCCGTGACGAACACGTCGAACAGCTCGGGATGGTGCGCGTGCACCAGGACCGCGAACACGATCGCGTCGAACAGCAGGTGCACGCACACCACGTACGTGAGCGACTTGGTGCGCGCGAAGATCCACCCCTGGACCAGCGCGAACGGGATCGTCAGGAGCGGCCCCCAGCTCCGGTAGCCGAGCTCCCACAGGAACGACACGAACACCGTCGCCTGCAGGAGGTTCGCAGGCCACAGCGCGAAGTGGCGGCGCAGCAGCGCGAACACGACGCACACGAAGAACAGCTCGTCCCAGATCCCCACGGCGTTGACGCCCACGAAGAGTCGCGCGATCTCCTGCGGTGTCTCGATCGCGGGCCAGTTCTGGTACGAGCCGGACCCGATGAAGTACGCCGGCAGGATCAGGTAGCCCGCGACGAGCACGACCAGCAGGTACACGATCTGGGTGCGGTTCCACCGTCTGCCCGTGCGGACCGGGAACCGGATCGCGTCGTCGCGGTAGACGTAGCGCGAGACGGCCCACGGGACCAGCACCGCCAGCGAGAGCACGACGGCGAACCGGGCGATCCCGGCATCGCTCAGGTCCGCCGCGAGCGGGATGGTGCTGATGATGCCCATGCCGAGCGCGATCAGCAGCAGGTCGCGCCCGAGCCGCCGGTCGACGAGGAGCCCCAGCAGGACGCCCGCGACGAGCGGCACGTACCCGAGCGGCCGGACGTGCACCGCGAACAGGAGCACCGCCGACCCGCAGACCAACGCCGCGGCGAGCAGGCGTGCGGCGGTGAGCAGGGCGGTGTCGGGCGTCGCGGCGGTGCGGGCGTCGGTCACGCGCCCCACGATGCCACGGGCACGGACGTGAAGGCGGGGTGTGGGCCGCGAGGGGGACGGCAGGAGGTGTCCGGGTCCGACCGCGGTCTGATGTTCATCGGCCGTTCACCTCCGTACCATTCCGGGGTGAAGTCCCCCAGATCGCCCCTGCTCCTGGCCCTGCTCTGGCTGCTCGCGGCCGCCGTGGTCGTGCCGTCGCTGCTGCTCCTGCGCGGGCCCAGCACCGAGCTCTACCTCGCCGTGACGGCCCGCACCGCGGACCTGCCCGGCGTCGAGCTGGTCGCCGAGGGCGGTGTGATCGCACTCGCCCTGCTGTGGCTGCTCGCCGCCTGGCAGGCACGCGGGGCCGGGCTCGGTGCGGTCGCGACGGCGCTCGTCGGAGGCGCCGGGGCCGTGGTCGCGTACGCGACGTCCGAGGTCGCCAAGACGATCGTCCAGCAGCCCCGCGGGTGCTGGGACCTCATCGAGATCGCGCACTGCCCCGCGGCGGGGGACTGGTCCTTCCCGAGCAACCACACGACCATCGCGTTCGCGCTCGCGACGTCCGTGGTGCTCACGGCGCTCGCCACGGGCCGCCCGCGGGACTCCCTCGGCACGACGACGGCGCTCCGGTTCCGGCGCGCACGTCGCCTCCCGCCCTACCGGGTCATGGTCGTCGCGCCCGCGGTCCTCGCGATCGTGACGGGCGCGGCGCGCCTGGTGCAGGGGGTCCACTTCCCGCACGACGTCGTCGCGGGCGCGACGGTCGGTGTGTGCGTCGTGGTGGCGCTCGTCCTGGCGCTGCGCGGGCCGGTCGCCGCGGTCCTGGCGACGTTGTGCCGCAACGAGGCCGTGGGCCGGCTGCTGCTCGCGCCGGAGGTGCGGGCCGGGGCCGATGACAGGACGCTGGTCCGGCGCTGAGAGTGACGCGACGACCTGCCGCGGGTGACTCCTTCAGTCGTCGACGGCGTCACCGTCGGTAGTCGCGCGCGTCACCCTCGGGGGTCGAGTCGGGCACCCTCGGCGGGCCCGCGTCCACTCGGAGTGCCTAGGCGCGCCCAGGCATGCCCAGGTATGCCCGCGGGGGAGGCGCAGCGCAATCAGGTGGTTTGTTCGAGTTGCTGACATTTGTGCGCATCGCTACCTTGTGACCGCGGCGCCAGCCGTTCACAAGGATTGTTCAACGATGAGCAAATGGGGGCTCGATGTTTGGCAAGAGAACTGTCACCGGCATGCGCCGAGGAGCCGCGATCGTGGCTGCCGGCCTCGTGAGCGCGGTCGTCGCGACCGCCGCCGCCGCGCCGGCGACCGCGGTCGATGCACCGGCCACGGCACCGCTCACGGTCGCCACCGCGGCGCCCGCGAACCCCTGCGCCGCGACGTGGAGCGAGACCACCGCGTACCAGGGCGGGGCCACGGTCTCGCACCACGGCCGCAACTTCACCGCGAAGTGGTGGACGCAGCGCGAGAACCCGGGGGCCACCACCGTCTGGGCGGACAAGGGGGCCTGCCAGGGTGGCGCGTCCGACTTCGTGATCAGCGAGGCCGAGTTCGACGCGATCTTCCCGAAGCGCAACGCGTTCTACACCTACCAGGGCCTCGTCGACGCCCTCGCGGCGTACCCGAGGTTCGCGAACACGGGGACCGAGACGACCCGGACCCAGGAGGCTGCGGCCTTCCTGACCCACGCCGACTTCGAGTCGGTCGGTCTGCGGTACGTCAAGGAGATCAACGAGGCGAACTACTGGATCAAGTGCGACTACTCGCAGCCGTTCGGCTGCCCGGCCGGGCAGAAGGCCTACTACGGCCGCGGCCCGATCATGTTCAGCTGGAACTTCAACTACAAGGCGGCCGGTGACGCGCTCGGCATCGACCTGCTCAACAACCCGTGGCTCGTCGAGCAGGACCCGTCGATCGCCTGGCAGACGGCCCTCTGGTACTGGAACACGCAGAACGGTCCGGGCGTCATGACGTCGCACGAGGCGATGATCGGCGGCGCCGGATTCGGTCAGACGATCAACTCGCTCAACGGGGCGCTCGAGTGCGACGGCGGCAACCCGGCCTCGGTCCAGAGCAGGGTCGACCGCTACCAGAAGATCACGGCGATCCTGGGCGTCGCGCCGGGCTCGGGCCTGACCTGCTGAGCAGCTGAGACGTGCCGAACCCGGGGTTCGTCAGGCAGCCGGGGCGGGCTGCCTGACGAACCTGGGGTTCTGCACCGACGCTCAGCCCGGCATCACGCCGCGTCGGGGAACGGGATCCCCGTCGTCGCGTGGCAGCGGTACCCGTTGGGGTTCTTGTCGAGGTACTGCTGGTGGTAGTCCTCGGCGTAGTAGAACGTGCGCCCCTCGGCCGGTGCGACCTCGGTGGTGATGGGGTCCAGGCCACGTGCGGTCAGGACCTTCTGGTACCGCTCCTCGGTCTCGCGGACCGCGGCCTCCTGCTCGGGCGTCGTCCAGTAGACCGCCGAGCGGTACTGGGTGCCGACGTCGTTGCCCTGTCGGTAGCCCTGGGTCGGGTCGTGGCGCTCCCAGAAGATCTTGAGCAGCTCCTCCTCGCTCACGACCGACGGGTCGTACGCGACGAGCGCGGTCTCGGTGTGCCCGGTCCGCGCGGTGCAGACCTCCTCGTACGTGGGGTTGGGGGTGGTGCCGCCCATGTAGCCGACGGCGGTCGAGATCACTCCCGGCACCTGCCAGAAGATCTCCTCGGCGCCCCAGAAACAGCCCATCGCGAGGTACAGCACGCGCGTGCCCTCGGGCCAGGGACCGGTGATCGGCGTCCCCAGCACGGTGTGCGGGCGGGCGGTGGGGAGCACGGGCTGGTCCCGCCCGGCGAGCGCCTTCTCGGGCGCGACCATCTGGGTCTTCATCGAGGACCCGAACAACGACTCGAACATCTTTACCTCCACCTGTAGCCGACACCTGGGCAACACCTCGTCGTCGTCGCCTGTTCCCCGGACGCCTCGGAACCGTCCCGTCCCGACGGTCCGCGCGAAATGTCCACATCCGCTCTGCGAGAACCGTCGTGTTCCGCAGGAACACGCGGCCCCCGGGCACGTAGGCTCACAGGATGAGCAGCGCGAGCACTCCCTCCCACCCCGACTGGTCGAGCACCGGCTTCGCGACCCGCGCCATCCACGCGGGACAGGACCCGGACGCGACGACGGGGGCCGTCGTGCCCCCGATCTACCAGGTCTCCACCTACAAGCAGGACGGCGTCGGCGGTCTGCGCGGGGGGTACGAGTACTCCCGGTCCGCGAACCCCACCCGCACGGCGCTCGAGGAGGCGCTCGGCGCCGTCGAGACGCCTGCCGGGGCCGCGCAGGCGCGCGGGTTCGCGTTCTCCTCGGGCCTCGCGGCGGAGGACACGCTGCTGCGCGCGACGCTGCGCCCGGGCGACCACGTCCTGGTGCCCGACGACGCGTACGGAGGCACGTACCGCCTGGTGGCGCGGGCGTTCGGGCCATGGGGCATCGAGCACACGGCCGTGGACCTGACGGACCTGGACGCCGTGCGGGCAGCGGTCCAGCCGGGCCGCACGAGGGTCCTGTGGGTCGAGACCCCGACCAACCCGCTGCTGGGCGTGAGCGACATCGCCGCCCTCGCGCGGATCGCGCACGAGCACGGCGCGACCCTCGTGGTCGACAACACGTTCGCGACGCCCTACCTGCAGCAGCCGATCGGCCTGGGCGCCGACGTCGTCGTGCACTCGACGACCAAGTACATCGGCGGGCACAGCGACGTCGTCGGGGGAGCGCTCGTCGTGGCCGACGGCGCGGAGCTCCCGGGCGACCTCGTCTCGCCCGCGGGGACGCGCGGCCTGGCTGACGCGGTCGGCTTCCACCAGAACTCCTCGGGTGCGGTCGCGGGGCCGTTCGACGCGTGGCTCACGCTGCGCGGTCTCAAGACGCTCGCGGTGCGCATGGACCGGCACTCGGCCAACGCGGCCGCGGTCGCGGAGTTCCTCGCGTCGCACCCCGCGGTGACCGAGGTCGTCTACCCGGGCCTCGCGTCGCACCCCGGTCACGAGCTCGCGAAGCGCCAGATGCGCGGCTTCGGCGGCATGGTGTCCTTCCGCGCGGGGAGCGAGGAGAAGGCGCTCGCGGTCTGCGCGCGCACCCAGGTGTTCACGCTCGCCGAGTCGCTCGGCGGGGTCGAGTCGTTGATCGAGCACCCGGGGCGCATGACGCACGCGTCGGTCGCGGGTTCTGCGCTCGAGGTCCCGGACGACCTCGTGCGACTGTCGGTCGGCATCGAGGACGCGGCGGACCTGATCGCGGACCTCACGCGGGCTCTCGCGTGAGCGCGGCACCGCGCAAGGGCCGCGCCCAGAAGGCACAGGGCCCGACGACGGCGCCCGCCTCGGCAGGAACGGTCGCCACCGCAGTGGTCCCCACGTCCGCGGCGACCACGAAGGTACGAGCCGGCAGGCCGCACGGTGCCGACGCCGTCCCGCCCTCGATCCAGACCGCCGCGGCCTGGTCGTGGCGCCTGCTCCTGATCGGCGCGCTCGTCACGGCGAGCCTGTACGTCACGGCGCTGTTCAAGGTCATCGTGGTCCCGGTCGCGATCGCGCTGCTCCTCACGGTGCTGCTGACACCGGTTCGACGCTTCCTCGAGAAGCGGCTGCGGTTCTCCCGCGGCCTGGCCTCCATCTCGGCGCTGCTGGGGCTTCTCCTGGTCGTGGGCGGGCTCATCACGGTGGCGGGCAGCACGATCGTGAGCGGGATCTCGGAGCTCCGGGAGAAGGCGATCGACGGCTTCAACGAGTTCATGGACTGGCTGCAGGCCGGTCCGTTCGGGATCGGCGTCGAGCAGGTCGACGGCTACCTCAAGGAGCTCGAGAAGTTCATCAGCTCGAGCCAGGACAGCATCGTGTCCGGGGCGCTGGGCGCGGCGACGACCGTGGGCCACGTGGCCGCGGGCGCCGTGATCGCGCTGTTCTGCACGTTCTTCTTCCTGCTCGACGGCCGGACCATCTGGTCCTGGTGCGTGGGCCTGTTCCCGGCGCGGTCGCGCGACACGATCCACCAGGCGGGGCGTCGCGGCATCGTCACGCTGTCCGCCTACACGCGCACCCAGATCCTCGTGGCGCTCGTCGACGCGGTCGGTATCGGTGTCGGTGCCGCGTTCTTCGTGCCGTCGCTCGCGCTGCCCCTCGGCATCCTGGTGTTCGTGGGGTCGTTCATCCCGATCGTGGGTGCCGTCGTCACGGGCGCGGTCGCGGTGCTCGTCGTGCTGGTCGCGAACGGGTGGGTCGCGGCGCTCATCATGCTGGGCATCGTGCTCGCGGTCCAGCAGATCGAGAGCCACGCGCTCCAGCCGTTCCTCATGGGGCACGCGGTCTCGCTGCACCCCGTCGCGGTGCTGCTCGTGGTCGCGGCCGGCGGGTTCGCTGCCGGCATCGTGGGGGCCCTGTTCGCGGTGCCGCTCGCCGCACTGATCAACACCGTGGTGCTCTACTTCAACGGGCACGACAAGTTCCCCGACCTCGGCACCGACGACACCCTCGTGATACGCGGCAAGCCCGCGCTCCCGGTCATGGTCCGGCGTGCCGAGGAAGACCTCGCCGACGACGAGAAGGTGCCCGCCTCGGCGCGCACCGCCGGGCGCAGGGCGTCGCGCCGAGCGGGAGCGCCGTCGTCGGGCGCCGGGGCGAGCGCGGGCGAGGACGCGTGACCCTCGCTCAGCCCGGCGTGACGCTCGACAGCATCCGCGACGCCGCCCGCATGCTCGACGGCGTCGCCTACCGGACCCCCGTCCAGACGAGCCGCGCGCTCAGCCAGGTCACGGGCGTGCCCGTGGCGCTCAAGTGCGAGAACCTCCAGCGCGCCGGGTCGTTCAAGATCCGCGGCGCGTACATCCGCATGGCCCGGCTCTCGGCCGAGGAGAAGGCGCGCGGCGTCGTCGCGGCGAGCGCCGGGAACCACGCCCAGGGCGTCGCGTTCGCGGCGGGGCTGCTCGGTATCCAGGCCGTCGTCTACATGCCGGTCGACGCCGCGCTGCCCAAGGTCGCCGCGACCCGGGAGTACGGGGCCGAGGTGCGCCTGGTCGGCGTCGACGTCGACGAGACGCTCGCGGCTGCGAAGGCCGAGGCCGAGCGCACGGGCGCGGTGTTCATCCACCCGTTCGACCACCCTGACGTCGTCGCGGGCCAGGGCACGATCGCGCTCGAGATCCTCGAGCAGGTCCCCGACGTCCGCACGGTCGTCATGCCGCTCGGCGGCGGCGGCCTGGTCGCGGGGGTCGCGGCGGCCATGGCCGAGGTCGCACCGCACGTCAAGGTCGTCGGGGTCCAGGCCGCGCGGGCGGCGGCGTACCCGGGCTCGCTCGCCGCAGGCGTCCCGACGACGTCGCTCGCCCGCTCGACCATGGCCGACGGCATCGCGGTGGGCACCCCGGGCCCAGTGCCGTTCTCGATCGTGTCCGAGCTGGGCGCCGAGGTGCGGACGGTGACCGAGGACGAGCTGTCGCGCGCGCTCCTGATGATCACCGAGCGGGCCAAGCTCGTCGTCGAGCCGGCGGGGGCCGCCGGGGTCGCGGCCTTGCTCGCCGACCCGACCGGGTGGGAAGGCCCGGTCGTGGTGATCCTGTCCGGGGGGAACATCGACCCCCTGGTGCTGCTGCGCGTGCTGCGGCACGGGCTCGCGGCTGCGGGCCGGTACATGCAGATGCAGGTCCTGCTCGACGACCGGCCCGGGGCGCTCGCGCAGATGCTCGACGTCATCGCGGGGGTCGGCGGCTCGATCATGCACATCGACCACGACCGCACGGACGTGCACCTCGCGATCGGCGAGGCGTGGGTGCGCATGCAGGTCGAGACCAAGGGGCAGGAGCACTGCGAGGCGCTCGTCGCGCAGCTACGGGGCGCGGGGTACCGGGTCCTGACGGGCTGAGGCTCGTCCGCCGTCTCGACGAGCGGAGTCGGACGCGAGATGCTGCCCGTTGTCGCTTCCGGGGTGCGTGGGACGACAACTTGCAGCATCTCGGTAGGTGAACGGGGCGGACGGAGGGGCCCCTCCGGTCGGCGTCATGCGACCTCGACGATGCGGGGCCGGACTACGACGTCCGGTGCGTCTGCGAGGTTGCCCGGGTCCACCCCACGGTCGGCAAAGGCCTGCATGACCCGTCCCGTCGTGGCGGGCCAGCGGCGCAGGACGTCGTCCGCGTACAGCACGAGGACCCGCCAACCCAGGCGCTCCAGCTCCTCTCGGCGCGCGACGTCGTCGAGCATCTGTTGCCTGTCCGTGAGGTGGTGGATCCCGTCGTACTCGATCGCGATGCGTAGCCCGGGCCAGCACAGGTCGGGGCGTGCGACCCAGCGGTCCCGGTCGTACACGTCGGCTCCGACGACAGGGCACGGGAACCCGGACGCAACCAGCAGGAGCCGGAGCCGGGTCTCCATGGGCGAGTCGACGAACGCCCGGGTGGCGGCCAACGCTCTCCGGAGCGCACGAGCCCCGCGTCGGGAGCCGTGCCAGGCCAGGGCGCTGGCGAGCTCCTCCCGGGGAACCGCGGGCCAGCGTCTGCCGACGATCGCGTCGGTGACGCAGACGAGATCCATGAACGACAGCTCGTGCGTGGACGAGAGCGACGGCATCGTGGCGCGACGAGCGTCGACCCGCCCCTGGTCGGGACCGGTCAGCGCGGCGGGTCGGACGAGGCCGGCGAGGTCGAGCCACGTCCGGGCGAGGGTCGTGACGGGGCGCCCATGGTGACGGGTGACGTGGTTGGTCCGGGGGCGGACGTGTCCCGTGATCCCCGCGGCCTCGCTCGGGAACTTCCCGGGGCTCCGGGAGACGTGCAGGGTCGCGGTGCGGTCGATTCCGGACGGGAGCGGAAGACCCCACAGGGCCGCGGCCGTCGTGTGCGACCAGGCATCACCGTCGGAGAACGTGAGCTCGACGGCTTCGCAGAGCGCTCCGAGGTCGTGCATCCGGGACCTGTCCATCCGGATCCCGGGCAACGGCGAGTGGAGCTTCGTGGACCGTACCTGCCGTCGGGTGCATCCGGCCGCGATCGCGTCGGTGACGAGGAACGGTGCGGGTGGGAGGGGGATCACGAGATGCTGCCCGTTGTCGCCCCGAGAGGTGGGCACCCGACAACCGCGAGCATCTCGGGTGCGGGTGCGGGTGCGGGTGCGGGTGCGGGTGCGGGTGCGGGTGCGGGTGACCGCTGGGACAGGGGAGGGCTCGGGGAGTCGTCCGTCATGGCGTGATCCTGCCTGAGAGCGACCGGGTGCGTGGCGGGTCTGGGGCGGCCTGTGGACAGACGCCGACGTCGTGTGAGCCGCGCCCTTCCGCCCCGGCGGCGAGATGCTGCTCGTTGTCGCACCACGCGCGGGGGACCCGACAACCGGCAGCATCTCGCCGACCGTCGCGAGCGGGCTGAAGAGTCCAGGCTGGCCCGGCCGGCAGCCTGCGCAGGCACCCGGACGCACGCAGGCCCGGGAACCCTGAGGTTCCCGGGCCTGCGTGGTCGCGATGCGCGTGCCCTGGGGCGGCCACCGTCGGTGGTGGCTCGGCGCGTCAGCGGTGGGTCACGCCTCGAACGGCTTGGCCGCGAGGATCTCCACCTGGATCTGGTTCCCGTTGGGGGCGGCGTACGAGACCTTGTCGCCGATCGAGGTGCCGTTGATGGCCTCGCCGAGCGGGGACGTCGGGGAGTAGACGCGGATGTCCGTGCCGCCGGCGATCTCGCGCGAGCCGAGCAGGAACGCCATCTCCTCGCCGGCCACGAGGGCCGTGACGACCATGCCGGGCTCGACCTTGCCGTCGTCCGGCGGCGTGCCGATCTGCACGTTGCGGAGCTTCGCGGTCAGCTCGCGGATGCGCGCCTCGTTCTTGGCCTGCTCCTCGCGGGCGGCGTGGTAGCCGCCGTTCTCCTTGAGGTCACCCTCGTCGCGGGCAGCAGCGATGCGCTCGGCGATGTCGGTGCGGCCGGCACCGGACAGGTGAGCCAACTCGGCCTGAAGCCTGTCGTGTGCCTCCTGGGTCAGCCAGGTGACGCTGGTCTCGGTCACGGTTCGCTCCTTCCTTTCCTTGCGTTCCTGCGGTCGACGTCGGTGGACGCGACCGCACAGGGTGAGGCAGTGGGTGCGGGTGAGAGCGACTCCGCTGCCTGCCCGGGGTGGTGACGTCGGCCGGTCGCCGACGCCGCGTGGCGGGTTTCGCTGGACCTGATGCTTCTGGGGCAGCGTGAATCCCTCAGGATACCAAATGTCCGCTGCATCACACCGCCGTTCCCCCGTCAGGGCAGTGCGCGGCAGCTCTCGACGATGCCGGTCGTGGCGAGCTCGGACGTCGCGACGCTCACGGTGTAGCGCCCCTCGAGCTGGTCGCTCGGTCCGACGACGACGTCGACCGTCCCGACCTGCGCGTAGCTCTCCGCGAGGGCGTCGATCGTGCACTCGGCCTGGGTGCCGGGCTTCATCGAGACCTGGAACGTCACGTCGATCTGCTCGGAGCTGATGACCTTGAACCCGAAGTCGTCGTAGCGCACCGGGGTCGAGGCCTGCCCGAGCCCGATCCAGATCGTGATCCCGACGCCGACGACCGCGGCGGCGACGATGCCCGCGATCGTGAGGCGGCGGCGGGCGGGCGTCGACGGGGGTCCGTAGCGCCCTGCGGGCGGCTGCGGTCCCGGGGTCCGCGGCGCGAGCCCGATCGGGTTCTCGTGCTCGTCGAGCGCGTCGGGGCCGACCTGCGGGGTTGTTCCCGACGGGGGAGTGCTGTTCGTCATGGTGAATCGAGGTCCAGGGGTTGGGTGGACTACCTGCTCATGAGACATCATTGTCTCTGAACTTCTTCGCCCCGGAGTACCCCCTGGAGGACCTGTGACCGAATCGACGGCGCGCCCGCGGACTGCAACGGCGCCCGGGACGGTCGACGGCGCACCGTTGCGCCTCATGGCCGTCCATGCGCACCCTGACGACGAGTCGAGCAAGGGCGCCGCGACGTCGGCCCGCTACGCCGCGGAGGGCGTCGAGGTGCTCGTCGTGAGCTGCACGGGCGGTGAGCGCGGCGACGTGCTCAACCCGAGCTTCGGTGAGGTCCCCTCGACCCCCGAGGGCATGGCCGAGCTGCGCCGCGCGGAGATGGCGGCGGCGGCCAGGGCGCTCGGTGTGAGCCATCGCTGGCTGGGGTTCGTCGACTCGGGGCTGCCCGAGGGCGACCCGCTGCCTCCGCTGCCGGAGGGCTGCTTCGCGCTCGTCCCGCTCGAGGAGGCGGCGGCGCCGCTCGTCGAGCTGGTGCGTGAGTTCCGCCCGCACGTCATCACGACGTACGACCCGAGCGGGGGCTACCCGCACCCGGACCACATCATGTGCCACAGGGTCGCGTTCGAGGCGTTCCACGCCGCGGGCGACCCGGAGCGCTACCAGGTCGAGGGCGGCGCGCCCGTGTGGGAGCCGCTCAAGCTGTACTACAACCACGACTTCTCGATGAACCGCATCCGCACGATCCACGAGGCCGTCGTGGACGCCGGTCTCGAGTCGCCGTTCAGCGACTGGGTCGAGTCGCGGGCGGCGCGCGAGATCCCCGAGCGCGAGGTCACGACGCGCGTCGAGGTCGCCCCGTACTTCCCGCAGCGCGACGCGGCGCTCATCGCGCACGCGACGCAGATCGACCCGGACGGCTTCTTCTTCGCGATTCCGCGCGACCTCGAGGTCGCGGTGTGGCCGATCGAGGAGTTCGAGCTCGCCGAGTCGCGCGTCCCGACCACGCTTCCGGAGGACGACCTGTTCGCCGGTATCCGCACCGAGGAAGGCCACGCATGAGCCCGACGCCGCAGCTCGCGGTCGACCTGTCGTCCCACCTCGCGGGAGGGCCCGGTTGGGCCGTCGGCGTGACGGCCGAGACCACGCCGTCCCCCGCCCCGACGGGCGGTGAGCTGCGCCCGGGCCTCGAGCCGACCGACGTGTCTCCCGGCCTGCCGGGGTTCCTCACGATCTTCGCGGTCGCGCTCGCGTGCGTCGCGCTGTTCCTGTCGATGAACAAGCAGCTCCGCAAGGTCCGGCACGACGAGCGGTCGGTCCGTTCCGGCAACGGCGGCGGGTCTGGTGCGTCTTCGGACGGCGGTTCCTCGGGCGGCGGCTCGCGCTCGAACGACGGTCCGAGCGACAGCTCGAGCGACTCGGGCAGCTCGGGCGGCGACTCCGGTGGCGGCGGCGACTGACATGGCACGGACGTCGCGTGGTCCGGTGCGGGTCACGATCGCCCAGATCGAGGTCTCGAACGACCACGCGGCGAACCTGCTCGTGGTGCGCTCGGCCTTCACGGAGGCTCAGCGGCTCCAGGCCGACCTCCTGGTGCTCCCCGAGTACGCCTCGGGCTTCGATCCGCGAGGGGTCGGGATCGAGCACGCCGAGCCGCTCGACGGCCCGTTCGTCACGACCCTCCAGCGCTGGGCGGCGGAGACCGGGGTCGCGGTGATCGCGGGCACGACGCTCCCGGGCAGCGGCAGCGGCAGCGGCACGACCCGTGCCGTCAACGCCGTCGTCGCGATCGACGGGGGCGGGCACCTGGTCGGGGTGTACCGCAAGGTGCACCTCTACGACGCGTTCGGGCACCGTGAGTCGGACCGGCTGGAGCCGGGCCCGGTCGACGCGGCCCCGACCACGATGACCGTGGGCGGCCTGACGTTCGGCGTCATGACGTGCTACGACCTGCGGTTTCCCGAGTCGGCGCGCCGGCTGGTCGACGCCGGCGCCGACGTCCTGGTCGTGCCCGCTGCCTGGGCCGCGGGCGACCTCAAGGCCGACCACTGGCGCACCCTGGCCCGTGCCCGGGCGATCGAGAACACGTCGGTGGTGCTCGCCGTCGGGCAGGCGGGGAAGGGCGTGACCGGGAGGTCGCTGCTCGTGGGGCCCGACGGGCAGGTCGGGCTCGAGCTCGACGAGCGCGCGGGCCTGCGGACCGCGGACGTCGACCCCGGCGCCCTGGGGGCCGTGCGGGAGGCGAACCCGTCGCTCGTGAACCGGCGCTACGCCGTCGTGCCCAAGGACCAGCAGCAACGCTGAGTGCGAAGTGGTCGTCGCAGATCGAGGCCGTCCGCGACAGCTGCTCCGCACTCAGCGGGTGCAGGAAGGCTCAGGCGTTGAGCGCCGCGATCATGATCGCCGCGTAGTGGCACCCGAAACCCACGACCGTCAGCACGTGGAAGATCTCGTGGAAGCCGAACCAGCGCGGGCTCGGGTTGGGGCGCTTGAGCCCGTAGACGACCGCGCCGAGCGTGTACGCCAGGCCGCCGATCGCGACGAGCCACACGATCGCCGGGCCGGACGGCGTCGTCCAGAACTGGGGCATGTACCCGACCGCGACCCAGCCGAGCGCGACGTAGATCGGCACGTAGACCCAGCGCGGGGCGTTGAGCCAGATGATGCGCGCGGCGAGCCCCAGCAGGGCGCCCGCCCACACGATGACGAGCAGGATCGTCGCGGTCCTCTGCGGCAGGAGCAGCACCGCGAGCGGTGTGTACGTGCCCGCGATGATGAGGAAGATGTTCGAGTGGTCGGCCCGGCGCAGGATCCCCGCGACCTTCGGTGACCAGGTGCCGCGGTGGTAGACGGCGCTCGTGCCGAACAGCAGGCACGCGCTCAGGCCGAAGACGGCGCACGAGACCTTGCCCGCGACGGGGGGCGCGAGGATCACGAGGACGATGCTCGCGACGAGGGCGACGGGGAACGTGCCGGCGTGGATCCAGCCCCGCAGCCGGGGCTTGATGGCTTCCGCGACCTTCGCGCTCGCGCTCGACACGGCGTCTGCTGCCGAGTCGAGGGCGTTCTCGACGGTGTCGCCCGAGGTCGGGCGGTCGGAGGGTCGTGCCACGGAGGTGCTCCTACTCGTTCGGCGGGCGGGGGACGAGGCGTCCCTGGCCCGGGGGGACTGCGCGTGAGTCGACGTGCGTGGCTCAGGAACAACCTACGCCATCGTAAGTTACGTCACCGTAGGTTGCTGCGGGGGACTGTGAAGATCCTGCGTAAAGGCGTCTCCCGGGCCGGACCTCGGGACATATCGACTGTTGCCTCCGGTACCGTTTGGCGAGCGACGCCCCCGAGCGCTCCTCGGTGCCCGTGTCGTCCGTGCGACGCTCCCGGGCCCTGCCCGGCCCCGTCGCCGCTCATCCATTACACACCGCGAAGGACCCCACGTGCGCATGCCCCACCTGCTCTACGGGCTGTACGAACGACGGCTCGCGAGCTCCCTGCCCCGTGAGGCGATGCCGCGTCACGTCGGCGTCATCCTCGACGGGAACCGGCGCTGGGCGAAGTCCTTCGGCGAGACCGCCGCGACCGGTCACCGTCGCGGTGCCGACAAGATCGCCGAGTTCCTCACCTGGAGCGAGGACCTCGGGATCGAGGTCGTCACGCTCTGGATGCTCTCCACGGACAACCTCTCGCGCTCGCGCGAGGAGCTCAGCGCCCTGCTCGACATCATCGAGGACGCCGTGTGCGACCTCGCCGAGACGGGCCGCTGGCGCCTGCGCGTCATGGGCCGACTCGACCTCCTGCCCGAGCGCCTCGCCAAGGCGCTGCGCGACGCGGAGGACCAGACCGCCGGGGTCGACGGGCTCCAGGTCAACGTCGCGATCGGGTACGGCGGCCGGCACGAGATCGCCGACGCCGTGCGCTCCTACCTGAGCGAGCAGGCCGCGAGCGGCGCCTCGCTCCAGGACCTCGCCGAGAACCTCGACGTCGAGCACATCGAGGAGCACCTCTACACCAAGGGCCAGCCGGACCCCGAGCTCGTGATCCGCACGTCGGGCGAGCAGCGCCTGGGCGGGTTCCTGCTGTGGCAGAGCGCGCACGCCGAGTTCTACTTCTGCGAGGCGTACTGGCCGAGCTTCCGCCGGGTCGACTACCTGCGTGCCCTGCGGTCGTACTCGCAGCGCGAACGGCGGCTCGGCAGGTAGGCCGCTCCTCGCGCTCCAGTGCGTCCGGAATACACCTCTCGCCCCGTCGGTTGTACCGCTCGAGTTCATACGAACGCATCTACCCGGGGGACGTGCGCCGACGAGGCGAGCACCGCCGTCGGGCCGGTGCACCCCGCAGGATCGAGAGACACATGACCAGCAGCACCGCCGCGCCCCCCACCGTCCACGACCGAGCCACCACGCGAGAGGCCGCCGAGACGTGGGAGTCGCTCTTCCGCACCCAGGTCGCCCTCATGCGCCGCTTCCAGGCCGACGACATCTGGGAAGAGCTGACGATGCGCGAGTACGACGTGCTCTTCACGCTCGCCGGCTGCCCCGAGGGCGGCACCCGCCTGCGCGACCTCAACGAGTACGTCCTCATCAGCCAGCCCTCGCTCAGCCGCATGGCCGAGCGCCTCGAGCAGCGCGGCCTCGTCGAACGCGTCCCCGCGCCCGACGACGCACGCGGCACGATCGTCCGCCTCACCCCCGAGGGGGCGCGCCTCCAGAAGGAGATCGGGCGCAAGCACGTCCGCACCATCGGCGCCTACGTGGGTGGCGCGCTCGACGCCGACGAGCTGGCGACCCTCAAGGGCCTGCTCGACAAGCTCCGCGGCGCCCAGGGCGACATCCCCGCACGCGACGGGAGCAAGGCGTGAGCGCCGGACCCCGGGACGCCGGAGCGTCCGCACCCCGCCCGCTGAGCGTCGTCGCCGTGACCGGCGGGGTGAGCTTCCCCTCGACCACGCGCGCCCTGACCGACCTCCTGCTCGACAAGACCGTCGCACGGCTGGCGGCCAGCGGCACCCAGGTCGACGCCCGCACGATCGAGGTCCGCGACCACGCGCAGGACGTCGCGACCGCGACCGTGATCGGGATGCGCAGCGAGGAGCTCGAGCTCGCGCTCAAGACCGTCGAGGAGGCCGACCTACTGATCGTCGCGACCCCCGTGTTCCGCGGCTCCTACTCCGGGATCTTCAAGGCCTTCTTCGACCTCGTCGACTCGCTCCCGATGGCTGACAAGCCCGTGCTGCTCGCCGCGACGGGCGGCACGGCCCGGCACACCCTCGTGATCGACCAGGCGCTGCGACCCCTGTTCGCGTTCATGGGCGACCTGATCGTGCCCACGGGCGTGTTCGCGTCCAAGGAGGACTGGACGATCGAGCTCTTCCCCATGCCGTGGCTCGACGAGCGCGCCGAGCGGGCCGTGGGGCAGCTCGTGCGGTTCGCGGACCTCCCCGCGCCGGGCTGAGGCGGCGCGCCCGCCCGCGGCGCGCTCCGCCTCCCGCGCGCCTTCCCGCGACTCGCCGGGCGGGACGGACATTTACCCCATCCGTCCCCGCGCGGCCCTTCGCCGTTCACCCCCTCGCCACCTCTGACCGCTTGGCTCTGACGTGCCGGCCGGAACTCGACTCCGGACCGGACCAGACCTCGACAGGGAAGAGACCATGACTTCACGTGTACCGATGAAGTGGCTGCGGGTCGCCGGCACGGGCGTCCTCGCGGCGGGTATCGCGATCTCCTCGACCACGCCGGCGCTCGCCGCGCCGTCCGCCGACCCGGGGGCGCCGGGACCGAAGAACATCATCCACCTCATCGGTGACGGGATGGGGTTCAACCAGGTCGACCTCGGCAGCCAGTTCGAGCACGGCCGCACGGCCTACCAGACCACCGTGAAGCCCGGCGGCGTCTCGACGCCGGTCCCCGGTCAGGCCGGCACGCAGGTGTACCAGGAGTTCCCGGTCGCCCTCGCGATGTCCACGTACCAGTTCGGCAACACGTACGACCCTGCCCAGAACTGGAGCAGCTTCGCGGCGCCGCTGAAGAACTCGACCGACTCCGCAGCGGCGGCCACGACCCTCGCGACGGGCGTCAAGACGCTCAACAACGTGATCGGCCAGGACGAGAACCACGAGGACCTCAGGACGGTCGCCGAGCGCGCGCTCGAGCTGGGCAAGGCCACGGGCGTCGTCACGTCGGTGCCGTGGACCCACGCGACGCCCGCGTCCTACCTGGCGCACAACGAGCACCGCAACAACTACCACGACATCGCGGCCGACATGATGGACTCGGGCGCCAACGTGATCTTCGGTGCGGGCAACCCTTGGTACGACGACAACGGCGACAAGCGCTCGACCCCGAAGTACGACTACATCGGCGAGACCGAGTGGAACACGCTGGTCGACGGCCAGTCGGCGTTCGACCTGGTCGAGTCGAAGGACGACTTCCTCGCGCTCGCCGAGGGCGACACGCCCACGCACGTGCTGGGTACCGCGCAGGTCGCGGGCACGCTCCAGGCCGACCGCACGTCCCTGAAGCCGGGCGGCGTACCGTTCACCGCCCCGCAGAACGACAACGTCCCCTCGCTCCCGCAGATGACGGACGCCGCGCTCAACGTGCTGTCCAACGCCTCCGACGAGGGCTTCTTCGTCATGATCGAGGGCGGCGCGATCGACTGGGCCTCGCACGACAACAACACCGCGGGCGCGGTCGAGGAGCAGGTCGACTTCAACCGGACCATCGAGACGGTCGTCGACTGGGTCGAGGAGAACTCGAGCTGGGACGAGACCCTCGTCGTCATCACCGCCGACCACGAGTGCGGCTACCTCTCCGGTCCCGCGGCGAACCCGGCCTGGACCCCGGTCCAGGGCGTGCAGGGCGGCGCCCCGCAGGTCAGCTGGAACAGTGGCGGCCACACCAACCACCTCGTGCCCGTGTACGCCAAGGGCCCGGGCTCCGAGCTGCTCGCGGCCGCCGCGACGGGCACCGACCCGGTGCGCGGCGCGTACCTCGACAACGCCGACGTGGGCCGCGTCTCGAACGAGCTGTGGGCCGCGAACGACGCGGACGGCATCCCGCTGGTCGCGACCGTGCCCGAGGCCGGCGAGGTGGGCGGCAAGCTCACGCTGTCGGTCTCGGACGCTGGTGCGGGCGTCGCGCTCACGGGCGGCGAGAACGTGGGGGACCGCCTGCGCTTCGCGGGACGGCTTCCCGAGGTCTCGGTGACCGACTCGCGCGCGGCCGCCACGGTCGGCGCGGGCGGCTGGACCGCCTCGGGCCAGTCGAGCGACCTGACGTCGGGCCCGCGCACGCTGCGCGCCCAGAACCTCGGCTGGACCCCGGGCCTGGTCTCGGCCAAGGACGGCGTGAGCGCAGGCTCGCCCGTCGCGTCGCTCCTGGGTGGCGGCACGGGCCTCGCGGCACCGGCCACGCTCGCGACCGCGACGGCGGACGGGCGTCTGGGCACCACGACGGTCTCGGCCGACCTGGCGCTCGAGGTCCCGGTCGACACCCGCGCGGGCGACTACGCGGGCGCCCTGACGGTCTCGCTCTTCCCGGTCGACTGACCGTCGCCTGACGAACCCTCGGGCCCCGGTGCGCTCTCGTGGCGCCGGGGCCCGGCGGGTCGTCTCCCGGCGGCGCACCCGTCCGCCCCCGTCCGTCCGTCCGCCCGACGGCGTCGCGCGCCCCGTGCGCGCGGGTCGCCGACCGGAGCGGGTCGTGCACCTTCCCCGCTCGGAGCCCATCGATGATCGTCCTCTCTCGCGCCGTCCGGCCCGTAGCCGTCCTCGCGCTCGCTCTTGCGTCACTGTCCGGACTACCCGGCCCGTCCGCGACCGCGGCGTCCGACCCGGGCCCCGCGAGGACCACGTGGGCCGTCGAGCCCGCGACGGCCGACGGGCCCGACGGGCGCGTCTCGTTCCGCCTGACCGTCGACCCCGGCGGGCAGGCGAGCGACCACGTGACCGTGACCAACTTCAGCGCCCACCCCGCGACGTTCGACGTGTACGCGAGCGACGGCGTCGTGACCGCGGACGGGCAGTTCGACCTGCTCCCCGCGGGCACCGCCCCGGTCGACGGCGGCGCGTGGATCACCCTCGGTGAGGGACAGGCCGCCGGGCCGACCCAGCGCGTCGAGGTCGCCGCGGAGTCGTCGGTGACCGTGCCGTTCACGGTCTCGGTCCCCGCCGACGCGACGCCCGGGGACCACCCGGCCGGGGTCGTCGCAGCCCTGGCTCGCCCCGAGGGCGACGGGTCGGCCGTCACGTTCGACACGCGCGTGGGCGCCCGCGTGCACCTGCGCGTAGGGGGCGACCTGGCCCCGGCGCTCGCGCTCACGGACGTCCGCGCGACCTACGAGCCGAGCTGGAACCCTTTCGCGCCCGGCGCGGTGCGCGTCGACTACACGGTCGCGAACGAGGGCAACGTCCGACTCGGCGCGGACACCCAGGTCGTGGGATCCGGTCTCTTCGGCTGGAACGCCCGCGACGTCGTGGCCCCCGCCCAGCGCGAGGTGCTGCCCGGCCAGGAGGCGAGCGGGAGCGTCGTGCTCGACGGCGTCTGGCCGCTGGGCAAGGTCTCGGGCGACCTGACCACGACCCCGCTCGTCGTGGGCGACGACGTGGTCGAGGTCGCGCTCGCCCCCGTGACCGGTACCTACGCGGCGTGGACCCTGCCGTGGGTCCAGCTCGGGACGCTGCTCGTCCTCGTCGGTGCGGTGCTCGCGGTCCTGCGCGCACGCCGGCGTCGCGAGGCGCGCACGCAGGCGCGGATCGACGCTGCGGTCGCGGCGCGGACAGGGACGGCCGGTGCCGCGGATCCCACGAGCGCGACGGCACCCTCCTGACCAGGTCCCCCACACGGCGCGGGCCGGACCCGCTGGCTACGATCGGGGCGTGCCTCCGACGACGAACGCCGCACCGACCGTCGACCCCGCGCGCACCGGCCCGCGACCGCTGCGCGTCGTGATCGCGCCCGACTCGTTCAAGGGCTCCGCGACGGCCACGGACGTGGCCCGGCACCTCGCCGACGGCGTCCTGGCCGCGGCACCGGACTCCGAGGTCAGGCTCCTGCCCATGGCCGACGGCGGCGAGGGCACGCTCGACGCGCTCCTGTCCGTGTGGGGGGTCGAGGCGCGCGAGGTCGAGACGGTGGACGCGATCGGGCGCCCGCGCCGGGCACGCTACGGGGTGTCGGCCGACCGCCGCATCGGCGTGGTCGAGCTCGCCGCGGCGAGCGGCCTGCCGGCTGTGAGCGACGTCGTCCTCCAGCCGCTCCACGCGCACACGCGCGGCACGGGAGAGGCGTGCGCGGCGGTCCTGGACGCCGGGGTCGAGGAGGTCGTCCTGTGCCTCGGCGGTTCCGCCTCGACGGACGGCGGCGCAGGAGTCCTCACCGGTCTCGGCGCCCGGCTCCTCGCGCACTCGGTCGCGACGGTCGCCTCGTCGGCGGACGGGGAGCTCGCCGGGACCCTCGTGCCCGACGGCGGCGAGGGGCTCGCTCGGGTCGTCGGCCTCGACCTCGGGGGACTGCACCCGCGGGCCCGCGAGGTGCGGTGGCGGCTGGCCGTCGACGTGACGAACCCGCTCGTGGGCGAGCGCGGGGCGGCCGCGGTGTTCGGGCCGCAGAAGGGGGCGAGCGAGGCGGACGTCGCGTTCCTGGACACGGCGCTCGTGCGCTGGGCCGACCTGCTCGAGCGCGAGACCGGCGTCCGCACGCACGACCTCTCGGGGGCGGGCGCTGCCGGTGGGGTGCCGGCGGCCCTCGTCGCGGTCCTCGGCGCCGAGCTCGAGCACGGCGCGACCCTGGTCGCGCAGGCGATCGGGCTGCCCGCGGCCGTCGCGGACGCCGACCTGGTGCTCACCGGCGAGGGCTCGTTCGACTCGCAGTCCGTCAACGGCAAGGTCGCCGACGGGATCGGGGCGCTCGCCGCGGCCGCGCCGGGCCGGCCGCCCGTCGTGGTGATCGCCGGGCAGGTGCTCCTGCCCGCGCGGCAGTCGCGTGCCGCGGGGATCACGGCGGCGTTCTCGATCGCTCCCGGACCGACCGACCTCGAGGAGCTCGTGGCGCGCACCGCGAGCCGGTTGACCGAGGTCGCGGCGTCGGTCACGAGCCTGTACCTGGGGTCCGTGCGTCGCTGATCCCGGCCGCTGAGTGCATGATCCGGCCGCGACGCGCCCGGCGAGTCGCGGCCGGACCATGCACTCAGCGTTTGGGCCAGTGCCACTGCGGCTCGTCGAGCGGTCCCTCGCGGCCCGCGACCGTCGTCTCGCCGAGCTCCTTGACGAGCTCGACGTGCACGAGCGCCGGGGAGGCCGTTCGCGAGCCGACCGCCGCGTCCTCCATGGCCCGGACCAACGCCTGCGAGTGCGTCACGACCACGACCTGCGTGCGTCGCGCGGCCCCGGCGACCAGGGCTCCGAGCGCGGGCAGCAGCTCGGGGTGCAGGCTCGTCTCGGGCTCGTTGAGCACGAGCAGCTCGGGCGGCCGGGGGGTGAGCAGGGCGGCGACCCACAGAAGGTAGCGCAGCGTGCCGTCGGACAGCTCGGCGCTGCCCAGCGGGCGCAGCAGGCCGTGCTGGCGCAGCTCGAGCGAGAACCGGCCGTCGTCCGTCACCCGCACGCGCACGCTCGACCCGGGGAACGCGTCCTCGACAGCGGCGTCCAGGTCGTCGGCCAGGCCCAGCTCGCGGATCGTCTCGAGGGCCGCGGCGAGGTCGGCGCCGTCGTGCGCGAGGACCGGGGTGCGGGTGCCGACGTGCGAGGCGCGAGCCGGGGCCAGGGCGTCGGTGCGGAACTGGTCGTAGAAGCGCCAGGAGCGCAGGCGCTCGCGCACCAGCACGAGCTCGGGGGCGCCGACGGGGTCCACGACCTCCGAGAGCATGCTGTCGAAGGACCGCAGCCGGCGCCCTGACGCCTGCCACACCCCGTCCTCGTCGCGCAGCCGGACCGAGGGGCCGTGCCGGTCGGCGACGAGCGTCGCGGGGCGCAGGACAGGTCCCGACCAGACGACCTCGGTCTTGATCTCGGGGTCCAGGCCGAACGACGCGCCGCCGTCCTGCGGCAGCCCCAGGTCGATCGCGTACCCGTACGCGCCGGTGAGCGACGCACCTGCGGACGCCGCGCCGTCGGGCAGGGGGTCCGGGCCGCTCGCGAAGCCCAGCCGCAGCGCGACCGGGCCACCGCGCACCGTGCCCTGCACGGGGTGCACGCCCTCGCGCACCGAGCGCCCGACGACCTCCGGCCCGGCCCACAGCGTCGAGGGCAGGCCGCCCTCGCGGGCCAGCGCCCCGACCGCGCCGCCCAGCGCGCACTCGGCGAGCAGACGCAGCGAGCGGTACAGGCTCGACTTGCCCACGCCGTTGGCGCCCGTCACGACCGTGAGGCGGCCCAGGGGCAGGACGAGGTGCCGCAGCGAGCGGTAGCCCTCGATGGCGAGCGTCTCGATCATCCCGCCAGGCTAGGCGCGGCCACCCACGGCGCGCGTTCCGCTGAGTGCATGGTTCGGCTGCGACACGCCCGGCGAGTCGCAGCCGAACCACGCACTCAGCGGCGGGGGGAGCGTCAGTCCGTGATCGCGAGCCCGTCGATCTCGACCAGCATCTCCTCGCGGGGCAGGCCCGTGAAGACCGTGGTGCGGGCCGGCAGGACGCCGCCCGGGCAGTTGGCCTCGACGAACGCGCCGTACGCGTCGTTCATGATCGGGAAGTCCTCGCGCTTGGTGAGGTAGACGCGCAGCATCACGACGTCGTCGAACGTGGCGCCCGCGCCCTCGACGATGGCCTTGACGTTCTCCAGGGTGCGCGTGGTCTGCGCCGCGACGTCCCCGGGGTACAGGTACTCGCTCGTCGCGGGGTCGACCGGGCCCTGACCCGAGACCTGGACGAACGGGCCCTTGCGCACACCCTGGTGGAAGGTGTGGGCCGGTGCCGGTGCGTGCGGGGTGCTGATCGGGGTCTTGGGGGTGTTCATCGTGTCTCTTTCTCTCGGGGTGGTCCGGGTGCTCCGCGACCGGGGTCAGAACTCGGTGCCGACGATGTCGACGACCTGGTCGTCGTCGCTCACGACGACGGCCACGCGCCACTTGTCGAACAGCGTGCACGGGTGCGAGATCCCGAGACCGACGACGTCGCCGGGCCGGATCTGCGTCGTGACCGGGGCGCTGCCCGCGGGCGTGGGGTCGATCGTGAGGTACAGGTGCTGGTCGTTGAGTCCCGTGACGCGCGCCCCCGCGAGGTCCTGCGCCGGGCGCAGCCCGCCGTTCTCGTCGAGCGTGCGCAGCCACAGGGCCGTCGGCAGGTCGATGTCGTACGACACGTCGCGCCGGCCCACGCCGCACAGCACGAGCCCGGGCTCGGGGACCGAGAGCACCTGCCCCCACACGACCGCGGCCGCGTGCATCGGCTCGCCGCCCGGGATGCGGTCCCACGGGTCCATGCGCGCGCAGAAGCCGTGGTCGTGGGTGACGTACGCGCCCGAGCGCACGACGACGCGCACGTCGCGCGTGACCGAGGACCCGTCGGGGCCGTCGGTCCCGGCGCTGCCCGGGATGGTGAGCGGGCCGGGGAGCTCGGCGAGCACGACGTCGAGGAACGAGCTGCCGCCCGCGGTCACGACCACGGGCTCGTCGTCGGGCACGAGGCCCTCGCGGACGAACGCGGCCGCGACGTCGCGCAGGCCCCGGCAGTAGGCCGTGACCTTGGCGAGGTCCTCGGGCGCGGTGCCGCCCGCGGCCGACCCCTCGTACCCGGCGACGCCCGGCACGCGCAGGCCTGCAGCGCGCACGGCGCGAGCCAGGCCCAGCGCGTCGGCCGTGCTGCGCACACCCGTGCGCCCGCCCGGGACGCCGACCTCGACGAGCACGCCGAGCCCCGCGACGACCTCGGGGGTCGCCCCCGCGAAGCCGCGCGTGAGGAGCCCGACGCCCTCGATCGAGTCGACGTACACCCACGCCTCGAACGGCGCACCGCCCGGGGCGACCGAGGCCTCGAGCTCGCGGCGCAGCCACGCGATGTCGCGCGGGTCCATGAGCTCGTTCGCGAGGAACACCCGCTCGACCCCCCACGTGCGCACGACGCGCAGCTGGGACGGGTTCGCGACGGTCGCGCCCCACGCCCCGGCGCGTGCCTGGCGCGCGTAGAGCGAGCGGGACATCGCGGTCTTGACGTGCGGTGCGTGCTCGACGCCGTGCTCGGCGCACAGTCGCGCCATGAGCGCGACGTTGTGGTCGAGCGCCGCGTCGTCGAGCGTCAGGAGCGGCCAGGAGAAGGCGTCGTCGGTGATGCGGGGCGAGTCGGCGAGCACGTCGGCGACGGTCCGCTCGGCGTCGAGCCGCAGGCCCTTGGTCGCGGGCCCGACGACGGCGCTCGCCGCCGCGGGCCCGGTCGCGTGTGCGGGTGGCTGGGTGGGGTGGGTCATGCGTTCCTCCCGGTGGGTTCGTAGCCGCAGCGCACGGAGCCCATCCCGGCGGAGACCGCGCGGGCGGCCTGCACGACGAGCGGGCCCAGCTCGCGCACCCGTGCGGGCGGCATGTGCGAGGCGAGGGCGGAGACGGAGAGCGCGCCGATCGCGGTCTCCGTGTGGTCGACGACGGCGGCCGCGACGCAGCGCACCTCGGCCTCGTTCTCGCGGTCGTCGATCGCGTAGCCGCGCTGGGCGACCGTGCGGATCTCGGCCCGCAGGTGCTCGGGGCTCGTGACGGTGCGCGCGGTGACGGCGGGCATGGGGTGCTCGAGCACGGCGTCGAGGAGCTCGACGTCGCTCGCAGCGAGGATCGCCTTGCCGACGCCCGTGCAGTACAGCGGCATGCGGCGCCCGATGCGCGAGGCCATGCGCACGACCGCGGTGTTCTCCTTCTTGTCGATGTAGACGACGTCGAGGCCGTCGTGCACGACGAGGTGGCACGTGGCCCCCGAGGCGCGCATGAGCGCCGCGAGGTGCGGTTCGGCGACCGTGCGCAGGTCGAGCCCTTCGAGGTACGCCTGGCCGAGCCGCAGCGTGCCAGCCCCCAGCACGAAGCGCCCGGTCGGGGTGCGCCGGACGAGGTGGACCTCGACGAGAGGCGCGAGCAGGCGCGAGACCGTGCTCTTGTGCGTCCCGAGGACGTCCGCGAGCTCGACGAGGCTCAGTCCGCGCGCCGCGTCGTGGCGCAGCGCGTCGAGGATCCCGAGCGCGCGCCGCAGCGACTGGGACGAGTTCCTGCTCGCGGCGTCGGTGGTCGTGACGGCGGTGGTCGCGGTGGCCCGCGGGCCGACACTCACGCGCGGACCGCCGGGACGGTCGGTCGCAGCGCACGCCCGGGGGTGGCCCCGGTGGGCAGGCCGCCCGCGAGCACGGGGACGCCGGCGACGAGCACGTCGTCGATCCCGGTCGCGGGCCGGCGCGGGTCCTCGTACGTCGCGACGTCCTGCACGGTCTCCGGGTCGAGCAGTGCGACGTCCGCGCGCGCGCCGGGCACCAGGCGGCCCCGGTCGGTGAACCCGAAGCGCTCGGCGGCCGCGGTCGACAGGTGCCGCTCGGCCTCGTGCCACGTCCAGTCGCCCAGCGTGCGCACGTGTTCCGCGAGGAACCGTGCGAACGCGCCCCAGCCGCGCGGGTGGGGCCGTCCGCCCTGGTAGATGGCGTCGGACCCGCCCATCTGGGCGGGGTGGCGCAGCAGGGTGCGGACGGACTCGGGGGAGTTGGTCGGCGGCTGGGCGAACACGCAGCCCGCACGCAGGTGCGTCGAGACGAGGATGCGCAGCGTCGTGTCGACCGGGTCGAGGCCGAGCCGGTCGGCCACGTCGAGCAGGGCCATGCCCTCGCTCCACCGCAGCTCGCCGGGGACGGCGGCCATGGTCACGCGGCCCCAGAGGTCGGCGAGGCCGGGAAAGTGCTCGGCCTTGAGGCGCGCGACGACGCCGGGGTCCTGGAGCATCGCGACCGTGGCGTCCGGGTCCGCGACGGGCAGCCACGTGGGCAGCGAGACCATCGAGAGGATCGAGGCGCCGCGCAGGTACGGGTAGGAGTCGAACGTGACGTCGAGCCCGGCCGCGTGGGCGTCCTCGACGTAGCCCACGAGCTCGGCCGCGGGGCCGTGGTAGTGCGAGACGTGGGTCGCGACGCCCGACGCCCGGGCAACTCGGACGAGCTCGGCCATCGCGGTCCCGGCCTTGTCCTCGTAGCCGCGCATGTGGCTCACGTGGGGCAGGTCGTGCTCGGCGAGGACGCGGGCCAGGGCGACGAGCTCGTCGTCGGTCGCGTTCGAGGCCGGGGCGTACTCGAGGCCCGTGGACATGCCGCACGCGCCGTCGTCGAGCGCCTCGCGCAGCAGGGCGACCATGCGACCGGTCTCCTCGGGCGTCGCGGGGCGGGCCGCGCCGCCCAGGACGCCGTAGCGCAGCGTGCCGTGCGGCACGAGGTAGGCGACGTTGAGCGGCGTCGTGCCCTCGTAGGTCGCGAGCAGGTCCGCGACCGAGCCGCCCCGGAACGTGGGGTGCTCGCCGTTGATCGCGCTGAAGTAGCCCGTGGCCCAGGTGTGCGCGTCGGGGGCTCCGTCCGCGACGGGCAGCGGCGCCGAGGGGGCGTAGGAGACGCCGTCCTGCCCGGTGACGATGCTCGTGACGCCCTGGCGCAGCATCGCGAGCTGCACGTCGGGGTCCAGGACCGCGGCCTCGCCGTGCACGTGGGAGTCGATGAAGCCGGGGAACGCGATGCGCCCCGCGGCCTCGACCACGTGCGCCCCGGCGGGCACGGGCACGGTGCCCGCCGGGACGACGTCGTCGATCGTGTCGCCCGCGACCAGCACGTCGACGGGCTCCGACAGCCCCTCCGGGGTCGTGAGCCGTGCGCCGCGGACGACGAGCGTCACCGGCTGGTCCGTGGTGCTCATGCCTGTCCCTCCGAGTGCTCGTCGCGGCCCTCGACCCAGCCGCCCACGCCCGCCCAGCCGCCCGCCGCCATCTCCTGGTCGAGGTGGCGCAGGAAGCCGTGCACGCCGGGGCGCTGCTGCCAGGGCTTCGGCCCGTCGAGCGGGCGGTACTCGACCCCTGCCGCGTCGAGGCGCGGCAGGTGGTCGTGCCCGAGCCGCGCGAGGAACTCGGCCGAGGCCGACCCGCCCGGGGCGCGCTCCGCCGTCGGGCTCCAGACGACCTCCGCGAACGCCGCGAGGCGCGGGAACGCCGCGTAGTCGACGCGGCGCGGGGAGTCGAGGTGCTCGGACCAGACCTCGGCCTGTGCGCCCAGCAGGCGGCCGGGCGCGGCGTCGAGCCCGGGGTACTGCGCGAGGACCTCGGGCGGGAACGGGTCGAACGCGTAGACGTCCTCGACCGTGCGCAGGAAGCCGACGGGCACGGGCTCGTCCTCGCCGTCGCCCGCGCGGTGGTCGAGGTACACGACCTGCTCGGGGGCCATGACGACGTCGTTGCCCGCCTCGAGCGCGTCCGCGCCGACCGTGAAGCCGCGCCACGCGGTCACGACGACGTCGCGCGGGAGCTGCTCGCCGAAGCCCTCGTCCCACACGACCGCCCGACGCCCCTTGGCCGTGACGTGCTCGCTCAGGCGGGCCAGGAACCAGCCCGCGAGGTCGGCGACGTCCGCGAGGCCGCGCTCCTCGGCGAGGGCCACGATCGCGGGGTTCTCGCGCCACAGGGTCGTGGGGACCTCGTCGCCGCCGATCGCGATCCAGGGGGAGTCGAAGACG
This sequence comes from Oerskovia sp. USHLN155, assembly GCF_037145535.1. Lineage (NCBI taxonomy): Bacteria > Bacillati > Actinomycetota > Actinomycetes > Micrococcales > Cellulomonadaceae > Oerskovia > Oerskovia sp. USHLN155. The sequence goes on from NZ_JBBCXG010000003.1 coordinate 62,181, forward strand.
TCGAGGACCTCGTCCAGCACGTTCGTGAAGAACTCGAGCGCCTCGTCCGAGGGGTCGAGGACCTCGGTGCTCACACCCCACGTGGTGCGCACCGCGTGCGGCGCCTTGCGGGTCCCGAGGAACGGGTAGGCCGCGACGGCCGCCTCGACGTGCCCGGGGGCGTCGATCTCCGGCACGACGACGACGCCACGCTCGCGGGCGTAGGCGACGATCTCGCGCAGGTCGTCCTGGGAGTAGAAGCCGCCGTGCGGCCGTCCGTCGAAGACCCCCGTGCGCCACGTCCCGACGTTCGACTCGGTGCGCCAGCCGCCGACCTCCGTGAGGAGCGGGTAGCGGTGGACCTGCATGCGCCAGCCCTGGTCGTCCGTGAGGTGGAGCTGGACCACGTTGAGCTTGTGCGCCGCCGCGAGGTCGACGAACCGCAGGACCTCGCGCGTGGGCAGGAAGTGCCGGGCGACGTCGAGCAGCACGCCGCGCCAGCCGAAGCGCGGGTGGTCCTCGATCGTGAGGGCGGGCAGCTGGGCGGCGTCCGCCGGGACGCCGACGACCGGCGCCGCGCGGTAGGCCTGCGGTCCCGCGAGCTGGCGCAGCGTCTGGACGCCCGCGTGGGCACCGGCCGCGTCGGCGGCCGTGAGCAGCACGGACTCGGGGGTGACCTCGAGGCGGTAGCCGCCTGCGGGGCGCGCCGCGTCGAGGGCGAGGGTCACGCCCGCGGGAGCGGCGGCGTCGGGCAGGGACGTGCCGCCCGACGACGGACCGGCGGGGCTGACGGTGAACGGCAGGTCGAGGCCGAACGCGTCCTCGGTGACCCGTCGCCACCAGCGCGCGGCGGCGACCAGTGCAGGGTCCGTGCGGACCGGCGTGCCGTCGGCCAGCGGGAACGAGCCGGCGGCAGGGTGCAGGCTCACGGGTGCGGGCAGGAGCCCGGGTGTGGGGGTGGGGGCGCTCACGCGTCGAGCCTAACCACGGCCCGGCGCTCGGAGTGTGCCGCGCACACGGGTTGTTGTGCACTGCACGACACCTCTCGGGGGTGATTCGCGTGTCGGTGGTGCGCCCTAGGCTCGCGGGCATGTCCGCGCAGAAGATCCGCCTCCTCGACTCGTTCTTCACGCTCGCGCACGAGCCCCACGCGTCCTTCCCCGACGACGACGAGTGGGTCGCGCTCGTCCGCGCACCCGAAGGCCTGACCGTCCTGCGCGAGGCCTCGCCCTTCGGCGGGGGCGGCGACCGGTGGGCCGGTTTCTACGGCGACCCTCACGGGCTCGGCAAGCCCGGCATGCTCGCGGCGATCGTCGGCCCGCTCGCCGACGCGGGGATCGCGGTCTTCGTCGCGTCGACGTTCCACGCCGACCTGGTGCTGGTCCCCGAGGACTCGGTCGAGTCCGCCGCGGACGTGCTCACCGACGCGGGGCACACGGTCACGCGGGGACGGCGACGGCGCTGACGGGCAGCCCGACGAGCGCCGACGGTGCCGCTCAAGATTGCGCAAGCGAACGCAAGCCGCTTGCGCTCTGCGTATAGTCAGGAGCATGTCCAGACGACTTGCCGAGGTGGCCAGGAAGGTCGGCGTCAGCGAGGCCACGGTCAGCCGCGTGCTCAACGGCAAGCCCGGGGTCTCCCAGGCGACGCGCGACTCCGTCCTCACGGCCCTCGACGTGCTCGGGTACGAGCGCCCCACCAAGCTGCGCGGTGAGCGCGGACGGCTCGTCGGCCTCGTGCTCCCCGAGCTCGCCAACCCCATCTTCCCGGCGTTCGCCGAGGTCATCGGCGGGGCGCTCGCGCAGCAGGGGTTCACGCCCGTGCTCTGCACGCGCACCGCGGGCGGCATCACCGAGTCCGAGTACATCGACCTGCTGCTCGGCCAGCAGGTCTCGGGCGTGCTCTTCGCGGGCGGGTTCTACGCCCAGCGCGAGGCCGACCACGAGCCGTACCGGCGCCTCGCCGAGCGCAACCTGCCCGTGGTCCTCATGAACGCCTCGATCGAGTCGCTCGACTTCCCGCGGGTCTCGTGCGACGACGTCGTCGCCATGAACCAGGCGCTCGGGCACCTGCTGTCGCTGGGGCACCGCCGGATCGGGCTGCTCCTCGGGCCGACCGACCACATCCCGTCCGAGCGCAAGCTCGCCGCGGCCCACGCGCTCGCGGCCCGCCACGGCGTGACCATCGACCCCGCGCTCGTCCAGCACAGCCAGTACTCGCTCGAGAGCGGCCAGGCCGCCTCGGTGCGGCTCCTCGACGCCGGGGCGACGGCGATCGTCTGCGCGAGCGACCCGCTCGCGCTCGGCGCGATCCGCGCGGTGCGCCGGGCCGGCAAGCAGGTGCCGACCGACGTCTCGGTCGTCGGTTACGACGACTCGGCGCTCATGAACTCGACAGACCCCGCGCTCACGACCGTCCGCCAGCCCATCGAGCCCATGGGGCGCGCGGCCGTCGACCTGCTCGCGAGCATGATCGCGGGGGCCGACGTATCGCGCGACGAGCTGCTGTTCGAGCCCGAGCTCGTGGTGCGCGGCTCGACCGCGCCGCTGCGGAGCACCGGGGCCGACTAGCCGCGCCGTTGCCGACGAGGGCGCCGTCCCGGGACTCCCGGGGCGGCGCCCTCCGTGCTGCCCGCGCCTGCCCCGCCTGTCCGGCCTGCCCTGCGTCTGCCCTCTTGAGCCTGGCTCCATCGAGAAGGTCGCGTTTTGATAACGCTGCTGTCGAGTTCTTGCGTGATTGCTGTCGAGTGATTACGTTGATGCTCAAGACGACGGATCCACGGATCAGGAGTCCAGCGGCCCACCCACCCGGGACGCCGCGCTCGACGAGGAGCACCCGTTCACGGCTGAACGGGACGGACGGAAGACGAGGACACGGTGCGCGAGGACGACTCGACCCGAGGGACCGACGCCACCTGGTGGCGCGACGCGGTCATCTACCAGGTGTACGTACGCAGCTTCGCGGACGGCGACGGCGACGGCACCGGGGACCTGGCCGGCGTCCGGCAGCACCTGCCGTACCTGCGGGACCTGGGCGTCGACGCCATCTGGTTCACGCCCTGGTACCTGTCCCCGCTCGCCGACGGCGGGTACGACGTCGCGGACTACCGCGAGATCGACCCGCAGTTCGGCACGCTCGCCGAGGCCGAGCAGCTCATCGCCGAGGCCCGTGACCTGGGCATCCGCACCATCGTCGACGTCGTGCCCAACCACGTCTCGGCCGCGCACCGCTGGTTCCAGGCCGCGCTCGCCGCAGGCCCCGGCTCGCCCGAGCGCGAGCGCTTCTGGTTCCACCCCGGCAAGGGCCCGGGCGGCGACGAGATGCCCACGCACTGGGTCTCCGACTTCCAGGGCACCACCTGGACCCGCACCACGAACCCCGACGGCACGCCCGGCGAGTGGTACCTGCACCTGTTCACGCCCGAGCAGCCGGACCTCAACTGGAACCACCCCGACGTCCGGCGCGAGCACGAGGACATCCTGCGGTTCTGGTTCGACCGCGGCGCCGCGGGCATCCGGATCGACTCCGCGGCACTGCTCGTCAAGGACGCCACGCTGCCCGAGGTCCCGGCCCACCCCGGCCCCGGCGAGCACCCGCACGTCGACCGCGACGAGATCCACGACGTCTACCGCGGCTGGCGTGCCGTCGCCGAGTCCTACGACGAGCCGCGCGTCCTCGTCGGGGAGGTCTGGCTCGCCGACCGCGCGCGGTTCGCGCAGTACCTGCGCCCCGACGAGATGCACACCGCGTTCAACTTCGACTTCATGGCCCGCCCCTGGGACGCCAAGGCCCTGCGCGAGTCCGTCCAGACCACGCTCGACGCGCACGCCCCCGTGGGCGCCCCCGCCACGTGGGTCCTGTCCAACCACGACGTGACCCGCCCCGTGACGCGCTACGGCCGCGAGGACAGCGCGTTCGCGTTCGGCGCCAAGCGGTTCGGGACGCCGACCGACCTCGCCGCCGGACGCCGTCGGGCGCGCGCCGCCGCCCTCCTGTCCGCCGCCCTGCCCGGCTCGCTGTACGTCTACCAGGGCGACGAGCTCGGCCTGCCCGAGGTCGAGGACCTCCCGCTCGACGTCATCAACGACCCCATGCACTTCCGGTCCGGGGGAGTGGACCCCGGCCGCGACGGCTGTCGCGTCCCCCTGCCGTGGACGCGCGGCGGCACCAGCCACGGGTTCGGGCCCGACGGCGGTGCTCACCCCTGGTTGCCCCAGCCCGCCGGGTGGGGCGAGGTGTCCGTCGAGGCGCAGGCCGGCGACGACGCGTCGATGCTCAGCCTCTACCGCCGCGTCCTCGCGCTGCGGCACACCGAACCCGCGTTCCGCGCCGACTTCGCGTGGGCCGACGACCTCGTGCCCGGCGACGCGACGGGCGACCAGGTGCTCGCCTTCACGCGGGGAGACCTGCTGTGCGTCGTCAACCTCGGGCCCGCCGTCCCGCTGCCCGCCGGGTACGACGTGCTCCTGGCGAGCGCCGACCTCGAGCCAGGCGCCGCAGGCACCCGGCTCCCCACCGACACGGCCGCATGGCTCCGGCGCACCCCGCCCGGCCACGCGACCGGCACCACCCCCGCCTGACAGCACCGACACGCACCACCCGCACACCCGCCCGACAAGGAGCAGAGACAATGAAGTCCACACGCCGCGCGATCGCCCTCACCCTCGTGGGGGCCCTCACCGCCACCGCCCTCGCCGCCTGCTCGAGCTCCGGCTCGGGCGACGACGAGTCCGCCGACGGGAGGACCACCCTCAAGGTCGTCTCCCTCCTGCCCGGCTCCGAGCCCGAAGCCATCGACGCCTTCAACGAGCAGGTCAAGCAGTTCGAGGACGCCAACCCCGACATCGACGTCGTGCCCGAGGAGTACGAGTGGAAGGCGACGACGTTCGCCGCCCAGCTCGCCGGCGGCACCCTGCCCGACGTGTTCGAGATCCCGTTCACCGACGCCAAGACCCTCGTCGAGAACAAGCAGATCGCCGACCTCGACACCCAGTTCCGCACCCTGCCCTACGCCGACAAGTTCAACCCCGCCATCATCGACGCCGGCACCGGACCCGACGGCCACGTCTACGCCATCCCCGCCAAGAACGTCTACGGCGTCGGCCTCCACTACAACCGTGCCCTGTTCGAGTCCGCCGGCCTCGACCCCGACTCCCCGCCCACCACCTGGGACCAGGTCCGCGAGTACGCCAAGAAGATCGCCGACGCCAACCCCGGCGTCGCGGGCTACGCCCAGATGACGCAGAACAACACCGGCGGCTGGCAGCTCACCGTCAACACCTACTCGCGCGGCGGTCGTGTCCAGGACGTCGCCGACGACGGCACGGCCACCGAGTCGCTCGACAACGACGGCACCAAGGAAGCCCTCGAGTTCCTCAAGACGCTGCGCTGGGAGGACAACTCCATGGGCAGCAACTTCCTCCTCGACTGGGGCACCATGAACGAGGCCTTCGCCGCCGGACAGGTCGGCATGTACACGTCGGGCTCCGACGTCTACACCTCGATGGTCCAGTCCAACGGGCTCGACCCCGCGACCTACGGCCTCACCGCGCTGCCCCTCGACGGCGGCGACGCCGGCGTCCTCACGGGCGGCACCCTCGCGGCCATGCCCGCCAAGGCCACCGACGAGAAGAAGGCCGCCGCCGTCAAGTGGATCGACTTCTTCTATCTCAACAAGCTCGTCGACCAGGACGCCTCCGTCAAGGACGCCCAGACGCTCGTCGCGAGCGACCAGCCCGTCGGCACGCCCGTGCTCCCCATGTTCAGCAAGGAGCAGTACCTCGAGAACCAGGAATGGATCAAGGACTACATCAACGTCCCGCTGAACCAGATGACCGGTTACACCGACACCATGTTCGACCTGCCCCTCGTCGGTGAGCCGTCGCAGAAGACGCAGGAGATCTACGCGCTCATGGACCCCGTCGTCCAGGCCGTGCTGACCGACCAGAACGCCGACATCGACAAGCTGCTGGCGGACGCCAACAAGCAGGCCCAGGCGCTGCTCGACCAGGGGTGACGCCGGCCCCGAGGTGAGGGGTGTCGTGCGACCTTCCCTCCGCGCTCGTGCCTCGCGCTCCCGCCAGGCCCGACCACGGTCGCGCCACACCCCTCACCCCGGGACCTCACCGCTGCTCTCGCCGAGGGCTCACCCGGTGCTCGTGAGAGCGGGCCCGGGGTGGCCCGGCCCCCCGGTCTCAAGAACTCCCGGTAGGTCGCGGGCGCCCCCTCCGACCGACCGGGAACCTCCTCTTCTCCTCGACCCCGAAGGACCTTCCGTGACCGCCACCAGTGCACCGGCGCGCAGACGCCACGAAGCGCCGGCCGACAAGCCCGCCCGACGACGGTCGCCCGCGACGTGGGTGCGCGGCGGCGGGCTCAGCAACCTGATCTTCATGCTGCCCGTGATCGTGATCTTCGGGGTCTTCTCCTGGTTCCCGATCGTGCGCGCGCTCCTCATGAGCGTGCAGGAGACGAACCTCGTCGACACCCGGTTCGTGGGGCTCGACAACTTCCGGTACGTGCTCGCCGACCCGCTGCTGTGGACCGCGGTCAGGAACACGGCGTACTTCGCGTTCCTCGCGCTGCTGTTCGGGTACCCGATCCCGCTCGTGGCCGCGGTGCTGATGAGCGAGGTGCGCAGGTACAAGGGCCTGTACTCGGCGCTCGCGTACCTGCCGGTCGTCGTCCCGCCCGTCGTGGCCGTGCTGCTGTGGAAGTTCTTCTACGACGCCGGTCCCCACGGCGTGTTCAACACGATCCTCGGCTGGGTGGGACTGGGCCCCTACCCCTGGCTGCAGGACGCCACCACCGCCATGCCGTCGCTCGTGCTCGCGGCCACGTGGGCCGGGGCAGGCGGCACGATCATCATCTACCTCGCTGCCCTCACGAGCGTCCCGCCCGAGCTCTACGACGCCGCCGAGGTGGACGGCGCGGGCGTGTGGCGCAAGGTGTGGCACGTGACCATGCCCCAGCTTCGCGGGGTCCTGTTCATCACGCTGATCCTGCAGATCATCGGGACCGCGCAGGTGTTCCTCGAGCCGTACCTGTTCACGGGCGGCGGCCCCGCGAACTCGACCATCACGATCCTGCTGCTCATCTACAACTACGCGTTCGCGAACAGCCTGGGCGGCAACTACGGCGCGGCGACCGCGCTCTCGCTCATGCTCGCGCTCGCCCTCGCGGCCTTCTCCGCCCTGTACTTCCGCCTGACCCGGTCCTGGAGCACCTCATGACGACCCCGCGCACCGACCGTCCCGCCGCCGTCCCGCCCGGGACGCCCGGCAGCACGCCCGACCTCGCCGGGCCCGACGGCGCAGCCCGCCCCGGCGAGTACCCCTCTCCGCTGGAGGTCTCGGCCCAGGGCGGCGGCTCCATGGCGGGGCTCGCCGAGAGGGCCTACCTGACCCGTCGCGAGGGCGACGCGGCGCGCGAACGCAGGCGGCGTCGTCGGGCCATGGACGGCGTGGCCGACCGCGGCGCGGTGTCCGTCGCGGACTGGCGGCGCCCCTCGGTGCGGTTCGGGATGGGCGGGACGCACGTCCTGCTGCTCGTGCTGCTCGTGGTCGCGGGGCTCGGGCCCATGCTGCTGCTCGCGAAGTTCGCGGTCACGCCCACGCAGGACATCCTGCGCACGCCCATGGCGATCTTCCCGAACGGCATCGCCTGGGACAACCTCGACAAGGCGTGGAACGAGGTGCAGGTCAGCAAGTACTTCTTCAACACGATCTGGCTCGCGCTGGGCTCGTGGGCCGTGCAGATGGTCGTCGCGACGACCGCGGGCTACGCGCTGTCGGTGCTGCGCCCGCGCTACGGCAAGGCGGTCCAGGCGGCGGTGCTGTCGACCATGTTCATCCCGGCCGTCGTGCTGCTCGTGCCGCTCTACCTGACGATCCTGGACCCGCCGCTGCTGGGCACCTCGCTCATCAACAGCTTCTGGGCCGTGTGGCTGCCCGCGGGGGCGAGCGCGTTCAACGTGCTGCTCGTGCAGCGGTTCTTCGACAACCTGCCGCGCGAGGTCTTCGAGGCCGCGCGCGTCGACGGGGCCGGCCCCTACCGGCTGTTCTGGTCGATCGTGCTGCCCATGTCCAAGCCCATCCTGGGCGTGGTGTCGGTGTTCGCGATCATCGCGAGCTGGAAGGACTTCCTGTGGCCGCTCCTGGTCCTCAAGGACCCCCTGATCCAGCCGCTGTCGGTGCGCCTGCCCGCGATCGCGGCAACGACCGACAAGGGCGTGTTCCTCGCGGCGCTCGCGATCTCGACCATCATCCCGGTGCTGCTGTTCCTCGTGTTCCAGCGCACGTTCCTGCAGGGCGCGGGGCTCGGGGGAGCGGTCAAGGGGTAGTCACGGGGGAGCGGTTCCATGGCGAGGGCGAGGGCGAGGGTCGTTCTGACGAACTGTCCCGTCAATGTCACGTCCGCGTCGCAGCCCTCCGGGGAAGAACCCCCAGGTGCGGCTGAGATGATGCGGACATGCCCTCGTTCTCGCCTCAGACGACGGCCGCCGGAACCGGTGCACGGACCAGCACCGCTCCTGCCGCTGCCGCAGAAGTCCGCCCTTACGACGCCCTCCTCCTCTACTCGTTCGGAGGACCCAACAAGCCCGAGGACGTCGTGCCGTTCCTGCGCAACGTCACGGTCGGCAAGGGGATCCCCGACGAACGTCTCGAGGAGGTCGGCGAGCACTACTACGGGTTCGGCGGCAAGAGCCCCATCAACGAGCAGAACCTCGCCCTCAAGGCCGCGCTCGAGGAAGAGCTCGCGGACCGCGGGATCGACCTGCCCGTCGTGTGGGGCAACCGCAACTGGGAGCCCTACACGCGTGACGCCGTCGAGCAGCTCGCCGGCACGGGCGCCCAGCGCGTGGTCGCCCTCGTGACCTCGGCCTTCTCGTCCTACTCCGGGTGCCGCCAGTACCGCGAGGACCTCGCGCTCACGCTCGACGCCCGAGGCGAGCTCGGAGCCGACGGCTCGACCGGCATCCAGTTCGACAAGGTGCGCTCCTACTTCAACCACCCCGGCTTCGCGCAGGCGAACATCGACGCCGTGCTCGAGGGGTACGAGGCGCTCGCGGCCAAGGGCGGCGACGTGCGCGAGGCTCGCCTGGTGTTCGTCACGCACTCGATCCCGCTGACCATGGAGGCCGCGTCGCGCATCTCGCACGCGACCTACTCGCGCCAGCACCTCGACCTGGCCCGCGTCGTCGCGGAGGAGGTCTCGACCCGCCTCGGCCACGAGGTCGAGTGGAACCTGACGTTCTGCTCGCGCTCGGGGCCGCCCGCGCAGCCGTGGCTCGAGCCGGACGTCAACGACCACCTCGAGTCGCTGGCCGCCGACGACGTCACGAACGTCGTGCTCTCGCCCATCGGCTTCGTGTCGGACCACATGGAGGTCGCGTACGACCTCGACACCGAGGCCATGGAGACCGCGACGCGCCTCGGGATCACCGCCGTGCGCGCCGGGACCGTCGGCACCCGCGCCCCGTTCGTCAAGGGCCTGGTGGACCTGGTCCTCGAGCGTGCGGCCATCGCGCGCGACGAGAAGTTCACCGAGGCCGTGGTCGGCGAGCTCGGCGCGTTCCGCTCGGTCTGCGCACCGGACTGCTGCCTGCGCCGCGACGGGGAGCCCAGCGGCATCCCCGCGCTGTGCAGCACGGACCTGCACCGCTGACCCGACGACCCGCACGACTCCCGGGACGTCGGCGTCCCAGGAGCACGCACTCCAGAGAGGCACGACGATGAACGACGCGCACCGCGTCCCCGTGGACCACGAACAGATCAACGACTCGATCCGCTACACGATGTGGTCGGTCTTCGCGCTGGCCGAGTCCCTGCCGGCCGACGCCGCCGAACGCACCGAGATGGTCGAGGCCGCGCTCGCCGCGGTCGGCGGCGGCGACGACCCGGCGGCCGTCGAGGGCGACCTCGTGGTCCGCGGCTGGTACGACCTGGGCGGACTGCGCTCCGACGCCGACCTCATGGTCTGGTGGCACGGCCCGACGATCGAGTCCGTCCAGGGCGCCTACCAGCGCCTGCGGGCGAGCGAGCTCGGCCGCCACCTCGAGCCGGTCTGGTCGAACGCGGCCCTGCACCGCCCGGCCGAGTTCAACCGCGGGCACGTCCCGGCGTTCCTCATGCACGAGGAGCCGGGCTCGTACCTGTGCGTGTACCCGTTCGTGCGGTCGTACGACTGGTACCTCCTGCCCGACGCCGAGCGCCGCACCATGCTGCGCGACCACGGTCTGGCGGCTCGCGACTACGCGGACGTGCGGGCCAACACGGTCGCGTCGTTCGCCCTCGGTGACTACGAGTGGCTGCTGGCCTTCGAGGCCCAGGAGCTGCACCGCATCGTTGACCTCATGCGGGACCTGCGGGCCACCGAGGCGCGCCGCCACGTGCGCGAGGAGACGCCGTTCTTCACCGGTCCCCGGACCACGCTCATCGAGTGGGCGGGGCGTCAGCCGCTGTCCTGACCTCGCGTCTCCGGGGCGTCCCGGACGTCCCCGGGGGCGCGGGCGTCGAGGAGGCGGCCCAGCGCCCCGAACAGGTCGACCGACAGCGGCACGTGGCCGTGCTCCCACGCCGGGGCGAGGTACTGCTGCTCGGCGAAGGTCCGGTCCGCCGTCGCGGTGGGCTCTGCCGATCCCGTTGCCGATGCCGCCGACCCCGCGCTGTCGCCGGACGTCTCGGCCCCGGGGGCCAGGACGTGGACGAGCGCGCCGAGCGCCGCTCGCAGCATGCTGTTCATGTGGTTCTCCGACGGCGGGCCGCGTCGCGGCGATCTGCTGGCGCCGGAGCGTAACCGGTCGAGGGCGCCCGGCGCCAGCGGGATGCGCACGAGATGCTCAGCATGCTGAGGGTTGGCATGCTGGGACCATGAGCAGCACCCGAGCAACCACGTCAGCCCAGCCCGCCGCGGCCCCCGCGACCGCCGACCGGGTCCGCCAGGTCACGGTCCTCGTCGGGGCGGCGGTCGCGATCGTCGGCGCAGCGTTCGGCTCCGGAGCGTTCGGCGGCCAGGCGATCCAGGACGCCGCCGGGGGAGCCCTCGCCGCCGACGCGACCCCCGTGGCGCCCGACGGCCCCGCGTTCTCCATCTGGTCGGTGATCTACCTGGGGCTCGCGGTCTTCGCGGTCTACCAGGCGCTCCCGCGCCAGGCCACCGATCCCCGCCTGCGGTCCGTGTCGTGGTGGGTCCTGGCCTCGATGCTGCTCAACGCCGCATGGATCGGCGTGGTCCAGACGGGCGTCCTGCCGCTCAGCGTCGTCGTGATCGGCGTGCTCGTCGCGGTGCTCGCCGTGATCCTCGTGCGGCTCGTGCGCACCCCGCCCACGAGCGGCGTCCAGTCCGTCGTCCTGGACGGCACGGTCGGCCTCTACCTGGGCTGGGCCAGCGTGGCCACGCTCGCGAACGTCGCCGCCGCGCTCACCGACGCGGGCGTGGGCGAGGCGGGTCTCGGCGCGACCGCCTGGGGTGTGCTCGTCGTCGCAGCCGGCGCGGTCCTGGCCGTCGCCTACGCCCTCTTCGCGGCGCGCAGGCCCGTGGTCGCGATCACGATCGGGCTGGCCATGGCCTGGGGGCTCGGCTGGATCGCCTACGGCCGTGCGAACGGCCCCCTCGTCGACGGCACCGTCGCGGTCGCGGCCGGCATCGCCGCGGGCGTCGCGATCCTGGCCCCCGTCGTGACCACCCTGCGCGCGCGCCGGGGCTGACGCGGCGCCGTCGGGCAGGGCAGGTCTCGCCCAGGGCCCCGGAGTGCCGGGCCAGGACGTGCGACAGGGCGGCCCTCGCCTCGCGGGGACCGCCCTGCCCAGGTCGAGGGCGACGTTACGGGTAGAGCCCGCGGATCTGGTGCGCCTCGGCCGTGCGCTGGATGCCGATGACGAGCGCGGCGTCGCGCAGGCTCAGCTCCTCGCGACGAGCCAGCGACGACACGCCCTGGTAGGCCACGTGCATGCGGTGCTCGAGCTTCTCGCCGATCTCCTGCTCGGTCCACCAGTACGCCTGGTTCGCCTGGACCCACTCGAAGTAGGACACGACGACGCCGCCCGCGTTCGCGAGGATGTCCGGCACCACGGTCACGCCGTTCTTGGCGAGGATGCGGTCGCCCGCAGCGGTGGTCGGGCCGTTCGCCCCCTCGACGACCCAGCGGGCCTTGACGGTGTGCGCGGTCTCGTCGTCGAGCACGCCCTCCACGGCCGCGGGGATGAGGACGTCCACGGGCAGCGCGAGCAGCGCGTGGTTGTCGATCGGCTCGGCGTCCTCGAAGCCGACCACCGTCCCGGTCTCGGCGACGTGCCGGAACAGCGCGGCGACGTCGAGCCCGTCCTCGTCGTGGATGCCGCCGTACTGGTCGCTCACCGCGACCACCCGGGCGCCCTGGCCCGCGAGGATCGCGGCGGCGTGCGAGCCCACCTTGCCGAAGCCCTGGACCGCGACCGACGCGTCCGAGAGCTCGAGCCCCGCCTCGGCGAGCGCGGCCCTGGTCGTGTGGACCACGCCCTGCGACGTCGCCGTGGTGCGCCCGAGCGAGCCGCCCACGGGGATCGGCTTGCCCGTCACGACGCCCGGGATCGTGTACCCCTGGTTGACCGAGTAGGTGTCCATGACCCATGCCATGGTCTGCTCGTTGGTCCCCATGTCGGGGGCCATGATGTCCCGCTCGGGGCCGATCACGGGCATGATCTCGCTCGTGTACCGGCGGGTCACGCGCTCGAGCTCGGCCTGCGTGTACTGGCGCGGGTCGATCGACACGCCCCCCTTGGCGCCGCCGTACGGCAGGTCCACGACGGCACACTTCCAGGTCATCCACATGGCGAGCGCGCGCACCTCGTCGATGTCGACGCTCGGGTGGTACCGCAGCCCGCCCTTGCCGGGGCCGCGCGAGACGTTGTGCTGCACGCGGTAGCCGCGGAACAGCACGATCTCGCCGCTGTCGCGACGCAGCGGGACCGAGACGTTGACCTCGCGGCGCGGGGTCGCGAGCATCTCGTGCAGGCCCGGGTCGTACCCGAGGATCTCGACCGCGTTCGCGAGCTGGCTGTGGGCCGTCGCGAGGGCCGAGGCCTTCTGGTGGGGGGGCTCGGCGGTGGATCCGGCCTGGGTGGGACCGCTGGTGGGCGGCGTTGACGTCGTCGTCACTCTTCCTCCGGGTGATGAGGGTTTTCCGGTCCCGAGGTGAGGGACCGTGCCCGTCCAACGTACCGCCAGGTCGGGGCCCGTTTCACGTCGCCCGCCGGATCGTCACCCGAGCGTGTCGATGCTCGCGAGCTCGTCGGGGCTCAGCGAGAAGCCCGTGACGTCGAAGTTCGCCTCGATCCGGGCCGGGGTCACCGACTTGGGGATCACGACGAATCCGTGGTCCAGGTGCCAGCGCACGACGACCTGGGCGGTGCTGACCCCGTGGGCCCTCGCGACCGCCTGCAGGGCGGGTGAGTCGAGGTTCGTGCGCTTGAACGGGCTGTACCCCTCGAGCACCACGCCGCGCTTGGCGTGCTGCTCGACGACCTGCGCGTCGTAGTCGTCCGGGCCCCAGGGGATCTGGTTGACCGCGGGCGTCTCGCCCGTCTGCTCGGACAGGACGTCGAGCTGGTCCACCGAGTAGTTCGACACCCCGACCGACCGCACGAGTCCCACGTTGCGCGCCCCGAGCATCTCGGCCCACACCCAGGGGGAGGCGTCGCCCGACGGTGGCCAGTGGATCAGCCACAGGTCCAGGTAGTCGGTGCCGAGCAGGCGCAACGACTGCGCGAGGGTCTCGTGCTCACGCCCGACGTCCGCGGGGCGCAGCTTGGTCGTGAGGAACACGTCCCCGCGCGGCACGCCGGACGCGGCGAGCGCCCGGCCCACCTGCTCCTCGTTGCCGTACATGGTCGCGGTGTCGATGTGCCGGTACCCGACGTCGAGCGCGTGGCGCACCGCGCGGTAGCAGTCGTCGCCCTCGGACTGCCAGGTGCCGAGGCCGAGCAGGGGGATGTCGCCGCCGGGCAGGGCGGCGGTGGGGATCGAGGTCATGGTTCCCAGTCTTGGCACGGGTGGCGCGGGAGCGCGAGCCGGAGAGCCGACCTACCGCCGAGCCCTGCGCCGGAACGACGACGGCGTCTCGCCCGTCAGGCGCGCGAAGGTCCGGGTGAACGCGGGCTGGTCGTAGAAGCCCGTGACGACCGCGATCTCGGCGATGGGGGAGTCGGAGCCCACGAGCAGCTCGGCCGCCCGGTCGACCCGGGCGCGGAGCACGAGCTGGCGCGGGCTGAGCGAGAACACGCGCCGCACGCGGCGGTCGAGCACCGCGGGCGTGCACCCCGCGAGCGCTGCGAGGTCCGCGACCGTGAGCGCCTGCCCCAGGCGCTCCTCGATGCCCGCGACGAGCCGCGCCATCGAGTCCATCGAGGCGTCGTCGGCGTCGTCCTCGCGCAGGTCCTGCGAGACCGAGACGAGCCCCACGAGGTGTCCTGCGGCGTCGTGCACGGGGAGCTTGGACGTGAGGAACCAGCCGGGCGTGCCGCCCAGGCGGCGGATGAGCTCGAGCTCGTTGCGCAGCGGACGGCCCGTGCGCAGGACCTCGGCGTCCTGCTGGTCGTAGCGCTCGGCGAGCTGTGGCACGAACAGGTCGGTGGCGCGCTTGCCGAGGACCGCGCGGCGCGAGCGCTCGTTGGTGCGGGCCACGAAGACCCGGTTGACCAGCACGTACCGGCCCGTGACGTCCTTGGCGCAGAACATGGTCGACGAGAGCTCGTCCATGAGGTCGACCATCGCGGGGCTGAGGGCAGCGAGCAGCGCCTCGCCGTCTGGCCAGGTGCGTGGTGGGGTGGACTTGTCCGGAAGCGATGCCATGACAGCCCGGATCGTACAAGACGAAGCGTCAGCAACGGAGGCACGCTAGGAGGATGAGCAGCCACGACTCGAGCGCCCCAGCGGGTGCTCCACGCGCGGACGACCGGTCACGAGCCGGTGCCTCCTCGCCCCTGACCAGCGTCGACGTCCAGACCGACACCCCGATCGAGGCCCTGGCCGACGACGCCGCGCGCCTCGCCCGCAGCTGGATCGCCGCCGCGGCCGCGGCCTCGGAGGGGGCGCGCGAGCGCAGGACCGCCGAGCGCCTCGGCGCCCTCGTGTCCGACCCTGCGGGCCTCGAGCTCGCGGTGCGTTTCGTCGACAACGTCGCCCGCCCCCAGGACGTCCAGGTCGCCGCGCACGAGCTCGGGCTCCTGGGCGACCTCGCCGGCGGCGCGAAGGGCTTCCTCGGCCCGGTCGACACCGCGCTGCTGCGTCTCGGCGCCCGCATGGCCCCGGTCCTGCCGAAGGTCGTCGTGCCCGCCGCGCGGATCCGCCTGCGCCAGCTCGTCGGTCACCTCGTGGCCGACGCCGGCCCGGGGCTCGGCAGGCACCTCGCGCGCACGCGTGCCGAGGGGTACGCGCTCAACGTCAACCTCCTCGGCGAGGCCGTGCTCGGCGAGGACGAGGCGCAGGCCCGGCTCGCGCGGACCATCGCGCTCGTCGAGCGTCCCGACGTCGACTACGTCTCGGTCAAGGTGTCCTCGGTCGCGTCCCAGCTCGTCACGTGGGACCTCGAGGGCTCGCGCGACCGCGTCGTCGAGCGGCTCCTGCCGCTGTACCGCGCCGCGCGCGACCACGGGGTGTTCCTCAACCTCGACATGGAGGAGTACCGCGACCTGGCCCTGACGACCGAGGTCTTCCAGGCGGTCCTGGGGCGTGAGGAGTTCCGTGGTCTGGAGGCCGGGATCGTGCTCCAGGCGTACCTGCCCGACGCGCTCGGCGCGCTCGACGGCATCACGGCGTTCGCGACCGAGCGCGTCGCGGCGGGCGGTGCCCCCGTCAAGGTGCGCCTCGTCAAGGGTGCGAACCTCGCGATGGAGAAGGTCGAGGCCGAGCTCCACGGCTGGGCCCAGGCTCCCTACCCGACCAAGCCCGACGTCGACGCGAACTACGTGCGCCTCGTCGACCACGCGCTGCGCGCCCCCCGCACCGACGCGGTGCGGATCGGCGTCGCGAGCCACAACCTGTTCCACGTCGCGCTCGCGATCCTCGTCGCACGTGCGCGCGGGGTCGCTCACGCGCTCGACGTCGAGATGCTGCAGGGCATGGCGCCGGGCGAGGCGCGGGCGGTGCGGGACGAGGTCGCTCGGGACTCGGGCCGCGTCGTCCTCTACACCCCCGTCGTGGCTCGCGAGGACTTCGACGTCGCGATCTCCTACCTCGTGCGACGTCTCGAGGAGAACGCGGCCGAGCAGAACTTCCTGCACGCCATGTTCGCTCCGTCGGACCACCCGTCGGACCATCCCTCGGACACCGCGATGGACCGCCAGGAGGCCGCCTACCGCGCCTCGGTCGAGCTCGGCACCCGCTACTCCGCCGCGGACGTGACGCCGCGTCGCCAGGCGCGCGACGCCGTCGGGCACGTGGCCGGGGAGCGTTTCACCAACGCCGCCGACACCGACCCGGCCGTCGCCGCCAGCCGCGCCTGGGCCGCGCGGATCGTCGGACCCGACTCCGGGTTCGTCCCCGCGCAGTCGCCCGAGGTGGCGAGCACGGACCAGGTGGACGACGTCGTCGCGCGCGCCGGCAGGGCCACCGCGGCCTGGGCGCAGGTCGCCCCCGCGGACCGCGCCCGTGCGCTGCGCGCCGTGGCCGCCCGGCTCGAGGAGGCCCGCACCGACCTCGTGACCGCCATGGTCCACGAGCCCGGCAAGACCGTCGCCGAGGCCGACCCCGAGGTCAGCGAGGCTGTCGACTTCGCGAGCTACTACGCGCAGTCCGCCGAGGCGCTCGACCAGGTCCCCGGCGCGAGGTTCACGCCCCACGGCGTGACCCTCGTGACCCCGCCGTGGAACTTCCCCGTCGCGATCCCCGTGGGCGGGATCGTCGCGGCGCTCGCGGCCGGCTCGGCCGTGATCGCGAAGCCGGCCCCGGCCACGCCGCGCTGCCTGGAGGTCGCGGTCGACGCGATCCACGCGGGGCTCGCGGACGCCGTCGCGGATGCAGCCGCCGGGAGCACCCTGACCGCGGAGTCCGTCCGGGACGTCGTGCAGCTCTCGCGCGTGCCCGACGGCGACCTCGGTCGCCACCTCGTGACGCACGAGGGAGTGGCCCGCGTCATCCTCACGGGGGCCATCGAGACCGCGCAGATGTTCGCGTCCTGGCGGCCGGGGCTCGACGTGCTCGCCGAGACGTCGGGCAAGAACGCGATCGTCGTGACGCCCTCGGCGGACCTCGACCTCGCGGCGGCCGACGTCGTGCGCTCTGCGTTCGGGCACGCGGGCCAGAAGTGCTCGGCGGCCTCGCTCGTGATCCTCGTGGGCTCGGTCGGTGACCAGCGGACCGAGACGGGGCGCCGGTTCTCGGTGCAGCTCGTCGACGCGGTGCGTTCGCTCGCGGTCGGCCCGGCCACGGACGTCTCGACGACCATGGGCCCGCTCACCGAGGCGCCCGGCGACAAGCTGCTGCGCGCCCTGACGACGCTCGAACCGGGCGAGCAGTGGCTCGTCGCGCCGCGCCGCCTCGACGCCGCGGGTCGCTCGTGGACCCCGGGGCTGCGCTCGGGCGTCGCGCCGGGCTCGTTCTTCCACCTCACCGAGGCGTTCGGCCCGGTGCTCGGGGTCATGACGGCCGCGACCCTCGACGAGGCCATCGAGCTCCAGAACGCGGTCTCGTTCGGACTCACGGGCGGCATCCACAGCCTCGACGACACCGAGGTCGACACCTGGCTCGACCGCGTCCAGGTCGGCAACGCCTACGTCAACCGCGTCATCACGGGCGCGATCGTGCAGCGCCAGTCGTTCGGCGGCTGGAAGCGCTCGGCCGTGGGTCCGGGCGCCAAGGCGGGCGGGCCCAACTACGTGGCCGAGCTGGGCACGTGGAGCGACGCCGTCGCCGCGGGTGCGGAGGGCGGGGCGCCCGACGCCGGAGCCGTCCCCGCGCGCGAGACCTCGCCCGAGGCGTGGCTCGCGTGGGCCCGGGCGGACGACGCCCGCTGGTGGGCGCACGAGTTCGCGGTCGAGCACGACCCGTCGGCGCTCCACGTCGAGTCGAACGTGTTCCGGTACCGGCCGATCGACGTCCTGACGGTCCGCGTCGGGGACGGGGCCGCGCCGGTCGAGGTCGAGCGCGTGCTGTCCGCGGCGCGCACGGCCGGGGTGCCGGTCGTCGTGAGCCGCGCCGCCGGGCAGTCGGCCGTGAGCCACGAGGCGTTCGCCGCGGCCGTCGCGCGTGGAGAGGTCAGGGGTCGCGTCCGCGTCGTGGGCTCGGCGCCCGGGCTGCGCGAGGCTGCGGCGGGCCACGTGGGCGACGTGACGGTGCTGGACCACCCGGTCCTCGCGAGCGGGCGGCGCGAGCTGCTCACGGTCCTGCGCGAGCAGGCGATCAGCCGGACGATGCACCGGTTCGGGCACGTGACGCGCTGACCCTCCGGACGTGTCAGGACCAGCGTGACCCAGGGGTCACGCTGGTCCTGACACGAGGCCGCCCCGAGGCACGTCAGGTGCGCCGCCGGGTCAGGGGCAGGTCGTCGTCCTGCAGGACGTCGGACAGCCGTCGACCGGCGAGCGCGGCCGCGTACTCGGAGGTCGTCCCGAGGTCGCGCGCCTCCTGGAGCACGTGACCCCTGACTCCCATGGCGGAGAGCTGCCCGCAGAGCTCGAGGACGTCGGCGCGCGAGTGCACGGTCGGGTCGACCGTGGTCCGCACCTCGTGCGGGACGCCCGAGCGTTGCAAGGTCGCGAGGGACCGGTACGCGGCCTCGCCCGAGGGAGCAGCGCCCGTGACCCGTGCGTACTGGTCGGGCAGGTCCTTGATGTCGAGCCCGACCCAGTCGACGAGAGGCAGGACGTGCTCGAGGCGTGCGGGCCACGCGCCCCCGGTGTGCAGCCCGACGCCGAAGCCCAGGGCGCGCACGTCGGCGATCGCCGACGGGAGCGCGGCCTGGAGGGTCGGTTCGCCGCCCGAGAAGACGACGCCGTCGAGGAGCCCCTGCCGCGTCGCGAGGAACGCCAGGACGTCGGTCCAGGGGATCGCTCGCTGCGCGCTGCGCGGCGCGGCGGTGACGAGGTCCGGGTTGTGGCAGTACGTGCAGCGCCACGGGCATCCCTGGAGGAAGACCGTCGCGACGTGCCGGCCGGGCCAGTCGACGGTCGAGAGCGTGGTCAGGCCCGCCACCACGAGGGGCGGGAGCGCACGCTCCGCGGACGAGCCCGCGGTGGCGGTCATGTCGTGTCCTTCCGGCCGGTCGTCAGGGGTCGTGGAACGGTCCCCGGGCAGGCTCGGGTCAGCGTCGGCACGACGTGCCTCGACGGTACGGGGAGGGGACGCTCGACTCACCGAGCCACTTTGTGAGAACCTTCACAAGCGGTTGTCAGTATGTCATGAGCGTCTCGCCGGGCGCGGGCGCGTACGTCCTCCGAGCGGTGCGGCCTAGGCTCGTGCCGTGCACCCGCGGCCTCGCCCGCCGACCGCGACGCACTACCGACCTCGCCGAGGAGGCCCCCGTGCTGGCTGTCTGGATCATCGTCGTCGTGGCGCTCCTCGTCGCGTGGCTCGCCTGGCTCGGGGCGACCGACCGGATGACGCGCAACAGTCTGATCGGGATCCGCACCCCCGCGACCCAAGCCAGCGACGCGGGGTGGATCGCGGGGCACCGGGCCGCGCTCAAGGTGGTGCTGCCGGGGGCGGCGCTCGTGACGGCGCTCGCGGTCGTCGGCAGCGTCATGGGTCCCGACGGCGCCACGGACGTCGTGTTCTTCGCCGTCGCCGGGGCGCTCCTCACCGAGGGGATCGCGGCGGCGGTGGTCGCCGAGGTCGCGGCGCGGGGTGCGGACGCCGTTCAGGGGGACGAGCACCCCGGCCAGTGGGACGTCGACTAGCGGCGCACGGTCAGTCCGACGCCCCGCGGATGAGCTCGGGGGAGAAGACGCGCGGCGACCGCGAGACGGGGTGGCCGGCGATGAGGTCGAGCAGCATCCCCGTCGCGGCCTTGACCATCTCCACGACGGGGTTCTGCACGGTCGTCAGCGCCGGGCTAGTCGCCCCGGCGACGCCGAGGTTGTCGAAGCCGACGACGGCCACGTCGCCCGGCACGGACTTGCCCCGTGCGCGCAGGACGCGCAGCGCGCCCTCGGCCATGAGGTCCGAGGCGGCGAAGACCGCGTCGATGTCGGGGTGGCGGTCCAGGAGCTCCTCCATGGCCGCCGCCCCGCCGGCCGCGGCGAAGTCGCCCGAGGCGATCGCGTCGTCGGGCAGGCCCGCCGCGCGCAGCGCCTTGCGCCACCCCGCGAGGCGGTCCACGCCTGCCGTCATGTCCTGGGGGCCGGTGATCGTCGCGATGCGCCGGTAGCCGCCGTCGATCAGGCGCTGGGTCGCGATGCGTCCGCCCTCGACGTTGTCGACGTCCACGTAGACCAGGTCGTCCATCGCGGTGAAGGGGCGGCCGACGAAGACCGCGGGGAGCGGGGAGGCGAGCACCGCGCCCTCGAGGTCGTCCTCGCGGTGGTGCGACGTGATGATCGCGCCGTCCACGTGACCGCTGCGCAGGTACCGCACGATGCGTCCCGCGTGCTCGTCGGGCCGGGCGATGAGCAGCACCAGCTGCAGGTCCGTGGGCGCGAGCGCCGCGCTGACCCCGCGCAGCGTCCCCGACAGGAACGGGTCCGTGAGGATGCGCTCGTCGGGCTCGGGGACGACGAGCGCGATCGAGTCGGTACGTCGTGTCACGAGTGACCGTGCCGCCCTGTTCGGGGTGTACCCGAGCTGGGCGACGGCTGCGTCCACGGCGGCCTGCGCCTCGGGGGAGACGCGCAGGCCGCCGTTGATGGCACGGGACGCCGTCGAGCGGGACACGCCGGCCGTCTGTGCGACCTCGTCCAGGGTCGGCGCGGAACTCAGGGTGCTCATGGTCTCAGTATCCTGCCAGGCCTGGATGAGAGAACTGCCACGTTCGCAGGCTCGCCCTCAGGGGCGGGCCGGGACCGCGTTCTGGGACGCGACCTGGGCGAACCAGTGCCCGCTCGCCTTGACGGTGCGCTCCTGGGTCTCGTAGTCGACCCGGACGATCCCGAAGCGCTTCGAGTAGCCCCAGGACCACTCGAAGTTGTCCAGGAGCGACCACGCGAAGTAGCCGCGGACGTCGGCGCCGTCGTCGATCGCGTCCTTGACGGCCCGCAGGTGGGCGTCGAAGAACTCGAGACGGTTCTGGTCGTCGACCGACCCGTCCTTCTCCACGACGTCGTCGTAGGCGCAGCCGTTCTCGGTGATGTAGAGCGGCACCCCCGCGGGGCCCGTGTAGTCCGCCTGGAGACGGTTGAGCAGGCGCGTGAGCCCCTCGGGCTGGACCTCCCAGTTCTGGTCCGTGACGGGCAGCCCGCGCGGGTGGTTGAACACGCCGTCGGCCGCGGGGTACGGGCTCGACGACGGGCGCTCGACCGGCGCAGAGCCGTCCAGCGTGGTCGACGCGGGCCGCGAGGAGACCAGCTCACCGTGGTAGTAGTTCACGCCGAGCGCGTCGATGGGCGACGAGATGATCGCGAGGTCACCGTCCTGGACGTGCTCCGCGAAGCCGTACTCCTCGACGTCCGCCAGGACGTCGGCCGGGTACTCGCCCTTGATGACGGGGTCCAGGAAGATCCGGTTGAACTGGCCGTCGATGCGGCGGGCCGCGTCGACGTCGCCCGCGTCGTCCGGGTCGAGCGGGTCGGCGACCGTGAAGTTGAGCGTGATCCCGAGGTTCGCCTCGGGGGCCCGCTCGCGCAGCGCCTGGACCGCGAGACCGTGGCCGAGCAGGAGGTGGTGCGCCGCGGCGAGACCGTCCGGACGGCTCTGGCGGCCGGGGGCGTGGACGCCGCCCGTGTACCCGAGGAACGCCGAGCACCAGGGCTCGTTGAGGGTCGTCCAGACCCCGACACGGTCGCCGAGCGCCTCGTGCATCGTCACCGCGTAGTCCGCGAAGCGGTAGGCCGTGTCGCGGTTCGTCCACCCGCCCTGGTCCTCGATCGCCTGCGGCAGGTCCCAGTGGTAGAGCGTGATCCAGGGCAGGAGGTCCTTGGCGAGCAGCTCGTCGACGAGGCGGGAGTAGAAGTCCAGCCCCTTCTGGTTGACGGCTCCGCCGCCCGGCTGGACGCGGGCCCACGACGACGAGAACCGGTAGGTGCCCAGGTTCAGGTCGGACAGGAGCGCGACGTCCTCGCGGAAGCGGTGGTAGTGGTCGCACGCGACCTCGCCGTCGTCGCCGCCCAGGACCGCACCCGGGACGCGGCAGAACGTGTCCCAGACGGAGTCCTCGCGGCCGTCGGTGTGCGCGGCCCCCTCGATCTGGAACGCGGCGGTCGCGGCGCCCCAGAGGAAACCCTGGGGGAACTCGACGCGGTCGGTGGCGCCCAGGTGGCGGGGGGTGATGATCTCGGTCATCCCTTGACAGCTCCTTGCATGATGCCGGCGACCAGCTGGCGACCGGTGAAGATGAACAGCACGATCAGCGGCAGCGTCACGAGGAACACGCCCGCCATGACGAGCGAGTAGTCCACGAAGTAGTTCGCCTGCAGCGACCGCACCACGAGCGGCAGCGTCGGGTTCTCCTGGTTCAACACGATGGACGGCCAGAAGAAGTTCGTCCACTGCTGGACGAACGTGAACAGGCCGAGCATCGCGGCCGCGGGCCGGGCCGCGGGCAGGGCGATCGACCAGAAGGTCCGGAACATCGAGGCGCCGTCGACGCGTGCGGCCTCGATGAGCTCGTACGGCAGCGACTCCGACAGGTACTGCGTCATCCAGAACACGCCGAACGCGGTGACGAGCGCGGGCACGATCACGGCCTGCAGCTTCCCGATCCACCCGAGGTCGGACATGAGGATGAACATGGGGATCACGCCGAGCTGGGTCGGCACGGCCATGGTGGCGATGACGAAGACCAGCAGGGGGCCGCGGCCACGGAACCGGAGCTTGGCGAACGAGTAGCCCGCGAGCGTGGAGAACAGGACCACGGACAGCGACGTGATGACCGCGATGATCACCGAGTTCGCGAACGCCTTCCAGAAGTTGATCGCGCTCGACCCGATGACCTCGGCGAACTGCGTGAACAGGCTCGCGTCGGGCAGGAGCTGCGGCAGCGCGGCCTTGGAGATCTCGGCCGGTGTCGACGAGCCCAGGATCAGCGTGAAGTACAGCGGGAAGATCGAGATCAGCAGCACGAGGCCGAGGAACGTGTAGGTGACCCAGCCCGGTCGGCGGGTGTGACCGCCCGTGCCCTTGCGGACGGGGCGGCGGTTCGGGCGTCGGGCGGCGGCGCGGGCGGCACCCGCTCCGGCGGTCTGCGCGACGACGGGGATCGAGCTCATCGCTTCTTCCGATCGTTGGGTGCGCTCGTGGGCGCGCTGGGTCGGCGGGCGGAGGAGCCTCCGCGCGGGCTGGTCGCGTTCTGGGCGCGCAGGGCGGCGGCAGCGGCCTTGCGGCGTGCGCGCTGGACGGCTCGTGGCGCCTTCTTGCTGGGGCCCGACGTCGAGATGCTGCGCGTGATCGCGAAGTTCACGAGCCCGATGAGCAGGATGATGATGAACAGGATCCAGGCGATCGCGGCCGCACGGCCGAAGTTCTTCTGGTTGCCCCACGCGACGTCGTACAGGTAGAGGACCGTCGTCATCCACTGACGGTCGGCGCCACCGAGGCCCTGCGCGTCGTAGGTGCGCGGCTCGTCGAAGATCTGCAGCCCGCCGATGGTCGAGGTGATGATGACGAAGATGATCGTGGCGCGGATCTGGGGCACGGTCACGGAGAAGAACTGCCGCACGCGGCCCGCACCGTCGATGATCGCGGCCTCGTAGAGCTCGCGCGGGACGGCCTGCATCGCGGCGAGGAAGATCAGCGCGTTGTAGCCGGTCCAGCGGAAGTTGACCATCGAGGCGATCGCGACGTGGCTCGCGAGGGCGTCGGCGTGCCAGCGGATCGGCTCGATCCCGATCACGCCGAGGAGCCCGTTGATGAGGCCGTACTGGTCGGCGAAGAGGCGGCCGAAGATGAGGCCGACCGCGACGGGGGCCACGACGTAGGGGAGCAGGACGCCCATGCGCCAGAAGGTCGCCGCGCGCAGGTTCTGGTCGAGCAGCGCCGCGATGATGATCGCGCACATGACCTGGGGCACGGAGGAGAGCAGGAAGATCGAGAAGGTGTTGCGCAGCGACTTCCAGAAGGTGGGCTGCGCGAGCACGTCGGAGAAGTTCTGGAGACCGACGAAGTCCCCCTGTCCGCCCAGCAGGTTCCACTCGTGGACCGACACGAAGGCCGTGTAGACGAGGGGGAAGAGCCCGGTGATCGCGAAGAGGATGAAGAACGGGGAGATGTAGAGGTAGGGGGAGAGCTTGACGTCCCAGCGGCCGAGGCGCTGGGAGAAGCCGACGCGCCGCTGGGGGCGTGGTGCCGGTCCGTCGAGGCCCTGGTTGGGCTGGGTGGGAGTGAGGACGCTCATCCGACTTTCCTGTGCTGGGTCGAGCGGGGACGCGATGCCCGACGGCGGGCTGGGACGGGGGAGCGCGGGGTGACCTCCCGTGGGGGTCACCCCGCGCGCCGGATCAGCTCAGGCCCAGGTCCTTGAAGGACTGGACGGCCTTGTCCCACGACGCCTTGGCGTCGTCGGTCTTCTCGACGTCGGTGCGCTTGATGGCGTCCTGGACGGTCTGGTGGATCGCGAAGTAGTTCGCACCCTTGAACGGCGCGCCCTCGATCGCGTTGGCGCGGGCGACGAAGATCGCGCCGACCGGCGCGGCGTTGAAGAACTCGTTCGTGAAGGCCTGGACGGCCTCGGAGTCCTGCGCCTCGACCTGCGAGGGGAACGTGCCGGCCGACTCGAACGCGGCGGTCTGCTGGGCGGGGTCGGTCAGCCAGGCGGCGAGCTCCTTGGCGGCGTCGGCGTTCTTGCCGGAGGCGGGCACCGTGAGGAACGAGCCGCCCCAGTTGCCACCGCCACCGGGGAAGACGTCGGCGACGTCCCAGCCGGTGACGCCGCCCGAGCGCTCCTCGATCGGGCCGGTCATCCAGGCGGGGCACAGCATGGTCGCGAAGCCGTCGTTCTGGAACGCGGCGTCCCAGTCGCCCGACCACTGCTCGAGGTGGGCCGACAGGTTGTCCGTCACGGACGCGGTCAGCACCGACTCGTACAGGCCCTGGATGTCGGAGTTGGTCGCGAGGTCCTTGGGCGTGCCGTCCGAGTTCTCGTAGGCGTTGTCGAGCTGGTTGACCATGCCCTGGTAGGTGGCCATGCCGCTGTCGAACCAGGCCTTGCCCGTCGCGGTGTTGTACTGCTTGCCCACGGCGAAGTAGTCGTCCCAGGTGGCGTCGGCGCCGCCGAGGAGCTCGGCGACCGCTGCGCGGTCCGTCGGCAGCCCGGCCGCGGCGAACAGGTCGGAGCGGTAGCAGATGGCCTCGGGGCCGATGTCGGTGCCGTACCCGATGAGCTTGCCGTCGGGGGTCGTGGCCTGCTGCGACTTCCACTCGACCCAACGGTCCGCGAGCTCGGGGTCCGTGAGGTCGGTGAACAGGTCGGGGTACTGCATGAGCTCGGGGAGCCAGTCGACCTCGATGGCCTCGATGTCGGCCAGCCCGTCGCCGCCGGCGGCGAGCTTGGTCGTCAGGTTGGTGCGTGCGTCCTCGGACTTCGCGGCCTTGACCTGCTTGACCTCGACGTTCGGGTGGGCGTCGGTGTAGGACTTCAGCATCTCGTCGGTGTAGCCGAAGTCGTTGAACGTCGCGACGGTGAGGGTGACCTTCTCGCCGTCGGACGAGCCGCTGCCCTCGTCCGACGAGCCGGAGCCCGAGGAGCAGGCGGTCAGGGTGAGGGTGAGGGCCGCAACCCCCGCGACGGCGGCTGCTGCTGTGCGGGTGCGGGTCGAACGAGTGCTGCTCAGCACGGTGACTCCCTTGTCGATGATCGGCGTGGCAGCGCTCCCATGCTCCTTCGAGTGGTAGCGCTCCCACGAAGTGCCACGATGGTGGCTGCTCGCTTCTCGGGATGTCAACCTCGGTAGGTGACCAAACGTCGTGGAAACGCTCCCATGGGAGTGTCTGCGCAGGTCACAGCGTTGCGTCGTCGGATCCTGTGCTCGAATCGTTATCGGTTACCGACCGCGCGTATGGGATTCGCGGCGCGCCCTGGTGGGCCTCGCGGACCGTCGCGCAGTCGCGAGACAGGGGCCCGTCAGGGGGCCGTGAGCCACTCCACGCCGGCCTGCTCCTCGGACGCGAGCGTGGCCCGGACGGCGCCCGCGGCGGCCTCCTCGACGGCCGCCGCGAAGAGCGGGACCGTCGCCTTGAGCTCGCCCTCGTACGACTGGCGCGTGCCGCCGTCGGGCAGGGCCACGAGCGAGACCGTGCCCGTCATCCGGACGGGAGCACCCGTGATCTCGAGCGAGACCGTGCCCCGACGGGAACCGTCCACCGCGGGCTCCCAGACCTCGGCCTGACGGATCTCGAGCGCGCTCCCCACGAACGCGCGCAGGTGGCCGGGGATCTGGTCCGTGGGCAACGTGCGCCGGACGACGACGGAGAAGCCCTCGTCGAGCGACCCTGTCACGTCGGCGAGGTCCACGAGGCTCTGCGGGCCGCCCGTGCGCTGCGCGCGCCACCGGACGAACGCCTCGCTCGCGAGCATCCGGGTGACGTCCTCCAGGCCGGCGGGGTAGTGCAGATCGACGCTCAGGTGCACAGGGTCTCCTCGGGACGTGCTGACCGGCGCGCAGGGTGCGCCGGGGAGACCGACTCTACCCAAGGAAGGGCGTCGATCCAGTGAAGGCGCCGGTGCATGCGTACGCTGGAGCCCGTGTCTGCCATGAGTGACTTGATCTCCCGCCATGCCGAGCTGTCGCCTGCCGACAACGAGTGGCTGCACCTTCTCGTCGGGGACTGGCAGGTCATCTCCGACCTGGCCTTCGCCGACCTCGTCCTGTGGCTGCCCACGGGCGACGGGAACTTCGTCGCGGTGTCCCAGTGCCGGCCGAGCACCGGGGCCACCGTGCACTACGACGACATCGTCGGCTCGATGGCCCCCGACGGTCAGCGACCCCAGCTCGAGCGCGCCCTGTCGGAGGCCCGCTCCCAGCGGTCCCGCGAGCCCCGCTGGTTCGGGGCGTACGCCGTGCGTGAGGAAGCCATCCCGGTCGTGCACAACGGGCACGCGATCGCCGTCGTGGCCCGGCAGACGAACCTCGGCAGCGGACGCACGCCCAGCCGGCTCGAGCTGAACTACGTCGAGGCCGCCGACGACCTCATCGCGATGATCTCCCGCGGCGAGTTCCCCGCACCCAACGCGGCGACCGGCCCCCGCCGGGGCGCCCCTCGCGTGGGCGACGGGCTGATCCGGCTCAACTCCGAGGGCGAGGTGCTCTACGCGAGCCCCAACGCCCTGAGCTGCTTCCACCGTCTCGGAGTGATCGGGCCGCTCGTGGGGCGCTCGCTCATCGAGGTCACGACCGACCTCATCGAGCACCAGACCCCGGTCGACGAGTCCCTGCCTCTCGTGGTCATGGGGCGGGCGCCGTGGCGCACCGACATCGAGGCCCGTGGGGTGGCGCTGTCGCTGCGCGCGCTGCCGCTCACCGAGTCGGGGCAGCGCATCGGTGCGGTGCTGCTCTGCCGCGACGTCTCCGAGCTGCGTCGCCGCGAGCGCGAGCTCATCACCAAGGACGCGACGATCCGCGAGATCCACCACCGGGTCAAGAACAACCTGCAGACGGTCGCCGCGCTGCTGCGCCTGCAGGCACGGCGCATGGACGTGCCGGAGGCGCGGGCGGCGCTCGAGGAGGCCATGCGCCGCGTCGCGACCATCGCCCTGGTGCACGAGAGCCTGTCCCAGACGCTCGACGAGGAGGTCGAGTTCGACGACATGGGCGGGCGGGCCCTGCGCCTGGCCGCCGACGTCGCCTCGGCCGACACCAAGGTCCGCACGGTGCAGACGGGGAGCTTCGGGCTGGTCCCGGCCGAGGACGCGACCCCGCTCGCGCTCGTCCTGACCGAGCTCGTGACGAACGCGGTCGAGCACGGGCTCGCAGGCCGCAAGGACGGGACGGTCGAGATCGACGCGCGGCGCAGCGGGTCGGCCCTGCGGATCGTGGTCGCGGACGACGGCGTCGGCATGCCGCTGCCGGGTGCCGCGCCCACCGTCAAGGCCAAGAAGAGCGGTCTGGGGTCGCAGATCGTCGCGACGCTCGTCACGAACGAGCTGGGCGGGACGATCGAGTGGTCCACCCGTCCAGGGGGTGGGACCCAGGTGGTCCTGGAGCTCGTGCTGCGCGACGGCGCGGGCTCGCGACAGGGGTGACGATCGGCCTCACGGGGAGGATCGGACGGGTCGACAATTCTCTTCCGTGGGCAACATAAAGGGCCGTCACCAGCAGGTGACGGCCCTTTATGAGAAAAGTATGTGAAGCTCAGCCGGCGCGACGGGCGCGAGCGGTGCGGCGCTTGAGAGCGCGACGCTCGTCCTCCGACAGGCCGCCCCAGACGCCCGCGTCCTGACCGGACTCGAGTGCCCACTTGAGGCACGTGTCGACGACGTCGCAGCGGCGGCAGACGGCCTTCGCCTCTTCGATCTGCAGGAGGGCGGGGCCGGTGTTCCCGATCGGGAAGAACAGCTCAGGGTCTTCTTCCAGGCAGGCTGCGCGGTGGCGCCAGTCCATGTGAGGTCTCCTTGGCATGGCGAGCAAGGCCACTTTGTGAATGTGTCGGACGCACGTCCACAATGGGCTTCGGGCTCAGGTGGGGGGTAATTGATGCTTGAACTAGGTTCACATCTCGTGAAGCCCAGCACAAGGGGTTACCGGAAAGTTTCTTCGGGGTGAACCGTGAGGTCTTGGTCACACTTCGGTGAAGGTGCAGGTCACGCGTACGCTGGGTTGTCGTGGCACCTGTGAGCACCCCGAATCAATCATCCCCCGAGCCCCCCGAGGAGGGGAAGGGCCCGTCGGCGACGCTCCCCGCAGGGGCGAGACCGCCCGCCCTGTGGGTCGTGGTCGCCGGGATCGCCCTCGAGGCGTTGGCTCTCGCTGCCGCCGCGGTGGTCGTCCTCGCCGAGCTCCTCTCGGGCGGCTCGTTCTCGGCCGGGGTCTCGATCTTCCTCGCCCTGTTCTGCCTCGGGGTCGCGGTCGTCCTCGGGGCCAGCGCTCGTGGCCTGCTCCGTGGCCAGCGGTGGGCACGGTCACCCGTGGCCACCTGGCAGCTCCTCCAGGTCGTGGTCGCCTTCAGCTGGCTCCAGTACCAGGTCACGCCCGGCGGGATCGGGACCATGGCGCTCGCCCTGGTCGTGCTCGTCGGTCTCATGCTGCGCCCGGTCGTCGTCGCGACGACCCGTGACGCGGCCCGCACCGACGGCTGAACCCGCTCGCGACGGTCCCTCGGCACGAGGCGCCTCGGCCTGCCCGTCCTCCGACGCGACCGCGACCGTCCCGGGCGAGGCGACCTGGACGGGCACCAGCTCGTTGCCGCGGATCGCGACCGCCCGACCGGTCGGCGCGACCTCGGGGTCGACCGACCAGCCCAAGGGCCTGCCGAAGACCTCGCTGCTGCCCCGTTCCTCGGGGGCCAGGACGAGTCCGCTGCGCGCGCCCCGCAGCTCGGCGAGGGGCCCCCGGTGGGCCGTTGCGGCCGCCACGGTCGAGGCCGACGCGAGGACGGTGACGCCGGTCCGCGCCAGGTCGGTGAGGAAATCCACCTCGAGAGGGAACGCCTGGACCAGCAGGTCCAGGTCGTCGACCACGACCACGTCGCCCACCACGAGCCCCGCTCCCGGCAGCGCGCCGAGAACGGCCCGCACCTCGGCCGACGACCGCCCGGTGACCACCCGAAGGTCGTGCGCACCGCCCTGGGCGAGGTCCTCGAACCGGGCGTCGGCAGAGACGACGGCCCGCAACCTCGCCGCGTCGTGAGCCTGGCGCGCAAGCACCAGCAGAGCGCTGCTGCGCCCGCTGCCCGGGGGACCTACGACGAGAGCGCCGCGCTCGACGTCGAGGTGGACGGGGTCCGCATGATCGCCACCGCGTCCTACGACCAGGCGTACGGGTGAGAGGACCGACGTGCGGGGGCCGGCCAGGCCCGCACCGACGGCGTGACCGGCCACCTCGGTGCCCGCGATGTCGGTCTCGGCCACGTACCGGGGAAGCGGGCGCAGCCGCACCGGCCCGTCGCGACCGGTCGGACCCCCGGATCCAGGGGTGACCTCGGCCGTACCGCCGAGCACGGCGTCGACGACCACCTGGCACTCGACGGCCTCGCCCGCCCCGAGCCACACCGCCCGCCCGGGGCGACCACCGCGCCCCGCGAGCCGTGACGGGACGCCGTGCGCGACGTCGTCGGGCACGGCGGCCGAGGCCAGCACGAGGCGGGGCCCCACGCGCTGGGACAGTCCCGCCAGGCCCGGGGACCCGCCCGCGAGCGCGACGTGCACGCCCGCTGCCGGTCCCTCGGCGAGCAGCCGACCGAGCTGGTCGGCCCCCGCCCCCGACGCGAGACGGCCGAGGGACGCGCGCAGGTCCTCCACGTCGTCGAGCAGCACGAGGGTCGGGCGGCCCCGTGCGTCGCGGAGCAGGAGGTCGACGAGGCGCGCGACCCGTCGTGCGTCGTGCCGTGGCACCACGGTCCCGCACCGTGGGTGCTGCGCGAGCCCGTCCGTGAGCGTCGGAGCAGCGCCGACGACGTGGACGTCCCAGCCACGGTCGAGGGCGGAGACCGCGAGCGCGCGCAGGGCCGTCGACCGCCCGGAGCGTGGGCGCCCGACGACCGCGAGGTGCCCGTCCGGGGGCAGCCAGGAGACCAGGCCACGCTGCTGCTGGTCAGGCAGGTCGGCCAGGGCCAGGGGCAGGCTGCCCGGCGCCGCACCCTCGCGGAGCACGCCCCCCAGGTCCGACGGCGTCACGCGAGCAGGGAGGGCGGGGAGCCACGGCGGCGCATGGGCCGGGAGGCGGGCGGCGTCCGCCGCGGCGACCGCGGCCGCGACGAGGTCGGTCACGGGGTCGGACGCAGGCCCGACACGGGCGAGGACCGTGTCCCGGGGCGCCCCCCATCGCCCGGCGGCTCGCACCCGGACGTCGGCGGGTGGAGCCGCCGTCCCCGCGTGCGCGCACTGGAGGGCCAGCGGCGGCCCGTTCCCGCGTCGCAGGACCGCCCGCCCGGGGAGACCGGTCGGGATGCGTGCGGCGTGAGGTGAGTCGATCACGTCCCGCGAGTCGCCCGGGTCGAGCTGCCGGAGCGCCAGCCGCAGGGAGATGTTCGCGCGCATGTCTGCCGTCACGGCCCCGGCGGGGCGCTGCGTGGCCAGGACGAGGTGCACCCCGAGCGACCGGCCCTGCGACGCGAGACGCAGGAGACCGGGGAGGAAGTCGGGGAGGTCGTCGGCGAGGGCCCGGAACTCGTCGATCACCACGACGAGCCGGGGCAGCGCCCCGCGGGGCAGGTCGTCGATGTCGGACACGCCGGCCTCCGCGAGCGCGTGCTCACGTCGGCGCAGCTCGGCGCGCAGACCGGTCAGCGCTCGTCCGGCGAGCCCCGGTTCGAGGTCCGTGACCTGCCCGACGACGTGCGGGAGTCCTGCGCAGGCGCCGAAGCCCGCCCCTCCCTTGAAGTCGACGAGCGCGAGCGCGAGGTTGCGCGGGCTGTTCGTGAGGGCCAGCGCCAGCACGAGGGACTGGAGCAGCTCGGACTTGCCCGCCCCCGTGGTCCCGGCGACCAGGGCGTGCGGACCGTCGCGGACCAGGTCGACCTGGACGGTCCTGCCCTGCGCGTCGGTGCCGATCGGGACGTCGAGTCCCGGGCGGGGGCGAGCCGCAGGGGGCGACCACCGGGCGGCGACCCAGGCGGGCCACGCGCCGGGCTCGTGGGGGAGCGGTACGTGCAGGAGCCCGGCGAGCGAGACGCTCGCGGCGAGGTCGGGGTGGGCGGGATCCGTGGGGTCGACGGGTCCAACGGGCTCGGCACCGGCGGGCCAGCGGCCGAGGCGTGCCGCGGCGGCGACGTGGCGCGCGTACCGCTCGGCCCGGTCGACCCCGACCCCGACCTCCGGGGCGGGCTCGACCGTGCCGTCGGCCAGGTGCCAGGTGTGCCGGGCCGTGTCGAGGAGCGTGCGGCACCAGGCCGGGACCGACCGGCGGTCGGCGGCGAGCAGGATCAGCCGCTCGGTCCCCGTCCGTCGTGCCCACCATGTCTCGACGGCCTCGGCCAGGCGACCGGACGTCGCGCCCGGGCTCCCCGGACCGGGCCCCGGGGGGACGTCCACCACGACGACCCGGACCGGCCGCGGGCGGCTCCCGCTCCCGCTCCCGCCCTCGTCCTGGGGAGCACGCGCCACCAGGTCGCTCCGGCGGGCGCCGGGCAGCCAGCGCAGCCAGGACCAGTCCGGCGCCAGGTCGTCCGGGTGCACGGCCTCGACCTCGGCCCCCGAGGCGACCTGGGCGAGGAGCAGGGTGCGGGCGGCCGCCAGCCGGGCGCCCCGGGGGCCGACGACGGCCACGCAGCCGTCGGGCAGGCAGGCACCCTGGGCGTTCGGGACGACGTCCCGGGGTGCGGGCCCACCCAGGGGCTGCGCGTCCGCGACCGGGGACGTGGCCGGGGAACGGGCCTCGGTCGCGTGATGGGCGGCGAACGCTGCGGTCATGAGGTCGGCCGGGTGCGGGGCCGGGTAGCGCGACCGGTCGAGCACGGCGCCCGGGACAGGTGCGCGCTCGTGCTGCGACGACGGCTGGGGTGACGGGCGACGTCCTGCCGCCCTGGCCCCCTCCGCGGGGCGCGCCGGGTCGGCGCCCGCCCTCCCGGGGGCCGACGCGTGCGGCACGGCGTGATCCCCTTCCGTGCCGCGCGGTCCGCGCGCGGCGGTGCGACGCCGTCGGGAGAGCAGGGCAACCAGGAGCGTGAGCGGGCCCACCAGAGCGAGGAGAGCGAACACGGGCTGGCGCGTGCCCGCCGCGAGCGCGAGCGACCCGACGGCCGGCGTGATCGCCATCGTGATCGACGCCGGGTCGAGGAGTCCGCGCGGCACGGGCCGGGCCGGGTGGGCGAGCCCGCTCACGACGTCCCACTCGTCGAGGTCGGGACGGGGGCGCAGGTCGTACGTCGTGGCGCCCACCCGCAGGACGTGACCCGGGCGCCAGCGCCGGGCGGCCACGCGCCGTAAGCGCCGCTGCCTGCCGTCGGGGGACTGCCGGTGGACCTGGACGGACGGCTCCGTGCCGCCCTGGACGGTGCCGCGCTCCGGCGCGCTGCCCGGGTCGCGCCTGACCCGAAGCCGCACCCGGGCCTCCGCCCCTGCCGCGGGTCCCCGCGCCCCCGAGGTCCGCAGGCCCTGGCGGCGCTGCGCGGCCAGGGTGACGACGACCGGCGGACCGGTCCTATGAGTCAGGACGAGCGGCGAGCCGGGCTCCAGCGGCAGCAGGCCTCCGCAGTCGGGCCCCGTGAGCACCGCGACGTGCCAGGGGGCGCGCAGCGCGGCGACGTCCGGGTCCACGGTGACGGCGCTCGCGGCCTGGTGCGCGCGAGCAGGTCGGGCCTCGCGGCCGTGCGTCCCGCTGACCGTCGCTCGGAGCGTCGCACCAGGCAGGAGAGGCCGCGTCCCGACCCGGTGGTCGTCACCGAGCAAGACGCCGTCGACCTCGAGCGGCGCGGTCGCGACCTCGGGGCGGCACGCGACGCGCGCGAGGTCCGGGCGGAGGTCTCCGAGGCGCGAACCCGGGGCCACGTCCAGGTCGACGCCCGGATGGAGGGTGATGAGCACCCGACGATCCTCGCGGTCGCACAGAGCTCGCCGCACACGCGGACGGCGCGCCTGTGGACGAGGAGATCGTCCACAGGCGCGCCGTCGGGCGTGCTTCCACGAGGTGCGGGGTCAGTCGA
Source organism: Oerskovia sp. USHLN155 (assembly GCF_037145535.1). Lineage (NCBI taxonomy): Bacteria > Bacillati > Actinomycetota > Actinomycetes > Micrococcales > Cellulomonadaceae > Oerskovia > Oerskovia sp. USHLN155. The sequence goes on from NZ_JBBCXG010000003.1 coordinate 96,015, forward strand.
CCGCGAGCGCCTCCACGGGCGACGTACGGGCTGCCGACCGTCCCGGGATCACCGAGGCGAGCAGCCCGGCGACGAGCGCCACGACCATGACCAGGGCGACGTCGCGCCACGGCACGGCGAGGGTCACGTCGCCCATGACGGCCAGGGCTGCGGAGGCACCGGCCCAGCCGTACAGGATGCCCAGCAGGATGCCGAGCACCGCGCCGACCCCCGCGATGAGCATGCCCTCGATCGCGAGCATCCACCGCAGCTGGGACCGGCTCAGGCCGATGGCCCGCAGGGTCGCGGACTCACGCCGGCGCTCGATGACCGAGAGCGAGAGCGTGTTCGCGACGCCGATGAGGGCGATGACGACCGCGACCGCGAGGAGACCGACGATGACGCCGAGGATCGTGTCGACGACCTTCTGGTACATCGCGCGCTCGACCGCGGCTCCCGTTACGTCGATCGGGAGGTCGGACTCCGCGAGTGCGTCCTGGAGGGCGGGCACCACGGACGCCGCGTCGTTGACGTCGGCCAGCCCGACCCACGCGCTCGTGACGGGTGTCCCGGTCGCGACGCCCTCGAGCGTCTGCGGCGTGACGAGCAGGGCACGACCACCCATCGGGGTCACGAGCGCCTCGAGGGTCGCGGGGGTGCCCTGGGGGTCCGCGGCGTCGGGGAGCGGGGCTGCGGCCAGCACGAGCTGGTCGCCCGACGAGATGCCCCAGTCCTTGGCGACCCCCGCCGGGACGACGACCGTGCCAGGGGCCAGGCCCTGGACCGCCTCCTTGTCGCGCACGAGCGTGCCCGCCGCCTCGGGTTCGACCCCGCGGGCGAGGAACGTGATGTCGCTCCCGTCGAGGTCGACCGTGACGGACGTCGCGGTCAGCGGGACGACGGACTCGACGCCGTCGACCTTCTCGGCCGTGCCGATCGTGGACTGCGGGAGCGCGACGGGCTGGTTGCCGCCGAACTCGTCGTAGCCGTCGGTCGCGAGCGAGACGTCCACGGGGTAGCGGCCGTCGAGCTCGTTGTTCATGCTCATCCGGGCGCTCACGGCCCCGGTCGACATCATGGCCACGAGCGTCACGCCGATGAGGAGCGCGGTGCTCGTCGCGGCCGTGCGGCGCGGGTTGCGCAGCGTGTTCGCGGCCGCCAGCTTGGCGGTGCTGCCCGAGCCCGTCAGGACCTTGCCCACGAGGCTCACGACCTTGGGGAGCCAGAAGATCGCTCCCACGAGGATGCCCACGAACGAGGCCGCGCCACCTGCGGTCGCGGCGAGCAGGCCTGCCTGCGCGCTGCCCTGCTGGCCCAGGAGGACCCCCAGGACCAGGAGGCCCGCACCGCCGACGACGAGGATCGAGGAGATCGCGAGGCGGACGCGTCCTGCACCCGACGTGAGGGTCGGCGCGTCGGAGGGACGCAGGGCGGCGAGCGGGGCGACCCGGGTCGCGGCGCGCGCCGGGGAGAACGACGCGACGAGGGTCACGACGGTCCCGACGAGCAGGGGGACGAGGACCGCGACGGCGGTCACCTGGACGACGGGCGGCAGCGGGATGCCGAGGTCCATGGTGCCCGCGACGGTCAGTGCGAGCTGGACGAGCCCGATGCCGAAGAGGATGCCGGCGACCGAGGCGACCAGGCCGAGGATGACGGCCTCGAGCAGGACCGAGCGGGACAGCTGCTTGCGGTCGGCGCCGACGCAGCGCAGGAGCGCGAGCGTCCGGGTGCGCTGGGCCACGAGCACCTGGAAGGTGTTCGCGATGACCAGGGCCGCGACCAGCAGCGCGATCGCCGCGAACGTGAGGATCACGTAGGTGAAGACGTCCTCGCCGCCCGTCATCTGGGCGGCCTGCTCCTTGGCGTACTCGGCGCTCGTCCAGACCTTGGCGTCTCCCCCGAGCGAGCTCGTGATCGACGACCGGACGGCCTCGAGGTCGGCACCGGGAGCCAGGGCGACCAGCACCGCGTTGTACGCGGTCGTCGCCTCGCCCGGGACGTAGCTGTCGGCCTCCCAGGTGGTCAGGTCGTCGTTCGACAGGACGCCCGCGCCGCCCACCTGGGCGTAGGCGCCCATCGGGTCGTCGAGGGTCCCGACGAGGGTCAGCTTCTCGTTCGTGTCGACGAAGGTGCCGGCGGGAGACTCGTCACCGGGCGCGGCTTCGTCACCGGGCGCGGCTTCCTCGGCGGGCGCGGACGCGCCGTCCCCGACAGCGGTAGCGTCGGCGGGTGCGGTCTCCTCGGGCGCGACGGCTTCCTCGGACGGCGCACCTTCGTCGGCCGTCGTGCCCGTACCGGCTGCAGCGTCCTCGGCACCGGGCGTCCACACCGAGCGCACGACCGTCACGGGGTCGCCGAGCCCGAGCCCGAGCCGCTCGGCGACGTCGGACGGCAGGGCGATCTCGCCCGAGCGGGTGGGCATCGCGCCCTCGACGAGCTCCTGCGCCTCGAAGCGCGGGTCCGAGGCGGCGGGGACGACGACCTGGTAGGTGCGCTTGCCCCCCGAGACGAGCTCGAAGGCGCGCAGGACCTGCGGGTCGGCGGCCTCGACGCCCTCGGTCCCGCGGATGTCCTCGAGGTCTGCCGGGTCGATGCCGGGACCGTTCGAGACCACGAGGTCGGAGTCGGCGAACTGCGCGGCGATCGAGTCGGTCGTGACGCGGTTGATGATGTTCCCCGCGAGCAGTGTCGCGGTGAGGAAGGCGGTCCCGATGAGGATCGCGATGCCGGCGGCGCTGAGCCGTCCGATGCTGCGGCGCATCTGCGCCAGGGTGAGCCGGACCATCAGGCGCGCACCGCCGTCGTGGTGCCGGTGAGGCCGTCCGCGGGGTCGCTCTCGAGGGTGCGCAGCGCGTCGAGCCCGGCGAGGACGGACTCGGGGGTCGGGTCGTCGATGTCTCCCGCGATGCGGCCGTCGGCGATGAGGATGACGCGGTCGGCGTAGGCGGCGGCCGTGGGGTCGTGCGTGACCATGATGATGGTGCGGCCGAGCTCGCGGACCGAGCGGCGCAGGAAGCTCAGGACCTCGGCGCCCGAGCGCGAGTCGAGGTTGCCCGTGGGCTCGTCCGCGAAGACGACCTCGGGCTTGGCGATGAGCGCGCGGGCGATGGCCACTCGCTGCTGCTGGCCGCCCGAGAGCTCGCTGGGGCGGTGCGTGAGGCGTGCGCCCAGGCCCAGGGTCTGGACGAGCGTCGCGAGCCACTCCTTGGTCTCGGCGTCGACCTTGCGGCCCGCCAGCTCGATCGGGAGCGTGATGTTCTGCTCGGCCGTGAACATGGGCAGCAGGTTGAACGACTGGAAGACGAAGCCGACGCGGTCGCGGCGGAGCCTGGTCAGCTCGTTGTCGCCCAGCGCGGTGATCTCGGTGTCGCCGATGAACCCCTGGCCGCTCGAGGCGGTGTCGAGCCCGGCGAGCAGGTGCATGAGCGTGGACTTGCCCGACCCCGAGGGGCCCATGATCGCGGTGAACGCGCCCTTCTCGAAGTCCACGTCGACGCCGTCGAGCGCGCGCACGGTCGCCTCGCCCTTGCCGTACAGCTTGGTCAGGGACCGGGCGCGCACGGCGGGCGTGCCCGGTGAGGCGGCGGTGCCGGGGATGGGCTGGTACACGGTGGTGTCCACGTCTGCTCCAGGGAGGTCGTCGTCGGTAGGTCTGGTCCCGCGGCGGGGCGCGTGGTGCGTCCGGCGTCGGGGCCGAGGGGGTGCGGGGGAGGGCGGAGGCCCTCGTTCCCACCTGATGACGACACTAGGAGCGGGGACGTGCCCGCCGCGTCCGGCGAGGGGCTGGTCCTGGTCGTGGGGGGAGTCATCCCGTGGTCGTACGTGCCTGGTCGGGCGGGTACGCCGCGCGTCGAGCAGGGACGTGTCGGGAGCCCGTCCGGCGCGTGGTGGTGCGCCAGGTGCCCGACGGCGTCACGCCCCCGGGCGCACCAGTCCCGTCTCGTAGGCGGTCACCACGGCCTGCACGCGGTCGCGCGCCTCGAGCTTGGCGAGGATGCGCCCGACGTGCGTCTTGACCGTGGCCTCGGCGACGAACAGGTCGCCCGCGATCTCGGTGTTCGACCGGCCTCTCGCCATGAGCACGAGCACCTCGCGCTCACGCTCGGTGAGCGAGGAGACCTGCTGCTGGGCGCCCGTGTCGACGAGCTGCTCGGCGGGCAGCGCGACGACGAGGTGCTCCAGGAGCCGGCGGGTCGAGGACGGGGCGATCACGGCGTCGCCCGAGTGCACGGTACGGATCGCCGCGAGCATCTCCTCCGGGGGCGCGTCCTTGAGGAGGAAGCCGCTCGCTCCCGACCGGATTGCCTCGAGGACGTACTCGTCGAGGTCGAACGTCGTGAGCACGATGACACGGGGCACGTGCTGCCCGTCCGCGGCCGCGGCCGTGAGCTGTGCCGTCGCGGCCAGCCCGTCGAGGTGCGGCATGCGCACGTCCATGAGCACGACGTCGACGGGGTGGTCCGCGAGCAGCCGCAGCGCCTGGAGCCCGTCGCCGGCCTCGACCGTGACCTGCAGGTCGGGCTGCGAGTCGATCACCATCCGGAAGCCGGCCCGCACGAGCTGCTGGTCGTCGACGAGCGCGACCCGGATCGGGGCGCGCTCGGGCAGGTCGGGCGTGAAGAAGGTGGAGGTCATGGATCCTGACGATCGTCGGGTGCGGGTGCGGGTGCGGGTGCGGGTGCGGGTGCGGGTGCGCTGCGTGGTCCCATCCTGCCCGACGGCGGGGCCGGCGGCGGGAGGACCGGGCCGGGACCCGCCGTCGGGCCGGGCGGTGAGGAGGGCGGCCCGGGGACCGGCGGGACCGGGGGCGCGGCGCCGTCGAGCCGGGGGATGGGCATGGTGAACCGGACGCGGAAGCCGCCCCCGGGGCGTGGACCCGTCGTGACGGAGCCGCCGAAGATCACGGCGCGCTCGCGCATGCCGAGCAGGCCGTAGCCGGGGGCTTGCGAACCGTCCGCGGACGCCCCCCGCCCGTCGTCGTCGACCGCCAGCTGGAGCGTGTCGACGCCCCAGGTCACGACCACCGTGACCGTCGGGTCCGGGCCCGCGTGCTTGAGGATGTTCGTCAGCGCCTCCTGGCAGACCCGGTACACCGTCAGGCCCGCTCCCGGGGGCAGGGCGCGCGGCGTGCCCATGCGGACCAGCGAGACGCGCATGCCGCTGTCTCGCACCTGCGCCACGAGGGTCTCGAGGTCGGCCGAGTCGGGCTGTGGGTTGAGCTCCACGCGACGCGTCGCGCCCGTGACGGGCAGGGGCCCCGTGGCGGGAGAGCCCGCGGAGGACGCGGACGGCCCGGAAGGGCCCGCGGGGAGCCCATGCGGGAGCGGCCGGGGCCTGTTGTTGAGGCCGGGGGCGTGCGTGAGCTGCGCGGGTCCGGCTGACGTCACGGCGTCACGGTCGTCGGTGCGCAGGACCCCGAGGAGCCGGCGCATGTCGGCCAGCGCGGCGCGCCCCGTCTCCGAGACCGTCGTCAGTGCGCGCGTGGCCGCGGCCGGGTCGGCCGCCCCCGCGTACCGGCCCCCGTCGGCCTGGGCGATGATGACCGACAGCGAGTGGGCGACGATGTCGTGCATCTCGCGGGCGATGCGGGAGCGCTCGGCAGCCGTCGCGATCTGCGCCTGCTGGTCGCGCTCGATCTCGAGGCGCTCGGCGCGGTCGACCAGCGCGTTGATGGTCTCGCGCCGCGACCGGCGCACGAGCCCGAACGCCCAGACCGCGAGGAACATCATGGTCGTGAACATCGTGGTGATCACGAGAACCGTGGCCGCCTCGCCCGGGCCGCTCGCCTGCATGGCGAGCGACAGCCCGAGCACGAGGGAGCCGGCGGCCGAGGAGATCATCGCGGTGCGGTGCGCCCAGCGGGGGCCGTAGACGGTGACCGAGAAGAGAGAGATCAGCAGGAGGACGTCGGCCGGGAGGAGGGGGATCCCAGCCAGCAGGTGGAGCAGCGCGACCGCGTAGACCGTGATCGCCGACGCCACGGGACGGACCCGGCGCCACGGCAGCGGGGCGATCATCCCGATCGTGAACAGCGTCGAGAGCGTCGAACCGCCCGTGGCGGACGTCCCGAGCGCCCAGGCCGCGGGCACGAAGGCGAGCGCGACGACGAGCGTCGTGGTCATGTCGACCCCGAACCGGTGCCGCTCCCACCACTTGCCCATGTTCTCGTACCAACCCATGCCTGCCAGCCTAGGTGCGGCCCGTCGTCGGAGGAGTCCACCCGTGGACGGACCAGGGGCGCGCCCCGGCGCGACCAGGGCATGATCCGGGCACGAGAGCGTGGGTCGGCCGCGCCGACGCGACCGGTCGGGCAGCGGTCACGACAGGTCGTGGGAGCGGCCTCCCATGACGTCCCGACGGCGTGCGCATGGCGGGCGCTACCGGGTGCAACCGGGCAGACCAGGGCAGAGCAGAACACCCCTGCCGCCGGTGTCCATCAGGTGTGTCATGGGTGTCCCACAACGCCTGCCGGATAACGCCAAAGTTCTGCGAATGCCCTAGCATGATCGAATGACCCACGTACTGCTAGCGGAGGACGACCCGGCGATTGCCGAACCTTTGGCGCGTGCGCTGACGCGTGAGGGTTACAACGTGGTCGTGCAAGGAACTGGTCAAGGAGCGATCGACGCCGCGAACGGTGTCGACATCGTCGTGCTCGACCTGGGCCTCCCGGACATGGACGGCCTCGACGTCGCACGTGAGATCCGCAACAAGGGCCTGACCACACCGGTCCTGGTCCTGACGGCCCGCGCCGACGAGGTCGACCTCGTCGTCGGTCTCGACGCCGGCGCGGACGACTACGTGACCAAGCCCTTCCGCCTGGCCGAGCTCCTCGCCCGCGTGCGGGCGCTCCTTCGGCGCACCCACGGTGACACCACCGACGAGGAGGAGCTGGTCGCGCAGGACGTCCGTATCGACGTCGCCGCCCACCGTGCCTTCCAGGGCGACCGGGAGCTGCACCTCACGACCAAGGAGTTCGAGCTCCTGCGCGTGCTCATCGCGAGCGCGGGCTCCGTCGTCGTGCGCGACACCCTCATGCGGGACGTGTGGGGCTCGGAGCCCGTGGGCTCCACCAAGACGCTGGACATGCACGTGTCCTGGCTGCGTCGCAAGCTCGGCGACGACGCCAACTCGCCGCGCTACGTCTCGACGGTCCGAGGGCTCGGCTTCCGTTTCGAGACCGGCGAGGGCTGATCAGCCGACAGGGCTGAGCGAAGGAGTAGGGCGTGCGTCGACGCGTGCTGCAGGCGACGGTCGCGGCCGTCGCCGTCGCCGTCCTGCTCCTGGGGTTCCCCCTGGCCTTCCTGGGAGCACAGTTCGTGCTCGCCAGCGAGAAGGCCCAGCTCCAGGGGCGGGTGGACACGCTCGCCCGGAACATCGACGCCCGGCTCTCGCAGAACGAGCCGATCCCGCAGTCGGTCCTGGACAACGCCTCCGAGGGGCGCCCGGGAGAGCTGCCCGCCTACGTCTTCGTGAACCTGCCCGACGGCGAGCAGATGACCGCCGGCGAGGTCATCTCGGGACGTGTCAACGAGGCCGCGGACCGGACCGACCAGAACGCGACGGTGGCCCTGACCACGTCATTCGCCGACAGCTACTGGAACGCCGCGAAGATCGTCCTGCTGGTCGTGGCGGCCTCCGTGGTCGCCTTCGCCGCAGGTATCGCCATGGCCGTGTGGCAGGCCAACCGGCTGTCGGCGCCGCTCGTGTACCTCGCGGCCTCGGCCGAGCAGCTCGGGTCCGGCCAGGTTCGGCCCCGCCTCGAGCTCTCCGGGGTCGAGGAGATCGACCTCGTGGCCGCCGAGCTCGCACGCAGCTCGGACCGCCTCGCCGGGCGCCTGGCCGCCGAACGTCAGTTCGCCTCCGACGCCTCGCACCAGCTCCGGACCCCGTTGACCGCGCTGAGCATGCGCCTCGAGGAGATCTCGATGGCCTCGGACGACCCGGCGATCCAGGAGGAGGCGCGCATCTCGCTCGAGCAGGTGGAGCGACTCGTCACCGTCGTCGACGACCTGCTGACCCAGTCCCGTCGCGCGCAGGGCGGCACGACCGAGGCCGTGCGCCTCATCGAGGTCGTGCGTCAGCAGGAGGAGGAGTGGGTCCCCACGTTCGCCAAGGCGGGGCGCCGGCTCGTGGTCGACGTGCCGGAGGGCTACCAGGTCCTGGCGACGCCCGGTGCGCTCGCCCAGGTGCTCGCCACGCTCATCGAGAACTCGCTCAAGCACGGGGCGGGCACCACGACCGTGCGCGCTCGTCCCAGCGGGACCAGCGGCGCGGTGGCGATCGAGGTCGGGGACGAGGGGGACGGGGTCTCGGACGAGATGGCCTCGCGCGTCTTCGAACGTGGTGCGACCTCGGGCGCCGGGACGGGGCTCGGTCTCGCGCTCGCCCGCGACCTGGCGGCGGCCGACGGTGGGCGGCTCGAGCTGGCCCAGCGTCGCCCGCCGATCTTCGCGCTCTTCCTCGCGGGCGTCCCCCGCACCCTCGACCCGCGGCTCGTGCTCCCGACCGGGACCACGATCTCGGCGTCCGGCGTCCGTAGACGGCGCAGGAGGCGCGGACAGGGCGACGAGGGCTAGTCCTTGTCGGCCGGGTTGCCGGCGAGATCGTCGGCGAGGCTCGGCCCGGTGTCGACCGGGCCGTTCTCGTCGGCCGTGCTCGCCACCTGCCCGCGACCCGCCGGTGACGAGCCCGTGAACACGACGCGTCGATAGGCGACGTAGCGGAACACGTTCGCCAGCGCGAGGCCGACACCGTTCGCCGCGACGTTCTCCGCGAGCGGCGACGTCAGACCCAGGATGCTCGTCGTGAACGCGAGCACACCGAGCGAGATGGCCATGCCCGCGGCGTTGACCAGCAGGAAGGTGAGCAGCTCGCGGCCGTGTCGGCTCGTGCGGCGGTCGGAGAAGGTCCAGTAGCGGCTGCCGAGCCACGACACGACCGTCGCGACGCTCACGGCGATCGCCTTGGCCTCGAGCGGGCTCGCGCTCAGCGCGTCCCAGGGGCCGAAGCGCAGGAGGTTGAACAGGCCGAGGTCCACGAAGAACGCGACGGTCCCCACGAAGCTGAACCGGCCCAGCTCGGCCAGGCGCGCGACGACGCGCGTCCGGCGCGGGGCGGCGCCGGACGTCGGGCGCGCTGCGGTCCCGGCGGGGACTGGCGCCCGGACGGGGACGAGCGAGAGCTCGTCGACCTGGCTGGACATGGTCGGCAGGGTACGCCGTGGACCTGGGAAAGATTGCCAGGAGCAACCGCCGGGTGGGACGGGTCGGCCGAGGGGCGGTCGAGCGACTACCCTCGGTACACGTGTCAGCACCAGTGATCGCCGTTGTCGGAGGCGGGCAGCTCGCCCGCATGATGGCCCCTGCGGCCGGTGAGCTCGGGGTGCACCTGCGGGTGCTCGTCGAGGCTCCCGGGACGTCGGCGGCCCAGGTGGTGACCGACGCCCCGGTGGGAGCGGCCACCGACGAGGGTGCGATCCGCGACCTCATCGCACCGGCGGACGGCAGGGCCCCGGCCGACGTCCTCACGTTCGAGCACGAGCACGTCCCCAACGACCTGCTCGCCGACCTCATCGAGCACGGCACCCCCGTGCGGCCCGCACCGCACGCCCTGGTCCAGGCGCAGGACAAGATCGTGATGCGACGACGACTCACCGAGCTCGGCGCCCCGTGCCCGCGCTGGGTCCCGCTGCCGGTCGACCCCGAGCAGGGGCACGCGACGCTCGCCGGGTTCCTCGCCGAGGTCGGCGGCCAGGCCGTCGTCAAGACGTCGCGCGGCGGCTACGACGGCAAGGGCGTGCGGGTCGTGTCCTCGGCGGACGAGGCCGCAGACTGGCTCGCCGCCGCGGCAGCGGGTGGCCCGCAGCTCCTCGTCGAGGAGAAGGTCCCGTTCACGCGCGAGCTCGCGGTCCTGGTCGCGCGGCGACCGAGCGGCGAGGTCCGCACGTGGCCCGTGGTCGAGTCGATCCAGCGCGACGGCGTGTGCTCCGAGGTCATCGCCCCGGCCCCCGACCTGACCGCCGACGAGGCCGAGGAGGCGCGTCAGGTGGCCGTCGCGATCGCCGAGGGGCTCGACGTGACGGGCGTGCTCGCGGTCGAGATGTTCGAGGTGGCTGAGGGCCCTGACGGCGCCGTCGGCTCGGCCGACGGCCGCCCCGCCCGCCGTGTCCTGGTCAACGAGCTCGCGATGCGCCCGCACAACTCCGGCCACTGGACCATCGACGGCTCGGTCACGAGCCAGTTCGAGCAGCACCTGCGCGCCGTCCTCGACCTGCCGCTCGGCGACACCTCGACCACGGCGCCGTGGACCGTCATGGCCAACGTGCTCGGGTCGAGCCTCCCGGCGCTCACCGACGCCCTGCCCGACGTCCTGGGTGCGTTCCCCGACGCGCGCGTCAACCTGTACGGCAAGGAGGTGCGCCCGGGCCGCAAGCTCGCCCACGTGAACGTGAGCGGCCAGGACCTGGGCGAGGTCCGCCGTCGGGCACTGGGGGCCGCCGCGCTGCTGCGCGGCGAACCCCTCCCCGAGAACCGCACCGACGAGAAGAAGGCCTGAGACATGACGGAGAGCACCCCAGTGACCAGCACCCCCGTGGTCGGGATCGTGATGGGATCCGACTCCGACTGGCCCGTGATGCAGGAGGCCGCGAACGCGCTGCGCGAGTTCGGCGTGGCCATCGAGGTCGACGTCGTCTCGGCCCACCGCATGCCCACCGAGATGATCGACTACGGCCGCGAGGCCGCCGGCCGCGGGATCCGCGTCATCATCGCGGGTGCCGGGGGAGCGGCCCACCTGCCGGGCATGCTCGCGGCCGTCACGCCGCTGCCGGTCATCGGCGTGCCCGTGCCGCTGCGCTACCTCGACGGCATGGACTCGCTCCTGTCGATCGTGCAGATGCCTGCGGGCGTCCCCGTCGCGACCGTCTCGATCGGGGGTGCGCGCAACGCGGGCCTGCTGGCCGCGCGCATCCTCGCCTCGGGCGTGGACGACGCCGCCGCCCGCCTGCGCGAGCAGATGGTCGCGTTCCAGGAGGGGCTGAGCGAGCAGGCCCACGCCAAGGGGGCCGCGCTGCGCGCCTCGGTCGCGGGCGAGCGCCGGACGGGCTTCGGGGCGTAGCTCCCCGGCACAGCGAGAAGGGCCCACGCCGGGCAGCGGCGTGGGCCCTTCTCGCTGCCGCCAGGGCGACGACGGCTCGGGACGACTAGGACTGGGGAAGGCCGCCCACGATGCCCGCGGGCAGCTTGCCGTCGCGGATGCCGGTCCAGAAGGCCGGGCTCAGGTCGGGGTCGAGCTGCACGGTCGACCCGACGCCGCCGGGACGGTAGTCCGGGTTGGAGATGGGCGGGGTGCCCGTGATGCCGTCGGGGCCGTTGGCCGCGCGGAACGCCAGGGCGAGCCTCCCGAGATCGAGCACGCCGGTCTTCTCGTCGACCTCGAGCGCACCGATACCGGCGCCGAGCAGCGAGACCTGGTCCCCGGGCCTCACGAGCAGGCTCGCGTCCACGGCCTTCTGGCTCACCGCGGCGATGACCTGCCGCTGCCGCTCACCTCGGCCGATGTCGCCCTTCGGGTCCGAGTAGCGCATGCGGGCGAAGGCCAGGGCCGTCGTGCCGTCGACCTCGTGGCATCCGGCGGCCCAGTAGAGCGCGCTGTTGGGGTCGTTGACGTCGTAGTCGAGGCACAGCTCGACGCCGCCGACGGCGTTGACGACGTTCGTCACCCCGCCCAGACCGATCTCGACGAAGTGGTCCACCGTCAACCCGGTCAGACCCTCGACCGTCTGGACGAGGAGCGGGGCGCCGCCCCACGAGTACGCGGCGTTGAGCTTGGCGGGGCCCTTGCCGGGAACCTCGACGAACGTGTCCCGCGGAAGGCTGATGAGGGCCGCCGGGCCGCTCGTCGGCTCGTGCAGGATCATGATGGTGTCCGTGCGGGCTCCTTCCGTACCGTCCTCTGCGATGCCGTCGCCACCACGCGCGTCGGAACCTGCGAGGAGGTACGTGGTGCCCGGGGTCCCTGCCGCGCCCGAGAGCGCGTCGACGTGCTGGATCTTGCCGTTGGCCCACACGAGCAGCCCGACGGGCCAGGCGACGAGCAGCACCAGCGCGAGGACACCCACCATCGCGACGACACGTCGTCTGCGTCGGCGCCCGCGGGGGGCACCGACAGCGGACGGCGGTCGGTTCGACGGCGGACGGGCGCCCGTGGACGACCCGGGGTGCGCCGAGGGGCCCGCACCTCGTGCCGTCGTTCCTGCTCCGCCCTGACGTGCCGCAGCAGGGCGCGAGGGCGACGTACCCGAGCGAGGTGCGGCGGTCCCGTTCCTCTGCTGCCCGGGCGCACCGGTCGCTGGACGCGCAGGAGACCCCTGCGGTCGAGCCGGCCTCCCTCGTGCCGGGGGGAAGGACGACGGTGCGGAGCTCTCGGCCGCCGTCTGCGACCGGGAGCCCGCGGCGCGGGCACGGCCGTTCTCCGTGGCGCCGACGGGCCGGGCCGGAGGGGCCGGCGGCGGAGTTCCCGGGCGGGACGGGGGAGCAGCGGCGGTCCGCGACGACTGGCGCTTGATCCGAGGCTCGGCCGAGAGCGGGACATCGGGGGAGATCGGCTCGACAGGGCGGTTCGAGGGAGGTCCCGAGCCGTCGGAACCGACCGCGATGGCGTCGCTCGCGCTGGGAGGGCGTCCCGCACGACCCGTCTGCGGGGTGAAGCTGGGAGGCCTGGTCCGTCCCGAGGGGGACTCGTCGTGAGACATGGGCTCAACCACCCACGTGTGCGACGGCGTCGGGCAGCGGAGGCCGACGGACCCGGAGGGCGTCCGGACGCGAGACGGACATGGGGACGATGATGCCATCGACCGGTCGCGACCTGGGGTAGGCGCGGCCGAGGCGGGAGTCCACGGCGGCAGCGTGCGCCCGAGCGACCACGTGCCGCTGACGCGACGGCGCGACGAGCGGGACCGTGCACGCGGAGGTCCTTGCTGTCGTGCCGGACGAGAGACAGCTACGAGAGGTCACGGGTCAAGAGCATAGGACGTACCCCGGGCCGCACCGGGACGCCCGAGAGGTCGCAGCGTGGAGGTCTCGTAGAGACACCCGCCGCGCAGGTCGCCGAGGCGTTCCCGGGACATGGACGGGCCCCGCACCGCTGGTGTGCGGTGCGGGGCCCGACCGACCCGTGCCGAGGCTCGGGGCCTCGCCGGAACCTACCCCGGCGTGACCGTGACGGCCCCGGCCGACGACACCGTGATGGTCCCGTTCTGGAACCGCTGGGACGTCCCGGAGGCCGAGACCACCGCCGCGGCGACAGGGAACCCGAGGCGACCAGCAGGACCGCCGTTCGCGACGAACGCCGCCTGGACGACCGTGGGGACGGTCTGGATCCCCGTCGTTCCCGCGATGTAGATCGTCCCGGTCTGGAAGGACTGGACGATCGCACCCGCCTCGACGCGCGGGCTGCTCGTCGGGAACCCGAGAGTGCCCGCAGGGCCTCCGCGGTCCCGATAGACGTCACCCATCCAACCCGACGAGTAGTTGAACCCCGTCGAGCCGGAGATGTACATCGTGCCCTTCGTGTACGGCTGGACGATCCCGCCCGCGACGCCGCGCTCAGGACCCGCGGGCCACCCGAGGGTCCCGGTCGGACCGCCGAGGGACCGGAAGTACATCTCGGCCAGGCCTCCGGTCGGGTTGCTCTGGATGCCGCCCGAGCCGGAGACGTACACCGTGGCGCTCGTGAACGCCTGGACGATCCCGCCTCCTACGAAGCTCGTGTTGCTGGTGGGGAGGCCCAGCGACCCCTTGTAGCCACCACGTGAGGCGTAGACGTCGGCCATCATCCCCCGCGCGACGTACCCGCTCGACCTCCCGTCGGTGTAGAGCACCCCGGACTGGAAGGGCTGGTAGGTGACGGGGTTCGCGGTCGTCGCAGGGCCCGTCGGGAAGCCGAGGGGGCCCGCCGGTCCCTTGGTCGACGCGTACACGGTCTGGATCGCCGTGGGGACCGTCTGGATGCCCGTCGAACCGGCGATGTAGACCGTCCCGCGCTCGAACGTCTGGACGATGCCACCAGCCTCGACCCGTTGGCCCCCGACAGGCAGACCCAACGGGTTCTTGGTCCCGCCGTTGGCCCGGTAGAGGTCGTACATCCACCCGGACACCGGGTGGTAGCCGCCGCCGTAGCCGTAGATCGCACCGTGCTGGAACAGGTGGACCTCGACCCCGTCCGAGGTCGTCCGACCCGTGGGGAAGCCGAGCGGCCCGGCGGGCCCGCCAGCGGCGACGTAGGCGGTCTGCACGGCGGGCGGGAGGGTGTGCACGCCTGCGGAGCCGGAGATCCAGACCGTCCCCCCCTGGAACGACTGCGTCAGCCCACCGGCGACGACGGAGCCCGGGGTCGTCGGGAAGCCCAGAGCACCGGCCGGTCCGCCGTTCGACGTGTAGACGTCGAGCATCCACCCTGAGACGAACGTGAACCCCGTCGCTCCGGAGATGAACATCGTCCCGTTCTGGAACGGCTGCGAGAGCCCGCCGGCGGGACCGGAGTGGGAGCCGGTGGGGAACCCCAGCACGCCGGCCGGCCCGCCCAGGGTGTTGTAGTAGAGGTCGAGCAGCCCCGCGGGCACCATCTGGACCCCGAACAACCCGGACATGTACACCGAGCCGCCCTGGAAGCCCTGCCTGACCCCGCCCGCGACCACCGAGGCCGCCGTCGTCGGGTCTCCGGCCGCGGCCCTGTTGCTCGCCACCTGGTACCAGTTCCAGATGTAGGGGGAGATGACGAACCCGGAGGAGCCGAACCAGTCGCCGAAGTACAGGAAGAAGTTGCGGTTCCCGTAGCTCGAGCACGAGTTCCCCGTGCCGTACCCTGCGGCGAGAGCCGCCGCGTTCGGCACGTAGGGGGTGTAGTTGTAGAGCGCCGCGGTGGCCTGGTTCTGGATGTGGACCTGGGTCGTCCCGCACGCGGTGTTCGGGTGGTACAGGATCGTGTTCGTCCGGCCCGCGACGTAGGAGTAGCTGGTGGGCCGGGCCTTGTAGAGCTGGAACTGACGAGCTGCGCGCTGCATCTGGATGAAGAAGCCCGAGTAGCTCGGGTCGCACCAGCCCCCTGCGTTGTCCGGGCACCCGTAGCCGAGAGCACGGCGGAACGTCGCCGCCGGCTTCCCGGCGGTCGACGTGACGAGCCCCTGCTCCTTCTGAAGGGTGACCAGGAGAACCTGCGGGTTGATCTTGCAGGCGACCGACACCTTGGCGATGATCTGCGCCGCGGTCTCCGACGGCGCTCCCTGGTAGGCCGCGCAGTAGCTGTCACCAGGGATCGTGTTGGTCGACTCGCGATAGCTCTTGAGACAGGTGTTGCCCGCCGCAGGTGTGCACCGGGCCCCCTTCGTCTCGATGAACGACTGGATCTGACTCGTGCTCATCGCGCCCGAGTCGTAGAACACGGCGTCGGAGATGATGAAGCCCGGGTTGAAGTCGGAGCCCGAGACGGCGGAGGCCGGGGCCGTGGAGAACAGCGCACCGGTGAGCACCAGCGCGAGCGACGTGAGAGCGGCCAGGAGGGAGCGTGCGCGCCCTGAGCGCGGACCCGGGCCGGTCATGACACGGTCACCACGACGGGAGCAGAGGCTCCCCACGCCGTCGTCGACTCGTAGGAGAGGACCGCGGTCCAGTCACCGGGGGAGACCTCGGCGGAGCTCACGATCAGCTCGCCGCAGGACATCGTCGTCGGCCCCTCGAGGGCCTCGGACGTGACGCTCCGGACGACCCCGGACAGGGACAGCTCGAGCGTGCAGGTCGCCTCCGTGTCGACGGTGTCGGCGAACCCCCGCACGACCACTCCCGCGGCAGGGTCCCAGGTCGAGTTGGAGATCATGACGTCGATGCTCCCCACCGTCGGCTTGGCCGGGCCCGGGGACGACGAGGGAGCCGGAGCGGAGGTGGACGGGGTGGACGGGGTGGACGGGGCGGACGGGGCGGGCGAGGACGGACCGGGGTCCGGAGAGACCGCGTCGTCCGTGGTCGTGGGGCTCGGTTCGACCGCGGTCGGGGAGGAGGTGCCGGCCCCCTCCGGGCTCTGTCCGCCGGTCGAGCACCCGCTCGCGACGCCTGCCAGCACGAGGACGAGTGCCGTGGTCGAGATCACTGCCTTGATGGTCATGGGCGCGCCTCCTGGGTCCGGTGGGCGGCTCGCGACGATCGAGGAGCCCGGTCCGTCCGGACGTGCACCGGCGTCGATGGATCGTCCGGTCGGGCTAGACGAAGGCGGGAGCGGCGTTCCTTGGCAGGATAGGTCGCCGACCACGGGACGGCGCGTCGAGGGCAGGTCGTCACCCCGGCGCGCGGGTCGGTCAGACGAAGATCCAGAACCTGTAGAGCAGGTAGTTCCAGCACGTGCTCGCCGCGACGATGACCGTCTTGCCGGCCACGACCGGCATGCCGAGCATGGCCGTCAGGTGGAGGAACGCGAGGGTGACCAGGTAGTTGAACCCCAGCAGGATCCCGTAGCGGGTGGTCTGTCGCAGAAGGTTGCCACCTTCGCGCGCCATGACCGTGCGGTTCAGCGTGAAATTGACCAGGACCCCGGTCCAGTACCCGATCGTCGCTCCCAACCAGACGTCCCAGCCCAGGACGCCGGTGCAGAACCAGAGAAGGCCAGCATCGATGACAAAACATAGGCCCCCTATGCTGATGTACTTCACCAGAGGGTGTCTCGCGAGGCGCCGAGGCATGGAATCAGCCTTCGAGGCCTCCTGCCGGGGGGCGGAGACGTCGTCGCTCGGCTGTACCTCGGTCATCGCTTCGTGCCACCTTTCGCCGTGCGCCCCTGCGCCGGGCCTCGCCTGGCCACCCGGGAGGCGGACCAGCCCCAGACTATAGTGGCCGCCATGAAGTTCCCCCTCCTCGGCGAAGCGTCGCAGACCCCAGCGCCCCGTACCGACACCTGTGCCGTGCTCAGGTGTGCAGCGGCGTCCGACCGGCGGGTGGCGGCGTGACGCGTCACTCCGTGCGTCGGCCGATGGACGGTCTGCGCTGGCTCGTCGTGTCGGCCGCGCTCTTCGCGATGTGTTCGTTGTGGGCGATCGCCACCCCCGCGATGTCCTCGCCGGACGAGCCCAGCCACGCCGTGAAGGCCGTGGCGGTGGCTCACGGGGAGCTCGTCGGGGACATCGGTCCTCGGCCGACGACGTGGATGATCCCGGGGGCGATGACGACGGTCGAGATCCCCGCCGACTACGCAACCGTGGCCGACCTGGGCTGCTACGTGGCGATCCCGGACCAGGACGCCTCGTGCATGCCGGCGTTGCCCAGTGATCACACGTCGTTCGCCGAGGCCCAGACCGCAGCGGGGCACTACCCGCCGCTCTACTACCTGCTCGTCGGCTGGCCGAGCACTCTCATGCCTGCCGATCCGGGGATCCTGGTCATGCGCCTGGTGTCCGGCGCGGTGTCCACGATCTTCGTCGTCGCCGGGCTGATCGCGCTGCGGGCCACCCGTGCGAGCCGGGTCGTGCGGTGGGGAGCGGTCACCGCGCTGACCCCGATGTCCCTGTTCCTCTTCGGGACCATCAACCCCAACGGGCTCGAGATCTCGGCGGCCTTCGCCGCCTGGGCGTCGATCTGGGCCGTGTTCCGCGCCCGCGGCCAGGCGCCGAAGCACGTGTACGCGATCGCGGCCGTGAGCTTCGCGGTGCTCGCCAACGTGCGTGGGCTGTCCCCGCTCTGGGCGATCGTCATCGTCGCGATCGCGGCCCTGGGCAGCGGTCAGCTCGGCGCGCTCTGGCGGGACCGACGTCCGCTGCTCCTCGGGAGCTTCGCATTCGTGGCGGTGGTCTCTCTGCCCGCGATCCTGTGGTCCCTGCGCTACGGGACGCTGTTGACGGGTGAGGGCATCTGGCCGCAGTACCAGGACCGGGTGCTGGCGGTCACCGACATGGTGCTCTCCCTGAGCAGGCAGTACGAGCAGATGATCGGCAACCAGGGGTGGTTCGACTCTCCTGTTCCTCTCCTGACCCTCCTCGTCTGGACCATCTCTCTCGGCATGCTGGCCGCTCACGCGCTGCAGCGTCGCGGGCAGGTCTCGGGCAAGCTCGCCTTGTGCGTGCTGTTCGTGGGCGTCGTCGTCGGGCCGATGCTGATCCAGCTCCCCGGGGCTGCCGACGCCGGGCTGGTCTGGCAGGGCAGGTACACGCTCCCGATCGCGATCGGTCTGCCTCTCCTGGCGGCCTGGCTCATCTCCGCACCGGGTGGGGGAGAGGGCACCAGCGTCGCGGAACGTATCGCCCGAGGCATGATCCCGGCGCTCGGCGTCGCCCACGTGCTGGCCTTCTACGGCACGGCCCGTCGTTACGCGGTCGGCATCGACGGCCCCTACGCGACGACGGACCCCGCCTGGTCGTCGAACCTCGGGTTCATGCCCGCGGTCGTCATCTACGGGGTCGCGGTGGCGGTCTTCCTGATCGCCCTGTCCGGTCCTCGGCGGCCTGGCGCCGTCGAGATCACGCCGGACCCGGCGACGGGTGGGACGGCCGCACCTGCCGAGGTCGCGACCGCACCGCAGGCCCTGGAGCCCACCCGGTCGTAGTCCAGGGGTGGGGTAGCATCGTGCAGTCCTCGGCGCGGCTCTGCCGAGCGAGTTCGCGATACGGAGGAATCGATTGAAGCGCGTTGCTTTTTACCTGTTCTGGGCCGCCGACGGTCATGCGGACGACTACATCCCATACTGTCTTGAGGACCTGGGACGCAGCGTCGAGACAATCGTCTTCGTGTCCAACGGCCCACTGGACGACGACTCGCGTGCGCGCATAGCGCCTCTCGTCAGCGAGATCGTCGAGCGTGAGAACGTCGGATACGACGTCGGGGGCTACCAGGACGCCCTGGCGCGCTTCGGTGCCGAACGGCTGCGCGAGTACGACGAGCTCATCCTCATGAACTACACGTTCTTCGGTCCGATCTACCCGTTCGCCGAGGTCTTCGAGCGCTCGGAGACCTGGAACGTCGACTTCTGGGGACTGACCGACCACGGATCGGTGACGCCCCACCCGTTCGCCGCGAAGAAGACCATGCACGCGCACATCCAGTCCCACTGGATCGCCGTCCGTCGTTCGCTCTTCGACACCGACGCGTTCCGTGAGTACTGGGCGACGATGCCGCTCATCGAGTCGTACAACGACTCGGTCGACCATCACGAGGCCCGCTTCACCCATCACTTCGAGAGCCTCGGGTTCGGCAGCATGGTGGCGTTCCCCGAGCGCAACTACCCCAGCAAGCACCCGGCCATCGACCTGCCGGTGCTGCTGCTCAACGACCGCTGCCCGATCATCAAGCGCAGGTTGTTCTTCCAGGACCCGCTGTACCTGAACGACAACGCCGTCATCGGCCGGGACGTCATCGAGAAGGTCAAGTCGACGGACTACCCGCTGAGGTTCGTCTGGCAGAACATCTCGCACACTGCCGAGCCGCGGGTCGTGTCGACGAACATGACGCTCACGCACGTGCTTCCCGACGTGCCGACCGGCACCGGGAGCGGTGCGAACCTCTCCATGGCCGTCCTGATGCACGTCTTCTACGAGTCGATGATCGACGAGATGATGGACTCGGTCGAGAACGTGCCCGTCCCGTACGACCTGTACATCACGACGACGGACGCGATCAAGAAGGAGTACATCGAGCGTCGGCTCGCCGCGCGGGGGCGGGAGCAGTTCGACGTCCGGGTCCTCGAGTCGAACCGCGGTCGTGACATCACCGCGTTCCTGATCGGGCTCCGTGACGTCCTCCAGGACCCCAAGTACGACGTGATGCTCAAGGTCCACTCCAAGAAGTCCGCCCAGGACGGCTTCGCGGTCGGGGAGTGGTTCAAGCGCCACCTCATGGAGAACCTGCTCAGCTCCCCGGGGTACGTCCAGAACGTCCTGGACCTCTTCGGTGACGACGAGTCCGTCGGGATGGTGTTCCCCCCGGTGGTGCAGATCGGCTATCCCACGCTCGGCAAGGCCTGGTACAGCAACAAGAAGCCGGCCGCGGCTCTCGCCAAGCGACTCGGGATCGACGTTCCCTTCGACGCGAACACGCCCCTGTCGCCCTACGGTTCGATGTTCTACTTCCGGCCGGAGGCGCTGAGGCCGCTGCTCGACGCCCGGTTCCGCTGGGCGGACTTCCCCATGGAGGGCCAGTACGGGGACGGATCGCTCGCGCACGTGGTCGAGCGGCTGTTCAGCTATGCGTCCCTCTCCGAGAAGTACACTGTTCACTCGGTGATGAACACCACGAACGCCGCGATCAACTACAACTTCCTGGAGTACAAGCTCAGCGCCCTGAGCTCCCGCCTCCCTGGAACCATCACCGAGCAGTACGAGTACCTGGTGTCGATCACCGGGCTGCCGAACGTGCTGGTCGCGATCAAGCGTTCCGTCGCGCTGCGCCACCCCCGCGCAGCCAACATCCTCCGCCCTGCCTACAGGGGTGCTCGAGGTGTCCGTCGCCTTCCTGGCGCCGTGGTCCGGAGCATCAAGGGCGGCACGACGGCCGAGAAGCGAGCGGACGAGGACCTCACGTGACTGCTGGTGTGTTCTCCGTCCCGCGCAAGCTGAGGCTCCAGGGCGGGCCGCTCTCGCTCGTCGAGGCCTTCGACCCGCGTGCGAACAGCATCGGGTTCCTGCGCTGGCTCATGGCGTTCCTCGTGATCTTCAGCCACGCTGGTCCGATCGCCGGTTTCTACGGCGGTCACGACCTCGGCGTCCAGATCAGCTCGGAGCAGTCGATCGGCGGCGTGGCCGTCGCCGGCTTCTTCTTCTTCAGCGGATTCCTGATCGCGCGCTCGCGCATGGGCTCGTCGACCATCTGGCGCTACCTGTGGCGTCGTTGCCTACGCATCTTCCCCGCGTTCTGGGCGACGCTCCTGCTCGTGGTCCTCGTCTTCGCGCCGATCGCCTGGTGGCACACGACGGGGTCGCTCACCGGCTACTG
This sequence comes from Oerskovia sp. USHLN155, assembly GCF_037145535.1. Lineage (NCBI taxonomy): Bacteria > Bacillati > Actinomycetota > Actinomycetes > Micrococcales > Cellulomonadaceae > Oerskovia > Oerskovia sp. USHLN155. The sequence continues at coordinate 116,960 of NZ_JBBCXG010000003.1, forward strand.
GAGCGTGAACTTCGAGTCCCCGCTCACCTACTTCTACAACAACATGTGGCTCGACCTGGGGCAGCGCAACATCGCCGGCATGGGCGCCGAGCTCCCGTACTCGCAGCTCCACGGAGGGTACGACTGGAACGGCTCGGCCTGGACGCTGCGCTACGAGTTCCTGGCGTACATCGTCGTCGCCGTGCTGGGACTCTTCGGTGCTCTGGCGAACCGGATGATCGGCGGCATCTTCTGCGCCGTGGTCCTGGTGCTCAACGCGATGCAGTGGTCGGGTGCCGGCACCCTGTGGTCGGTCAACCCGATCTTCTCGGACCCGTTCCTCCTGATGTTCCTCGCTCCGTTCTGCTTCGGGGTCCTGTTCACCCTGTTCGGCGACCGCATCCCGGTCGACGACCGCCTGGCGATCGGTGCGCTCGCTCTCGGGGCACTGACGTACGCCTACGGTGGCTGGAACGTCATCGGCCAGTTCGGCTTCCTCTACTTCCTCATGTGGTTCGCCGTCCGAGGAAGGATCACCAACTGGGAGAAGCACGGCGACTTCAGCTACGGGATCTACATCACGGCCTGGCCCGTGATGACGCTCGGAGCGTTCTTCGGCCTCCAGGACTCCGGCTGGCTGGTCTATCACGTCGTGGTGATCGTGGCGACGCACGTCCTCGCCTATCTCTCCTGGCACCTGATCGAGAGCCCGGCCATGAGCCTCAAGAACTGGACGCCACGGCTGCTGGACCGCGGGCTGACCTTCATGAGGCCGGCCACCACGTTCTTGCGTGAGGAGCTCGTCAACCCGGACTTCTCGTCCACGCCGTACGCCAGTCGGCTGCGCAAGCAGCGGCAGTCAGCAGAAGGACAGTCATGAGCGACACCCAGCAGGGCACAGGAGACCCCACCCCGGTGCCAGAGCCGACGCCGACCGTGCAGCCCACGGTGCGTCCGCGTGCCGCGCTGCTGCCGCGTCGTTCCTACATCCCGCTCACGGCCCTCGTCGTGGTCTCCGCGATCATGGCAGGACTCGGGCTCGCGTCGAGCAAGGGCTGGCTCGATGCCGAGGCTGCCGTGGAGGCGAACACCCCGGACACCTGCCGCTCCGACCTCGTCCCGGGGGACCCGACGATCTGGACGGGCCCCAGGACACCCGAGTCGGAGGCGGTCTTCGCGGCCAACACCACGAATCTCCCGTTCCCTGGCGTCCCCGGCCGCGAGGGCTTCATGTTCTGGTCGGACCTGCAGGCCAACAACTTCTCCGACATGCTCGGGCGGGCTCCGTGGCTCGACGAGCAGCGTGACCAGTGGCGTGACTACTTCGCCGACCTGCGTGCGGGGCTGGCCCGCGAGGGGACCGACCTGCTCGTCGTCGTCGCCCCCTCCTCGGGAACCGTCTACCCGGAGATGCTGCCCGACTGGGCACAGCCGCTGCGGGGTCTGACCCACTTCGACCAGCTGCTCGCCGTCTCGGGTGACCTGCCGATCGTGGACGTCCGAGGGACCATGCAGGACGCTGCCGAGGACGAGTGGGTCTACAGCGCCGTCAACAGCCACTGGACCCCTTACGGGGCATCGGTGGCGTGGCAGTCGATCAGCGAGTGTCTCCAGGACCTGTACCCGGACTCCGGCTACGACGGGCTCGCGAGCGCGGACGTCGTCGGGGTCGATGTCCAGGCCCCGCCGAACGAGTTCGCGGAGTGGGGTGTCGTCGCGCCTCGCGACGACTGGACGGTACCGACGCTCGACCCCGGCCCCGTGACGACCACGAAGGTTGCCGGCGACGGGACGACGACGGACCTCGTCTGGCCGGCCGGCGTCGACCTGCTCGAGCTTCCCGTGACCACGTCCGGGGGCGAGATGGCCAAGAAGGCGCTCGTCGTCGGCGACTCGCAAGGTACTGCTCTGTCGGCCTTCTGGGCAGGCTCGTTCGAGTCGACCGTCCAGATCCGTCACTTCCTGGACGACCCGAGCCAGCGCGCCAACGTGCTCGACGCAGCACGTCAGTCCGACGCCGACCTGGTCGTCTTCGAGCTGACGGAGAGATATCTGAGCCTGCAGCCGCCCACGATCCTCAACTGATCCGTTGGTGAGAGGACCCTGGATGGGCATGCACGGCATGTGTGGAGGGAGTACGGATCGATGACGACGTGTGTGGTGACCGGAGGAGCCGGATTCATCGGCTGCGCTCTCTCGACCGCGCTCGCGGACCGTTTCGACCGGGTGGTCGCGTTGGACAACCTGCACCCGCAGGTCCATGCGGATCAGGTACGCCCTCCGGGGCTGGACCAGCGCGTCGAGCTGTTCCGCGGGGACGTGACCGTGGCCTCCGACTGGGAGCGCCTCCTCGATCACGTTACGCCTGACGTGATCGTGCACCTGGCTGCTGAGACGGGGACCGCTCAGTCCTTGACCGAGGCGAGCCGTCACGGGCTCGTCAACGTCGTCGGCACCACGCGGATGCTCGATGCCCTGGCGACCCGCGACGTGCGACCGCGGTCGATCGTGCTGACCTCGTCCCGCGCGGTCTACGGCGAAGGGGCATGGCGGGACCGGCGAACCGGTGGGATCAGCTATCCGGGACAGCGTTCCCACGCGATGCTCACGTCCGGGCAGTGGGAGTTCCCGGGCCTCGAGCCGGTTCCGCACGGCTCGCGGACCGTGCGACCGGCGCCGTCGAGCATCTACGGCTCGACTAAACTGTGCCAGGAGAACCTCGTGGCGGCGTGGTGCCAGTCGATGGGGGTCGCCTCGGTGCTCTTCCGGCTCCAGAACGTCTACGGGCCGGGGCAGTCGCTGAGCAACCCTTACACCGGCATCGTCCCGCTCTTCGCGCGGATCGCCAAGGCCGGGAAGTCCATCCCGGTCTACGAGGACGGTGACATCGTCCGGGACTTCGTCTTCATCGACGACGTCGCGTCGGCGATCGTCGCCGGAACCGGACTGAACAGCTCCACGGCCGACCCGTTCGACATCGGGTCAGGCAGCGGGACGAGCATCATGCAGCTCGCGACCTGGATCGCCGCCCGGTACGGCGCTCCGGCGCCCCATGTCACCGGGGAGTTTCGCGACGGGGACGTCAGATCAGGCGTGGCAGACATTGAAGCGGCGCAGGCCGCCCTGGCATGGCGTCCCGCCGTGCCGGTGGAACGTGGGATTGGCCTACTGTGCGATTGGATCGATGGCAGTGAGCAGTACTGAGAGAACGGCGTCCGAACCTACGGGGAGTGAGGAGTTCCGGCTGACGATCGGCTTGATCTGGAATCTCGCTCGACGCCAGCTGGGCTCGCAGTACAAGAGGACGGCCCTCGGCCGTCTGTGGTCCTTGCTCAACCCGTTGGCCTCGATCGCCATCTACTCGCTCGTGTTCGGGCTGGTGATGCGGGGTGGCGTCGCGCCGGGGACGAACTCGGGGATCACCTCCTTCGCGGTGTGGATCGCCATCGGGGTCATCGCCTGGGGGTACCTCTCGGGGTCCATCATGTCGGGGATGAACTCCCTGACCTCCAACACGGCGCTGCTGACGAAGGTGTACTTCCCCCGCTGGGTCCTCCTCGTCGCGGAGATGGTCGCGAACACGATCAACCACCTCCCCGAGATCGGCATCCTGATCGTGCTGGTCCTCCTGGTCGGAGGACCTGGGGTGCTTCCGCTCGTCCCGTTGCTCCTCGGAGTCGTCCTGCTCACGGGACTCTTCGCGACGGGGGTCGGTCTGACGCTCTCCCTCGGCATGGTCTACTTCCGTGACCTGTCGTACCTCTGGGGGATCTTCAACCAGATCTGGCTCTACATCTCGGGAATCGTCTTCCCGCTCACGCTGCTGGTGAGCGTCCAGAACGATCTCTACGAGAAGGGTTGGGAGCTCAACGGCGAACCGATCCCGCTCGCACAGATCGCTCGTCTCAACCCTGCCCAGCTCTATATCGAGGCGTATCGGAGCATCTTGTACGACTTTTCTGCACCGTCGCTCGGAGTGTGGCTCGGCTGCCTCGCGTGGGCGGTTCTCGCGCTCGCTGTCGGGATCCTGGTGTTCCGCAAGCACAGCGCACGGATCGTGGAGGCACTGTGAGCAACTCAGCCATCTCCGTCAACGACGTCTCGAAGACGTTTCGGATGTACACGAACAGGAGCCAGTCGCTCAAGTCGTTGTTCGTCGACCGCAACCGGACCAAGTACGAGGACTTCTGGGCCCTGCGGGACGTCGATCTGGAGATCCCGGAGGGCAAGACCTTCGGCCTCCTGGGCAACAACGGCTCGGGCAAGTCGACCCTTCTCAAGTGCATCGCGAAGATCCTGACGCCGAACAAGGGCAGCATCGTCAGCCGTGGTCGCATGGCTGCGATGCTCGAGGTCGGCTCCGGTTTCCATCCCGAGCTGACCGGGCGGGAGAACGTCTACCTCAACGGGTCGATCCTCGGGATGAACCGGCAGGAGGTCGACCGCAAGTTCGGCGACATCGTGGACTTCGCCGGTATCGGCGACTTCATCGACCAGCCGGTCAAGAACTACTCCTCCGGGATGTACGTCCGTCTCGGGTTCGCGGTGTCGATCCACGTCGAGCCCGAGATCCTGCTCGTCGACGAGATCCTCGCCGTCGGTGACGCGGAGTTCCAGGAACGCTGCATGGGCAAGTTCGCCGACTTCCGTCGGGAGGGGCGGACGGTGGTCGTCGTGAGCCACGGCCTGGAGCAGATGCGCAACTTCTGCGACGAGGCCGCGTGGCTCTCGCACGGTCGGCTCATGGGTACGGGGCCGGTCAACGAGGTCATCGAGAGCTACTCGGAGGCGTCGCACCTGGCGAAGCCGGTCGAGGGCGGGGGCATGCGCATCGGGTCCGGCGGGGCGAAGATCACGCAGATGGAGTGGCTCCACCAGGACGGTCGTGACGCGCACGTCTGCCGGACGGGCGACGAGATCCGGATCCGGCTGCACTACTCCGCGTCCGAGCGGATCGAGCGCCCGGTCTTCGGGGTCTCGGTGCAGACCCTCGACGACAGGCTCATCTGGGGGCATCACGCCCAGGACTCCGACTACGTCCCCGAGAGCATCGAACCCGGTGACGGATCGATCGACGTGGTGATCCCCAGCCTTCCGCTGCGCCCCGACACGTACACCCTGTCCGCGTCGATCCAGGCGCCGGGGACGTCGCACCTGGTCGACGGGCTCCTGCGGGGTGTGACCTTCACCGTCGTGCCCACGGGCCGGACGGAGTCGGGCGGCTACGTGGTGTTCGGCTCCCACTTCGAGAAGCTGACGCCCCCGCGACCGATGGTCACGTCGCCCAGGGACGACGTCGTCGATGCCGCAAGCTGACGGCCCGCACGTCGCCCTGGTCGTCGAACAGCTCTGGCAGCCCGTACCCGGCGGCTCCGGCACCTACGTCCGCGAGCTCGCCAACGGCCTCGCGGCGGCAGGTCAGGTGCAGCCCCGCGGTGTCCGGGCCCGCGGGGCGGTCGGCGACCGCCGGGGCCTGGCTCCCGAGGTACGGGTCGACATGTCGCACCTGCCGCGCCGGGCCCTGTACGAGTCCTGGCGCCGCCTCCGAGCGCCACGGGTCCCCGGCTGGCGCACGGCCGACCTGGTCCACGCCACGACCTGGGCGGTCCCGCCCGCGTCGGCCCCCCTCGTGGTGACGGTGCACGACCTCGCCTTCCTGCGGGAGCCCGAGCACTTCACGAAGCACGGTGCGGCCTACTTCCGGGACGCGCTCGCGCTCACCCGGGACGAGGCCGCGGTCGTGATCGTGCCGTCCGAGGCGACGGCGCAGGACTGCACGGCGGCGGGGATCGAGCGGAGCCGGGTGCGCGTGATCCCGCACGGGGTCGCTGCGCTGCCGACGTCGGACGACGAGGTCGCCACCTTCAGGCGACGTCACGGTCTGGAGCGACCCTATGTCCTGTGGGTCGGTACCCTCGAGCCGCGAAAGAACCTCCCCGCGCTGCTCAGGGCATACGGGGCGCTCCGGTCGGAGGGCACCGACCTGGATCTCGTCCTCGTCGGTCCCCAGGGGTGGGGCGAGACGGCGGAGGAGGTCGACCATGCGGTCGGCACACTGGGTCGCGACCGGGTCCACCGGCTGGGGAAGCTGAGTCAGCAAGACCTCCAGGCCGCCTACGCCGGTGCCCGGACGTTCTGCTTCCCGTCCGTCTGGGAGGGGTTCGGCCTGCCCGTCCTGGAAGCCCAGGCGCATGGCACGCCGGTCGTGACGTCGCGCGGGACGTCGATGGAGGAGATCTGTGGAGCGAGTGCTCTGGCGGTCGATCCCGGCGACACCCGGGCGTTGGCCGAGGCGTTGATGCTCGCCGCCGACTCTCGCCACGACGAGCTGTCGAGCGCGGGGCTGGCGAACAGCGCCCGTTTCACGTGGGACGCGGCCGTCGCGGCCACGACCGCCGCCTATCGGGAGGTGATCTCGTGACCACGCCTCTGGTCCGGGCCGTCGTGGTCAACTGGAACGGCGAGGACCTCCTGCCGACCTGCCTGGACTCGCTCGTCCGTCAGGACCTTCCCCCGGGTGCTCTCGAGGTCGTCGTCGTCGACAACGACTCCCACGACGGCTCGGTCGACCTCGTGCGTCGGGACTTCCCGGACGCGAGGCTCGTGCAGAACTCGACGAACCGGGGCTTTGCCGGGGGGGTCAACTCTGGGCTCGAGGATCTCGAGGCCCCCTACGTGGTGCTGCTCAACAACGACGCACGGTTCGACCGGGATGCTGTTCGTCGGATGATCGACGTGCTCGAGGCCCCTGGGAACGAGGACGTCGGGGCGGTGACGGCTCTGCTCCTGCTGGAGGACACCGCCCCGGACGGGACCAGGCTGGTCAACTCGACGGGCAACGTCGTCTCTCGTTCCGGCTCCGCCACGGACCGCGACTGGCTCACACCCCTCGAGCGTCTGGACGCCCGGCCCGAGGTCTTCGGCTTCTGCGGTGGCGCCGTGGTCCTGCGGACGACGGCGCTCGAGCAGGTGGGCCACTTCGACGACTCCCTCTTCCTCTACTACGAGGACACGGACCTGTCCTGGCGTCTCCGTGCAGGGGGATGGCGGATCCTGTTCGAGAGGGAGGCCGTCGCCTGGCACCGGCACGCCCAGAGCTCCGACTCGACGAGCGCGCTGTTCCGCTACTACAACAACCGCAACGCGCTCCTCGTGTTCGCGCGCTACGCACCGCTGCCCGTCGTGGTGAAGGCCTTCGCACGGCAGGCGCTCGCCCCTGTGCTTCACGTCCTGCGTCGCGACGAGCGGCCAGAGCTCCTGCGCGCACGGGCCCGCGCCCTGGTGGACGCGGTGCGGCGTGCAGGGGGAGAGCGGCTTCGTGCCCGGCCTGCCCGCCGAGGCCTCGAAGCACAAGGAGGCCTGGGCGCGCCCTTCGGCGACTAGCCCGGGCCGCCGAGGGGCTGGTGCGCCGGGAGAGGGGGCGGCCCGATCGTGCCGTCCCCCGCGCCCCGCGTCCTGGAGGCTGGTCCTGCCCCTGGCGGAGATGCGGCAGAATGGCTGCGTGACTCGGATACTTGTGACAGGAGCGAACGGCTACATCGGCGCCCACGTGGTGACTGCCCTGCTGCGTGCGGGCGTCACGGTACTGGCGGCGGATCGATCGGCCGACGCCGTCTCGAGGTACCCGAAGGGGGTGATCCCCGTCGAGGGCGACATCTTCGCGGATCCGGAGCGGCTGTTCGAGCGGGCCGGCGAGGTCGACACCGTGCTGCACCTCGCGTGGGAGAAGGGGTTCGTCCACAACGACCCCGTCCACATCCGTCGTCTCCCGGACCACCTGCGGTTCTTCGAGGCCGCGATCAGTGCCGGTGTGACCCACCTGGTGGCTCTCGGGACCATGCACGAGGTCGGCTATCACGAGGGTGCGATCGACGAGTCGACCCCGACCAACCCGCGCTCGTTGTACGGGATCGCCAAGGATGCGCTGCGCCGGAGCCTGGGGGTCGTCACCGACGGCAAGGGGGTCAGCGTGCAGTGGTTGCGCTGCTACTACATCTACGGCGACGACCAGCGGGGCAACTCGATCTTCGGCAAGATCGCCGCGGCGGCACAGGCGGGGCAGAAGGAGTTCCCCTTCACCAGCGGGAAGAACCGCTACGACTTCATCGAGGTGGGCGAGCTCGCCGAGCAGATCGCGGCGGTCTCGCTCCAGCGAGAAGTGACGGGCATCATCAACTGCTGCACGGGGGAACCGGTGTCCCTGGCCGACGAGGTCGAGGCCTACATCGCTCGGCACGGCTACGACATCACGCTCGCGTACGGAGCGTTCCCGGATCGCGCCTACGACTCGCCGGGGGTCTGGGGCGACGCCGGCAAGATCAAGCAGATCCTCGCCGCGCGCTCCTAGCCCTGCCTGCGAGGTCGGGCTCCTGCCCCGACGTAGGGAGCAAGAACCCGACCGGTGCGGACGGGTTCAGCTCTTGGTCGACGTCAGCCGACGAGCGGTGCGTGCGACGAGACGTGCTGGTGCGAGCACCCCGTTCCCGACCCGCCAGGTGATCGAACGGCGCAGAGCCTGGACGTCCTGGAGCGCGGTCACCTCCTGGAGGCTGATGATCTCCTTCGCGGTGCGCAGCTCGTCGTCGCGATCGGTCAGTGCACGGCGGAGCTGTTCGGCCTCCTCCCGAGCCGAGAGGAGACTCGGGCTCTCGGGAGGGACGACCGCGGATCCGGCGGGTACCGGCTCGACACGCCTCGGCGTCTCGCCGGCGACGGCCCGTCGGACGACGAGGACGAACTGGTAGCCGAGCGCGAGCGGCTGTCCTCGTACCCAGTCGACGATGCCGTCGGGCAGCTCGGCGGGATCGATGTCGACCTCCGTCGCGAGCGGGTCGGCGGTGGTCATCCAGGCGTCGGTGATGCTCAGCCCGGCACCGACGAGAAGGTCCTGGAGGGTGTCCCACGTGAAGAAGCGGATGTGGGTCTCGTCGAGCAGACCGAGAGGCGTGTAGTTCCATCGCCCTTGCAGCAGACCCAGCCGGAGGGAGCCGTGGCCTACGTTGGGGATCGAGATGACGAGCGTGCCGGTCTCGGTCAGGACGGAGAGCGCGCCTTCGAGCACCCGCTCGGGGGAGCGGGTGTGCTCGAGGACGTCGGCGAGGACGACGACGTCGAAGGCGTCTGCGCCGTACTGGGCCTTGTAGTCGAGCAGCTCGGCGTCAGCGACCACGACCGAGGCCAACCGGGTCCGGGCGGTCTCGGCCGCCTCCTCGTCGAGCTCCACACCGTGGACGGTGCAGTTCTTCACCTGCAGGGCGTCGCCCAGGTATCCGGCAGCGCACCCGACATCGAGTACCCGACTCCCGGCCGGGATCACCCCCACGACGAGCCCGTGGCTCGTGTTGGTGACCGCTGGATCGAAGTCGAACTCGTATTTCGATGACATTCACAGGCTCCTTTAGCGAATCTGCGCGGGGCGTCGTGCTGCCGGGCCACGCCGACGGCGCGGTCGGTGGTGGACAGCGTACTCATTCCTGCCTCCCCGGAAGGACAGTCGATCCGGCGCACGGAGCGGCCGCTGCTGTTCGGTAGGCTTGCAGGCCACACCACGTCCAGGAGGAACACCCCTATGCGTCTGCTCGTCACCGGCGGAGCCGGCTTCATCGGATCGAACTTCGTCCACCTGACGGTCCGGGAGCGTCCCGACGTCAAGGTCACGGTCCTCGACGCCCTCACCTACGCGGGGGACAAGTCCTCCCTGAGCTCGGTCGCGGACGCGATCACCTTCGTCGAGGGCGACATCGCGGACGCGGCGCTCGTCGACTCGCTCGTCGCCGACGCGGACCTCGTCGTGCACTTCGCCGCGGAGTCGCACAACGACAACTCGCTCAACGACCCGTGGCCCTTCGTGCAGACCAACGTCATCGGTACCTACACGCTTCTCGAGGCGGTGCGCCGGCACGACGTGCGGTACCACCACATCTCGACCGACGAGGTGTACGGCGACCTCGAGCTGGACGACCCGGAGCGCTTCACCGAGAGCACCCCGTACAACCCGTCGTCCCCCTACTCGTCCACCAAGGCGTCGAGCGACATGCTGGTGCGCGCCTGGGCGAGGTCGTTCGGAGTGCAGGCGACGATCTCGAACTGCTCCAACAACTACGGTCCGTACCAGCACGTCGAGAAGTTCATCCCGCGCCAGATCACGAACCTGATCGACGGCGTCCGGCCCAAGCTCTACGGCGCGGGCCTCAACGTGCGCGACTGGATCCACGTCGAGGACCACAACTCTGCGGTGTGGGCGATCATCGACGGCGGCCAGATCGGCCAGACGTACCTGATCGGTGCGGACGGCGAGGTCAACAACCTGGACGTCGTGCGGACGCTGCTGGAGATCTTCGGTCGCCCCGCTGACGACTTCGACCACGTCAACGACCGTCCTGGTCACGACCTGCGCTACGCGATCGACTCGAGCCGCCTGCGGACCGAGCTCGGCTGGACGCCTCGCTACACGGACTTCCGTGCCGGGCTGGAAGCCACGGTCGCGTGGTACCGCGAGAACGAGGCGTGGTGGCGTCCTGTGAAGGCTGCCACGGAGGCCAAGTACGAGCGCTCCGGTCAGGTCTGAGTCCCACCCCTCCCACATCCATCCATCCCCGGCTCCGGCCAGGACGAGGAGTTCTTCCATGCAGTGGATCGTCATCGGCGCGGCCGGGATGCTCGGTCAGGACGTCGTGTCACGGTTGACCGCCGACGGGCGGTCGGTCGTGGCGCTCGACCGTGCCGATCTCGACATCACCGATCCCGGGGCGTGCACGAGCGGCCTCAAGGGGGCCGACGTGGTCGTGAACTGCGCCGCATGGACGGCCGTCGACCTGGCGGAGGAACGAGAGGCCGAGGCGTTCGCGGTGAACGCCACGGGTGCGGCGAACCTGGCGCGTTCCGCGACGGACGTCGGCGCACGGCTCGTGCACATCTCGACCGACTACGTGTTCGACGGGTCGGCGCGCTCACCGTACGCGGCCGACGCCCCTCAGGACCCCGCGACGGCCTACGGACGGACGAAGGCCGCCGGTGAGTGGGCGGTGCAGAGCTTCGGTGCCCAGCACCTGGTCCTGCGCACCGCCTACCTGTACGGCGCGGGCGGTGCGTGCTTCCCGCGGACGATCGTGAAGCTCGCGGCCGAGCGGGGTGGGGTCGACGTGGTCGACGACCAGTACGGTCAGCCCACCTGGACGGTCGACGTCGCGGACCTCGTCGTCCGTGCGGTCGATGCGAAGATCCCGGGTGGGATCCACCACGCGACGTCCCAGGGCGGCACGAGCTGGTACGAGTTCGCCGCCGCGGCGGTCGCCGCCGCAGGCATGGATCCGCAGCTCGTCCGTCCCACGACGAGCGCCTCGTTCGTGCGCCCCGCTCCTCGTCCTGCCTACTCGGTCCTGGGGCACGAGTCGTTGCGTGCGGCGGGGGTGGAGCCGATCGGCCCCTGGCAGGAGCGGTGGAGCCTGGCGGCTCCGTCGGTGCTCGGTCTCTGAGACCGGTCGGTCGCCCACGGACCGCGGGGGCGCCCGACCGGTAGGAGACCGGGAGGTGCTAGCGGGCGTCCGGTCCGGGAGTCCCGTGACCGTTCGCGCTCGGCTGCCCGTCGCGGGCGTCCGTGGCGCTGCTCGGGCGGCTCGACGCGGCCGCGTCGAGCCGTTCGACGTCGAAGCGCACCAGGGCGATCTCCTCGGCGAGCGTCCGCGTCTCCTCCTCGAGCTCCGTGATCTCGACGCTGAGCTGGATGCACACGCCCAGCAGGACCATGAGGGCCAGCGCGAAGATGAGGTTGCTCGGGGTCTCGACGCCGACCACGGAGGCGACGGACTCCACCAGGTGCGGGAAGGCACCGAGGACGCAGACGCCGAGGGCGACGACGATCCAGGTCATGGCGTACTTCTCGCGGAGCCTCCTGCGACGCAGCAGGACGACGAGGAAGAGGACCAGCGCGACACAGCTGGCGAGGGCGAAGTAGTAGCCGCTCATGAGGACTGTCCAATCGGCTGACGGGTCGGCCGCGAGAGCGCGATCACCAGGGCGAGGACCGCTCGCCCGAGGAAGAGGGTTGCCTTGACAGGGTTGTGGGAGGGGGTCCCGCCCGCTCGAGGTCGCATCTCGACCCCGATCTGTCGGATGGTCAGTCCGGCGCGGGAGGCGATGACCATCGACTCGATGGTGTCGCCGAGGTACTCGGCCGGGTAGTCGACCGCGAACAGGGCGATCGCCCGCTTGTTCGAGGCCTTGAACCCGGAGGTCGTGTCGGTCAGCCGCGTACCGACCACCCGTGACAGGGTGGCCGAGAGCAGCTTCATCGCCCAGCGGCGTGGTCCTCGGGCGATGTAGTTGCCCTTGTCCGCGAAGCGTGCGCCGATCACGATGTCGGCGTTGTCGGTGGCCAGGGCCTCGACCACCCGCGCGACGTCGGCGGGGTCGTGCTGCCCGTCGCCGTCGACCTGGACCACGACGTCGTAGCCCCGGCGGGCCGCGAACTTGTAGCCGGCGCGCATGGCACCGCCGACCCCCAGGTTCACGGGCAGATCGAGCACCATCGTCCGTCCCCGTCGCGCAACGACCGACGTCTGGTCCGTCGATCCGTCGTTGACGACGAGGTAGTCGGCCTGGGGGAGGGCTGCATGCAGCTCGTCGAGCACTCCGGGTAGGGCCTCTTGCTCGTTCCATGCTGGAACGACGATGAGAACGTCTGCTGTGCGGTCACTGGTCACCGGAGGATCTTAGCGTCGGAGCGTCCGGTGGCCCGTATCGACGACCAAGTACGCTGGCACCGGCCCCGCCCGGGAGAGCTCCTGCGGTGAGGCGTCCTCCCTTCGACCCTGCTCCACGAGGTGCTCATGCATGTTCTGCTCGATGCGACCGCCGTCCCCGCCGACCGCGGAGGTGTCGGGCGCTACGTCGACGAGCTGGTGCCCGAGCTCGACACAGCCGAGCTCGACCTCACGCTCGTCGTCCAACGTCGCGACGTCGAGCACTACCGACGACTGGCTCCCCGTGCGAGGGTCGTCGCAGCTCCCGCCTGGACGGCTCGCCGCCCGGCGCGCCTGCTCTGGGAGCAGGTGGGGCTGCCCGCACTCGTCCGACGGATCAGGCCCGACGTCGTGCACAGCCCGCACTACACGATGCCGTTGCTGACCCGCACCCCGGTGGTCGTCACGTTGCACGACGCGACCTTCTTCACGACCCCGGAGCTGCACCTGCGGTCCAAAGCGGTCTTCTTCCGGACGGCGATCCGGATCGCGGCCCGACGCGCGGCACGCCTGGTCGTCCCGTCCCGCGCGACCCGCGACGAGGTCGTTCGCCTCGTCGGCGCCCGCCCCGAGAAGTTCACCGTCGCCTACCACGGCGTCGACCACGATCTCTTCCGTCCGACGAGCGTGGAGGAGCAGACCCGTGTCAAGGAGTCCCTCGGGCTGTCGGCGACCACCTACGTCGGCTTCCTCGGCACGCTCGAGCCGCGCAAGAACGTGCCCGCGCTGATCCAGGGCTGGGTCGCGGCGTGCGAGGACCGGGCGGACCCGCCCGTGCTCCTGCTGGCAGGTGGGCGAGGCTGGGACGAGAGGATCGACGCCGTGATCGACGAGGTCCCGGCACACCTCACGGTCCGCCGGACCGGCTTCCTGCCGCTCGAGGACCTGCCGGCGTTCCTGGGCGGTGCCGTCGTGGTCGCCTACCCGAGCCTGGGTGAGGGCTTCGGCCTGCCGGTCCTGGAGGCGATGGCCTGCCGTGCGCCGGTGCTGACGACGAGGGAGCTGTCGCTCCCCGAGGTCGGTGGGGACGCGGTCGCGTACTGCGGCACGGACGCGGCGTCGATCGGCCGTGAGCTCGCCGCTCTGCTCGACGACCCCGAGCGGCGGGCACTCCTGGCCGAGGCGGGGGCGGAGCGTGCTGCAGGATTCACGTGGGCCGTCGCCGCAGGCCTCCACGCGGAGACCTACGAGGCGGCCTCGGTGCGTTGATCGGCGTGCTGCGGGCCGCAGGTGGTCCGACCACCGGCGGCCCGCAGACGGTCAGGACGAGCGCAGCGACTCGAGGTGCTCGTTGACCTGCTCGAGGGTCGGCAGCAGGCCCTGCGCCGCGGCCTCGCCCAGCCCGGGGGCCACGAGGTCCTTCTCCGAGAGCATCGGCGTCAGCGGCGAGCCGTCCCTGGCCGACGTCGGCCACTCGATACCCACCTCCGGGTCGAGCGGGTGGATGCCGTGCTCGCGACCCGGCGAGTAGCCCGTCGAGCACAGGTACACCACGGTCGAGTCGTCCTCGAGCGAGAGGAAGGCGTGCCCGAGCCCCTCGCCGAGGTAGATCGCCCGTCGGTCCGTGTCGTCGAGCAGGACGGAGTCCCACTGCCCGAAGGTCGGGGACCCGACGCGGATGTCGACCACGACGTCGAGCACCGCGCCCTTGGGGCACGTGACGTACTTCGCCTGCCCCGGAGGGGTGTCGGCGAAGTGGATGCCACGGAGGACTCCCGCCGAGGACACCGACATGTTCGCCTGCTGGAGGTCGAGGCGGTGCCCGAGCGACTCCTCGAACTTCTCCGACTTGAACCACTCGAGGAACACCCCGCGAGGATCACCGAACTGCTTCGGGGTGATCTCCCAGGCTCCAGGGACGGACAGTTCGCGATACTCCACGGGACAGCTCCTTCAGCGGTTGCGGGCGGTGGACATCCACCACGGCCAAGGGTCGAGTCTAGTGTCGTCGCCCCGGAGAGCCCGGGGCGTGGACGACGAAGGCCCGCCGTCGGTCGACGGCGGGCCTTCGTGGTGGCTGGTCAGTCGCGCTCGAGCAGGCCGAGCAGGTAGGTCCCGTAGCCGGACTTGACGAGCTTCTCCGCACGCTCGCGCAGCTCGTCGTCGCTCAGGAAGCCACGGCGCCAGGCGACCTCCTCGGGTGCGCCGACCTTGAGGCCCTGGCGGTGCTCGATCGTCTTGACGAAGTCCGAGGCCTCCACGAGGGAGTCGAAGGTGCCGGTGTCGAGCCAGGCGGTGCCGCGGGGGAGGACCTCGACCTGCAGGCGCCCCTGCTCCAGGTAGGTCCGGTTGACGTCCGTGATCTCGTACTCGCCGCGCGCGGACGGGGCGAGGTCGCGTGCGATCGCGACGACGTCGTTGTCGTAGAAGTAGAGGCCGGGGACCGCGTAGTTCGACTTCGGGGCGGCGGGCTTCTCCTCGAGCGAGAGCGCACGACCGTCGGCGTCGAACTCGACGACGCCGTACGCCGTCGGGTCGGCGACGCGGTACGCGAAGACGGCGCCGCCGTCGAGGTCTGCGTAGCGCGAGAGCGTCGACCCCATCCCGGGGCCGTAGAAGATGTTGTCTCCCAGCACCAGGGCCGCCGGCTCGTTGCCGATGAAGTCGGCGCCGAGGACGAAGGCCTGGGCGAGCCCGTTGGGCTCGGCCTGGACGGTGTACTCGATCGACACGCCGAACTGGGACCCGTCGCCGAGGAGCCGACGGAACTGGTCGGCGTCGTGAGGCGTCGTGATGACGAGGATGTCCTTGATACCCGCGAGGATCAAGGTCGAGAGCGGGTAGTAGATCATCGGCTTGTCGTAGACGGGGACGAGCTGCTTGCTGATGCCGAGAGTGATCGGGTGCAGACGAGTGCCGGATCCGCCGGCCAGGATGATTCCACGCATGCGGGCCATTGTGCCGCATGCGCCGCTCATCGGCGCCGTGCGCCCCGGATCTCGAGCCGCTCGCGGACGAAGAGGCCCACGGTCAGCGCCCAGCGCAGCGGCGCCTGGTACCACGCGCCGTACCGTCTCGACAGGTAGCGGTGCGCGCTGACGTGGTGCGCGCGGATCATCGGTGCGGGGTCCTTCTTCCACGAGACGCCCTGGACGTGCGTGACCTCGGCGGAGGGGACGAAGACGTTCTCCCAGCCGTCCTGGCACAACCGGTCGCCCAGGTCGAGGTCCTCGAAGAACATGAAGTAGCCCTCGTCGAATCCGCCGACCTGCTCGAACGCGTCACGGCGCAGCAGGAGGCACGCGCCGGAGAGCCATCCCGCGACCCGTTCCGTCGCGTCCCCGGGGGCGTTGGCGCTCCGGTACGCGCGGGAGAAAGGGTTCTCGGGCCACAGGCTGCCGAGCAGGGCGTGGCCCGCACCGAGCCGGAGGGACGGGATGGCGCGCGCGGAGGGGTACTCGGTGCCGTCCGTGTTGAGGATCCGAGGACCCAGTGCGCCGGCACGCTCGTGCCGTGCACCCGCCGCGACGAGCGCGTCGAGAGAACCGGGCGTCCAGACGAGGTCGGGGTTGGCGACGACGATCCACTCGCCGGTGGCCCCGCGCGCCCCCAGGTTCGCGGCGCGACCGTAGCCCAGGTTCCCGCCGGACTCGACCAGACGCGTGCCGGGCTCGTGCGCGAGCCGTTCCGCGAGCTCGCTGGGGCCGCCGTTGTTGACCAGGACGAGCTCGGTCGCGCGGGAGGCCGCGGTCCTGAGCGATGTCGCGAACTCCACGAGCTCCGGCCCGGGGTTGTAGATCACGCAGATGACACGGAGGGCGTTCGGTGCGCCGGCGGAGCTGCTCATGATGTCGCACAGCCTATCGACCGGTGGAGTCCTCGCGAACCACGAGGTCGTGCAGGTGTGGTGGTGGTTCTCGCGAATCAGTCGGTGATGCGTTCGGTCGCGCGGAGACGGTCGAGCCGCTCGGGTTCGTCCGCGAACGCGGTCGTGCTCGCGACGGACGTCACGATCACGGAACCGTCGAGGGACAGCGCCTGCAGGGTCCGGCGGAGCACGACGAGGGGGTGGTCCTCGCCGACGAGCGTCCGCGGCTCGGAGGCCGTCGGGCGTGGGGTGCACGCGAGCGCCCACGTGACCAGGTCCTCGTGGCGGAGGGCGGGCTCGACCGCGATCGCCGTCGGGTCGATCTCCTCGACCCAGCCGATCTGGTCACCGTAGGTCATGACGGCGGAGCCGGCGTCGATGGTCCCGGGCGGCAGGTCGCCGTCGAACCGGCGTGCGAGCGCGGGCAGGGGGACGGCGACGAGCTGTGCGCTGGTGCCCGTCCAGGAGGTGGGGTGCGAGGTGACCACGACCTCGACGTCGGCGACGCCTCGGTCCTGCTCCTGCCCGACGACGGCGCTCCCCTCCGTGGTCGGCGGCAGCACGAGCGTGGCTCCGGTCCGCCACGTGGCGAGCGCCCAGACGACCGCGCGCCAGTGCGGGGGAAGGTCGAGCAGCACGCGTGTCCCGGGGGCGGCGTCGAATTCTTCGACGAGGAGGTTGACGGTTTTGTTGACCCAGTTGTGCAGCACCGCACCCGACAGCTCGACGCGCTCGCCGTCGTCTCCGTACCAGGTCAGGCGTGGGCGACCGGGGTCTCGGGTGATGAGACGCTGCAGGTCAGCGATGTGCATAGGAGGGGTCGAGGTTGCGGCCATGCGGCCCAGCCTAGGACGCGCCGAGACGTCCGACGTCGTGATTTCACCCACCGAATCGCCCGGATAGCACATTTCGGCTTGACGGACGTGGATGACACGCGTGTAATTTCTCTAATGCAGTTTTCATATAACGGCATGAAGGGGCGCATCATGTGGAACGTGCTGGGCGATGATCTGGGGGTCTTTCCCTCGGATGCGGGTCGGCCGGTAGAGACGGTGGCTCCTGTGCTGCCTCTCTTCGGTGAGGTCGTGGACGACGGGCTGATGGGGTGGCAGGAGCGCGCGCTGTGCGCCCAGACCGATCCTGAGGCGTTCTTCCCTGAGAAGGGGGGCTCGACGCGCGAGGCCAAGAAGGTCTGCACGGGCTGCGAGGTGCGGGCCGAGTGCCTCGAGTACGCGCTCGAGCACGACGAGCGCTTCGGCATCTGGGGCGGGCTCTCCGAGCGCGAGCGTCGCAAGCTCAAGCGCCGGGTGGTCTGAGCGCGACGTCCCGCAGCCCGGGAGCGGGCGAACTGTCGCTCGGGTAGACGACCTGCCGTGTCGAGGTCCCACGATCTGCGCTGAGCACGGGTCATGATGTGGCCAGGATGACTTCTTCAGACACGACCACGGTGACCGGTCCCTACCACCAGCCAGGTGCGGCGCAGCAGCGCGCACGTGGTGCGTCGCCCCACGCCGTCGCGGCGGTGACCGGTTCGGTGCCCGCCGTCGTCTCGGTGACTGCGGTGGTCGTCACCCAGGGGCACACCCGTTACCTGCCGCACACGCTCGACGCCGTCCGGTCCCAGTCGGCCGTGCCGGACACCGTGATCGTGGTCGACGTCGCTGCGTCCCAGGCGATGAGCGAGTACCAGGAGCTCCAGCTCGGTGGCGCGCGGTTCCTCGCAGCCCCTCACGCGCGCACCTTCGGGCAGGCCGTGGACATCGCGCTCGCGTCCCGCGGTGCGCAGGACCCACCGACCTGGATCTGGCTGCTGCACGACGACTCCACCCCCGAGCCCGGCGCCCTGGCGGAGCTGCTCCGGGCGGTCGAGCACTCGAACGCGGTGGCGATCGCCGGTGCGAAGCAGCGCCGCTGGGACCTGGACGGTGACTCCGACGGGGTGCTCCTCGAGGTCGGTTTCACGGTGTCCCCGCTCGGTCGCAGGATGACCGGGATCGACGAGCACGAGATCGACCAGGGGCAGCACGACGCTCGCGAGGACGTCTTCGCCGTGGGCCTCGCCGGTGCGCTCGTGCGCACCTCGGTCTGGCAGGCGTTGGAGGGCACCGACCCCGAGTACGGGGTGTTCGGAGACGGGCTCGACCTCTGCCGCCGCGCGCGCCTCGCCGGGCACCGGGTCGTGGTCGTCCCGCGTGCCGTGGTCCGGCACGCGCAGGCGTCGCTCCTCGACCTCCGCGACGAAGGGCGCCACGAGGACGACGACGAGCCCCGGGTGCCGGACGTCGAGGCGTCGTACGGGCCCCGGCGTCGCAGCCACCTGCACTACCGGCTCGTGAGCGTCGCCTGGCCGATGCTCGTACCCGCCGTGATCGCCATGATCCTGTGGGCACCGTTCCAGGCCATGTACCGACTCGCGATCAAGCGGCCGGCGCAGGCGCGGGACGAGCTCCTCGCGCCGCTCTGGGCGGTCGTCCGGCTCCCCGCGCTCGCTCGGTCCCGCCGGTCGGTCCGCCGCACGAGCGTTCTTCCCCGACGTGCGCTGACCCCCCTCCAGGGCACCTGGCGCGACGTCCTCGGGGAGCGCAGGGACCACCGGTTGGCGAACGCCGAGGAGCACCGGGTGTCGACGGCTCCCACGGATCTCGAGCGGGCGGAGCTCCGCGCGATCGGTCGTCGGCGTCGCACCATGCTCGGGCTGCTGACGCTCGCCCTCCTCGCACTGACCGCGGTCGTCTTCGGGTCGGTCCTCGGGACCCTCGCCGCCGGTGGGCGCTTCGTCGGTGGCGAGCTCCTCCCGGCGGACGGGAGCTTCGCGGCCATCTGGCAGGCAGCGACCGGTGGCTGGGTCGCGGACGGGCTGGGCTCGCCCGCACCTGCCGACCCCTTCACGACGTTCCTCTTCCCGCTGGCGCTGCTCGGCGGGGGATCGCTCCAGCCGGCGGTCGGTGTCCTGGTGGTGC
Organism: Oerskovia sp. USHLN155; assembly: GCF_037145535.1. Classification (NCBI taxonomy): domain Bacteria; kingdom Bacillati; phylum Actinomycetota; class Actinomycetes; order Micrococcales; family Cellulomonadaceae; genus Oerskovia; species Oerskovia sp. USHLN155. The sequence goes on from NZ_JBBCXG010000003.1 coordinate 136,447, forward strand.
TGTCGTTCGTGGTCGCGGGGCTGGGTGCCTGGTTCGCGGCGGGCGGGGTGACCCGCTCCGTCTGGCTGCGGGCCTGGGCCGCGCTCGTGTGGGTTGCTGCCCCGTCCTTCGTCCTCGCGCTCGGCGAGGGACGGCTCGGCGCCCTCGTCGCGCACGCCGCCCTTCCATGGGTCGCGCTGGGGATCCTGCGCGCCCTGGGAGTTCAGGCGTACGACGAGCTGAGCCCTGCGCTCGGGCCGGTGGGCGGCCGTGCGCAGGCGGGCCGGCGAGCGTTCAGGCGGCGGCGGCCAGGCTCGGTCGGCGCGGCGGCAGCCGCGGGGCTCGCTCTGCTCGTCGCGGTGTGCGGGGCCCCTGTCCTCCTCCCGGTGTTCGTCCTGGCGCTGGGCGTCGTCGCCGTGGCGGCGCGGCAGCACCGCCGGTACCTGCTCCTGGTCCTGCTTCCCTCCCTCGTGCTCCTGGCTCCCTTCTGGTATCACGTCGGTACCACCTGGACCGACGGTGGGTGGCGCCTCCTGGCGACCGGTCCAGGCGTGCCGGTCGGCTCGGAAGCGGCACCGGCGTGGCAGCAGCTCCTCGGGATGCCGGTCGAGGCGGCCCCGTGGTTCGGCCTCGACGGCGGGGTGGTCGGCGAGGTCGCCCGCTTCGCGCCCCTGGCGACGGGAACACTGGTCGCCACGCTCGCAGTGCTCGCGCTCTTCCGTGCGCGGGTGGCCGGCGTGGCCTGCGCCTGGTTCGTCGCCGCACTGGGTCTCGCCGCCGCCGTCGTCACCGGGGCGGTCGAGGTCGCCGTCTCGGCGGACGGCCCTGTCCGCGGTTGGCCTGGCGCAGGGGTCTCGGTCGTCGTCCTGGGGCTCCTGGGGGCCGCGCTGCTCGGGGCTCCTGGGCTGCGGCACGCCCGATCGGCCGACCCGCAGGTCACCGCGGACGCCCCCGCGGGGGCCGGGGCCGCGGAGACGCAGGGGGCTCCCACGTCCAGCACGACGGGAGCACGGCAGCCTGTCGAGAAGCACCCTCGCCGCACGGCCCGTCGCGACCGTGCGCTCGCCGGGTGGCGGGCGGGCGGCGTCGGCCTGCTCGCGCTGGTCGCGGTCCTCGTCCCCGTCGCGTCGGTGACGTCGTGGACCCTGACGGCGACCGACCGGGACGGGACCGTCGGAGACCTGGCCGTCGTGACCGAGCCTGTCGTCCCGAAGGTCGGCCAGCAGATGCAGGAATCCGAGCGCGAGGTGCGCGTGCTGTCGCTCGAGCTCGCCCCCGGCGGAGTCCTCGAGTACGCGCTCCTGCGAGGAGACGGGCCCCAGATGATCGACGCGTCGAGCGTCGTGCAGGCGCGGGCCATGCTCGACCCGTCGTACGCGCAGGGGGACCTCCCGGCGATCGTGGCGGGCATGGCGACGGGGAGTGCTGCCGGCGCGGCGCGCGAGCTCGGTGACCTGGGCGTCGGTGCCGTCGTGCTGCCGACCTCGACGACCGAGGACGCGGTCGCCGAGCGTGAGCGTGCCGAGCTCGTGGCGCGTCTCGACATGGTGCCGGGTCTCGAGCGGGTGACCGAGGGGCAGACGTCGGTGCTGTGGCGGGTCGCTCCCGGCCCGCTGGAGACGGACGCCCCGGCGTGGGCGCGTGTCGTCGAGACGCTGCCGGTCGCGGCCCCGGGCGCCACCGACGAGCCCGTCGTGGTCGAACGGCTCCTCCCTGCCGACGACCGGTCCGTCGCGGCCCGCGTCGAGGCGGGTGGTGCTGAGCGCGCGATCGTGCTCGCCGAGACCGCGGATCCCGGGTGGACCGCGACGCTCGACGGTCGCGTCCTCGAACGCACCGAGGTCGACGGCCGCCAGGCCTTCCTCCTCGGCTCCGAGGAGGGGGCGCTCTCGATCGGCTTCGTCCCCGAGCACCGGTTGCCCTGGCTCGCGGTGGCGGGTCTGACCCTGTTGATCTTCGTGCTCCTCGCCGTACCGGTGGGACGTCGTCGGACCGGAACGAGGTAGTGCCCGTGACCACCAGAAGCGCCAGACCGCACCCCCTGCTGCGCCGCGTGGCGACGATCGGCACCGGCCTGGTGGCCGTCGCCCTCACGGGTGCGGTGGCCGCCGTCGGGCTTCCGGACGACTTCGGGACTGTCCCCGGTGCCGCGGCGGACGTCGAGCAGATCGAGGCGTCGACGCCCGAACGTACCCTCGTGTGCCCCGCGCCCGTCCGCCTGGCGGACTCGGCACAGGTGGGCGACGCCCAGTTCGGCGCCGCGCCTGTCGAGACGGCGACCGTGCTGCGCGCCGGTGTGGTCGGTGGGGGTTCGACGACGGGGGCTCCCGGTGAGACGCCCGTGACGCTCACGGGGCTCGAGGCGCTCGACGCGGCGCCGCTCGAACCGGACGACGCGGGTGCCACGGTGGTCTCGCTGGCCGACGTCTCCGAGGGGCAGGCGCTGCGGGTCGGCGCCGGGATGCCGGTCGACACTCGCGTCGCGGCCGCCGTGGCGTCGACGACGACCGCGGGGGACCTGCGCGGGCTCGCGGCGGCGAGCTGCGCGACACCGGACATCGACCACTGGCTCGTCGGAGGGAGCACCGAGGTCGGCAGCAGCGCGCAGCTCGTGCTCCAGAACCCCGGCCGCACGCCTGCGACCGTGCGGATCGAGGTGTGGGGCCCCGGGGGCCAGGTCGTCCTGAGCGGCGGGGGCCAGTACCTGGTCCCGCCCGGCGAGGAGGTCGTGACGCTGGTCGAGGCGGCAGCGCCCGAGCAGCGCCGGCTCGCGGTCCGCGTCGAGTCGACGGGAGGGACGGTCGCGGCCTACCTGCAGCACAGCACGCTCGCGGGCCTCGTGCCGCTCGGCGTCGACTACGTGGTCCCCGGGGCTGCGCCGTCGCTCAGCACGGCCGTCGGGTTCACGAGCTCGGGGGAGGCCGTCGACGACGCGCTCGCCCCGCAGGTCAGGCTTCTGGCACCGGGGGCCGAGGCAGGGACCGCGACGCTGACGGTCTATGGTGCGGACGGTCGCGTCCGGGTACGTGGGGGTGAGCAGGTAGAGCTGTCCCCGGGAGTCGTGACCGACCAGTCGCTCGGGGGGCTGCCCGCCGGGTCGTACACGGTCGTGGTGGACGCCACGGTGCCGGTCGTGGCCGGGGCGTCCGAGGCCCGGGCGGGCGACGCCGTCGAGGACTCGCCCTCGGGCGCGGTGCCGGTCGACCGCGCGTGGATCGCGTCGATCCCGGTCGCTGCGGCCGCCACCGGCGACGAGACGCCCGCCGGGACGCGCGGGACGCACGACCGCGGCACCGTCACGCTGGTGCCCGGTACGTCGAGCCTGGTCCGCGTGGGCGCGGTCCCTCGGGAGCGCTCCGATGACTCCGACCCGACGGGGGCGTTCCGCGGCACGTTGCGTGCCTACGGGCCGGACGGCGCCCTGCTCGGGGAGAAGGCCCTCGACGTTCCTGCGGGCTCGACCGCCACGTTCGACGCCGCGGTGCTGGGGGCCGGTACCGAACCCGCCGTCCTGACCCTCGACGCGGGCGAGGACGGGACCGGACCGGAGCCCGTCTGGTCGGTCCTCGCGACGGCCGGTGCCCCGCTCACCGGCGCGCCCGAGGGGGCGCCGGGAACCTTGGTCTCCGTGCTCCTGCCGGTTCCTCCGGCCGAGAGCCAGGGGAGCGTGGACGTGCGCGCCACGCGGACCGCAGGGCTGCCCGACTGATCCGTCAGCGGCCGCCCTGGTAGCGGGGGTCGATCTCCTCGGGCGTGCGCGCGAGCATGTGCGCGACCTGCTCGACGACGACGTCGCGCACCAGGTCGGCCAGGTCGTCGTCGTCGAACGCCCGGGACTCGACGGGGCGGCGGTAGACGACGACGCGGGCCGGCTGCCCGGCGTCGGCAGGGAAGTAGCGCCCGAGGGGGACCCCGGCGTCCTCCCAGGGGGCGGGGTCCGAGGGCGGGACGTCCTCGACCGCGAACTCGGTGCCGTGGAGCTGGCGGGACCATCCGCGCTCGAGCAGGCTGATGGTCGCGATGACGTGCTCGTCGAACTTCTCACCGCGCGTGCGGTTCGCAGGGGCCGACGGCGGGAGCAGCGGCCCGCGGACGCCGCGTCCGCGCCGGTCGCGACGTCGCGGGTGCGGTCCGACGTCGTTGAGGTCCGGCCCGCGCGGTGGGATCTGCAGAGACGCGACGAGCGGCGCCGGGGCGTCGGTCGATGCCTTCTCAGGGCGACGGCGCGAACCGTGCGGGGCGGGGGAGGGCGAGTGACCGGGCACGCCTCCGAGCCTAGACGAACCGCCGGGCGTCCGCCGCGACCGCGCCGTGACCACGACGTGCGGGACGGGCGCACGGCGTGTATGGCACCGCGACCACCCCGCAGGGCGTAGTGTCAGCCCGTGAGATCCGTCAGACAGTGCTCGCGCACCGCATGCACCCGTGCTTCGGTGGCGACCCTCACCTACGTCTACGCGGACTCGACCGCCGTGCTCGGGCCCCTGGCCCACCTGGCCGAGCCGCACAGCTACGACCTGTGCGCCGAGCACGCCGAGCGCCTCACCGCGCCCCGTGGCTGGGAGGTCGTGCGTCTCGCGCAGCACTTCGTCGAGACCGGCCCCAGCGCCGACGACCTCTCGGCGCTCGCCGAGGCCGTCCGGGAGGCGGGACGCCCGCGCCCCGGTCCTGAGCCCGACGACGTCACCGAGGTCGGGCGCCGAGGTCACCTGCGGGTCCTGCGCGCCGAGGGCGACTGAACGCGCTCCCCGGCCGTCCCGGCTAGGCTGACCGGGTGCCCATCGACCTGACCCAGCTCATCAAGGCCTACGACGTCCGAGGCACCGTCCCGGACCAGTTCAACCCACAGGTCGCCCGTGCGATCGGCGCGGCCTTCGCCCGTGTCGTGGTCCTCCCCGAGGCGACCACCACCGGGGGTGAGGCGACCGCCCGCCCGAGCGTCGCCGTCGGGCGGGACATGCGCGACAGCGGACCCGAGCTCGTCGACGCGTTCGCCGAGGGCCTCGCGGACGCCGGCGTGGACGTGCTCCGGATCGGGCTGTGCTCGACCGACGGCCTCTACTACGCGTCGGGCGCGCTGGACGTCCCGGGCGCCATGTTCACGGCCTCTCACAACCCGGCGGTCTACAACGGCATCAAGCTGTGCCGGGCGGGCGCCCGACCGGTGGGGCAGGACTCGGGCCTGGTCACGGTGCGCGAGCTCGCCCAGGAGTACCTCGACGGCGAGCTGCCCGCCCCGGTCGCGGACCGTGGCGAGATCACCGACCGCGACATGCTCGCGGACTACGCGTCGTTCCTGCGCTCGCTCGTCGACCTGCGGGGCATCCGCCCGCTCAAGGTCGTGATCGACGCGGGCAACGGCATGGGCGGCCTCACGGCACCCGCGGTCCTGGGGACCGCGGCAGGTCTCGAGGCGCTGCCGCTCGACGTCGTGCCCCTGTACTTCGAGCTCGACGGGACGTTCCCGAACCACGAGGCGAACCCGCTCGACCCCAAGAACCTGCTGGACCTGCAGGCCGCGGTCGTCGAGCACGACGCGGACCTGGGCCTGGCGTTCGACGGCGACGCCGACCGCTGCTTCGTGATCGACGAGCACGGCGACCCGGTGTCCCCGTCCGCGATCACGGCCCTCGTGGGACTGCGCGAGGTCGAGCGCGAGAAGGCCGCGGGGCGGGTCCCGACGATCATCCACAACCTCATCACGTCGCGTGCCGTCCCGGACTTCATGACCGCGGCAGGGGCGAAGGTCGTCCGCACGCGTGTCGGCCACTCGTTCATCAAGGCGCAGATGGCCGACAACGACGCGGTGTTCGGCGGCGAGCACAGCGCCCACTACTACTTCCGCGACTTCTTCTTCGCGGACACGGGCATGCTCGCGGCCATGCACGTGCTCGCGGCCCTGGGCGGGCAGGAGCACCCGCTGTCCGCGCTCGGCGAGGTCTACGAGCCCTACACCGCGAGCGGCGAGATCAACTCCCAGGTCGACGACGTCCCCGCCGCCCGGGCCCGCGTGGTCCAGGCGTACGTGACCGAGGAAGGGGCGGGGCCGGTCGTGGTCGACGAGCTCGACGGCCTCACCGTCTCCCACTGGGACTCCCACCCGCAGTGGTGGTTCAACCTGCGTGCGTCCAACACCGAGCCGCTCCTGCGGCTCAACGTCGAGGCCGCCGACGAGGACATCATGGAGAAGGTGCGAGACGACGCCCTGTCGCTCGTGCGCGCCACCGAGAACGAGAGCTGAGGCCGAGCACATGAGCAACGACACGACGCCGGGCACCCCCGGGCCGGTCACCCTCGACCCGTGGGTCCGCGAGGCGCTGCGGTGCCCCGTGACCGGAGCCACGCTCGTGGACGGCACGGCCCCGGACGGCAGTCCCGAGCTCCGCTCGACCGACCCGGAGCGCCCGCTCGCCTACCCGGTCCGCGACGGGATCCCCGTGCTGCTCGAAGGCGACGCGCGGGCCCTCTAGGGACCTGCGCCGTCCTTCGACGACGACGGGCGCGAGCCCGGCACCCCCAGGGGTGCCGGGCTCGCGGCGTGTTCCACGGTTCCCGTCCCCACGGTGAGCCCGCGGTGCGATGCTGGACCGAGCACTCGCCGCGGGCCGCGCCCTGCGACGTCCCGAGTCGAAGGAGAGCCACGCCATGTCAGCTCAGGGCGGCACCAAGGCAGTCGTCGCGGCACTGCTCGCGAACATGGGCATCGCCGTCACGAAGTTCGTCGCGTGGGGCCTCACCGGAGCCTCGTCGATGCTCGCCGAGGGCGTGCACTCGCTCGCCGACTCGGGCAACCAGGCGTTGCTGCTCCTCGGAGGGAGACGGTCGCGACGGGCGGCCGACGAGGAGCACCCCTTCGGGTACGGCCGCGAACGCTACGTCTACGCGTTCATCGTCTCGATCGTGCTGTTCACGGTCGGTGGGCTGTTCGCTCTGTACGAGGCGTGGCACAAGTGGCAGGACCCGCACCCCATCACCGAGTGGCAGTGGGTCCCCATCGCGGTCCTGCTGGTCGCCATCGGCATGGAGGGGTTCTCGTTCCGCACCGCGATCCGTGAGTCGAACACCGTGCGCGGTGAGCAGTCGTGGCCGTCGTTCGTCCGCAACGCCAAGGCGCCCGAGCTCCCCGTGGTGCTCCTCGAGGACTTCGGCGCACTGATCGGCCTGGTCCTCGCCCTCGGTGGCGTGGGGCTGACCCTGGTCACGGGGGACGGGCGCTGGGACGCCGCCGGCACCGCGTGCATCGGCATCCTGCTGGTCCTCATCGCGATCGTCCTGGCCCTGGAGACCAGCTCGCTGCTGCTCGGCGAGTCCGCGACCAGCGCCGACGTCGCCGCGATCCGCGCGGCTCTCGTGGGCGAGGGCGTCGCGTCCGTCATCCACCTCAAGACGCTGCACCTCGGACCCGAGGAGCTGCTCGTCGCGGCCAAGATCGAGGTCACGGCGACCACCGACGGGGCGTCGATCGCGCGGGCCATCGACGCCGCCGAGGAACGCGTCCGTGCGGCCGTCCCGATCGCGCGCTCCATCTACCTCGAGCCGGACCTGCGCCGGGCCGAGCCCGGTGTCCCGGGCGCGGTGGCCCCGGACTGAAGGCTGCGGGCCGGGGACGCACGACGGGCCGGCACCCCCGGAGGGTGCCGGCCCGTCGCGTCCCGGGAGGCTCAGGCCTCCGCGGCGGCCTTGAGGTCGTCGACGAACGTCGGGTTGGCCTCGAGCCACTCGCGCACCGAGGCGTCGTTGTCCGCGCCCTCGTTCTCGTTGAACATGATGTTCTCGAGCGAGAAGAGCTGCTCGTCGCTCAGCGTGAGCGCGGAGATCCACGACGCGACGTCGGGGTGGTCCTCGGTGAAGCCGGTGCGGGCGACCGAGTGGATCTTCTCGGCCTCGCCCATGGCACCCTTCGGGTCCTCGAGGTCCTTGACGGGGAAGGCGTCGTAGGCCCAGTGCGGACGCCACAGCGTGACGGCGACGTTCTCGCCCGCGTCGGTCGCGCCCTTGAGCTCGGCGAGCATGGCCGGGGTCGAGGAGATGACGAAGTCCATGCCCTCCAGGCCGTAGGCCGGGATGGCCTCGTCCTGCGTGATGCGGGTCAGGCCCGCGCCCGACTCGATGCCGACGATGCGGTTGCCGAACAGGTCGGCGTTCGCGGCGAGCTCGTCGATGCTGTCGATCGGCGCGTCCTCGTTGACCGCGATGGTCAGCTTGGCGTCGTCGTACCAGTAGCCGAGGTCCTCGAGGTCGTCGCCGTACTGCTTCTTGTAGTCGGCGTGCGTGAGGGGCAGCCACATGTCGAAGTTGACGTCGAAGTCGCCTCCGGCCATGCCCGTGTAGACGACGCCGGGGTCGGCCGTCTCGGTGCGGACCGTGTAGCCCTCGTCCTCGAGGATGGCCTTGAAGAGGTGCGACACCGCGATGCCCTCGTCCCAGCCAGAGTGGATCGCGATCGTGATGTCCTTGTCGGCCTCGCCTCCGGAGCCGGCGTCGGTGCCCGAGGCGCAGGCCGAGAGGCCGAGCCCGAGGGCGAGCGAGGACGCGACGATCGCGGTGCGACGACGAGCCTGGTGGTGACGTGCGGGAGACATGGTGTCCTTCCTTCGGTGGGCCGACCGCAGGTGCGGCGGTGCCCACCTGGGTTGGTGGTGGTACGGGGAAGTGCGAGGGCGTGCTGGGTGCCCGGCGGTGTCGGGGCCGGACGACGGTGCCGACCCCGACGGGGGAGCCTCAGACGGCGGTGGCCGCGAGGGCCTTGGCGACAGGCGAGCGGGTGCTGAGGGCCGACGTCACGCGGTCGAGGAAGATCGCGAGGATCACGACGGACAGACCCGCCTCGAAGCCGAGCGAGATGTTGACCCGCTGGAGGGCCGCGACCACGTCGCGTCCCAGGCCGGCCGCGCCGACCATGCCGGAGATCACGACCATCGAGAGCGAGAGCATGATGACCTGGTTGACGCCCGCCATGATGGTCGGCATCGCGAGGGGGAGCTGGATCTGGCGCAGGATGCGGCCCGGCGTGGAGCCGAACGCGTGCCCGGCCTCGACGACCTCCCGGTCGACCTGGCGGATGCCCAGCTCGGTGAAGCGGACACCCGGAGCGAGCGCGAACACGACGGTCGCGACGATGCCCGGGACGGCGCCCGTGAGGAAGATGATGACCGTCGGGATGAGGTACACGAACGCGGGCATGGTCTGCATGAAGTCGAGCACGGGGCGCAGGACCCGCGAGACGGTGTCGTTGCGGGCGGCCCAGATGCCCAGCGGGATGCCGATCAGCAGTGCGATCGCGCTCGCGACGAGCACGAGCGCCAGGGTGTCCATGGCGTTGTCCCACTGGTCGACGCTCGAGATCACGACGAACCCGACGAGGGCCGTGACGCCCAGCCTCCAGCCCTTGGCGAAGAACGCCAGGGCTGCGAGCACGAGTGCGACGACGAGGAAGGGCGGGCCCTGGAGCACCGCTGCGAGAGCGTCGTAGCAGCCCAGCAGGACGTCCTTGACGACCGCGAAGAACGGCTTGAACGTCGCGGTCAACCATTCGACGAAGACGGCGACCCAGTCACCGAGGGGCAGGCGGGGGACGAACGTGTCGGTGGCGCTCACGCGTCTGCTCCTTCCGTCGAGGCGGTGTCTTGCGGGGCGGGCGCGTCCTCGGTCGTGTCCTGCCCGACGGCGTCGGGCTCCTCGAGCGTGGGCGGCACCATGGCCTCGAGCAGGGTCACGCGCGGGATGACCCCGACCAGGCGGTTCTTGTCGTCCGTCACGGCGACGGGCAGAGGAGACTCGGCCGCCGGCGCGAAGAGCTCCGCGAGGGGGGTGTCGACGCTCACGGGAGCGACGCCGTCGTGCACGATCGACTCGATGCTCGTGGCGTGGTCGCCGCTCGACTTGAGCAGCGCGACCGCGTCCGCGTCGCGGACGACGCCGCGCAGGACGCGCTGACGGTCGACGACGTAGGCCGCCGACACCTGTGCCTCGCGCATGGTGCGGCTCGCGACGCGGGGGCCGCCGCCGAGCGGGACGACCGCGGTCGGCCGGACCATGACCGACGCGGCGGTCAGGACACGGGTGCGGTCGACGTCGGCGACGAACTGCGCGACGTAGTCGTTCGCGGGGTCGGAGAGGATCTCCTCGGCCGTGCCGATCTGGACCGTGCGGCCGTCACGCATGACGGCGATCCGGTCGCCCAGGTGCATGGCCTCGTTGAGGTCGTGCGTGATGAAGATGATGGTCTTGCCGAGCGTCTGCTGCAGGTCGAGGAGCTGCTCCTGCATCTCGCGCCGGATGAGCGGGTCGAGCGCGGAGAACGCCTCGTCCATGAGCAGCACGTCGGTGTCCGCGGCGAGCGCGCGGGCGAGCCCCACGCGCTGGCGCATGCCGCCCGAGAGCTGCGAGGGCAGCGAGTCCTGCCAGCCCCCCAGGCCCACGAGGTCGAGCGCCTGCTGCGCCTTCTCGCGGCGCTCGGCCTTGCCCATGCCCTGGATCTCGAGCGGGTACGCCGCGTTGTCCAGGACCGTGCGGTGGGGGAGCAGGGCGAAGTGCTGGAACACCATGCTGACGCGGCTGCGCCGCAGGGCCCGCAGCTGCTTGGCGTTCACCGTCGCGAGGTCGTCGTCGCCCAGGAGGACGTGGCCGGCCGTGGGCTTCCACAGGCCGTTGAGCATGCGGATGAGCGTCGACTTGCCCGAGCCCGACAGGCCCATGACGACGAAGATCTCGCCCTGCTTGACGTCGAAGCTCGCGTCGATGACGGCGGCCGTCCCCAGGGACTTGACGTCGGCGCGGCCCGCGCCGTCCTTGAGTCGCCGGACGGCCTCCTGCGGGCGGCGGCCGAAGACCTTGTAGACGCCCTGGACGCTCACGGCCACGGGCCGGTCGTCCGGCAGGGGGTCGGTGCCGTGGGCGCCGGGGAAGGGTTCGGTCTCCACGGGGATGAGGACGGGGGCGGTGCTCGTAGGTGGCTCGGTGCTCGTACTCGTGCTGGTGCTGCTTGCGGTCATGCTGGCGGGTCTCGCCACCTTCCAGGTGTCGTGGCGGGTCCGGAACGCTCCGCGGAGGGCGCCAGGGTGACCTGGCTGCGACCTCCCGGTGCGCTCAGCGCCGCGAGGCGCGTCACGGTCCACCGGATCGAGGCCCGCCGCCGGGGGCCACCCGGGTGGGTGGCCGCCGCGAGGCGCAGCGGGCGCTGACCTGTCGTGGGGTCGGCGCGAGCCGGCCCTGGACAGGTCGATCTGTCTCCAGCACCCTGCCCGATCCCAGGGCGAATTGCTACCGAGTGGCCGGTGTGCATGGCGGTTTCGAGGGAGATGCTTGACCGTATAATCGTTGAAAGCGTGCGGTTTTGACCATTCACGGGATCGTTATCGCTTCGTGACCTTGATATGGTCAAGCAGATTTGTTATCGCGCGCGGGCGCGAACTGTTGATCTGGTGCTGACGCCGAGGGCGACGCACTGGTGCGCCGACGGCGACGGTGAGCGGCGCCGTCGGGCCCGCTGCTCCCCGACGAGAGCCCGGCCGCACCCGTCGGCGCAGGTTGCGGGCCCCCTCAGCACCCCTGCCGGTCACCCTCGGCGGACAGGTCCGTCACCCTCGGCTCCCACGGTGGTCACCGTCGGCGCGCGGCGAGCCGCCCCCGGTAGTCTGGAGCGACACCGTCAGAACCGTCGTTCGGAGCACCATGTCTTCTGCCACGCCCGCCGCCCAGGCCTCGTTCGACGAGGTCCCCGGCCGCTACAAGGTCCGAGACCTGTCCCTCGCCGAAGCGGGACGCCACCAGATCCGCCTCGCCGAGCACGAGATGCCCGGGCTCATGGCGCTGCGGGCCGAGTTCGGCGCGTCGCAGCCGCTCGCGGGCGCGCGCATCGCGGGCTCGCTCCACATGACCGTCCAGACGGCCGTCCTCATCGAGACCCTCGTCGCGCTCGGAGCTCAGGTGCGCTGGGCGAGCTGCAACATCTTCTCGACGCAGGACGAGGCCGCCGCGGCGATCGTCGTCGGCCCGCACGGCACGCCCGAGGACCCCCAGGGCGTCCCGGTCTTCGCGTGGAAGGGCGAGAGCCTCGAGGAGTACTGGGACTGCACCGAGCAGATCCTGCTGTGGCCGGGCAGCAACGGCGCCGAGGGGGCGAACCTCATCCTCGACGACGGCGGCGACGCGACCATGCTCGTCCACCTGGGGCTGCAGTACGAGCGCCTCGGCACCGTCCCCCCGGACACCCTGCCGGGCGAGCCCGACCACACGCACGAGATGAACGTCGTGCGCTCGGTCCTGCGCCGGGCGCTCGCGGCCGACCCGCTGCGCTGGACCGCCGTCGCGGACCAGCTGCTCGGCGTGACGGAGGAGACGACCACGGGCGTGCACCGCCTGTACCAGCTCGCCGAGTCGGGCGAGCTGCTGTTCCCGGCGATCAACGTCAACGACTCGGTCACCAAGTCGAAGTTCGACAACAAGTACGGCATCCGTCATTCGCTGCCGGACGGCATCAACCGCGCGACGGACGTCCTCATGGGCGGCAAGGTCGCGTTCGTCGCGGGCTACGGCGACGTGGGCAAGGGCGCGGCCGAGGCCTTCCGCGGTCAGGGCGCGCGCGTCATCGTGTCCGAGGTCGACCCGATCTGCGCGCTGCAGGCCGCGATGGACGGCTACCAGGTCGCGCGCATCGAGGACGTCCTGGGCGAGGCCGACTTCTTCATCACGACCACGGGCAACAAGGACGTGGTCACTGCCGCGCACATGACGGCGATGAAGAACAAGGCGATCGTCGGCAACATCGGTCACTTCGACAACGAGATCGACATGGCCGGACTGGCCCAGGTCCCGGGGATCACGCGCACCGAGATCAAGCCGCAGGTGCACGAGTGGACGTTCCCGGCGGCCGACGGCGAGGAGGCCCGCTCGATCATCGTCCTGTCGGAGGGGCGCCTGCTGAACCTGGGCAACGCGACGGGCCACCCGTCGTTCGTGATGAGCAACTCGTTCTCGAACCAGGTCATCGGCCAGATCGAGCTCTTCGAGGACAGCAAGCGCCCGGAGGGCGAGCGGACGTACGAGCGCCAGGTCTACCGCCTGCCCAAGGTCCTCGACGAGAAGGTCGCGCGCCTGCACCTCGACGCGCTGGGCGTGCGCCTCACCGAGCTCTCGAAGAGCCAGGCGGACTACCTCGGCATCCCGGTCGAGGGGCCGTACAAGCCGGAGCACTACCGCTACTGAGCGGTCGCGAGCGCCCCTGAGCAGGGGGCCCGACGGCGGAGGGCCGGGTTCCGGGAGGAGCCCGGCCTTTCGCGTGCGGTCGCCCTGGGCGGGGCGTCGCGTCGCCCTCGGCGGGTGGGCACGTCACCCTCGGGGGTCGGGGACGTCGCCCTCGGCGGATGGGCACGCCACCGTGGGCGCTTCCGGCACTCCTGCGCAAGGATGGTCCCAGCAGCGCGCCGACAGGAGAAGACGATGGCGACGATCCCGAGCGAGCCCACGATCAGCGACTCCGAACGAGCAGAGCTCGAGGCCCTGCGTGCGGAGGTCCGGCGCCTGCGTGCCGAGCGCGCCGCCCCGCCCTCCGGGACGGTCCCCGACGCGGCGCCCCGCCGCGGCGGGTGGCTCCGCTGGACCGCCGTCACGGTGCTCCTGGTGCTCGCGGGGGTCCTCATGCTGGGCTCGGTCGTCGCCCGGTACGTGCGCGGCGAGATCCTCGACACGGACCACTACGTCGCGACCGTGACACCGCTGGGCTCGGACCCCGCGATCCAGGCCGAGATCAGCACCAAGGTCTCGGACGCGATCCTCGAGCGGATCGACCTCGAGACCGTGACGACGCAGGCGCTCGCGACGCTCACGCAGAACGTCGACCAGGTCCCACCTCAGGTGCAGGGCCTGGCCCCGCTCCTCGCGAGCCAGGGCGAGTCGTTCGTCCGCTCGACCGTGGACCGCATGGTCACGTCGCCGACGTTCGAGGAGCTGTGGATCGTCGCGAACCGCCAGGCTCACAAGAACCTCGTCTCGGTCCTCACGGGCGAGGGCGGCACGGCGGTCACGGCCGACGCGAACGGCCAGGTCACGCTCTCGCTCGGGCCCATGATCGACGAGGTCACGAAGCGGCTCTCGGCGCGGGGCTTCACGTTCGTCGAGAACCTGCCGTCGATCAACCCGCAGTTCGTGCTGTTCACCTCGGACGACGTCGTGACGGCGCAGCGTGCGGTGGCCGCCCTGAGCAAGGCGGCGAACGTCCTGCCGTGGCTCTCGCTCCTCGTCGCGGCCGGCGCGGTGTGGGCGGCCCCGCGCGGGCGGCGTCGCCGGGCCGTGATCCTCGCGGGCGTCACGTACGTCGTCGCGATGGCGATCCTCGCGATCGCCATCACGGTCGGCCGGTCGTTGTACCTGGGCGCCGTGCCGTCGGACGCCCTGTCGCCGTCGGCGGCGACGGCCCTGATCGACGCGGTGCTGGTCCCGCTGCGCACGTCGTTGCGCGCGGTGTTCGCGTTCGGTGTGGTCGTCGTGCTCGCCGCGTACCTCACGGGGCCCAGCCGGTCGGCGGTCGCGGTGCGCGGCGGGTTCAACTGGCTCGTGCGCGCGGCCAGCCGCGGCCACGCGGGCGACAGCGGGCGCCCCCCGCACCCCTTCGAGGTCTGGGTCGCGAGGCTGCGCTGGCCGCTGATCGCGCTCGTCCTGGCCGGGGCGCTGGCCGTCCTGGTGTTCTCGCGCTACCCGAGCGGGAGCACGATCCTGGTCATCGCGCTGGTCGCGGCCGTCCTGGTGGTCGCGATCCAGGTGGTGTCCGCGCCGGCCCGCGGTGCAGCGAGGGCGACCGGGCCGGAGGGGCCGGGCGGCGCCGTCGGGGTGGGGGGCTCCACGGAGCAGGAGGGCTCCGCCGAGGAGGAGGCCGCGACGCCCGTCGCGCGCTGAGCACGCCGCAGAGGGGGGACATCCCCCCTGCACGACGGCGGAGCGCACCCTGGGCGCGCGGACTCCGGTCGGCAAGACTGGTGGTACCGCTCGAACCAGACCCAGGAGTCCTGCCACCATGTCTGCTGTGACATCCCCCCAGCCGCCGCTCGGCGACGCCGCGCCCGACGGCGAACCCTCGCCCGGGTACGCGCCGCCGACCGAGCCTCTCCTGTCCTTCGAGACCCAGCCGGCCGAACCCGCCGGCGACCTGCGGCACGTCCCCGACGGGCTCGACCCGCGCTACGTGGACCTGCGCGAGCCGGTCGGCTTCCTGGCCGCGCCGTTCGCGCGCCAGACCTGGCGCGAGTTCGGCTACCTGTGGCTGTCGCTGTTCGTCGCGCCCTTCGCGTTCACGTACGTGATGTTCACCGTGAGCTTCACGGTGGGGATCCTCGTGACGGTCGTGGGGCTCGTGGTCTCGGGCGGCCTGGTCCTCGGGGCGCGCGGCTGGGGCGGCATGTACCGCTCGATGGCGCGCTCGATGCTGTCGGTCGACGTGCTGCCACCCACGCCGCACACGCCGCGCCGCGGGTTCTGGCGCATGCTCTGGTCGAACCTGTCGGACGGTCCCGGGTGGCGGGCCATGACGTTCATGTTCGTGAGCTTCTTCCTGGCGCTCGTCGCCTTCGTCGTGTCCGTGACGTTCTTCCTCGTCTCGCTGGGGGCCGCGACTCACTGGTTCTGGTCGCAGTTCCTGCCCGCGCAGATGGCCGCCGACGGCACGTGGCACCGCGGCGCGCAGATGGGGACCGACTGGTACGTCGACACCCCGCTGCGCCAGTCGGCGCTCGCGGCCGTGGGCATCGCGCTGTGGTGGTTGTGGCCGCAGCTCGTGCGCGGGTTCGCGCAGCTCTTCCGCCTCCTGTCGGTCAACCTGCTCGGCCCCACCCGGGCGAGCCTGCGCGTGGCCGACCTCGAGAAGTCCCGCGGCAAGACCGTCGAGGACGCGGACGCCAAGCTGCGCCGCATCGAGCGCGACCTGCACGACGGCACCCAGGCCCGGCTCGTCGCGGTGGCGATGCAGCTCGGCGAGGCCAAGGAGCAGCTCGCGGCGGGCGGCGACGCGTCCGAGGCCCTCGAGCTCGTCGACAATGCGCACGCGTCGACCAAGGAGGCGCTCGTCGAGCTCCGTGAGCTCGCTCGGGGCATCCACCCGCCCGCGCTCGACAACGGCCTCGCGGTCGCCCTCGAGACGCTCGCGGCCAGGTCCCCGCTGCCCGTGACGGTCGACGTCGACCCGGGCATCACGCCGTCGCCGGCCGTCGAGACGATCGCGTACTTCTGCGTCGCCGAGCTCGTGACGAACGCCGCCAAGCACGCGCGCGCCTCGGGCGTCTACGTGCTCGTCGAGGAGCAGGGCTCGCGGCTGCGCCTGCGCGTGCGCGACGACGGACAGGGCGGTGCGCGCGTCTCGACGCCCGACGCGCGCGGCCACCGGTCGGGGCTCGCGGGCCTCGAGGAGCGGGTTCGTTCGGTCGACGGCACGTTGGACCTCGTCAGCCCGGTCGGTGGGCCTACCGTGGTCACGGTCGTCCTGCCGAGCAGGGTGTAGCCGGCCCCACCCGCGGAGCGGCCCGGACGTCTCGACCGAGGCGCCCGGGCCGAACCATCGACACAGAAGAGGTACCACCGTGCGGCTCGTGATCGCCGAGGACTCCGTCATCCTGCGCGACGGGCTCGTCGCCCTGCTCACCCGTCGTGGCCACGAGGTCGTGGCGGCCGTGGGCGACGGCGACGCGCTCGTCGCGGAGGTCGCGCGCCTGGCCACGCTCGGCGAGCTGCCCGACGTCGTCATCATCGACATCCGCATGCCCCCGACGTTCACCGACGAGGGACTGCGCGCGGCGCTCACCCTGCGCGCCGCGTCGCCAGGGCTGGGGGTGCTGCTGTTCTCGCAGTACGTCGAGACGCGGTTCGTGAGCGAGCTGCTCACGGGCGGCGCCGAGGGGGTCGGGTACCTCCTCAAGGACCGTGTCGCGGACGTGAGCGAGTTCCTCGACGCCCTGACGCGCATCGCCGCGGGGCAGACGGTGCTCGACCCCGAGGTCGTGAGCCAGCTCATGGGCGCCTCACGCTCGGACGACGGCCTGGCGCGCCTCACGCCCCGCGAGCGCGAGGTGCTCGAGCTCATGGCGCAGGGGCGCTCGAACACCGCGATCGCGGAGAACCTGTTCCTGTCCTACGGGGCCGTGGAGAAGAACGTCACGGCGATCTTCGGCAAGCTCGGCCTGCCGCAGGACGCGGGGGACCACCGCCGGGTGCTCGCGGTGCTCAGGTACCTGCGGGACTGAGCGTGTCGCGGCGGTGCCTGCGGGGGACATCCCCCGCGGAGGTGACCGGACCGCCGCCGTGGCCTCGGGGGAGGCTCCCGTTCCGGGACGTACCGGGATTTTCGAGACTGGTGGGGAACCTTTTCCCTCCGTCCCGAGGAGCATCCCGTGGCCGTCGTCGACGTCCCTCGTCTTCCGTTCCGGCCCGCCCGGACACCCCGTCCGTCCCGGCCCGCCCGCCCGTCCTCCCTCGCTGCGGCGCCGCCGGCCCTTCGCCCGGCGCCGGCGCCCCGCCGTCGGGCCGTCGCGGGTGCACCCGCCCGGCGCGACGTGTTCGTCGACGCGGTGCGCGCGCTCGCGACCCTCGCGGTCCTGAGCGTCCACTGGCTCATGCCCGAGGTCACGTGGGACGGCGAGCGCCTCGGGATCGGCAACGCCCTGGCCCACGGCGGGGCGTGGACCATCACGTGGGTCCTGCAGGTCCTGCCGCTGCTGTTCTTCGCGGCCGGGGCGTCGGCGGCGTACCAGCTCTGGCGCCCGGGCACGGCGAACGGGCCCGACGGCGCCGCTCGCCTCCCGGCGGCAGGTCGCCAGGGCGCCGCACGGGGTCTCGTCGCGGCCGGACGGGACGTCGTGCGGCGCCGGATGCCGCGCATCTGGAAGCCGGTCGCGGCCTTCGTCGGTGCGTGGGCCGTGGCCGCCGTCGTGCTGGTCGCCGCAGGCGTGCCGGAGACGGCCGTGCTGCAGGTCGCCCGGATCGCGCCGCAGCTCCTGTGGTTCCTCGGGGTGTACCTGCTGCTGCTCGCAGTCACCCCTGCCCTGCTGCGGGCCTACCAGGTGTGGGGCTGGCGCATGGTCGTGGTCGTCGTCGCCGCGCCGTTCGTCGTGGACGTGCTGCGCTTCGGGGCGGGCGTCGAGCACGTGGCCGTCGCGAACGTCCTGCTCGGCTGGGCCGTGCCCTACGTCCTGGGGATCGTCTACGTCGACCTCGTCCGGCGTGACGCGCTGCCCTCCCGGCGCACGCTCGCCCTCGTGGCCACCGGCGCGCTCGCCGCGATGGTTGCCCTCCTCGTCGTCGGTCCCTACCCCCTGAGCCTCATCGGGATGCCGGGCGACGCGATCTCCAACCTCGGGCCGCCCACGGCTCTCGCCGTGACCCATGCCGTGCTCCAGGTGAGCGTGGCGCTCACCGTGCGCGACGTCGTCGTGCGCTGGGCGCAGGGGCGTGGAGCAGCCCTCGTGGGGTGGGTCGCCGGTCGGTCCATGACGCTGTACCTGTGGCACCTGACCGCGATGTTCGTGGTGCTCGGGGTGGTCCTGCTGGGGCTCGGCACCCCTCTGCCCGCGTCGTGGAGCGCCGACTGGTGGGCGAGCCGGCCCCTGTGGTTCGGCGCGGCCGCGCTCGTGCTCGGTGCGCTCGTGCTGGCGTTCGGGCGATTCGAGGCGGGGGCTCCGCGCCGCGCGGGGGCGCGGAGCGTGCCCGTCAGCTCCGGGGGTCGGGCACCGAGTACGGCAGGCGGTGCAGCATCTCGCCCTGCTCCTGGGCGAGCACGCGTCCCCGCTGGGCGCTGACCCAGTCCCGGCTGCGTCGCTCGGCGAGGACCGCGCACAGGAAGTCCTCGGGCGGCGTCCCGGGCGGCGGGCCCGGGGCTACGTACTGCTCGATCCGGCCCGCGAGGTCCTGACCGATCCGGACACGCGAGGCCGGGTTGAGCCCGGCAGCACGCCCGAGGAACTGGCGGACCGCGAGGGCCAGGCCGTCCGGGAGCCTGCGCATGTCGGCGTGCGAGGCCCACCCCGCCAGGTGGGGCGGCATCGCGATCGCCGCGTACGTCGGCTTCCCGCCGCGCACCCGGATCGCGTACGTCCCGGCGAGCATGTCCCCGACCCGCTTGCCCTTGTCGTTCGACAGCGACGCGACGATCGCGACCGAGCCGAACGTCATCCACAGCTCGCCCACCCCCACGAGCGCACGGATGAAGGCGTGCCGGAAGCGGACGGGGCCGCCGTCGTCGCGCACGACCCGGATGCCGGTCGCGAGCTTGCCGAGCGACCGGCCCCGCGAGAGGGTCTCGACGGTCGTCGGGATGCCGACCATGACCAGGACCAGGAGGACGATCCACACCGCGGGCGCGAAGTCGATGCTGACGGCGTTGAGCGCCGCGCCCGCCACCGCGACGAGCACCAGGACGAGGAAGGTCCCGAGCGCGACCAGGTCGATCACGGCCCCCAGGGCGCGCGTCACGAAGGACGCCGGCCGGGCGTCGAGGACCACGCCCTCGCCGGTCAGGATGCCGTCTCGCACGCTTGCTCCTCCAGGGTCGTCGACACGGGTCGAGGGATCGTCGCCGCTCCCGGACGGTGGCCGGTGACGACGAGGGGGGTCCGGCCCACTGTAGGGCAAGGTGTGGCAGGGTAGCCGCGTGGACCTCGATGCCTTCAGCGCCGTGCACAGCGACGAGTGGTCGCGGCTCGCCGAGCTGACCAAGAAGCGCTCGCTCGACGGTGCCGAGGCGGACGAGCTCGTCCGCCTCTACCAGTCGGTCGCGACGCACCTGTCGACGATCCGCTCGTCAGCCCCCGACCCCGTGCTCATCACGCGGCTCTCCGACCTCCTCGGGCGCGCGCGGGGACGTCTCGCGGGGGCGCACGAGCCTGCCTGGCGCGACGTGACACGCTTCGCCACCGTCTCGGTGCCGGCCGCGCTGTACCGGATCCGGTGGTGGACCGTGACGGTCATGGTGCTGTTCCTCCTCGTCGCCGTCGTCGCGGGCTGGTGGGTCGCGACGACTCCCGACGCGCTCGCGTCGATGGGCACGCCCAGCGAGCGCGAGGCCTACGTCAACGAGGCCTTCGCGAGCTACTACGACCCGGGCGCGGACTTCGCGACGGTGGTCTGGACGAACAACGCCTGGATCGCCGCGCAGTGCATCGCCCTGGGGATCTCTGGCGTCTTCCCGGCGTACGTCCTGTTCGCCAACGCCGTGGGCGTCGGGTCCACGGGCGGCATGATGGCGTACTACGGCGAGCTCGACACGTTCCTCACGCTCATCGCCCCGCACGGCCTGCTCGAGCTCACCGCGATCTTCGTCGCGGGGGCCGCGGGGCTGCGCCTGTTCTGGACCATGGTCGACCCGGGGCCGCGGACTCGTCTCCGGGCCCTGGCGGAGGAGGGGCGCGCGCTCTTCACGGTCGCGGTGGGGCTCGTGGTCGTCCTGGGCGTCTCGGGCCTCATCGAGGGGTTCGTCACCGGGTCGGGGATGGCATGGTGGCTCAAGATCGTCATCGGCGCGATCGCCCTCGCGGCCTTCTGGGCCTACACGATCGTGCTCGGCCGCCGGGCCGTACGGGCGGGGGAGACGGGTGACCTCTCGGCCGACCACGCGGGGGACGTCGCGCCGGTCGCGGGCTGAGCCGTCCCGGCCCGGCGAGGGCCGCACTACGAGGCCGCGTCATCTGCCACCGCTACGAGGCCGTGACGGTGACGACGTGCTCCGACGCCTCGGGCGCGACGAACCGCAGCAGCTCGGTGCCGCGCGCGTCGAGGGCGGCTCGCTGAGCGCGCGTGAACGTGTGGCCGAGCGGGGAGACGTCGAGCTGCGCGACGGCGTCGGGCGTCGTGGTCGGCCGCGTCCCGACGCGGCGCACCTTCCACGTCGCGACCACGTAGCCGTCCACGAGGACCGTCCCGGGCACCTGCCCGTTGACGGTCGTGATCGCCTTGCGCCGCACGTCGTCGACGACGCGCGTGCGGTCCGCATGGCCCAGCACCAGGTTGTCGAACTCCGCCACGAGCACCAGGGGAGCGGGGGCGCCCGCGCCGGGGCGCGGAGCGTCGGGCAGGTCGAGATACTCCTTGCCGTCGGGGCCGGTAAAGGTCACGAGCTCTGGCCGCAGCCGCCCGACGGCGTCGCGCAGGCCCGTCAGCCCGGACCACCGCTGGGCGTCCATGACCGTGGCGGGGCCGAACGCCGCGAGGTAGCGGCGGACGAGGCGCACGAGCGCCGCGGCGCGCTCGTCGGGGTCGAGGAGCGCGCGGCTCGGCCGTCCGAACCAGGCGTCGGCCGTGGTCCAGGTCGTCGTCGTGCCGGGGCCGTTGGCGCCCCACAGCCCGCGGGGGGTGACCTGGACGAGGGGGAGGAAGCAACGGGCCGTGTAGGCCAGGTGCTGGGGATGGACGTCGGGCCAGCGCTCGCCGAGCAGTCGCCCCAGGTCGCCCGAGGTCAGGGGGGACCCGGTCAGGAGGTCTCGCGCTGCGGCGGCGACGGCGTCGAGGTTCGTGCCCGCCAGTGCCTTGGCGTGCGCGCTGCCCGTCCGGACCCCCGACTCGAGCAGGGGGCGCAGCGCGCCCGGGAGCTCCAGGGCGTCGTCGGCCGTGACGAGGTGGACCGTGCCGCGCATGACCGCGATGCGGGTGACCGAGCGGTCGAGGAACCGCTGCGAGAGGTCGTCGGTCCGGAAGCCGTCGAGGCGCGACCACAGTCCCGGGTAGGGGCTCGTCGGTGCCTGCGACTGGAGGCCCACGAGGTGGTCGACCTCGGCGACGGGCGTCGAGGAGCCGGGGGAGAGCAGGTGCTGGCGGGCCAGCAGCGCCCGGTTGAGGTCGTCGAGGGTGATGCTGGGCCCGTGGCGGCCGGCGGCGGTCATGGAGTCATCCTGCCGTGAGGACGGCGACCGCGCCGGGCTCACGCCGGCCGCGAGGTGGGCTCCGGGCAGCAGCCGAGGGCGCGCGGCAGGCTTGACCGATTCTTGACGTTCTGATTCGGTAGGTCGGATGAGACGCAAAGTTCTGCTTGACCCGTCGCGCGCGCCCCTCGCGCGCCGTGGGGCGTTCTGCGGTGCGGCGGTGGTCGTGGTCCTAGCGGGTGCTCTCGCTGGGTGCAGCCCGACGCCGGGCTGCGCACCGTCACAGGTGTTCGCCACCGCACCGGGGCCGCACGACGCCGTCGGCGCAGGCTCCACGGACGTGACCGTCGACGAGCTCGGTCAGACCAGGCTCCTGCACGAGCAGGACGACCTCTCCGTCTACCTGGCCGAGTGGCCCTCGCAGGACGCGGACGTGTGCGTGTGGGTCGAGCGCGACGGAGACTTCGTCGGCAGCGGGTGCGCCGGCGGGTGGGTGCAGGCGAGCTTCCTGGACGCAGGGGTGAGCGTGCTCTACGACTCCCACGGGGACGTCGCCGAGCGCGCTCCGCGCGGCTGGGTGAGCGTCAGCGGATGCCTCGCGATCGGGGCCTAGCGAGCGATGCGCGAGGTCCCCGGTCGTGGTGCCGGACGGTACCGCCGGAGTGCCGGAAGGGCACCCGTCAGAAGATGAGGAAGCCCAGCGCCGGGATGACGAAGGTCGCGGACAGCGCGAAGATCACGATGATCGCGACCCGTCGGTTGCGGGCTTCACGGTCGCGCGGGGTGGCCGGTCGGGTCACGGTGCTGCTCCTCGGGAGTCGGGGGTCTCTGCCACCAGCCTAGGCCGTGGGGTGGGGGTATCCCGCCGGGACCGTGTGACGGTGGGGTGAGAGCCGGGCGGACGAGCCGACAGGCCGCGAGGACCCGGAGGGCACGCTCGTCCTGACGGCGTCGTCAGAGGCGTCCCGCGGCCTTGAGCGCGAGGTACGTGTCGGCGAGCCGCGGTGCGAGCTCCTCGGGCAGCCCTTCGACGACCTCGACCCCCTTGCGGGACAGCACGGTCCGCACCGCGGTGCGTTCGAGCTCGACGCGCGCGGCGGCCGCTGCGTCGTAGACTTCGGCGCTCGAGTCGCGTGCGTCGCGCAGGGCCGCCACCTCCGGGTCCGCCACCGAGGCGACGACCACCTGGTGCTTGGCCGTGAGCTGACCGACGACGGGCAGCAGGCCCGTCTCGACCGCGGCCGGGTCGAGGGTCGTGAGGAGCACGACGAGCGCGCGCTGCGAGAGCCGCTGGTGCACCGAGCCGACGAGCCCCGGCCAGTCGGTCTCGAGCAGCACCGGCTGGACGGGGGCGAGCGCGTCCGCCAGGGCGGGCATGAGCCGAGGACCGGCCGCGCCCGCGACACGGGCCCGCACGCCGCGGTCGTACGCGAACAGCTCGACCCGGTCGCCCGCGCGACCTGCGAGGGCCGAGAGCAGCAGCGCCGCCTCGATGCTCGCGTCGAGGCGTGGCTCGTCGCCGATACGGGCCGCCGACGTGCGCGAGGTGTCGAGGACGATCAGGACACGGCGGTCACGTTCGGGGCGCCAGGTCCGCACGACCATGTCCGCTCGGCGGGCCGAGGCCCGCCAGTCGATCGACCGGACGTCGTCACCGATCACGTACTCGCGCAGCGAGTCGAACTCCGTCCCCTCGCCGCGCACCTGGACGGCCGAGCGGCCGTCCATCTCGCGTAGCCGCGCGAGCCGGCTCGGCAGATGGCGGCGCGAGGCGAACTCGGGCAGCACGCGCAGCCGCCCCGGGACGTCGAGCGAGACCTGGCGGGCCGCGAGCCCGAGCGGGCCCGCCGAGCGGATCGTGACCGCGCCCGCGGCGCGGTCACCGCGCCGCGTCGGGACGAGCGTGGTCACCAGGCGCGCCGACTCCCCGGGTGGCAGGTCGACGGGGTGCCGGTTGTCGTGCGCGCCAGCGGAAGGAGCCCAGGCGTCGCGCACCACTGCCCGCAGCCGCCGCCCGGTCATGTTCGTCACGACGAGCTGCGACGTCGCCCTCCCCGTGAGACGCACCGAGCCCGGCACGCGCCGCTCGACCGCTACCTGGCGCGGGGAGGCCGCGAGGGTCACGTCGAGCGCGCACAGCGCCATCACGACGAGCGCCCAGAGCAGCACGGTGCCGTACGAGGGCACCACGAGGACCGCCACCACGCCGAGGGCCGCCAGCGCGACGGCGCGCCACGTCAGAGCCATGTCATCCCTTCAGGCACGTGGCGCTCAGCGCGGGACCGGCACGGAGGCCAGCACCGTGTCGAGCACGCTCTCGGCGGTCACGCCCTCGAGCTCGGCCTCGGGCCGGAGCTGGACGCGGTGGCGCAGCGTCGGGTGGGCCAGGGCCTTGACGTCGTCGGGCGTGACGTACCCGCGACCGGACAGCCATGCCCACGCACGAGACGTCGCGAGCAGGGCCGTGGCGCCTCGCGGCGAGACGCCGAGCGACAGCGACGGCGAGTGGCGCGTGGCACGGCACAGGTCGACGGCGTAGCCGAGGACCTCGCGCGACACCTGCACCTGGGCCACCTCGGCGCGTGCACGGTCCAGGACGTCGCGGCCCGCGACGGGTCGCACGCCCGCCGCGGCCAGGTCGCGCGGGTTGAAGCCGGCGGCGTGCCGTGCGAGGACCTCGATCTCCTGGTCGCGCTCGGGCAGCGGCAGGACGAGCTTGAGCAGGAAGCGGTCGAGCTGGGCCTCGGGGAGGGGGTAGGTCCCCTCGTACTCGACCGGGTTCTGCGTCGCGATGACGAGGAACGGGTCCGGCAGCGGGCGGGGCGTGCCGTCGACCGAGACCTGGCGCTCCTCCATGGCCTCGAGCAGCGAGGCCTGGGTCTTGGGGGGCGTGCGGTTGATCTCGTCGGCGAGCAGCAGGTTCGTGAAGACGGGTCCCTCGCGGAAGCTGAACTCGGCCGTTCGCGCGTCGTACACGAGCGAGCCCGTGACGTCGCCCGGCATGAGGTCGGGCGTGAACTGGACGCGCTTGGTGTCCAGGTCGAGCGAGGCCGCGAGCGTGCGCACGAGCAGCGTCTTGGCGACCCCGGGCACGCCCTCGAGGAGCACGTGGCCCTTGCAGAGCATCGCGATGAGCAGGCTCGTGACCGCGGCGTCCTGGCCGACCACGGCCTTGCCGACCTCGGTCCGCACCGCGGCCAGGGCCGCGCGCAGCTCGTGCGAGGGGCCCGACGGCGCAGCCTGGGCGGGTGCGTCGGCGACGACGTGCGGGGCGGGGGCAGCGGGCGCCGGAGGGACGGGGGCGCCGTACGCGGGCGGCTGCGCCGGGGGCTCGGCCTGGTCCTGGGGGTGGGCGGGCACCGGCTGTGCGGGCTGCGGGGGCTGGGCCTGCGGAGGCGCGTAGCGGTCCGCGGGCTGCTGATAGGGGTTCGACCCCTCGGGGTGGTGCGTCACGGGTGGAAGACCTCGCTCTCCAACTGGTCAAGGTGACGTGCGAGCTCGAGCAGCGCTGCGTCGTCGGCGGGTGGTGGGCCGTACAGGAGGTGCGCGACCTGCTCGGCCGGGCGGTGCGTGGCGCGGACGACCGCGTCGATCAGCGCGGGGGCGGCTGCGGACCGGGGCAGGCCCAGGCGTGAGGCCATGCGATCGGCGCTGTGAGCCCGCAGACCTGCTGCGGCGTGGCCGCGCGAGCGGGACCGGCGGTACAGGCGCCCCCGGCCGCGTGTCGTCTCCGACGCGCGGACGACGACCGGGAGGTCCTCGGTCACGAGCGGACCGAGGCGGCGTCCGCGCCAGAGCGCCGCGAACAGGGCGACCACGAGGAGCTGGACGAGGACGATCGGCACCCACGGTGGCAGCGTGGCCGCCCCTGCGACGGAGGTGTCCGTGGACGAGGTGTCCAGGAGGTCGGGGACGAACCAGGTCAGGGTCTCGTGCCGGCCGAGCGAGCGCAGCGCGAGGGCCGCGTTGCCGTCCTGGTCGATCCGGGAGTTGGTGATCAGCCCCGCGTCGTCGAGCGCGACGACGCGGCGGTCGCCCTCGTGGACCAGGTAGGCGCCGGTGTCGGGCGGGCTGTCGTCGCCGGGGAAGCAGACGACCGACCCGGGGCCGGTCGAGGTGAAGCCGTAGCCCGTGCTGCGGATCTCCTCGGCGGCGGTCGCGTCGGGGTCGGTGCACTGCGGGCTCCGCAGGGCGTCGGGCGACGACCAGTCGTCGCCCAGGGTCGCGGCCCCGTCGGTCGCGCCCTCCAGCAGGTCGTACCCCGGCTCGAGGAGCACCAGGTCGGCCTCGGTCGCCAGGATCGCGTCGACCTGCTCGGGCAGGAGGTTGAGGTCGGAGGTGACGAGGAGCGTCGTCCCGGCGTCGGCGCGGGAGACCGCGTCCGCGGTCGTGGTCACGTGCTCGACGTCGACGCCCTGGTCGCCCAGCACCTGGGCAAGGGCCCGGGCACCGTTCGGCCCGGCGTTGTCCGGGGCGAACGGGGTGCTCGAGACAGCGGGTCGCGACAGTGCGGCGAGCCCCGCGACGATCGCGATCAGGAGCAGCACGGCGAGAGGCCAGCGCGCGGCCCGCCACCGGCGTGCGGCACGGGAGCCGGTCGTGGTGCCGTCGCCCGTCACGCGCACAGGGACGTAGGCCGTGGTGACGGCTGCGGCGGTCGTGTCGGGTGCCGAGACGGGGGGCGGCGGTGCGTCGAGACCAGTCGTCACCGGGAGCCTCCCGAGGGGGTGGGCGCCTGCGCGGGGGAGTCGGGCTCCAGGCCGCCGAGCAGGTGGGCGGGCGGCGTCGGCGTCGTGGCGAGGGTCGCGGCGTCGAGCTCTCGCAGCGCCTGGTCGGCCGCTGGGCCCACCGACACCTTGCCGTACCGGACGTCGTCGAACAGGCGCGCGCCGACCGTGAGCCGGTCGGCGAGCGCCGGGAGTCGCAGGGCGGCGTCGTCCGCGGCCTCGTGGGCCGTGCGACCGGGGCGCGGGTCCAGGATCACGCGCTCCTCGAGCGAGCGCACGACGGCGCGGTAGCGCTCCACGACGGCGGTCGGCCAGTCGCCCACCGAGGCGGCGGCGTCGGCCGCGGCCCGGAGCTCCTTGGCCGAGCGCTCGTCGTCGTCGAACACAGCGACCGACGAACGGGCCTTGCGGGACAGGCGGACCGGGCCCGTGACCACGTAGGCGACCACCGCTACGACGAGGACGAGCCCGACGATCACGAGCGAGGCCACGACGGGGTTCACGTCGAGGACCCGGACGTCGGTGAACAGGCCGGTCAGCCAGTCGATGAAGCGCGACAGGAGCGAGGGCTGGTCCACGTACACGGGGTCGAGGAGCTCCTCCTTCAGCCACTGCCGTGCGGTGTCGGCGTCGGGGACGACCGGGACGTCCCACCGCACACCCTGCGCAAGGCCGAGGCGCGCCGGTGCGGCCGCCTGCCAGGCGGCGAGCGACGCAGGGAGCGCGCCGGTCACGCCGGGCCGTGGCCCGTGTGCTCTTCGGCCGCGGCCGTGAGCTCGACGTCCAGCCCCTCGCGGCGCATGCGGACGTCGATGTAGAGCAGCGAGACGACGCCCGCGAGGAACACCGCGCTGATGACCCCCGTGACGATCGACCCCACGGCCACGATCGCATACATCGCGAACATGCTCATGAGCGAGACCATGCCGCCGATGATCCCGAACGGCTGCGAGACGAGCCAGGTGATGGTGCCGACCGCGACGGAGGCCAGGAGGTAGATCCCGAGCAGCCGCCAGAACGAGCCGCGAGAGACGGTCCAGCCGCGCTTCACGCCGCTCGCGAAGCCCTGGCCCTCGAGGACCATGGCCGGCGGGACGAGGAGCGTGCGGACGAGGAACCAGCAGCCGAACACGGCAAGACCCAGCAGCCCGAGGAGCGCGACGGCGATGCCGAGGCCGACGTCGGCCGTGAACGCGAGGACCGTGAGGAGCAGGTAGACGAACCAGACGGCCCCGAGCGCGATCGACCAGAGGATCGAGAAGCCCAGCAGGGGCCAGATCTTCGACTTCGCCTGGGCCCAGACCTCGCCCGCGCTCGCCTTGCGACCGATCACGGACTGGCCCACCGAGGTGATGAGCAGGCCGTTGACGACGGGCATCGCGAGGGCGAGCACGACCGAGGACACCATCGAGGCGCCGAGGAGGGGAAACATCTCCGTGAGGCCCGTGGCGTCGGCGCCCATCTCGACGCTCAGCTCCGCCTCGATCTGGGCGAGCTGGGGCGAGAAGATCCCGCTGATCAGCACGCCCAGGCCGAGCCCGAGGACCGTCGCGATCGCGATCACGGTCGCGCTCATCCCGAGCATCACCTTGGGGTTGGCGCGGATCGCACCGAACGCGCCGTCGAAGATCTCGCCGAGGCTCAGCGGGCGCAGCGGGATGATGCCGGGCTTGTTCGCGGGCGGGGCGTAGGGCTTGCCCGCGAAGGACGGCGGACCGTAGCCGGGCTGCGGGGGGCCGCCGTACTGCGGTGCGCCGTACTGGCCGGGCTGGCCGTACTGCCCGTGCTGCGGCGCACCGTGCTCGCCGGGCTCGCCGGAGGGCTGGCCGTACTGGCCCTGCTGCCCGTACTGCGGCTGCCCCCACGCGTTCGACGTGGGCTGGGCCGGCGCAGGCTGGCCGGACTGTGCCGGGGGGCCGTACCGACCGGGCTGCGCGGGCGGCCCGCCGACGGGTGGCGTCGCGCCCGCCGGTGGCTGCGGGGCGCGCTGGCCGTAGCGCGGGGTGTCGTCCGGTGCTGGCGTGCCGGCGTCGTCGGGCGTCGTCATCTGCTCTGCTGTCCCCGCTCGGTTCTGTCGGGCCCCGAGGGCTCGTCCTGATGAGGCCGTGCACGACGCCACGACGGCGTCCGGCCCGGTAGCGGACCACCCTAGTACGGGGGACCGGCCGACGCGGCGGCCGGGCCGTTCGGGTGAACACCGGCCGCCCCACGGTGGGTCGGACCGACGAGCCCGCGGTCGATGGCAAAATGGGGCCATGAAGGTACGTGTGCTTGTGGTCGACGACGACACCGCTCTCGCCGAGATGATCGGCATCGTGCTGCGGTCCGAGGGGTTCGACCCGGTGTTCTGCGCGGACGGGGACCTCGCTCTGGCCGCGTTCCGCAGCACCCAGCCGGACCTCGTCCTGCTGGACCTCATGCTGCCCGGCAAGGACGGCACCGAGGTGTGCCGTCTGATCCGTGCGGAGTCGGGGGTGCCCATCATCATGCTCACGGCCAAGAGCGACACGGTCGACGTCGTGCTCGGCCTGGAGTCCGGCGCGGACGACTACATCTCCAAGCCGTTCAAGCCCAAGGAGCTCGTCGCGCGGATCCGGGCCCGCCTGCGCCGCTCGGACGAGCCCGCCCCCGAGCACCTCGCGATCGGCGACGTCGAGATCGACGTGACCGGGCACCGGGTCACGCGCGACGGCCGCCCCATCGCGCTCACGCCCCTCGAGTTCGACCTCCTGGTCGCGCTCGCCCGCAAGCCCTGGCAGGTCTTCACGCGCGAGGTCCTCCTCGAGAAGGTCTGGGGCTACCGTCACGCGGCGGACACGCGCCTGGTCAACGTCCACGTGCAGCGCCTGCGGTCGAAGGTCGAGCACGACCCGGAGAACCCGGAGATCGTCCTGACCGTGCGCGGCGTCGGGTACAAGGCGGGTGCGGCGCGCGGGTGAGCGCTCCGTCGCTGCGCGCGCGGGTGGGGCGGTCGTTCCGTCGCGCCCGACGGCGCCTGCGCGCCACGGTCGGTCGCCTCACCTGGCGGGCCCGGTCGTCGATGCAGCTCCGCGTGGTCGGGACCGCGCTCGTCGTCGGGGTGATCACGGTCGCGGCACTCGGCGCGTACCTGTCGAGCACGATGCGCGACGGCCTGTTCGACCAGCGCCTCGAGCAGATCAACGTCGAGAGCGCCAACTCGATCCAGCAGGCCCAGAGCCTGTTCACGGCCTCGGTGTCCAAGACCAAGGACTCCGAGATCCAGACCCTCCTGCTCGACGTGCACAACACCCTGCGCACGAGCGGCAGCCCCGACCGCAAGATCTTCCTCATGCGGCCCGAGGGGGCGCCGTCGCGCCTCAACGACGTGAGCACCGACAACCAGCTCGCGAGCCTGGTCTCGGACGAGCTCCGGGCCGCGGTCATGGAGAGCGACGGCCGCGAGCTCCAGTCGG
Source organism: Oerskovia sp. USHLN155 (assembly GCF_037145535.1). Lineage (NCBI taxonomy): Bacteria > Bacillati > Actinomycetota > Actinomycetes > Micrococcales > Cellulomonadaceae > Oerskovia > Oerskovia sp. USHLN155. The sequence continues at coordinate 166,417 of NZ_JBBCXG010000003.1, forward strand.
TCGCGATCCCGCGCGACCCGTCCGACCCGCACTCGCCCGTGGACCCCGGGGTCCTCGTGGGGTCGAAGGTCCAGGTGCCGACGGTCGGTGTCTACGAGCTCTACTTCCTGTACACGCTCGCGCCCGAGCAGGAGACCCTCTCGTTCCTCCAGGGGACCCTGGTCGTCGGTGCGGTGTTCGTCGTGGGCATCCTGGGGCTCATCACCTGGGTCGTGACCCGCCAGGCGGTCCAGCCGGTCCGCAACGCCGCGGGGGTCGCGGAGCGGCTCGCCGACGGGCACCTGAACGAGCGCCTCCCGGTCAAGGGCCACGACGAGCTCGCGACGCTCGCCCGGTCGTTCAACGAGATGGCGGAGAGCCTGCAGCTCCAGATCGGCCGCATGGAGGAGCTGTCCTTGCTGCAGCGGCGCTTCGTGTCGGACGTGTCGCACGAGCTGCGCACGCCGCTCACGACGATCCGGATGGCGGGCGAGGTCCTGCACGCCTCGCGCGACGACTTCGACCCCGCGTCCAAGCGGTCGGCCGAGCTCCTCCAGACCCAGCTCGACCGGTTCGAGGACCTCCTGGCCGACCTGCTGGAGATCAGCCGGTTCGACGCGGGGGCCGCGCAGCTCGACGCCGAGCGCCGCGACGTGCGGGACGTGGTCAACGCGGCCGTCGAGCTCGCCGCGCCGCTCGCGGAGCGTAAGGGCGTGTGGATGTCGGTGCACCTCCCCGACGAGGCCGTGACCGCGGACGTCGACCCTCGTCGGGTCGAACGGATCGTGCGCAACCTCGTGGTCAACGCGATCGAGCACGCCGAGGAGAAGCCCGTCGAGATCACGGTGGCCCACGACCGGTACGCGGTCGCGGTGGTGGTCCGCGACCACGGCGTCGGGATGACGCAGGACGAGGCGCTGCACGTGTTCGACCGCTTCTGGCGGGCCGACCCGGCGCGCGCCCGCACGACCGGGGGGACGGGGCTCGGCCTCGCCATCTCGCTCGAGGACGCGCACCTGCACGGTGGGTGGCTCGAGGTCTGGGGGCGCCCTGGCCAGGGGGCCGCCTTCCGTCTCACGCTCCCGCTGCGCGCCGGGATCCGGCTCGAGGCGTCGCCGCTCCCGCTGGTGCCCGAGGAGCCGACGCACGGACGCGGTCTGCGCCCGCCGACGGGACAGATCGAGCGGGTCGAGGACCCGACGGAGGGCACCACGAGCCCCTCGGCCCTTCCCGTCCTCCCTGACGAGAACCTCACGTTCGTCCGCCAGGGCGTCGTCACCGAACGACCGGGTACGTCCGTCGACGAGGAGCAGGCACGATGACCGAGCGACGACCCGGCAGGCCGACGAGCGCCCTCGGAGCAGGGCTCGTGGTGGCGGCCCTCGCGCTGTCCGGCTGCGCGTCGATCCCGACCTCGGGCCCGGTGATCCGTGGCAGCGACGTGGTGCAGGGTTTCAACGCCCCGGGGCTGCGCGCGCGGGGACCGGTCGCGGGTGACGACCCGGTGCGGATCGTGTCGGGCTTCCTGACCGCGCAGGCGGCCGGACCGGCCGGTGACTTCGACGTCGCCCAGGAGTTCCTCACGGACGCCGACGCCTGGAGCTGGGACTCCCAGGTCCTGGTCTTCGACGGCGACCTCGACCTGACGATGGACGAGGAGGCCGTGAAGACGGGGCAGGTGACGGTCACGGGCAGCGCGACGGTCGTCGGGGCCCTGGACAAGCGTGGCGTCTACACCGAGGACGTCCCCCGCGGGGAGGGCGCCGTCCCGGTGTCGTTCGGGCTGGTTCGCCAGGGTGACGGACAGTGGCGGATCGAGACGGCCGAGGACGGGCTGCTGCTCTCCGAGAGCAGCTTCCAGGCGGCCTTCCGGCAGACCCGCCTGTACTTCCCGTCGGCCGACCGTGAGGTGCTCGTCCCCGACGACCGCTGGTTCCCCAACAGGGGGTGGCAGACGAGCGCCGTGACCGAGATCCTGATCGGACCGGTCGAGTGGCTGAGGGGCGCGACGGCGCCCGTGGTCCCCGAGGGAACGCGTCTGAGCATCGACGCGGTGCCGAGCGAGGGCGGCGTCACCGAGGTCCGGCTGACGGACACGATCTCGCTCGCGCCGCCCGAGGACCGCGCGCTCCTCAAGGCCCAGCTCGAGGCGACGCTCTTCGACGCGTTGCCGCTCACCGTCAACCTCTACCGCGGGGAGGACCTGCTGAGCACCCCCACGGGCGGGACGGTGCCGATCAAGGCGGTGACGGAGGGGAGCGAGGTCGTCGCGGCGGAGGGCGAGATCAAGGCGCTCGACGGCGGCGCGGACCAGGCGACCTCCTTGTCCCCGGCGGTCTCGCTCGCCGGGACCACCGCCACCGCGCTGGCGCAGGGCAGCAACGCGCGCCCGCTCGTGGTCCGCGACGGCTCGGACGGGCTCGTCCGGCTCGCGACCAAGAACCTGCCGCAGGTCCCGCTCCTGACGGGCGAGGACCTGCTCGCGCCGAGCGTCGACCGGTTCGGCGGGGTGTGGTCGGGTCCCATGGCGCAGTCGGGCGCGCTGCAGGTCGTCCGTGCGGACCTCGCGGAGGCGGGCGAACCTGTCACGGTCGCCGCGCCGTGGTTGGCGGGGCGCACCGTGCAGTCGATCCGCGTCGCGCACGACGGCGCCCGGATCGCGGTGGTCAGCTCGGACGGTACGGGCACCCGGGTGGAGGTCGCCGGGATCGTGCGCGACGAGAAGGACGTCCCGACGGGGCTCTCGGAACCCTTCCGGGTCGGTGCTCCCATCACCTCGGCCTCGCAGGTCGTCTGGGCCGACGAGACGACGCTCGCGGTCCTGGGCACCGACGACACGGAGGCCGCCCCGACGGTCCACCTCGTCCTGGTCGGTGGCGAGACCACGAGGCTCTCACCGGTGGCGGGGGCGACGGCGATCAGCGCGGGCGACGGCGACCGGACGGTCCAGGTGCTCACCCAGGACGGGACGCTGTTCGGGCGAAGCCGGTCGGGCGCCGTCTGGGAGAAGCGGATCGAGAACGTCGCGCTGCCGGCGTTCCCGGGCTGAGGCCGAGGCGCCCTGCGGCAGGGGGCCGTGAGCGGGCCGTGCACAGGCTCGCGCTCGGCGCAGCCGTCCACAGGCGCGTTCCCGACGGCGACGGCGCCGACCGGCAGTCCTGCACGATCGCGTGCGTGCGCCACCGTCCCCAGCAGCCCGAGCCCGCTCGCCTCCCCGGCCTCCTCGTCGCCCTGAGCGGGTGGGCACGCACGCTCTCGCGCCTGCTCGTCCCGGTCGAGTGCCCCGGCTGCGGTGCGCGGGACGTCCCGCTCTGCTCGGCGTGCGCTCAGGTCCTGGACCGCGCCCCGACCCGTCGCGAGGCCGACGCTCCGCGGCTCGACCGGATGGACGGGACCCCGCCGCTGCCCGTGTGGGTTCTCGCACCGTACGCCGGCCCGCTCCGGGGCATCGTGGTGTCGTGGAAGGACAAGGGGCGTCACGACCTCTCGACGGTCGTCGAGGGGGCCGCGTACCGCGCCGGGCGTGCCGTCGCACCCTGGGTGCGCGGCGCCGTCGGGCCGGGGGAGGGTGCGCGGTCCGGCGCACCGGCGCGCGTCCTGGTCGTGCCCGCGCCGTCGTCCGCCGCGGCGCGCCGCGCACGCGGTTCCGAGCCCGTCCAGGGGCTCGCCAGGGCCCTCGCCCGCGGCCTCGCGGACGCCGGGGTCGACGCGGCCGCGGCGCCCGTCCTGGCGCAGCGGGGACGGCACGGGCGGGACCAGGTGGGCCTGGGGTCGAGGAGCCGGGGCGCACGCCTCCGGGGCGTGCGCGTCGCCCGCCGCGCGGCGCGCCGGGGCCTCCCGCGACCAGGAGCCGTCTGCCTCCTGGTGGACGACGTGCTCACCACCGGGGCCACGCTCGCGGCGTGCGAACGGGCGCTGGAGGACGCTGGCGCCCGGGTCCTGGGCGCGGTCGCGCTCGGCGCGACACCCCCTCCGCGGCGAGGTGACGCGCCACCTGAAGTTCATCTCCCGAAGATGCTGCCTTTACCTACCGGGAGGGTTAACCTGGGGACCAGTCGTCACGGGGAACGGTTGGTAGGGGACCCGTGCGGCCACAGAGCGATCGACCCGAGGCAAGGTCCTCGGGCAGGGAGGTGATAGGTACTCCGGATCCCCCTCGGGGGAGCCAGACCCAGGACCACACGGGACGCTCTGGAAGCACCGAGAGCGTCCGAGACCCTTTGCGGAGGCTCACATGGAGATCGTTGTCGTCGGCAGGCACACGGAAGTGGCTGACCGCTTCCGCCGACACGTGGAAGAAAAGCTCGCGAAGTTCGAGCAGCTCGCACCGACCGCCCAGCGGATCGACGTCGAGGTCACCCACGAGAACAACCCCCGACTGTCCGAGGTGCGCGAGAGGGTCGAGCTGACCGTCCGCGCCAAGGGACCCGTCGTCCGCGCCGAGGCGGCAGCAGACGACCGGTTCGGGGCACTCGACCTGGCCATGAACAAGCTCCAGGAGAGGCTGCGACGCGTCAGCGACCGTCGCAAGAACCACCGCAACAACAACCCCGCACCGCCCGTCGACGTCCGGCCGTTCATCCCGGAGGACAAGCACCCCGAGCCCGCGCCGGAGCACCCGGCAGCACCGGGGGACGCGGTCGAGACCCAGCTCGGCGACTCGCCCGTCGTCATCCGTCAGAAGCTCCACTCCGCAGAGCCCATGACGATCGACGACGCCCTCTACGAGATGGAGATGGTGGGCCACGACTTCTACCTCTTCGTCGACGTGGAGACGGCCCGCCCCTCGGTCGCCTACCGGCGCCGTGGATGGAGCTACGGGGTCATCGCGCTCGACACGTCGTGCGCAGGCGGCACCAAGGCCGCACCCGAGGCGGGCTGACCGCCGCCACCAGCTGACCCGACGGGGTGACGTCGCCGACCAGGCGGCGCCACCCCGTCGGTGCGTCCGGGCGGGTGTCGGTGGCGCGCGGCAGGATGGACCGGGTGAAGACCGAGTCGATGTCGCTCGCCCAGGCCCGCAGGGTCGCCCTCGCCGCGCAGGGCCTGCACGCTCCACGGCCCGACGCCGCCGCGCCCCGGGAGGTCACGCTGCGCCAGGTGCAGCGCACCGTGGACCGGCTCGGGCTCCTGCAGATCGACTCGGTCAACGTCCTGGCCCGGGCCCACCTCGTCCCGCTGTACTCGCGGCTCGGCCCGTACGACGTGTCGCTGCTCGACCGGGCCGCGGGACGCGCACCGCGCCGGCTCGTCGAGTACTGGGCGCACGTCGCGTCCTACGTCCCGCCCGAGACCTACCGGCTCCTGGAGTGGCGCCAGCGCGCGTACCGCACCGAGGCGTGGGGGTCGATCAGCGGGGTCGAGGCCTCCCACTCGGCCGTCGTGGAGCACGTCCGGCGGATCGTGACCGAGCGCGGGCCGGTCACGGCGAGCGAGGTCCACGAGATCCTCGAGGCCCAGGGCATGGGCGAGGCGCGCGGCACGGTGGAGTGGGGCTGGAACTGGTCGCTGGCCAAGCGGGCCCTCGAGCTCCTCTTCTTCACGGGCGAGATCACTGCGGCGCGCCGCAACGCCGCGTTCGAGCGCTGCTACGACCTGACCGAGCGGGTCCTGCCGCCCGCGGTGCTCGCCGCGCCGCCCGTGAGCGACGAGGACGCCGTCCGCCGCCTGCTGGAGATCGGGGCGCGGGCGCACGGCGTCGGGACGCTGCGCTGCTTCCAGGACTACTTCCGGCTCAAGGGCCCGGCCCCGCGCCGCGCGCTGGCCGAGCTCGTCGAGGACGGCGTGCTCCGCCCCGTCGAGGTCCGGGGCTGGGACGAGACCACGTACCTGCACCGCGACGCCGCCCTCCCGCGTCGCGCCCAGGGACGCGCGCTGCTCAGCCCTTTCGACCCCCTCGTGTTCGAGCGCACCCGCCTCGAACGACTCTTCGGCACGTACTACCGCATCGAGATCTACGTGCCCGCGGCCAAGCGGGTCCACGGCTACTACGTGCTGCCGTTCCTCCAGGGCGACCGCATCACCGCGAAGGTCGACCTCAAGGCGGACCGTCGCGCCGGGCTGCTCAGGGTCCTGTCGGCGCACCGCGAGGAGCACGCCGACGCGGGCACCGCGCCGGCGCTCGCGGCCGAGCTCCGCCTCATGGCGACCTGGTTGGGGCTGGCGGACGTCGTCGTCGGGCCGGCGGGGGACCTGGCGCCCGCGCTCGCGGCAGAGGTCGGGCGGGTGGACGCCGGGGCTGCCGGGTAGCTCTCGCGCCCCGGACCGTGCGTTTCGCCGGAGAGCGAAACCACAGGTACCGGACAGAAGCCCACCCATGTGCCGGACTCGCCTACGATGGTCTGTGGTGTGATCCAGCCGACTGCCGCCAGGTGGTCGCCTCGCATTCGCCCCGGACCGTCCGGCCCGGGGGCTCGATCGATACGGGAGTACTGCGTGCCTGCGATCCTCGAGAAGGTCCTGCGCTTCGGCGAGGGCCGGATCCTGAAGAAGTTGTCCGGCCTGGCAGAGCAGGTCAACAAGCTGGAGCCCAGCTTCGAGGACCTGACCGACGAGGAGCTGCGCGAGGAGACCGACCGCTTCAAGGAACGGCTCGAGAACGGCGCGACGCTCGACGAGATCCTCCCCGAGGCGTTCGCCGCGGTCCGTGAGGCCGCCCGCCGCACCCTCGGGCAGCGCGCCTACGACGTGCAGCTCATGGGCGGTGCGGCCCTGCACCTGGGGAACATCGCCGAGATGAAGACCGGTGAGGGCAAGACCCTCGTCGGCACCTTCCCCGCGTACCTCAACGCGCTCACGGGCAAGGGCGTGCACGTCGTCACGGTCAACGACTACCTGGCCAAGTACCAGAGCGACCTGATGGGCCGCGTCTTCCGCGCCCTCGGCCTCACGACCGGCTGCATCATCTCGGGCCAGACGCCCGCCGTGCGTCGCGAGCAGTACGCCGCGGACATCACGTACGGGACGAACAACGAGTTCGGCTTCGACTACCTGCGCGACAACATGGCGTGGAGCACCGACGACCTGGTGCAGCGCGGCCACAACTTCGCGATCGTCGACGAGGTCGACTCGATCCTCATCGACGAGGCGCGTACCCCGCTCATCATCTCGGGCCCCGCGTCGGGCGACGCGAACCGCTGGTACGGCGAGTTCGCCAAGGTCGTCCGCCGCCTGAGCCCGGAGGCGGACTACGAGGTCGACGAGAAGAAGCGCACCATCGGTGTGCTCGAGCCCGGCATCGCGAAGGTCGAGGACTACCTCGGCATCGAGAACCTGTACGAGTCGCTCAACACGCCGCTCATCGGGTTCCTCAACAACGCGATCAAGGCCAAGGAGCTCTTCAAGCGCGACAAGGACTACGTCGTGCTCAACGGCGAGGTCATGATCGTCGACGAGCACACGGGCCGTATCCTCGCGGGCCGTCGCTACAACGAGGGCATGCACCAGGCCATCGAGGCCAAGGAGGGCGTGCAGATCAAGGCGGAGAACCAGACGCTCGCCACGATCACGCTCCAGAACTACTTCCGCCTGTACGACAAGATCTCCGGGATGACCGGTACGGCCGACACCGAGGCCGCCGAGTTCCAGGGCACGTACAAGCTGGGCGTCGTGCCCATCCCCACGAACCGCAAGATGCAGCGCGTGGACCAGCCCGACCTCGTGTACAAGAACGAGGAGGGCAAGTTCGACGCCGTCGTCGCGGACATCGTCGAGCGCCACGCCGAGGGGCAGCCGGTCCTGGTCGGCACCACGAGCGTCGAGAAGTCCGAGCTCCTGTCCTCGAAGCTCAAGAAGCAGGGCGTCCCGCACGAGGTCCTCAACGCCAAGCAGCACGAGCGCGAGGCCGCGATCGTCGCGCAGGCGGGTCGCAAGGGCTCGGTCACGGTCGCGACCAACATGGCCGGCCGTGGTACCGACATCATGCTCGGTGGCAACGCCGAGTTCATGGCGGTCGCCGACCTCGCCGCGCGCGGGCTCGACGCCGCGGAGAACCCCGACGAGTACGAGGCCGCGTGGCCCGAGGCCGTCGAGCGCGCCAAGGCCGCCGTGGCCGCTGAGCACGACGAGGTCACCGAGCTCGGCGGGCTCTACGTCCTGGGCACCGAGCGCCACGAGTCGCGTCGTATCGACAACCAGCTCCGTGGTCGTTCCGGCCGTCAGGGAGACCCGGGCGAGTCCCGCTTCTACCTGTCGATGCAGGACGACCTGATGCGCTTGTTCAACTCGGGTCTCGCCGAGTCGATGATGAACCGCGCGGGCTTCCCCGACGACGTGCCCCTCGAGTCGAAGATCGTCACGCGCGGCATCGCGAGCGCGCAGGGCCAGGTCGAGGCGCGCAACTTCGAGATCCGCAAGAACGTCCTCAAGTACGACGACGTCCTCTCGCGCCAGCGCACCGTCATCTACGACGAGCGTCGCCGCGTGCTCCAGGGCGAGGACATGCAGGAGCAGGTCCAGCACTTCATCACGGACGTCGTCACGGCCTACGTCGACGGCGCCACGTCCGAGGGCAACCCGGAGCACTGGGACCTCGAGGCCCTGTGGACGGCGCTGCGCGCGGTGTACCCGGTCTCGATCGAGGTCGACGAGGTGCTCGAGCAGGCCGGGGGAGCCACGCGTCTGACGCGTGAGCTGATCCTCGAGGAGATCCTGTCCGACGCCCGCGTGGCCTACCAGGACCGCGAGGCGTCGCTGGGCAGCTCGAACATGCGTCAGCTCGAACGCCGCGTGGTGCTCTCGGTGCTGGACCGCAAGTGGCGCGAGCACCTCTACGAGATGGACTACCTCAAGGAGGGCATCGGGCTGCGCGCCATGGCGCAGCGCGACCCGCTCGTGGAGTACCAGCGCGAGGGCTTCCAGCTCTTCCAGGCCATGACCGAGGCCATCAAGGAGGAGTCGGTCGGCTTCCTGTTCAACCTCGAGGTCAAGGTCGCCGAGCCCGGCGCGTCGCCGGTCAACCCGGTCTCGGCCGCGGCTGCCGCGCAGTCGGTGGCCGGTCAGGCCTTCGGCGGTACCGCCGGGGCCGCGGGGGCCGCCGCGGCGGCCGGGGCCGCGGCGAAGGCTGCGGCGGACGCCAAGGCTGCTGCTGAGGCTGCGCAGGCCCAGGCGGCGGCGCAGGCGCAGGCCGACGCTGTTCAGGACGAGCCTGTCGAGGACGAGCTCGTGGACGCGCCGGTCGCACCTGCCCCGAAGGCCGAGCCGACGCTCATCGCGAAGGGCCTCGACGGCCCGAGCGAGCAGGTGCCGCTGCAGTACTCGGCGCCGTCCGACGACGGCTCGGGTCAGGCCGTGGTCTCAGGAGACGGCTCGCGCCGCGCCCGCCGCGCCCTGCACGGCGAGGCGACCGCGGTCGAGGGTGACGGGCGCACGTTCCCCGGCACGCCCCGCAACGCCAAGTGCCCCTGCGGCTCGGGCAAGAAGTACAAGCTCTGCCACGGTCTGAACGAAGAGGAGTAGCCCTCTCCGAGAGGACACCCGCGAGCGGCGGTCAGCCGATCTCGAGGACCACGACGCGCCACACGCCGCGTCGGGCCTCGAGTCGGAGGGCCGCCGCTCGCACTCTGTCCATGTCCTCCAGGACCACCGTGGCCTCGGCCGTGGTCTCGCCGAGGCGCACGAGCCGCGCCCTGCGGATGACGACGGGCCGTGCCGCCACGTCCGGCTCGGCGGAGCCCTGCATCAGCAGCGCGCGTCGGCCCAGTGCGTCGAAGACGTCCGGGGCGAGCCACCGCTGGAGCTGCGCGACGGGGCGTTCACCGCGCAGCACCTCGACGGCGGCCCGGACGACCGAGCAGCAGATCGACGTCGGGTCCGGCAGCACGAGCTCCGTCGTCGACGTGACGGGCCGACCGTTGTCGGCAAGGTCCTCGGCGACGGGGAACTGCGGTGCACCCCCGAAAGTCAGGACCCGGGGCCCCCGCGGGACGGCTCGGGGGAGCGCGGCCGGCGGGGCGGCGAGGCGAGGGGCCGCACCGGAACGAATCGGGCGGGCATGGTGGCGGACGGCGGTGATCGGCATGACGTCTCCTGGGGTCGGCACGGGCCGGTGCGTCGAAGGACGACCGGTGGGACGGTGTGCGAGGTCGGCGGTGCTGTGCAGAGGTTGCAGGGTCAGGGAGTTCGGGGTGCCCGTAGGACCTGACCTGGTCTGATGAGGTCGGGGTCCTCGCCGATGACCGCGGTGTTCGCCGCGTACCAGCGCTGCCACTCCGCGGCGACCTCCGCGTCGGTCGCCCCCTCGCCGAGTGCTCGCTCGGCGAGGGACCAGAGGGAGTCGCCGCGCAGGACGACGACCGAGACGGTCGAGGCGTCGTTCCCGACGTCGGGCAGGAGAACGGCGGTCCCGGAGCCCTCTGACCGAGTCGGGCCAGACGACGCCACGGCGGGCGGGCTGTCGGCCCGCGGTGCCGGGACGACGCGCTGCGCGCCGCCCAGGAGCCCGCTGAGCGGGACGTGGCCGGGCCTCGCCGCGCCGGTGCTCGAGACCACGTCGGTTGGGGGTGGCGCGGGGCTCCCAGCGTCCCGGTCGCCTGGCGCGACGGTCGACGGCACGGCGTCGTCCGTCTGCCCCGTGCCCAGGTCGGAGGAGATCGGGCTGCCGGGGTCGACCGTCGGGGTGCCTGTGTCGGTACCTGTCTCGGCGGCGGGATGCTCGCGGTCGTCGGGTACCGGGGGCGCGCTCTCCGGGCTGTCCGCGACGGAGTCGGCAAGAACCTCCGTCGGTCCGGCTGCGGGGAGCGCCGCTTCCGGGGCGACGGCCTGCTCGGGAGACGTGCTCTGCCAGCCGAGATCGACGACCGCGGGTGCCGGGACGGGGGCGGCGGGGTCGACCTCGGCCGCCTGGGCGCTGCCGGCGCCCAGGACGAGTCCTGCCCCGACCGACACGGCGACGCTCGTGCTGGCGAGCCGGCGGACGAGGGCCGGCGCGTGCTGACGGACGATCCGTTCGCCGGCCGACCATCGGTGTCCCGCGGCGCGCACGAGGACGCACGCCACGGCGAGCAAGGAGTTGATCGCGACCCAGGCGGCGAGCAGGCCTCCCGCCCCGACGAGCGGGAGCTCCAGATAGGTCTCGAAGCGAGGGGTGGGGAGGTCGTCCGCGAGCGTCAGGACCCGCAGGGTGAGCAGGGCTGCGGCAGAGCTGGTCGCGGCGGCGAGGGCGACGAGTGCGGCCAGCCGCGGGCCGTGTCGAGCGTCTCGCCGCGCGTTCGCGTGGTCGGGTCCGGAGTGCTGCGCCATGCTTCCCCCTGAAGATGGACGACGACGTCGGGTCCGTGCTCGGATCGATCATCGCGTTTGATGCATTTTGATCGTGCTACATCAAACTAGACCGTTCTTCGGTTGTCCAGAGGGAGTTCGCAGTTCGGACGCCTCTGGACGAAACCCCCGGGCCGACCGCTACGGTGTGGGCGTGCGCTGGGACCTGTTGTTCGCCGACCTCGAGGCACAGCTCGACGCCGCCGACGTCCAGGCTGACGCCCACGTGCTCGCGGACCTCACCCGTGCGGAGCAGGCCACGATCTCGCTCGCAGACCGCCTGCGGGGAAGCATCGAGGGTCGGCCGGTCACGGTCAGGCTCGCCGACGGTTCACACCTGACCGGTCAGGTCCGGGCAGCCGCCGCCGACTGGTTCATGCTCGCGGACGGGAATCGACGGCACGTCGTGCCTCTGCTCGCGGTCACGGTCTTCGACGGGCTCAGCGCGCACGGCGTCCCCGCGCCCTCCGGCACAGGAGCCGGCCGCGGGCTGCCGGCCCTGCTGAGGGCGCTCATGCGCGACCGCGCCGTCGTCCGTGTGCGGACGCTCGCCGGTGAGGTCGACGGACGGGTCGGACGGGTCGGCAAGGACCACCTGGACGTCACGGACACCGGGGGCGGCGCGAGGAGCAGCCGAGCCGTCCCGTTCGCGGCGCTGCTCTGCGTGAGCGAGTCGTAGGCGACGGACCAGGGGGCGGGTGCAGGTGCAGGGGGAGCAGGGGGTGCGTGGCGCGGCGATCGCGTCACGCCGACGGCGACCGCTCGGGAGCTCAGGACTCGAAGTCGCCCGCGTCGATACGGGTGCGGGTCTGTGCGTACATGCGCTGGATGTAGCCCTCGAGCTCGCTGGCCTCGACCCGCCACTGACCTCGTCCGCCGACCTGGATCGCCGGGAGGTCACCGCTGCGGACCAGCGCGTAGGCCTGAGCCGCAGAGATGTTGAGCTCCTCCGTGACGTCCGCGAGGGTGAGGAAGCGCTGTGACATGGGAACAGTCTTTCACGGAGCCGACACCGGTACGGGTTGTCCACAGGCGACCGCCCCTTCGGCTCGCGCGGGGGGCGTCGGTCGGCATGATGGCCCCCTGGCTCCCTGATGCTCGCCACTCGGGGGCGTCGCCCCGCCCCTGCCCGCACGAAATCTCCCGACGACGAAACGGACACTCATGACGAGCTCCCTCGACCCGCTGCCGACGCCCACGGTCGCCCGACTTCGACGGCCCGGTTGGCGGGACCCTCGGCTGCTCCTCGGGCTCGTGCTCGTCGCAGCCTCGGTCGCCCTCGGTTCGTGGGCCGTGTCGTCGGCCGGTCGGACCGTCGCCGTCTACGCCGCGGCGGGCCCGCTCACACCGGGCGAGCCCGTCGACGCGAGGAACCTCCGGGCCGTCGAGGTGCGCCTCGGGTCCGGGGACGGGAAGTACTTCCTCGCGGGGCGACCGCTGCCGGACGACCTGGTGGCGCTCCGCGTGGTGGGTGACGGGGAGCTCGTGGCCCGCTCCGCGGTGGGCGGGTCGGAGGAGCTCGCGGTCCGTGCCGTGGCGATCCCGGTCGCGGGGGCGCTGTCCGACAGGGTCACCGACGGTGCCCTCGTGGACGTCTGGTTCGTCCCGGCCTCCGACGACGGGGCGACGGCGGCCGAGCGCAAGGCGGACGAGAAGGACGGGAGCGGGCCCTACACGCTCGCCTCGCAGGTCGTGGTCGCGCAGGTCGCGGAGTCCGGGGGGACGCTCGTGACCGGAGGGCCGACCACGCTCCACGTGCTGGTTCCCACGGACGAGCTGGCCGGGGTCCTCGCGGCTCTCGCGGCCGAGGGCGAGATCGCTGTCGTGCCCGTCGCAGGCGGCAGCGCATGACCGCCGACGCGACGCTGCCCGTCGCGTCGGTCCTGTGCGCGGTGAGGGGCAGCGGCGAGACCGCGGTCGTGACAGCGCTGACGACCCCCGGGTCCGGAGTCGCCGTGGCGCGCCGGTGTGCCGACCTCACCGAGCTTCTCGCCGCGGCCGGGGCCGGCGCAGGCACGGCCGCGATCATCTCGGCCGACCTGCCCGGGATCAACCGTGAGTCGATCGCGCACCTGCACGGGTGCGGTGTGCGGGTCGTCGTGCTCGCGGGGCGGCAGGAGTGGCTCGGCGACCGGCTGCGTGCCATCGGTGTCGACGTGGTCCTCGACGAGGACACCCCGAGCGAGGTGCTCGTCGCGACGGTCCGCGACGAGGCCCACGGACGGGGTCGTGGGCAGGGAGGACCGCCGTCGGGCGGCCTCCCCGCCGAGCCGGGTGACGGCGCGCGCGACCAGGCCCCGCGGACCGGGCGGGTCGTCGCGGTCTGGGGACCGGCCGGCGCTCCCGGGCGGACGACGCTGGCGGTGCACCTCGCGGCCGAGCTGGCCGGGCCGGACGCCCACCGGTCGCGGCGAGGTGGGCGACGTCGCCGCCGGGGCCAGGACACGCCGTCGGGCGCGGAGGGCGGGTATCTCGCCGAGGTGCTCCTCGTCGACGCCGACACCTACGCCGGCTCGGTGGCCCAGCACCTCGGCCTGCTCGACGAGTCACCGGGCCTCGCGGCGGCCGCCCGCAGCGCGGGGCAGGGAGCTCTCGACCTCGCGGGTCTGGCGCGCCTGGCCCCGGTCGTGGCACCGCGACTGCGTGTCCTGACCGGGATCACGCGTGCCGCGCGCTGGCCCGAGCTCCCGGCGACGTCGCTCGACGTCGTCTGGGGGCTGTCGAAGGCGCTCGCCGACTGGACCGTGATCGACTGCGGGTTCGGGCTCGAGCAGGACGAGCTGCTGTCGTACGACACCCACGCCCCGCAGCGCAACGGGGCGACGCTCAGCGCGCTCGCCGCCGCTGACGTCGTGCTGGTCGTCGGCGGGTCCGACGCCGTCGGGATCCAACGGCTCGTCCGGGGCCTGGGAGATCTTGCGGACAGCGGTGCGACGAGCGGGGCGCTGCGGATCGTGGTCGCGAACCGGGTCCGGTCCTCGGCAGCCGGGCCTCGACCCGAGGCCGCGGTCCGGGACGCACTCGGCCGGTACGGCGGTGTCACGGACCTGCACGTCCTCCCGGACGACCGGCAGACTCTCGACGCGGTGCTGCTCGCGGGCAGGACCCTCGCCGAGCACGCACCGCAGACCCCGGTCCGGCGGGCGGTCGCCGACCTCGCCGAGCGGGTGCGAGGGGCGGTCGGGCCCCCCGTGAGCGCGTCCACGCCGGGTGGACCACGCGAACGCGTCCCGGAACCGGCACACTGATCCCATGCGCATCTACGTTCCCGCCACCGTCGACGAGCTCGACGCCGTCACCGTGACCGGCGACGAGGCCGTCTGGTCCCTCGCTCCGCGAGCCGCCCACGCCGTCACGTCCGCCCTCTCCCGCGAGCTGCCCGACGAGGACGAGGAGGGGCTGGAGTTCGCCGCGGCCCTCGAGGCCGCCGACGACTCCCTCGCGCTCATCGCCGGTCGCGTCGGCGCCCCGCGTCAGCGTCTCGTCGTCACGGTCGAGGTGCCCGACGAGATGGTCGCGCTGACCCAGCCCGGCGACGACGAGTCGGCCGACGACCTCGCGCCCAGCGCGGTCGACGTCACGGCGTCCATCCCCGAGGTGCGCATCGTGTGCGTCCACGTCGACGAGCCCGAGGCCGCGACGGACATCGCCGAGGTCTTCGCGGCCGCCGACGAGGACCGCGACGAGGACCTCGACGCCGCGCTCGACCGCGTGAGCGAGCGCGACCTGCTCTGGTACGACTGGTCGGAGCTCAAGAGCGTCCCCCGCGCCAAGTGACCTTGCGGTAGCAGGTGCCGAGAACGGACCTGAGGCCGCCATCCACCGGATGACGACCTCAGGTCCGTTCTCGTCCGCCGGGCAGCCGGGCAGCCGGGCGGCCGGCCCGGTCAGGAGAGGCGGCCCAGGATCTCGTCGTGGAGCAGGCCGTTCGTGGCGACGGCGTTGCCGCCCCACGGCCCGGGCGAGCCGTCGAGGGACGTGAACGTCCCGCCGGCCTCGGTGACGATGGGGACCAGGGCCGCCATGTCGTAGAGCTCGAGCTCAGGCTCCGCGGCCGCGTCCACGGCTCCCTCGGCCACGAGCATGTAGGACCAGAAGTCGCCGTAGGCCCGCGTCCGCCAGGTCTCGCGGGTCAGGTCGAGGAACGCGTCGAGCTTGCCGCGCTCCTCCCACCCCGACAGCGACGAGTAGGACAGCGAGGCGTCGTCCAGCTTGCCGACCTGCGAGACGCGCAGCCTGCTCGCGGCCGCGAGCGAGCGCCCGCTCCAGGCGCCCGTGCCCTTGGCGGCCCACCAGCGGCGGCCCAGGGCAGGAGCGGACACGAGCCCGACGACGATCTCGTCGCCGTCGGCCAGCGCGATGAGCGTGGCCCACACCGGGACCCCGCGCACGAAGTTCTTGGTCCCGTCGATCGGGTCGATGATCCAGCGGCGGGCGCCGTGACCGGTCTCGCCGAACTCCTCACCGACGATCGCGTCGCGCCCGCGGGCCCGCGAGAGGTGGCTGCGGATGATCTCCTCCGCGGCGCGGTCGGCGTCGCTGACCGGGGTGTTGTCCGGCTTGGACTCCACGGACAGGTCGAGCGCCTTGAAGCGGGACATGGTGTGGGAGTCGACCTGGTCGGCGATCACGTGAGCCAGGCGCAGGTCGTCGTCGTAGGTCGGCATGGCTCACACCGTACCGGTGCGCGCCGCCAGCAGACGTCGGAACGACTCGACACGCGCGGTACGCGCCGCCTTCTCGTCCTCGGGGGAGGCCTCGAGCCAGTCGTCGAGCGCGCAGTCGGGCGCACCGTCGAGGTGCGTGCAGCCGCGCGGGCAGTCGTCGGCGACCACGTCGAGGTCGTCGAACGCCTTGAGGAGGTTGCCGACGTCGACGTGCGCGAGCCCGAACGACCGCACGCCGGGCGTGTCGATGACCCACCCGGCGGGGTTGCCCTCGGCGTCGGGCAGCCGCAGCGCGACGGCCGACGTGGAGGTGTGCCGACCGCGGCCCGTGACGTCGTTGACGACGCCCGTGGCCCGGTACGCGTCCGGGACCAGCGCGTTGACGAGCGTCGACTTGCCGACGCCCGAGTGGCCCACGAGGACCGACGTGCGGCCCTCGAGCTCGGCCCGCACGGCCTCGAGCGGCTCGATGCGCCACGCGTCCTCGGCCGCGTCGGAGGAGTTGTGGCCGGGCTCGTTGCCGTGTCCGCCGTGCCCAGCATCGTCGCCGGTCCCGGCAAGAGCATCGTCGTGCACCCGCCGCGTCACGACGACCTTGACCCCGATGGGCTCGTAGAGCTCGCGCAGCGGTGTCGAGTCGGCGAGGTCCGCCTTCGTGAGGCACAGCAGGACGTCCATGCCCGCGTCGTACGCGGCCACGACGCAGCGGTCGATCATGCGGGTGCGGGGCTCGGGCTGGGCGAGGGCCGTGACGATCACGAGCTGGTCGGCGTTGGCGACGATGATGCGCTCGTACGGATCGGTGTCGTCCGCCGTGCGCCGCAGGGTCGAGGTGCGCTCCTGGATGCGGACGATGCGCGCGAGCGTCCCGTCCTCGCCCGTGGTGTCGCCCACGATGTCGACGCGGTCGCCGCACACCACGCGGTTGCGGGTCAGCTCGCGCGCCTTCATGGCGAGGATGGTGCGCTCGGTCGGCTGGTCCTCGTCGAGCAGGAGCGTGTAGCGCCCGCGGTCGACGCCCGTGACGAGCCCGGACTCGGCGTCCTCGTGCTGGGGACGCTGCTTGGTCCGCGGGCGCGAGTTCTTGTTGCTCGCCCGGTCGCGGAAGTCGGACTCGTCGCGGACGCGCCGCGCCATCAGCTCGCCGATCCCGCGGCGCTCAGCATGCGGTCCCACATGGCGGTGAACCCGGGCAGGGTCTTGGCGGTCGTCTCGACGTCCTCCACGAGCACGCCGGGCACGCGCAGCCCGATCAGGGCGCCCGAGGTCGCCATGCGGTGGTCGTGGTACGTGCGGAACGTGGCGCCGTGCAGCGGGCGCGGCGTGATGACGAGCCCGTCGTGCGTCTGCTCGGCCTGCCCGCCGAGACGCGTGATCTCGGTCGCGAGCGCGGCCAGGCGGTCGGTCTCGTGCCCGCGCAGGTGCGCGATGCCGCGCAGGCGGCTGGGGGAGTCGGCGATCGCGGCGAGGGCCGCGATGGTCGGGGCGAGCTCGCCGGCCTCGTGGAGGTCGACGTCGATCCCGCGGACCTCGCCCGTCCCGGTCACGGCCATGACGCCGCCCACCAGCTCGGCGCGGCCGCCCATCGCGGTGAGGAGCTCGGCCATCATGGCGCCCGGCTGGGTCGTCACGGCGGGCCAGCCCGGGACGCGCACCGTGCCGCCCACCACGAGGGCCGCGGCGAGGAACGGCCCGGCGTTCGAGAGGTCGGGCTCGACGTACACGTCGCGCGCGGCGATCGGCCCGGGGGAGACGGTCCAGATCGTGGGGCGCGAGTCGTCGACCTGGACGCCGACCTCGCGCAGGACCTCGACCGTCATGTCGATGTGGGGCACGCTCGGCAGCGTCGGGCCCGTGTGGCGCAGCGTGACGCCCTGCTCGAAGCGCGCGGCGGCGAGCAGCAGGCCCGAGACGAACTGGCTCGAGCCCGACGCGTCGACGTCGACGTGCCCGCCGCGCACCGCGCCGCGTCCCGTGATCGTGAACGGCAGGGTGTCCTTGCCCTCGACGGGCACGCCCAGGTCGCGCAGCGCGTCGAGCACGGGGCCCATGGGGCGCACGCGTGCGCCCTCGTCGCCGTCGAACCGCACGGTGCCGTCGGCGAGGGCTGCGACCGCGGGGACGAAGCGCATGACGGTGCCCGCGAGACCGCAGTCGATCTCGGCGGGGCCGCGCAGCGCGCCGGGTGTCACGTGCAGCTCGCTCGGGTCCTCACCCTCGGTGATGCCCACGCCCAGGTCGCGCAGCGCAGCGGCCATGAGGTCGGTGTCGCGGCTGCGCAGCGCGCCGCGCAGCACGCCCGGCCCGTCGGCGAGGGCCGCGAGCACGAGGAGGCGGTTGGTGAGCGACTTGGAGCCTGGGACCGCGACGGTCGCGTCGAGCGGGGCGCCGGCGGTCGCGCCGGCCCGGCTGGGCGCGGGCCACGCCGGCAGCGCGGGGGTGGTCTCGTCGGGGCGGGCGGCAGGAAGGTCGCTGGTCACATGCCCCAGGTTATGGCACGGGGCTTCGGGGGAGGGCTTCGGTCCGGTCCTCGGCCGGGCCCGTCCACGGCCCGACGGCGTCGCTCACCTGCCGTGGTCGGGCCGCGGCGAGCGAACCGTCGGTGGGCCGGAGGCGGTCGTGCGAGGAAGCCGGGGCGGGCCTCCCGGGCCGGCGGTGCCTGTGGTCCTCAGTGCGAGACGGCGCCCTTGACGGTCCCGGCCGCCGAGCTCGCGGCGCGACGTGCTGTGCGGGTCGCGGTGCGGGCGCTCGCCGTCACGGCGTGCGTGGCCTTGTCGGTCGCGGACTCGACCTTGTGCTTGGCCGCGTCGACCTGGTGCTTGGCGTTCTTGGCCAGGTCGAGGTCCTTGCGTGCACGGTCGACGCGCCAGCGGACACCGGGGCGCCCCTCGTAGTCGGCCCCGGCGATGAGTGCCGCACCGATCGCGCCGAGGTTGCCCACGAACTTGCGGGCGCGCACGTCGCGAGGCACGTCGCTCGGGGTGAAGGGCTGGTTGACGACCGCGAGGGGAACGCTCAGGGCCGCGAGCGTGAGGGCGGCGGTCCGGGGCGCCTTGCCGACCGCGAGGAAGAGACCGGCGACCGCGGTCGCCGCGCCGTGAGCCCGGACCAGCGCCGAGACCTGCTTCTCGCTGAGCGGCTCCTCGACGCCGAGCTGCTGACCGACGAGGCTCACGCCCCGTCGGGCTGCGCGCACGTGCTCCGCGGGCTTGAGGGCGGCCTGCACGCCGTCGTAGATGAACCAGGAGGCCAGCATGGGCCTCGCGACGTGACGCAGCAGCATCGGTGGGTCTCCTTCGTCGAACGGGTACCGGTGAGAGCGGCGGACACCGGGACGCCGGTGCCGCCCCCGGTCGACCCAGCCTGTCCCATCGCTGCTCAGCATGCCACCGGGCGTGCACCCTCGGGGCGACGCGCGCCGGGGGAGCGGGGTGATCCAGGAGCGGGCGACGCGCGCGCCCGGGTGAGCGGCGCCGTCGGGCGGGAAGGTCCGGAGGCCGGCACGGGCGCAGGCACGGCGAGGGCGGAGCCGGGACCTGCCCGGCTCCGCCCGTGGGCTCGTCAGGTCAGAGCGCGCCGCCGGCAGCCTCGGGGGCGTCCGCGGACTCTCCGCCGTCTCCGATGGTCTCGCGGGCCACGTAGTTCTCGAGGTCGAACAGGTTCTCGCCGGCGCGGCGGGCGACGGTCAACAGCGTCGTGGCCGACGCGACCTCCTCGACCTGCTCCTTGAGGAACCACAGGAGGAACTGCTCGCCCAGGGCGTCGCCCTCCTCGCGGGCCGCGCGGAAGATGGCCTCGATCTGGTCGGTGACCTGCTTCTCCTGGTCGAGCGCGAGCTGGAGGGGCTCGAGCACCGAGTCGAAGTCGTTGCGCACCGCGCCCGTGCCGGGGATCGAGATCTCCAGGTCACGGTCGAGGTGGTACTGCACGATCATCATGGCGTGGTTGCGCTCCTCGACCGACTGGCGGTAGAAGTGCGCGGCGAGCTGGGGCAGGTCGTGCGAGTCGAACCACACGGCGATCGCGATGTACTGCTGGTGGGCGTCGAGCTCGTGTCCGACCTGCTCACGCAGGAGGGTGCGGAACCGGGAGTCGGGAGTCGTGGTCGTCATGCGGTCACGCTAGCGAGGATCGGGCCCGAGCACACCCGATGGTTGCCTGTCCTCACCGAGCACAGGCTTGCCTCTGCCCGCCCCGGGAGGCGTGCGAACCG
The DNA here is from genome assembly GCF_037145535.1 of Oerskovia sp. USHLN155. Classification (NCBI taxonomy): domain Bacteria; kingdom Bacillati; phylum Actinomycetota; class Actinomycetes; order Micrococcales; family Cellulomonadaceae; genus Oerskovia; species Oerskovia sp. USHLN155. The sequence goes on from NZ_JBBCXG010000003.1 coordinate 186,532, forward strand.
CGGGATCCGGCCCCTGCGGGAATGACACGGCGCACCCGACGGTTGTGCTGAGCGTGACATGTGTACTGGAAGCGGAAGCGGCCGTGAGCGCCCCCGCCGCACCGAGCCTCGAGGTCGTGCCGTTCGGCGCGGTCGCACCTTCTGCGCTCTCGGCGGACACCCGACCGGCAGGAGGACTAGGCTCGTTGTCGATGACGGACCAGATCAGCAGCAGCGCAGGCGACCTCTCGGGCGCCGATGACGCCGAGGACACCAACCGGGCTCCCTCCACGGAGGACGACGCGGCCCGTTCGGCGCGCTTCGAGCGCGACGCGCTGGTGTACCTCGACCAGCTCTACTCGGCGGCGCTGCGCCTGACGCGCAACCCGACCGACGCGGAGGACCTGGTCCAGGAGACGTTCACCAAGGCGTTCGCCGCGTTCCACCAGTACCGCCCGGACACCAACCTCAAGGCGTGGCTCTACCGGATCCTCACCAACACGTTCATCAACAACTACCGCAAGAAGCAGCGCGAGCCGCTGCAGTCCGCGGCGGAGGACGTCGAGGACTGGCAGATCCACCGCGCGGCGTCGCACACGTCGCAGGGGTTGCGCTCGGCCGAGGCCGAGGCGTTGGACCGGCTCCCGGACTCCGACGTGAAGAAGGCTCTCCAGGAGCTGCCGGAGGACCGCCGGATGGCCGTGTACTACGCGGACGTCGAGGGCTTCCCGTACAAGGAGATCGCCGAGATCATGGGCACGCCGATCGGGACCGTGATGTCGCGGCTCCACCGCGGTCGGCACCAGCTGCGTGATCTCCTGAGCGACTACGCAAAGGACCGAGGACTGGTGGGGGCCAAGACCCCCGGAGGTGAGTCGTGAGTCAGCAGAACGTGGGCACGGAGGCGCAGGACGAGGTCATCGTGCCGATCCCCCACTCGACCGAGGGCGAGACCGAGTGCGAGCACGCGCTCAAGCACCTGTACGAGTACCTCGACTCGGAGATGACCTCCGACGACGAGGTGCGCATGCGCGCGCACGTCGCGCACTGCTCGCCGTGCCTGGCCGAGCTGAGCGCCGAGGAGCTGGTCAAGCAGCTCGTGCGCCGCTCGTGCCACGAGCAGGCTCCCGTGGAGCTCCGGCTGCGCATCCAGGCGCAGTTCACCGTACTGCGTACGACGACGGTCATCGAGGGCATCTGACGCGCCGCCCGGGGGCGTGACGCCGTCGGGCACCTCTGCGCTTCCGTGTCGGCCGCCTTCTCGGCGAGGCGGCGCGGCCGGGCCGCACCCCCGCGAGGGTGCCGCCGCCGAGAACGTCGAAAGGGCCCGTCCTCACCGAGGTGAGGACGGGCCCTTTCGTCGCACTCGCCCGCAGGGCGCGTGATCGCGGCCCTGGCGGGCTCGTGATCAGGCGTTGGGGCGCTTGCCGTGGTTCGCTGCGCTGCCCTTGCGGCTGCGACGCTTGCGTCCGCGCTTGCTCATGATTGCTCCTCACGCCGGATTCTGTCTGCTCCATGTTCCCACATCTGGGGCTTGTCCTGGTCCAAGACGCGATATATCGTGTGACCAGAAACGCGATACATCGCGTTCACGGGACCGGGCGGGACACCGCAGGAACGCGAGGAGAGACATGGCGACCGAGAACTGGACCGTGACCGGTCCGCAGACGATCGACGTCGGGCCCGTGGCCCGCCTCGACGCGAACCTGCTCAACGGACGCATCGACGTCGTGGTGCACGACGAGCCCGGCGTCCGCGTCGAGGTCCACTCGATCGAGGGCCGTCCGCTCGAGGTCCGCCTCGACGGCGACCGGCTCACGGTCGGGTACTCGCCCACGGGCGGCTGGCAGGGCTTCCTCGACTCGTTCCGCAACTACCGTGGCAAGGACCGCGCCGACGTCTACGTCGGCGTGCCCGCGCACGTCCGGGTCAAGCTCGCGACCGTGCGCGGCGACGGCCTCGTCGCCGGGACCCAGGCGAAGGTCTCCGTCGCCACCGTGGGTGGCTCGGTCATGACGACGCAGACGACCGGCGCGGTCCGCGTCGACACGGTCTCGGGCGAGGTCACGGTCCGCGACCACGTGGGCACCCTCGTCATGGACTCCGTGTCGGGCGACCTCACGGCCTCGGGCGCGCTGACCGACGTCAAGCTCAACACCGTCTCCGGGAACGTCACGCTCGACTCGAGCGCGACGCCCGACGTGATGAACGTCAACGCCGTCTCGGCCGACGTCCTGGTGCGCGTGCCCGAGCCCGACGCCCTCGACTACACCCTGCGCTGCGTGAGCGGTCGCCTCGTGGTCGACGGCGTCGAGCACCGCGGCACGCCCGGTGGCTCCTACCGCCAGGCGGGTCCGTCCGGGACCCCGGGCAAGAAGCTCCAGGTCAACTCCGTCTCGGGCAACGTCACGGTGCTGCGGGGGGAGCCCGCCGACGCCGTCGCGTGGGACGCACCCGGCGGTGTCGCGGACAGCGCCCCGGCCTGGTCGTTCGACGACGCCGCGACCGACGCGTACCCGGGGTACGGCGCCCCCTGGGGCACCGCGGACAGCCGCGCGACGTGGACAGGCACGCCCGGCGGCGGACCCGCGGACGGACCGGCGGACCGCTGATGGCCTCCGTCTTCGCCCACGGGGAGCTCCGGCTCTACCTCCTCGCGCTGCTCGAGTCCGGGCCCAAGCACGGCTACGAGCTCATGACCGAGCTCAGCGACCGCTTCGGCGGCACCTACCGCCCCAGCGCCGGCACCATCTACCCGCGCCTCGCCCGGCTCGAGGGGGAGGGGCTCGTGCGGCGCAGCGACAGCGCCCGCAAGTCGACGTACGAGCTCACGCCCGCCGGCCGGGCCGAGGTCGCGGCGCGCCGGGCCGACGTCGCGGCGCTCGAGGACGGGATCGCCCAGACCGTGCGCACCCGGGCGCACGCCCTGCGCGCCGACATCCAGGGCTCGATGCAGGGCCTGCGCGCCGAGCTCGCGGCCGCGGCCCAGGAGGCACGCGTCCGTCCGCGGCCGGCCGCCACCCCCGACCCTCGCCGTGGCGAGTCCTACGCCCGCCGCGTCGAGGCCGAGGCCATGGTGCAACGGTTCCGCGACGACGTGCGCGCCGACCTCCGGCGCGCCGACGCGAGCAGCGCGGTCACCGAGCTGACGCTCGAGACGCTGCGCACGGTCCTGGACTCCGCCCGGCGGGCGGTCCGGGGGACGCTGCCGTGACCGGCGGCCCCGAGGCGGCGGACCCGCACGACCCGCACGACCCGCACCAGCACGACGACCGGCACGACACGCAGACGACGAAGGAGAACGACATGGGAACCGAGTCCTGGGTCATCGCAGCACCGCAGCAGATCGAGGTCGCCGACGTGGCGTCGCTCGTCGTGGGCCTCACGAACGGGGCAGTCGAGGTCGTGAGCGACCCGAGCCGGGAGTCCGGCGCGACCGTCGACGTGACCGACGTGAGCCCCCGGCCCCTGCGGGTCACGACGCACGCGGGCGAGCTGAAGATCGCCTACGACTTCGACGGCGTCGAGGGGGCCGTGGACCGGCTGCGCGGCCTCAAGGACAAGGACACCGCCACCGTCCGGGTCGTGCTCCCGGCCCACCTGCCCGTCAAGATCGCGACCGCCCGCGCCTCGGCGACCGTCAGCGGCACCCGCGCGCCCGTGTCCGTGACCACGGCCGACGGGTCGGTCACCGTGACCGACACCGTGGGCCCCCTCTCGGTCAAGACCGTCGCGGGACGCGTCGCGGTCGCGACGCACGAGGGTGACGTCAAGGTCAGCACGGCCTCGGGCCGCGTCGAGGCCGAGGGCGCGCTCGGACGGGTCACGATCAGCACGGTCACGGGAGACGTGGTCGTGGAGGCCCGCGAGACGACCCCCCTCGTGACCGCCAAGACCGTCTCGGGCGACGTCACCCTGCGCCTGAGCGAGGGTGCGGGGGTCAACCTCAAGGCGCGCGCGGTCACGGGCAAGGTCGTGCTCGACGGCGCCCCCGTCCCCAGCGCGCAGTCCCGCACCACGTCCGTGGACCACTCGGAGGGCACGAGCGGCGCGTACGTGTCGGTCAGCACGGTCTCGGGCAACCTCACGGTCTCGCGAGGCTGAGACCCAGGGCGGTCTGCGCCCCGAGACGACGACAGCGGCCTGCGGTCACCCCTGGACGGGTGGCCGCAGGCCGCTGTCGTCTCGCAGCCCGGGTGTGGTCACCGTCGGCGGGTGAGACGGTCACCCTCGGCGCGCACGAGCGTCACCGTCGGCGGGCCGGGCGCCCTGGCTACACGACGTCGTCGGGCAGGCCGAGCCACGCGTGCCAGCCCGTGTGCAGGACGAGCCACGCCATGAGCCCGTAGCCCGCCTGCCCCGGGTACCCGCCGCCGCTCGTCGCGAGGTCCGCGAGCCACTGCTCGTGCGTGACCAGGGGCGTGAACGTGTCCACGTACGGCACGCGGCGCCGGTTGGCCACGTCCGCGAAAGCCGCGGAGAGCTCGGCGACCCGGTCGTTGTCCTCGGGTCGGCCGGGCGGCGGCCCGACGACGAACGTGGGCAGACGACGGTGCTCGGCCACGTCCAGGACGTTCGCCAGGTTGAGCCGCGACCGCGCCACCGACAGGCCCGCGTCGAGGTCGTGACGACCCAGGGCGAGGACGAGCCGGTTGTCGGCCTCGGGGTCGTGGTCGAAGCGCCTGCTCGTCTCGGCGTCCCAGCGCTGGCTCATCGCCGTCGTCGTCTCGCCCGGGATCGCGAGAGGGAAGACCATCGCCGTCCCCGGGAAACGGGTGCGCGCGACCACGCGCCCGGCCCAACCGAGGCCCTTGGCGTCGCCGACACCCGCGCTCAGCTCGTCGCCGACCACGCAGATCCGTACTTCAGGTTCTCCCACGGTGATGTGCTCCTCGTTCGCTCGCGCACCATTGTCCGTCACGACAAGGCTCCCGTGCGGGATGTCCGGCCGGTCGGGCGCCACCCGGACCGGGAATCGTCGACCTCCCCTCGCGCCGGGAGGCCCAGGGGGAGAGAGGCGCCCCGACGCCGGGCCGGACAGGACGTGACCGGCGCCACGCCCCGTCAGAGGAGCGTCGCACCCCACACGGCGTCGTGCGAGGCACCCGGAGCGAGGCGCACGAGGCGCTCGCCCGTCCGGAACGCGTCAGCGACGCAGCTCATGGGCTCGGCCGCGACCCCCGTGCGCCGGTAGCCGGCCGCCGAGACGTGGTCGCCCGTGCACACCTGCCACGTGTCCATCGAGGAGTCCATCCAGACCGCGGCCGTGCGGCCGTCGGGAGCTGCCAGACGCATCCAGGACAGCCCGTCCTCGTCCCGCAGGACGTCGACGTACGCGTCGTCGAGGTCGATGCCCGCGAGCAGGCGGGGCTCGCGCAGGTCGAGGTCGCCCGCAGCGGACTCGGTGCCCGTGGGCAGCAGCCGCTCGTCCGTCGTGACACGGGTGCGCGCGTCGAGGCGCAGCGTGCACTCGTCGACCGTCGCGGTGCCCGGCGACAGCCACGGGTGGAACCCGACGCCGTAGGGGGCGTCGGACGTGCCCACGTTCGTCGTGCGGGCCGTGACGCGCAGCCCTGCGTCGCTCAGTGCGTACGTGACGCGCGCGACGAGGTCGAACGGGTAGCCGGGCGTCGGGACGAGGTGCAGCTCGAAGGTCACGGCCGAGGTCGACTGCTCGACGACGTCCCAGCGTTCCCAGCACACCAGACCGTGGATGGCCGTGCTCCTCGGCACCTCGGTGATCGGGAGCTGGTGATCCACACCGTCGAACGTGTACCGCCCGTCGCGCAGCCGGTTGGGCCAGGGGAGCAGCACCGCGCCGTGCGACGCGGGAGCGATCTCGTCCTCGGCGAAGGGCGTGAAGACGTCGCGCCCCCCGACGGAGTACTCACGGACGGTCGCACCGACCGCCGTGAGCGTGGCACGGTGGTCCCCGTGCTCGATGCGGATCTGGACGCCTGACGGTGCATGGATGTTCACGTGCACACGCTACTGGGTGCGGAACTCCCCACGAACAGGGACAGTAGAACCCGGTCGTGCCGTCCTCCCGGGCGCACGGCCCAGCGACGCACCGTCCCCGGCACTGCCGGGGACGGGAGCACCACCCGCAGGACGAGGAGGAACACATGGAACGACGAGTGCTCGGACGCACCGGACGACTGGTCTCGGTCGTCGGGCTCGGCACCTGGCAGCTCGGGGCGGACTGGGGTGAGGTCAGCGAGGCCGACGCCCGCGCCGTGCTCGACGCCTCCGCCGAGTCCGGCGTGACCTTCTTCGACACCGCCGACGTCTACGGCGACGGTCGCAGCGAGGAGATCATCGGGTCCTACCTCGCGGACAACCCTGGCGCGGGCATCACGGTCGCGACCAAGATGGGCCGACGAGCCCCGCAGGAGCCCGCGAGCTACACGCTCGCGAACTTCCGCGAGTGGACGGACCGGTCGCGCCGCAACCTGCGCACCGAGCGCCTCGACCTCGTCCAGCTCCACTGCCCGCCGTCCTCGGTCGTCGACGACGACCAGGTGTACGACGCGCTCGACACGCTCGTGGCCGAGGGGTCGGTCGCGGCCTACGGCGTGAGCGTCGAGACCGTCGACGAGGCGCTCGCGGCCATCGCGCGCCCCGGCGTCGCGACCGTCCAGATCATCCTCAACGCTTTCCGGCTCAAGCCCCTCGACGAGGTGCTGCCCGCGGCGTCCGACGCGGGCGTCGGGATCATCGCTCGCGTCCCCCTGGCCTCGGGCCTGCTGTCCGGGAAGTACACGCGCGAGACGACCTTCGCCGAGAACGACCACCGGAGCTTCAACCGCGACGGTTCCGCGTTCGACGTCGGCGAGACCTTCTCCGGGGTCGACTTCGCCACCGGTCTCACGGCTGCGGGGGAGTTCACCGCGCTCGTGCACGACGTGCTCGGACCCGACGTGTCCCCGGCCCAGGCCGCGATCGCCTGGATCTGGCAGCAGCCCGGTGTCTCGACCGTGATCCCCGGTGCCCGCAACGTCGAGCAGGCCCGCGCCAACGCCGAGGCCGGTTCGGCGGAGGTGCTCGGACCGCTGTTCGCGTCGGGGGTCCGTGAGATCTACGACCGGTACCTGCGCGAGCAGGTCCACGGCCGCTGGTAGGCGACCCAGCCGGCCTGTACGACGCATGACGAAGGCCGCCTCCCCGGACGGGGGAGGCGGCCTTCGTCATGGCCCTCAGGGGGTCAGCGCGCGAGTCCTGCTCAGCGGGCGAACGCCTGCTCGAGGAGGACGGCCTGCTGGGCCTGGTGCTTCTTGGCCGTGCCGGCAGCGGTCGAGGCCGACGCCGGGCGCGAGACGACCCGGACACGAGGCAGGTCCTCGGGCAGGTTCACGTGGACGAACGACCACGCGCCCTGGTTCTCCGGCTCGTCCTGGACCCAGACGACCTCGGCGCCCGCGTACTTCGCGACCTCCCGACGGATGCCTTCCACGTCGAGCGGGTAGAGCTGCTCGAGGCGGACGATCGCCGTCCGGTCGTCCCCACGCTTGGCGCGCTCGGCGACCAGGTCGTAGTAGACGCGCCCCGTGCAGAGCAGGACGCGGTCGACCGACGACGGGTTCGCCGTCGTGTCCCCGAGCACCGGCTGGAAGGTCCCGGTCGTGAAGTCCTCGACCCCGGACGCGGCCGCCTTGAGACGCAGCAGCTGCTTGGGCGTGAACACCACGAGCGGGCGGCGCGGGCGGGCGTACGCCTGCTGACGCAGCAGGTGGAAGTACGACGCCGGCGTGGACGGCTGCGCGACCGTGAGGTTGTTCTCCGCGCAGAGCTGGAGGAACCGCTCGATGCGGGCCGACGAGTGGTCCGGCCCCTGGCCCTCGTAGCCGTGCGGCAGGAGCATGACGACCGAGGAGTTCTGGCCCCACTTCTGCTCGGCGGACGAGATGAACTCGTCGATGACGGTCTGCGCGCCGTTGACGAAGTCGCCGAACTGCGCCTCCCACAGCACCAGGGCGTCAGGACGCTCGACCGAGTAGCCGTACTCGAACCCGAGGGCCGCGTACTCGCTCAGCGAGGAGTCGTAGACCCAGAACTTCGCCTGGTCCGCGGAGAGGTACAGCAGCGGGGTCCACTCGGCGCCGGTCTCGCGGTCGTGCAGGACCGCGTGGCGCTGGACGAACGTGCCGCGGCGCGAGTCCTGGCCGGCGAGGCGCACGGGCGTGCCCTCCACGAGCAGCGACCCGAACGCGATCAGCTCGCCGTAGCCCCAGTCGATGCCGCCGTTGGCGGACATCTGGTTGCGCTTCTCGAGGAGCTGCGCCAGCTTGGGGTGGACCGTGAAGCCCTCGGGCGGCGAGACGTGCACCTGACCCACGCGCTCGATGATCGACTGGTCGATCGCGGTCTTCCACCCGACCATCGTGCCGGCGTCCTCGCGCTGGGACTCGGGGCGCTCCAGGCCCGCGACGGGCTCGGTGGCGGGCGACGGCGTGAAGCCGCCTTCCTTGGTCTCGGTGAAGACGCGCTCGAGCTGGGCCTGGTAGTCCTGCAGGACGTGCTCGGCCTCCTCGAGCGTGATGTCGCCGCGTGCGACGAGGTTCTCGGTGTAGAGCTTGCGCACCGAGCGCTTGGCCTCGATCAGGTTGTACATGAGCGGCTGCGTCATCGAGGGGTCGTCGCCCTCGTTGTGGCCGCGGCGGCGGTAGCAGATCATGTCGATGATGACGTCACGGTCGAACTGCTCGCGGAACGCGAAGGCGAGCTCGGCGACGCGCACGCACGCCTCGGGGTCGTCACCGTTCACGTGGAAGATCGGGACCTGGTAGCCCTTGGCGACGTCGGTCGAGTAGAGCGTCGAGCGCGACGAGGACGGGCCCGTGGTGAAGCCGACCTGGTTGTTGATGATGACGTGGATCGTGCCGCCCGTGCGGTACCCGCGCAGCTGCGCGAGGTTCAGGACCTCGGGCACCACGCCCTGGCCCGCGAAGGCCGCGTCGCCGTGGATGAGGATCGGCAGGACGGAGAACCCGTCGCCGCCCAGGTCGATGCGGTCCTGCTTGGCGCGCACGATGCCCTCGAGCACCGGGTCGACCGCCTCGAGGTGCGAGGGGTTGGCCGCGAGGTAGACGCGCGTCTGCGCACCCGACTCGGCCGAGAACGTGCCCTCGGTGCCGAGGTGGTACTTGACGTCTCCCGAGCCCTGGACGCTCTTGGGGTCCTGGTTGCCCTCGAACTCGGCGAAGATCTGCGCGTAGCTCTTGCCGGCGATGTTCGCGAGGACGTTGAGGCGGCCGCGGTGGGCCATGCCGATGCAGACCTCGTCGAGGCCGCCGTCGGCCGCCTTGGACAGGACGGCGTCGAGCAGCGGGATGACGGACTCGCCACCCTCGAGCGAGAAGCGCTTCTGGCCGACGAACTTGGTCTGCAGGAAGGTCTCGAACGCCTCTGCGGAGTTCAGGCGGCGCAGGATGCGCAGCTGGTCCTCGCGCGGGGTGCGGGCGTACCCGGACTCGAGGCGCTCCTGGAGCCAGCGACGCTGGGCGCGGTCCGCGAGGTGCATGTACTCGATGCCGATCGAGCGGCAGTACGAGTCGCGCAGCAGGCCGAGGATGTCGCGCAGCGTCGACTTGGTCTTGCCGCCGAACCCGCCCGTGGGGAAGGTGCGGTCCAGGTCCCACAGCGTGAGGTCGTGGGTCTGGACGTCCAGGTCGGGGTGCTTGCGCTGGCGGTAGGCGAGCGGGTCCGTGTCGGCCATCAGGTGGCCGCGCGAGCGGAACGAGTGGATGAGCTCGGCGATCTTGGCGGGCTTGGCCGCCTCGATCTCGGCGTCCGTCGTGTTGTCGCGGGTCCAGCGGACCGGCTCGTAGGGGATGCGCAGCGCGGCGAAGACGCGGTCGTAGAACCCGTCCTCACCGATCAGCTTGGTCCCGAGGATGCGCAGGAACTCGCCGGACTGGGCGCCCTGGATGATGCGGTGGTCGTAGGTCGACGTGATCGTCAGGACCTTCGAGACGCCGAGGCGCGCGAGCTGCTCGACCGAGGCACCCGCGAACTCCGCGGGGTAGTCCATGGCGCCGACGCCGATGATCGTGCCCTGGCCCTGCATGAGGCGCGGGACCGAGTGCACGGTGCCGATGCCGCCCGGGTTGGTGAGCGAGATCGTCGTGCCGGCGAAGTCGTCGACCGTGAGCTTGTTGCCGCGGGCCCGGCGGACCAGGTCCTCGTAGGCCGCCCAGAACTGGGCGAAGTCCATCTGCTCGGCCTTCTTGACGCTCGGCACGAGGAGCTGGCGGGTGCCGTCCGGCTTGGCGAGGTCGATCGCGAGCCCGAAGTTGACGTGCGCCGGGTTGTTCACCGCGGGCTTGCCGTCGAGCTGCGTGTAGCTCGCGTTCATGGCCGGCATCTCGCCGAGGGCCTCGACGAGCGCGTACCCGATGAGGTGCGTGAACGAGATCTTGCCGCCGCGCCCGCGGGCGAGGTGGTTGTTGATCACGATGCGGTTGTCGACCATGAGCTTGGCCGGCACGGCGCGCACGGAGGTCGCCGTGGGGACCTCGAGGCTCGCCTCCATGTTCACGACGACGCGCGCGGCGGGGCCGCGCAGCTTCTGCACGTCGTCCGCGGCGTCGGGCGTGTCGGACTTCGACTTCGCGGCGGCGACCGCGGCGTACGGGGCCGTCGCCGGCTGCGCGGTCGCGACCGGACGGTTGGCCTTCACGGCCGCGATCGCGGCGTTGACGGTCGGGTCGGCGGGGACCACGGGGGACTTGGGGCGCTGCGCGGACTCACCGGCGGCAGAGCCGTCGGTCGCCGGTACGGCGCTCGTGGCGTGGGCCGGCGGCGTTGCCGGTGCGTTCGCCGGGATCTGGACCGCGGGGGCCGGGGTCGCGACGGCGGGCGTCGCAGTCCCTGCGGCAGGGGCGGAGGGAGCGGCGGTGGCGCTGCTCCCGTTCACCTCGCTCGCCTTGTCCCCGGGACGGTAGTCCGCGAAGAACTCCCACCACGCGGGGTCCACCGCGTTCTTGTCCTTGAGGTATTGCTCGTAGAGCTCGTCGACGAGCCATTCGTTGGCGCCGAACACAGAACTTGCTGCGCTGATCGACTCTGACTCAGCCTTCGGGGACACGCGAGGATCGCCCACTTTCACCACTGATCGTCACTGGATATCGGGTACCTAGTCCGGAACCGGACCCGTCAAGCCTAGGCCCTCCGGTCCGCTCGCCCGAGCCTCGGCCGGCGGAAATGTGCAGGGTGTCGGCCGGTTCTTCACGGGACGTCTGCCAGAGGCAAACAGGGGGGCAACAGCGACCTGTTCGCTGACCAAAGGTCAGGTCGTTTAGACCATCGCCGGGTATGCCCGCCACCGAGTGTGACGAAGGTCTCACTCCGTCGGGTCGGACGGGCGTCGCTCCTGGTCGCTCGGACGAGGCGCGCCGGGGTGACCCAGGATCTCCGGCAGGTCGTCCGGGAGGCCGGTCGTGTGCGGCTGGGGACGAGCCGGGAAGGTCAGGCGCATCGTGGCGCCCTGGAGGGAGTCCGCGACCTCGATCCGCCCGCCGTGCAGGTCGACCGCCCAGCGCACGATCGCGAGCCCGATCCCCGTCCCGCCCGTCGACGAGTGGCCCTGCGACGGGGCGTTGCCCCGGGCGAAGCGCTCGAAGATCCGTTCGCGGTCCTTCTTCGCGATGCCGGGTCCCTCGTCGATGACCTCGATCACGACGTCGTCGTCGACGGGGTAGGCCTCGAGCCGGATCTCGCCGTTCTGGGGCGAGTGCCGGATCGCGTTCTGGAGCAGGTTCGTGACGATCTGCCGCAGACGCTCGGGGTCCGCCGGCAGCGTGAGGTCCTCCGGGGTCACGTCGACCACGTACTGGAGCTGCTTGCCGGCCTCGACCATCGAGACGGCGTCGGCGTTCTCCTCCAGGAAGTCGCCGAGCGGGATGTCCTGGAAGTTGAGGGCCGCGGCGCCTGCCTCGATCCGGGACAGGTCCAGGAGGTACGTCACGAGGCGGGTCAGGCGCTCGGTCTGGGCGAGGGCCATCTCCATGGTCGCCGGGTTCGCCTCGCTCACGCCGTCGACGACGTTCTCGAGCTGGGCCTGGAGCGCCGCGATCGGTGTACGGAGCTCGTGCGACACGTTCGCGATGAGCTCTCGTCGCATCTGGTCGGACGACGCCAGGTCCTCGGCCATGATGTTGAAGGCGACCGCGAGCTGGCCCACCTCGTCACGGCTCGTCGCGCGCACCCGCCGGGTGTAGTCCCCGTCGGCCATGGACTGCGCGGCAGCCGTCATCTCGCGCAGGGGCGAGGTCATGCCGCGCGCGAGGATCTGCGTGAGCAGGAGCGAGAGCACGATCGCCAGCGGGAACGTGCGGGTGGGGCCGAGCTTGTTCTGCTGACCGAGCCAGGTGATGAGGACCGCGAGCGTGACGGTCGCGAAGACCAGCACGCCGAGCTTGATCTTGAGCGACCGGAACGAGTCGAGGGGCCGGACGTCCGGGAGGTGGGGGCGGATGGTCCGGGGGCCGGAGGTCACGCGACCGGGGGCTCGAACGCGTATCCGACCCCGTGGACCGTGCGGATCAGGTCGGGCCCGAGCTTGCGGCGCAGCGCCTTGATGTGGGAGTCGACCGTGCGGGTCCCGCTCGCGTCGGCCCAGTCCCAGACCTCGGCGAGGAGGCGTTCGCGCGTGAGCACGGTCTTGGGCGAGCTGGCCAGCATGACGAGCAGCTCGAACTCGGTCGGGGTCAGGTGGACCTCCTCGCCCGCGCGGTGCACGCGTCGCTGGGCGCGGTCGATCACGACGTCGCCCACGACCATGGGCGGGTCCGTGGGGGTCGACGTCGCCGCCTGGGCCGCGCGGTCGACGCGCCGGAGCAGCGCCTTGACCCGGGCGACCAGCTCGCGCATCGAGAAGGGCTTGGTCATGTAGTCGTCGGCGCCGACGCCGAGCCCGATGAGCATGTCGGTCTCGTCGTCGCGCGCGGTCAGCATGAGGATCGGCACGGGCTGCTCGGCCTGGATGCGGCGCGTGACCTCGAGCCCGTCGATGCCCGGCAGCATGACGTCGAGCACGATCACGTCGGGTCGCAGGCGGGTTGCCGCCTCGACGCCCGAGAGCCCGTCGCGTGCGACCTCGACACGCCAGCCCTCGGCGCTCAGGCGCTGGGCGATGGCCGTGGCGATGGCCGGCTCGTCCTCGACGACGAGGATGTTCGCGGACTGCGCGGGTGTGCCTGCGGGTCCACCAGCGCTCGTCGCGCCGGTACCGGTGGGGAATGCGCTGGCTGTCATGGCACCAGCGTGGCACAACCGGGGCGTCGATGGCCGCAGGACGGACGAAAGTTCCGTCGATGTCTGTGGTGTTCCGGTGGGTGTCCGGCGTGGGTCGTGTGACGCCGTCGCCGACGGACGGGAGGCCGGGACGGCCCGCGCCACGGATGGACGGCGGGCCCTCGGCCGATAACATCGTTGGCACGATGAAGAGCACACCCCGATATCCGTGGAGCACCCCGTGGTAGGCGACTGGTTGATGGTCGCGCTGGGGGTGCTCCTGACCGCAGGCACAGCAGTCTTCGTGGCGAGCGAGTTCTCGCTCGTCACCCTCGACCCCGCCGTCCTGGCCAAGCCGGGCAGCGACGAGGCCCACGTCGCCGAGCAGGGGGGCCGTGACGGCGCACCGGGTGGGACGCGCGGGGCCGACGTCCCCGGGGCCGAGGCGCGCAGCAGCCGCCGCGACCGCAGCGTCCGGGCCGGACTCAAGCACCTGTCGACAGAGCTCTCGTCGGCGCAGGTCGGCATCACGATCACGACCATCCTGCTCGGGTACACGGCCCAGCCGGCCCTTCAGAGCCTCATCGGCGACGCGCTCGGCAGCACGGCCCTCGGGGCGAGCGCGGCCACGGTCCTCGCGGTGATCCTGGCGCTCGTCGTCGTGAACCTGTTCTCGATGCTCTTCGGCGAGCTCATCCCCAAGAACTTCGCGCTCTCGACCCCGTACGCCACCGCCCGCCAGGTCGTCCCGGTCCAGCGGCAGTTCACCAAGCTCTTCCGACCGGTCATCTCGGTGCTCAACGGCTCGGCGAACGCGATCCTGCGCCGCATGGGCGTCGAGCCGCGCGAGGAGCTGTCGGGCGCGCGCTCGGCGTCCGAGCTCGCGGCGCTCGTCAAGCGGTCGGCCCAGGAGGGCACCCTGGACACCTCGGTCGCGACGCTCCTGACCAACTCGATCGAGCTCGACGAGCTCAGCGCGGTCGACGTCATGACGGACCGCATGCGCATGGTGGTGCTGCGCCGTGACGACACGGCCGAGGACGTCGTGGCGCTCGCCCGCACGTCGGGACACTCGCGCTTCCCCGTGATCGGCGAGGATCGCGACGACGTGCTCGGTCTCGTGCACCTGCGCCGCGCCGTGGGGGTGCCCCACGAGCGTCGTGGCGAGGTGCCGGCCGCCGCGCTCATGGTCGACGCCCCGCGCGTCCCGGAGACGGTCGCGCTGGGGCCGCTGCTCGTCGAGCTGCGCGGCTTCGGTCTGCAGATGGCCGTGGTCGTGGACGAGTACGGCGGAACCTCGGGGGTCGTGACCCTGGAGGACGTGGTCGAGGAGCTCGTGGGCGACGTCGCCGACGAGCACGACCCGCGCCGGGCCGGCACGGCCCGTGGGGCCGACGGCTCGTGGATCGTGCCAGGGGTCGTCCGCCCGGACGAGCTCGTGGAGTCGACGGGGCTGGTGGTGCCCGAGGACGGCGCCTACGAGACCCTCGGGGGGCTCGTCATGGCCGACCTGGGCCGGGTGCCGGAGGTCGGGGACGAGGTCCGGGCCGGCGACGTCGTGCTGCGTGTCGAGGCCATGGAAGGGCGCCGCGTCGAGCGGCTCCGGGTCCGCGTGCTCGCCCCGCAGGAGCATGGCGACACGGACGGCCGCCGAGCCGGGTCGCCGGGCAGGTCGAGCGCCGACCGGCACCCGGGTGACGGCTCGCAAGGAGGTGCCCGATGAGCTCGACCGCAGCCCTTCTGCTGGGCCTGTTCCTCCTGGCCGCGAACGCGTTCTTCGTGGGTGCGGAGTTCGCGATCATCTCGGCCCGGCGCAGCGCGATCGAGCCGCTCGCGGCGCAGGGCAACCGCCGGGCGCAGACGGTCCTGTGGGCCATGGAGCACGTCTCGCTCATGCTCGCGTGCGCCCAGCTCGGCGTCACGGTGTGCTCGGTGGGGCTGGGTGTCGTCGCGGAGCCGGCCGTCGCGCACCTCATCGAGGTGCCCCTGCACGCCCTGGGCGTGAGCCCGTCGCTCACGCACCCGATCGCCTTCGTGATCGCGCTGGCGATCGTGGTCTACCTGCACGTGGTCCTCGGCGAGATGGTCCCGAAGAACCTCGCGGTGTCCGGTCCCGAGAAGGCCGTCATGTGGTTCGGTCCGCCGCTCGTCGTGCTGGGGCGCATCCTCAAGCCGATCATCGTCTCGCTCAACTGGCTCGCGAACCACGTGGTGCGCTGGACCGGGGTGGAGCCCAAGGACGAGGTCGCGTCGGTCTTCACGGCCGAGCAGGTGCAGTCGATCGTCGAGCACTCGCAGGCCGAGGGCATCCTCCAGGACGAGCAGGGCCTGCTGTCGGGGGCCATCGAGTTCTCGGAGCGCACGGCGGCCGAGGTCATGGTGCCGGTCGACCGCCTCGTGACCGTGGTCGAGGGGTGCACGCCCGACGAGATCGAGCGTCTGGTCGCCAAGACGGGCTTCAGCCGCTTCCCGGTCGCCGACGTGCACGGCGAGCTCGTCGGCTACCTGCACCTCAAGGACGTGCTGTACGCGAGCGGCGAGGACCGGTTCCGGCCGGTGCCCTCGTGGCGTGTGCGCGCGCTCGCGACGGCCGAGCCGGGCGACGAGATCGAGGACGCGCTGCGGGCAATGCAGCGCTCCGGCGCGCACCTGGCGCGTGTCGACCCCGGGGTGCTGGAGCGTGAGGGCGGCATCCCCGACGCCTCGTCCACCGCGCTGCCCGACGACGTCGCACCGGTCGGCGCTCCCGGTGCGCTGGGCGTCGTCTTCCTCGAGGACATCCTGGAGGAGCTCGTGGGCGAGGTGCGGGACGCGATGCAGCGGCGGGTGCGCTGAGGCTGGGCGGGAAGGGGTGGCGCGCCCGGGGTCCGGGTGCGCCGCCCCCGCTCCCGGGGCCGGCCGTCGGGGCGGCACTGTCCGGCGCGGGGCGGCCCACGGCCCGTTGAACAGGGGACTTGGCTTCCCCGGCGCCCCCGGATATCGTGTCCGATGCTCGTCTCGCACGGTTCCTCCTGTACCGGAGGGTCGTCCTTTCTGCGAGGTGCAGCGCGTTTCTTGTCGTCTGTGCCGCTCCGTCCACCGTGAGGTGTCCGGACGGTTCTTCGAGCGGAGGTCCGGTGGAGTCGGTGTCGACGTCCCAGTCCTCCGACTCCCGTCGCGCTCGCCGCGAGGCGGAGAGCGGGCACAAGGGGCGCCGTCGGGCGGAGATCCCTTCCCACCAGCGCTGGGCCCCCCGCATGGCGGTCCTCGGGACGCTCGCCGTCGCGACCATCGCGATGCCGCTGTCGGCCGGAGCCCAGGACGGCCCGGCTGCACCCTTCGGCCCGGACGGCAGACCGACCGGGCCCAGCGCCCTGGACCTCGTCAACAACCCGGCCTCGGCCGAGCCCACGTCCGAGTACGTGGCCGCGGCCCCGAAGATCGACGGCCGGGCGCAGGCCGCGAGCCGATCGGTCGAGCGTGCCCCGCTGCCGGACTGCGACCCGACCGTCAAGCCGACGAGCGCCAACGGCAGGCTCACGGGCCACGAGCTGTGCGACCTGTGGCAGCCGGGGGAGTCGTTGCGTCCGGATGCGGCGGTCGCGCTGTCGGCCATGAACGAGGCCTTCCGGTCGACGTTCGGGCGGGACATGTGCCTGGTCTCGAGCTACCGCACGATCGCGTCGCAGGTCTCCCTCAAGGGTTCGCGCGGGGCGTTCGCGGCCAAGCCGGGGACGTCGTTCCACGGGTGGGGCCTGGCGATCGACCTGTGCTCGAGCGAGACGGGCAACCGCGAGGTCTACTCGTGGATCAACAAGAACGGCGGCGTGTACGGCTGGGCCAACCCGTCGTGGGCCAAGCGGGGCGGCGGCGGCGCCTACGAGCCGTGGCACTTCGAGTTCACCGAGGGTGTCGTGGAGCTCGGCGGCCCCACCTGACGGAGCCCGTCAGATCCGGTTGACCCAGGACTCGGCCAGCGCCTCGGCCTCGATGTCCAGCTCGCGCAGGATCCTGCGCATCACGGCCTCGTTGAGGCGTCCGGCGTCGCGCTCGTCGACCAGCACCTGGCGCTGGGCCCTGTTCATGTCGGCGCGCAGGGCGTTGAGCCGGCGCAGGTCCTCCGACCGGTCGCCGGGCCTGGCCACGGGAAACGCCCGGCCGCCCGTGGGTCGCGCGCGGACGGGAGCCTGCTCGACAGGTTCCTCGGCCGCCGACTCGGGCGAGAGCAGGCGCGCCGCGGCCTGTGCGCGTCCGACGATCGCGGCGGACATGGCGGCCCGTGTCGCCTCGGCCTTCTCCTCGCCGATCACGGGCGCCCACTCCCGCGTGGCGTGGGCGATGGTCGCGGCCTGGGCGTCGGCCATGAGCCGACGGACCCGGGCCTCCTCGGCGGCGTCGCTCGCGGCCTCGTCCTCGCCCCCGACCCCGAGCGTCCGGATGACCCACGGCAGCGTCACGCCCTGCAGCAGGAGCGTCCCGATCGCGACCGTGAAGGCCGCGAGCTGGATGGTCGCGCGGCCGGGGAACTCGGCCCCGCCGAGCGTCGCGGGGATGGCGGCCGCGGCGGCGAGCGTCACGACACCTCGCATGCCGGCCGAGGAGACCACGAGGGACTCGCGCCAGTCGAGCTGGTCGGCTCGCGAGCGTTTCGAGCCCGGCAGGTGGACGCGGTCGAGCCACGCCGTGGCGAAGACGTACAGCGGACGGACGGCCATGGTCACGACGAGGGCCGCGAGGGACACCCAGATCGCGGTCCGCAGCCCTTCGTCGGAGTCCACGACGGTCTCGACGACGAACTTGAGCTGGAGACCGATGAGCGCGAACGTGATGGCCTCGAGCAGCAGGTCGAGGCTGTCCCACAGGGGTTCCTCGACGAGGCGGGTCTCGTAGCCCGCGGTCGGGGCGGTGTGCCCCAGGTAGAGGCCCGCGGCGACGACGGCCAGCACGCCCGAGCCGCTGAGCTCCTCCGCGATCCAGTAGGCCGCGAACGGGAGGATGATCCCGGCGACGCTCGTCAGGAGGGGGTCGGCGAGCCGCAGCCGTGCGGCGTGCATCCCGATGCCCATGACGAGGCCGACGCCCACGCCGACGACGACGGCGAGCGTGAAGACGCCGATGCCCTCGGTCCACACCCACGCGCCCGTGGCGACGCCGGCGAGGGCGACCTTGTAGAGCGTGAGCGACGTCGCGTCGTTGATCAGGCTCTCGCCGCCGAGGAGCGTCATGACGCGTCGTGGCAGTCCGAGTCGGCGTCCGACCGCGGCGGCCGAGACCGCGTCGGGCGGGGCGACGACGGCGCCCAGGACGAGAGCGGCGGCGAACGGCAGGTCGGGCAGCAGGAGGGTCGCGACCCACGCGACGGCCAGCGCAGTGACGATCACGAGCCCGACCCCGAGGCGCACGATCGCGTGGAGGGACGACCGGAAGTCCTGGTAGGAGCTGCCGTTGGCCGCCGAGAAGAGCAGCGGCGGCAGGATGACGCCGAGGAGCACCTCGGGTTCGAGCTCGATGTGGGGGACGGCGGGGATCAGCGAGACGCCGAGGCCCACGGTCACGAGCACGAGGGGAGCGGGCAGGTCCCAGTGCCGGGCGGCGGCCGTGACGGCCAGCGCGCCGGTGATGACCAGAAGTACGACGGCCTCGTCCATGCCCTGCATTCTCCGTCGGGTCGGCCGGGACGGCGCGGGAGGCGTGCCCGACGGCGTGTTCCCGACCGGGTGCGGCCGCGCTGCAAGTGTCAACAGGTTCTTGACGGTCACGGGTTGTCAAGCCAAGGTTGACGCATGGCTACCCGAAGTTCTCCCGTCGCCGACCTGTCCGCCGCCCTCGCGACCGGTGCTCCGGCGTCGGGCATCGAGGAGAGGCGCGAACCGTGAGCGACGCACCCGCCTGGGGAAGCCTCGAGCCGCGCGACGACGACCGGACGCTCGACGACCTGCTCGCGGAAGCCGTGACCGCTGCCGACCCCGGCATCGGCGACCGCATCGCGACCGACCCCGGCGCGCACCTCGAGCTCGTCGCGCTCACCGCGCGGGCCGCCACCTCGGCCGAGTCGCTGCTCGCGACGGCCGTGTCGTCGGCGCGTTCGGCAGGGCACAGCTGGGAGGCGATCGGCACGACCCTCGGGATCTCGCGGCAGGCCGCGCAGCAGCGCTTCGGTCGTCCGGTCGGGCCGGGGGCGCCGGGCACGGTCCAGGACCTCGTCGGGGGCGCGGAGGTCGGCGACACCCGGATCCTCTCTCCCGTCACGGCCGTGACCGAGATGCCCGCGCTCGAGGCCTACGGGCGCAAGGGTTGGCGCTCGACGGGCTTCGGGGCGGGCTTCCACCGGCTCGTGCGCACCACGACGCAGTGGGAGCACAAGCGCGTCTACGTCCTGGGAGCGAGCCGGTTCGGGCTCGAGGCCGACGGGTGGGAACGGATCGGGTCGTGGTTCCCGTGGGTCTACTACGCGCGCAGCCTGGGGGTCGCCCCCGTCGGGGGAGACCGTGGCGTCGTGGACGGGCCGCGCCTCGTGGGCGACGGGGCCTGAACTGCCCGGGCTACTCCCCGGGCAGGTGGGCGTTGTGCCCGAAGTCCTGGCGGAACCGCGGCCCGGAGACCGCGAGCTCCGCGGCGAACGACCCGGCCCACGCCGAGTACGGGGTGTGCGAGAGCGAGTCGTTCGAGAAGCGACGGTCGTCGGTGATCTCGGTGACGCAGAACGCCGGGATCTGGAGGTCCACGACCGGGCCGGACCGCTCGCACTCCGCGATCACGAGCGGGTGGTTCGCGCCCCCGAACACGTCGATGACCCAGCCGTCCGCCCCGAGCCACGCCGAGTAGCGGGTCTTGACGATGCGGCCGCCACCACGGCGGATCATCTCGACCCCGACGTTGACGTCGATCTCACGCTCGGCCTCGTACCGGGTGCCGCCCACCTGCGGCCCCTTGACCGTCAGGGCGCAGAAGTCGAACGCGTACCGGTCCAGGACGCTCAGGGGAGAGGTGGCGGCGCCGAGCTCGCCGGCCGTCGCGCTCGCCTGGGCGCGCAGGCGCAGCGCGTAGCCGTCCTCCGCCAGGAAGTAGCTCTGCACGATGAGCGCGGGCGCGTCGAGCAGGTCGACCGGGACGTCCTTCACGAGGAAGCGACGCTCGAACTCGAAGTCTCCGTTACCACCGTCCGTCATAGGACATACCGTACGCGGTCGCTCACGGCAGGGCCGGGACCGGGTGGTGCGGGTACGCGGCCTCGCGGTGCTGGAACTCGAGGACGGCGGGGTTGAGGACGACCCCGTCGCGCACCTCGATCGCACGGCGGACCGTCTCGTTCGCCTCCCAGCCCGCCGGGCCTGCCATGACCGCCGGGAGGAAGGGCAGGACCGCCGAGCTGATCTCCCAGGTCGCCGAGTTCCACAGGTACGACGGGCTGTGGTCCACCGCGTAGTAGTTGATGCTCTTGCCGACCGTGACCAGAGGGTCGGCGAACGTGGTCGAGCGCGCCCAGTCGAACGCCATGCCGTCGTCGCACGACACGTCGACGATCAGGCTGCCCGGACGGAACGCTCCCAGGTCCGACGTGCGCAGGTAGAGCAGGGGCGCGTTCGGGTCCTGGAGGGTGCAGTTGACGACGATGTCGCTCTCGGCGAGGAACGGGGCGAGCGGGAGGCGGCCCTCGTCGGTGATGACCTCGCTGAGGTACGGCGCGTCGTCGTGGTCGAACTGCACGATCTGCGCCGAGTGGATCGGTGCCGCGACCGCGGCGACCCGGCGGTTGGTGAGCACGCGGACGTCGTGCACGCCGTGCGCGTTGAGGGCCGTGACGGCTCCGCGAGCGGTGGCGCCGAAGCCGATGACCACGGCGGTCAGGCGCCTGCCGTAGTCGCCCGTCGAGCCGCACAGCTCGAGCGCGTGCAGCACCGAGCAGTAGCCGGCCATCTCGTTGTTCTTGTGGAAGACGTGCAGGCCGAACCCGCCGTCCGCCGCCCAGTGGTGCATGGCCTCGAACGCGACGAGCGTGAGCCGCTTGTCGATCGCGAGCTGGGTCAGGTCGCGGTCCTGGACGCAGTGCGGCCAGCCCCACAGGGTCTGGCCGGGGCGCAGGTCGCGCAGGTCCTCGAGCTGGGGCTTGGGCAGCAGGATCACGTCGGCTGCCGCGATGACCTCGGCGCGGGTGCCCAGGGAGCGGACCCAGGGCGCGATCTGCTCGTCGCTCACCCCGAAGCGCTCGCCGTACCCGTGCTCGACGACGATCCGCGACCGGAGCTCGGGGGCGATGCGCTCGAGGTGGTCGGGGTGGAGGGGGAGCCGGCGCTCGTCGGGCTTCCGCGACCTCCCGAGGAGGCCGAGGATGGTGTCGTTCGATGCTGTTGTCACGCTTGTCCCGTCAACGAGACCACGGTGGCCCAGTAGTGCGGACGCTACACGGGTGCGGGGGAGTCCCGGACCACCGTGACGGGTCCCGGGCACGACGAAGCCCCTGGACCGAGGGGTCCAGGGGCTTGGTCCGTGGTGCCCTCGATAGGACTCGAACCTACGACCTTCTGCTCCGGAGGCAGACGCTCTATCCACTGAGCTACGAGGGCAGCATGCGTTCGCTCTGACGAGCATCCGGCACGGTGCACGAGACTACCAGTCTCCGGCGGGTTCGTGCTCCCACCTGCCGAGAGTCGTCCGGGACGCCTGGCCTCGTGGTGGCGGGGTGACCGGACTCACCAGCCCGGAACGGCCTCCGGGACGGGTGCCCCGGGAAACGGATGCGTACCCTCCTGGAGTGGATCGCCAGGACTCGAGCTCGACCCCCGACAGCACCCCCGACAACGCCCGCCGCCCGTGGAGAGGGCGGTTCGTCGTCCTTGCCGGGATCGTCCTCGCGGCCTTCAACCTGCGGATCGCGGTCGCCTCGGTCTCCCCGATCCTGGAGGTGGTCCGGGCCGACATCGACCTGAGCGACCAGGTCGCGGGTCTGCTGGGCACTGTCCCGGTCATCGCGTTCGCGGTCTTCGGCTCGCTCGTCCCGGTCCTGTCGCGCAGGTTCGGGCTCGAGCCGACGCTCGTCGCCGCGCTGGTCGTGAGCTCGGTCGGGGAGATCCTGCGGTCGCTGTCGAGCACGGCCCCGTCCTTCCTGCTGTGGACCGCGGTGGCGCTCGCGGGCATGGGCATGGGCAACGTGCTGCTCCCGCCCCTGGTCAAGCGGTACTTCCCCGACCGGATCGGGGCCGTGACCGCGGCGTACACCGTGACGCTCTCGCTGAGCACCGCGATCCCGCCGCTGCTCGTGGTGGGTATCGCCTCGTCGCTGGGCTGGCGTCCGGCCCTGGGCGGCTGGGCGCTCGTGGGCCTGCTCGCGGCCGTGCCGTGGACCGTGGTCATCGCCCGCTCGGCCCGTGCCCGCGCCGAGCTCGCGTCGGTGCTCGAGCACTCGCCCGAGCACACGGTGGGGCTCGACGGGCGGCACCGTCACGAGGGGCGCGCCTGGCGCAGCCCGCTCGCGTGGGGCGTCGCGGGGATGTTCGGTCTCAACTCGCTCAACACCTACGTCATGTTCGCGTGGCTGCCGCACGTCCTGATCGACGCGGGGATGTCGGAGCCCACGGCGGCGAGCGCGCTCGCGCTGTACGCGTTCGTCGGCATGCCGATGTCGATCGTCACGCCGCTGCTCGCAGCCCGGATGCGCAACCCGTACCCCCTCGTGGTGGTCTTCGTCGCGATGCTCGCGGTCGGGTACGGCGGGCTCATGGGTGGTCAGGCAGGTCCTGCGACGTGGGTGTGGGTCGTGCTCGCAGGGCTCGGGGCCTCGACGTTCCCGCTGGGGCTCGCGCTCATCAACCTGCGCAGCCGCACCTCGGCCGGGGCCGTGGCGCTGTCCGGGTTCGTGCAGGGCGTCGGGTACCTCATCGCAGGGGCCGGGCCCCTGACCGCGGGCATCCTCTACGGCCGCAGCGGGACGTGGGACAGCACGTTCGTCTTCCTGTTCGGCACCCTCGCCGTGATCCTCGTCGCCGCGGTCGCGGGGTGCCGTCCCGTCATGATCGAGGACACGTGGGTTCCGCGTGCACGGCGGGGTGGGCCCACGTCGTCGCCCGCGGGCGACGACACAAAGCGCTAGCGTCCCTCGCTAGAATCGTCGGGTGACCCCGAACGAGCTCTCCGAAGCGCTCAGCGCTGCCCTGGCCTCCGCCGTCGCCGACGGCACCCTCGCCCTGCCCGCCGACGCGGTCCCCGCGTCGGTTCACGTCGAGCGACCCCGCCAGCGCGAGCACGGCGACTGGGCCACCAACGTCGCCCTGCAGCTCGCGAAGAAGGCCGGCGTGGCCCCGCGCGTCCTGGCCGAGGACCTCGCGCAGCGCCTCGCCGCGCACCCGGGCATCAAGTCGGTGGACATCGCCGGGCCGGGCTTCCTGAACATCACGCTCGACGCGGCGGCCGCGGGCGAGCTCGCGCGCACGATCCTCGCCCAGGGTGCGGCCTACGGGAACAACGACTCCGAGGCCGGCACGCGCATCAACCTGGAGTTCGTCTCGGCGAACCCCACGGGTCCCATCCACATCGGCGGCGTGCGCTGGGCCGCGGTCGGCGACTCGCTGGCCCGCGTGCTGCAGGCCTCGGGTGCCGTGGTCGAGCGCGAGTACTACTTCAACGACCACGGTGCGCAGATCGACCGCTTCGCTCGCTCGCTGCTCGCGCGCGCCAAGGGCCAGGACGCTCCCGAGGACGGGTACGGCGGCCAGTACATCTCGGACATCGCCGAGGCCGTCATCGCCGACGCGATCGCCGCGGGCGACCGGGACCCGCGCACGCTGCCCGACGACGAGGCCCAGGAGGTCTTCCGGGCGCGCGGCGTCGAGCGCATGTTCGACGAGATCCGCAGCGCGCTGCACGACTTCGGCGTCGACTTCGACGTGTACTTCCACGAGGACTCGCTGCACGAGTCGGGTGCGGTCGAGCGCGCGGTCCAGCGCCTGCGCGAGGGCGGCCACGTGTTCGAGGCCGACGGCGCGACGTGGTTGCGCACGACCGACTTCGGTGACGACAAGGACCGCGTCATCATCAAGTCGGACGGCGAGGCCGCGTACATCGCGGGCGACATCGCGTACTACCTCGACAAGCGCGAGCGCGGGTTCGACGACGTCATCATCATGCTCGGCGCGGACCACCACGGGTACGTGAGCCGCATGATGGCGGTGTGCGCGGCGTTCGGCGACGAGCCGGGCAAGAACCTGCAGATCCTCATCGGGCAGATGGTCAACCTGGTCAAGGACGGCCAGCCGGTCCGCATGTCCAAGCGCGCCGGGACCGTCGTGACGCTCGAGGACCTGGTCGACGCCGTGGGCGTGGACGCCGCGCGCTACTCGCTCGCGCGCTCCTCGACCGACTCGAGCATCGACCTGGACCTCGACCTGCTGTCCAGGGCGACCAACGAGAACCCGGTCTTCTACGTGCAGTACGCGCACGCCCGCACCGCCAACGTCGCGCGCAACGCCGAGGCGCACGGGGTCTCGCGGTTCCGTGAGGACGGGAGCGAGGCGTTCGACCCGTCGCTCCTGACGCACGAGACCGAGTCGATCCTGCTCGGTGCGCTCACCGAGTTCCCCCGCGTCGTGGGCCAGGCCGCGGAGCTGCGCGAGCCGCACCGCGTCGCGCGCTACCTCGAGGCGCTCGCGGGCGACTACCACTCCTGGTACCACGAGTGCCGCGTGACGCCGCTGGGCGACGAGGAGGTCACGGACGTGCACCGCACGCGCCTGTGGCTCAACGACGCGACGCGTCAGGTGCTCGCCAACGGCCTCGGCCTGCTGGGCGTGTCCGCGCCGGAGCGCATGTGAGCGCGTCGGCAGGCCCGACGACGCCGCCCGCCTTCTCGCCGACCGGCACCTTCGTGCCGGGCGAGCCGTGGTCGAGCGGCGTGCGCCGCGGTCCCGACGGCGCGCTGACGGTCGCGGGGGTCGACGTGCGCGAGCTCGCGGCCGCCCAGGGCACCCCGGCGTACGTGCTCGACGAGGCGGACCTGCGCGAGCGGGCACGGTCGTACCGTCGCGCGTTCGAGGCCGCGTTCGCCGAGGTCGGTGCGGGAGTCGACGTGTACTACGCGGGCAAGGCGTTCCTGTCGGTCGCCGTGGCCCGCTGGGTCCGTGCCGAGGGCCTGCGGGTCGACACCGCGACGGGCGGCGAGCTCGCGGTCGCACTGCGCGCGGGCGTGCCCGGAGAGCACATCGGCCTGCACGGCAACAACAAGTCCGACGCGGAGATCGCGCGAGCGCTCGACGCGGGCGTGGGCCGGATCATCGTCGACTCGCTCGTCGAGGTCGAGCGCGTGGCCGCCGCGTCCCGGGCGCGGGGCGGGGTTCCGGCCCCGGTCATGATCCGGGTGACCACGGGCGTGCACGCGGGCGGTCACGAGTACATCTCGACCGCGCACGAGGACCAGAAGTTCGGGCTGTCCCTCGCGACCGCGCCGGACGCGCAGGCCGAGGACAGCCCGGCCATGACCGCGCTCCTCGCGGTGCTCGCGCACCCCGAGCTGGAGCTGCTGGGCATCCACTCGCACATCGGTTCGCAGATCCTCGACCCGTCGGGCTTCGAGGTCGCGGCGCGCAAGGTCCTCGAGCTGCGGGCCGCGCTCGCGGAGCGCACGGGTTTCCTGGTCCCGGAGGTGGACCTGGGCGGTGGGTACGGCATCGCGTACCTGCCGGGCGAGGTCGCGCTCGACCCGGACCGCATCGCGAAGGACGTCGCCGCGTCGGTCGCGGCCTCGTCGGCGGACCTCGGCACGCCCCTGCCGCGCTTCTCGATCGAGCCGGGCCGGGCGATCGTCGGGCCCGCTGGCCTGACGCTCTACACGGTCGGAACGGTCAAGCCCGTGCGGGTCGGCGGGGCGGCCGGGGACGGCGAGGCCGAGAGCACGACCGTGCGCACGTACGTCTCGATCGACGGCGGCATGAGCGACAACATCCGCCCGGCGCTGTACGGCGCGAACTACCACGCCGAGCTCGCGAACCGGCTCTCGGACGCCGCGCCCGTGCTCGCACGCGTGGTCGGCAAGCACTGCGAGAGCGGCGACATCGTGGTCCACGACGTGCTGCTCCCGGGCGACGTGCGGGCCGGCGACCTGCTGGCCGTCGCGGCGACGGGCGCCTACGGGCGCTCGATGGCCTCGAACTACAACCATGTGCCCCGGCCCCCGGTCGTGGCCGTGACCGACGGCGGGACCAGGGTCCTGGTCCGTCGTGAGACCGAGGACGACCTGCTCGCGCTCGACCTGGGCTGACGCCCGCCGGGCCCGGGCGCGGCGCCTCGCGGCCCGGTGACCGCGCACCCGTATCCTGAGACGAGCGCCCAGGATCCGGGCAACCGGGCGAGGATCGACATGCTCGGGATCGACCGGTGGGGACGTGCGGCACAGGGTGCCGTGCCCACCGGGACCGAGGGGCCCTGCGACGTGATC
Organism: Oerskovia sp. USHLN155; assembly: GCF_037145535.1. NCBI lineage: Bacteria > Bacillati > Actinomycetota > Actinomycetes > Micrococcales > Cellulomonadaceae > Oerskovia > Oerskovia sp. USHLN155. The sequence continues at coordinate 213,146 of NZ_JBBCXG010000003.1, forward strand.
GCGTCCGACAGGGCCAGGAGAACGACGGCACCGCTGACCGTGCGGGCCGGGTGATGGAGGAGGAGCTTCGTGGGAGCCAGCCAGCAGGAGCAAGGTCCGCTGCGCGTCGCGCTGCTCGGGTGCGGCGTCGTCGGGTCCGAGGTGGCTCGGCTGCTGACGCAGCAGAGCGCCGACCTGGCCTCGCGCGTCGGGGCACCGCTCGAGCTCGTGGGCATCGCGGTGCGTGACGCGTCGGCCCCGCGGCCGCTCGCCGAGTCGGTTGACCGCTCGCTCCTGACGGAGGACGCCGAGGGGCTCGTCGCGCGCGCCGACATCGTCATCGAGGTCATGGGCGGCATCGAGCCGGCCCGCGCGCTGCTGCTGCGGGCGATCGAGGCGGGCGCCGCCGTCGTGACCGCGAACAAGGCGCTCCTCGCCGAGGACGGCCCCACGCTCTACAAGGCCGCGGACACCGCGGGCGTCGACATCTACTTCGAGGCCGCGGTCGCGGGCGCGATCCCGATCGTCCGCCCCGTCCGCGAATCCCTCGCGGGCGACAGCGTGCGCCGCATCCTGGGCATCGTCAACGGCACCACGAACTACGTGCTGGACCAGATGGCGAGCACGGGCATGTCGTTCGACGACGCCGTGCGACAGGCCCAGGACCTCGGCTACGCCGAGGCCGACCCGACCGCCGACGTCGAGGGCTTCGACGCCGCGGCCAAGGCTGCGATCCTCGCGAGCCTCGCGTTCCACACGCGCGTCTCGCTCGAGGACGTCGCGCGCGAGGGCATCACGAGGATCACCGCCGACGACGTCGCGTGGGCCGCGCAGACCGGTCACGTCATCAAGCTGCTCGCCATCGCGGAGTCCGTGACGGACGACGACGGCTCGCACGGCGTCTCGGTGCGCGTGCACCCGGCGCTCGTGCCCGTCGCGCACCCGCTCGCCGGTGTGCGCGGGGCCTTCAACGCGGTCTTCGTCGAGGCCGACGCGGCGGGCGAGCTCATGTTCTACGGCCGCGGTGCGGGCGGAGCGCCGACGGCGTCCGCCGTGCTCGGCGACGTCGTGTCCGCCGCGCGTCACCGCGTGCTCGGCGGCAAGGGCCCCGAGGAGTCCACCTACGCGGCCCTGCCGATCCTGCCGGCCAGCACCGCGGTCACGCGCTACCAGGTCCGTCTCGCGGTCGACGACCGCCCCGGCGTCCTGGCCCAGGTCGCCCAGGTCCTGGCGTCGAAGGGCGTCTCGATCGAGGCCGTGCGCCAGCCCTCGGAAGCCGCCGCGCCCGGGGCCGACGACACGCACGGCGCCGACGGCGGGTCGACCGGCGTCGCGCACCTCGTCATCACGACCCACGCCGCAGCGGAGGCCGCGCTCGCCGCGACGGTCGACGCGATCGCGGTGCTCGAACCCGTCCGAGAGATCACGTCCGTCCTGAGAGTCGAGGGAGCCTGATGGCCCACCAGTGGCGAGGCATCATCGCCGAGTACGCCGACCGCATGCCCGCCCACGTCACCGAGCGCATCGTGACGCTCGGCGAGGGCGGCACGCCGCTCGTCGAGGCGCCCGCGCTCTCGGCCCGGACCGGGGCGCAGGTCTTCCTCAAGGTCGAGGGCATGAACCCGACCGCGTCCTTCAAGGACCGCGGCATGACCGCCGCGATCTCCTCGGCCGCGGGCCGCGGGGCGAAGGCCGTGGTGTGCGCCTCGACGGGCAACACGTCGGCCTCGGCCGCCGCGTACGCGACCAAGGCCGGCATGGTGTGCGCCGTCCTGGTCCCGGACGGCAAGATCGCGATGGGCAAGCTGAGCCAGGCGATCGCGCACGGCGCCAAGCTGCTCCAGGTCGACGGCAACTTCGACGACTGCCTGGTCGCGGCCCGCAAGCTCGCCGAGGCGTACCCGGTCGAGCTCGTGAACTCGGTCAACCCTGACCGCATCGAGGGTCAGAAGACCGGTGCGTTCGAGATCGTCGACGCGCTGGGCGACGCCCCGGACATCCACGCTCTGCCCGTGGGCAACGCGGGCAACATCACCGCGTACTGGAAGGGCTTCCGCCAGTACGCGGGCCTCGGCGACCCCGACGCCCCGGGCGCGCACCTGCCCGCGGTCTCGACGCGGACCCCGATCATGTGGGGCTTCCAGGCTGCCGGTGCCGCCCCGATCGTCGCGGGCCACCCCATCACGCACCCCGAGACCATCGCGACCGCGATCCGCATCGGCAACCCCGCGTCCTGGGCGCAGGCCGAGGCCGCGCGCGACGAGTCGGGCGGCGTCATCGAGGCCGTGACCGACGAGCAGATCCTCGCGGCGCACCGCATCCTGTCGGCCGAGGCCGGGGTGTTCGTCGAGCCCGGCTCGGCGGCCGGTGTCGCGGGAATCCTCTCGCGGGCCGAGCGCGGTCTCGTGCCCGCGGGCGCGCGCATCGTCGTCACGGTCACGGGCCACGGGCTCAAGGACCCGCAGTGGGCTCTCAAGACGCTCGACGGAGCCGACGTGACGCCGATCCGGGTCAGCGCCGACGTCGTCTCGATCGCCGACGCGCTCCAGCTCGGCTGAGCGCTCGCCGTCCGTCCCCGAACTCCCCGTAGCTCCCCGAAGAGAGGTCCCGCGAGATGCAGCTCGGAGCCGACCATGTGCGCGTGCGTGTGCCCGCGACGAGCGCGAACCTCGGCCCGGGCTTCGACGCCATGGGGCTGGCCCTCGCGCGCTACGACGTGCTCGAGGTGCGCGCGCTCGGCAACGGCGACGTGGTCGTCGACGTCGAGGGGGAGGGGGCCGGTGAGGTCCCCGGCGACGAGCGGCACCTGGTCGTGCGCGCCCTGCGCGCGGCCCTCGACCTGGTCGGCGCGCCCCAGACGGGGCTGCACCTGACGGCGACCAACGCGATCCCGCACGGCCGGGGTCTCGGATCCTCGGCCGCTGCGGTGGTGGCGGGGATCGTCGCCGCGCGCGCCCTGGTCGCGGACCCCGCGGCCCTGGACGACGCGACGGTCCTGCAGCTCGCGACCGAGTTCGAGGGGCACCCCGACAACGCCGCTCCCGCGATCTACGGGGGCGCGACGATCGCGTGGACGAGCACGGTCGAGGGTGACGAGGGGGCGCACGCGGTGCGCCTCGAGGTCCACCCGGACATCGAGGCGACCGTGCTGGTCCCCACCGTCCGGCTCGCGACGAGCCGTGCTCGCGGCGTCCTGCCGGAGACCGTGCCGCACGCCGACGCCGCGCTCAACGCGGGGCGTGCAGCGCTGCTCGTCGAGGCGCTGACCCGTTCGCCGCAGCACCTGTTCGACGCGACCGAGGACCGGCTCCACCAGGAGTATCGCGCGGGGGTCATGTCCGCGTCGTGGGAGCTCGTGCGCGCGCTGCGTGCCGACGGTCTGGCAGCGACGATCTCGGGTGCGGGCCCCACGGTCCTGCTGCTGGGGAGCGTCGACGAACGTGACCAGGCCGACGCCGTGCTGCGCGACCTGCTGCACGGTTCGGACCAGTGGCGTGCGTACCGTCCGGGCATCGACCAGGGAGGCGTGCGTTCGGAGCGCGTCCTGGGCTCGACGGGCCTCCCGGAACCGTCCCCGCGACAGGTGCGCTGACCGGACGTCGCCCCCTGGCGCAGCCCCTGGGGGGACTGGTCCTGCGGGGGGCTACGGATGGTAGAATCCATTGAGCCTTCGCAGGTTCGTGATGATGCCTCGGTGATTCCTCGACGAATCTCCGCCGAGTCCCCGGGCATCGGCAGAGCAACCACTGACTGCGCCTCATACCCCGCGAGAAGGCAATCCAGCCCACGTCAGCTGACGTCGTCGTACCACTGACGCGTGGTTCCACTGCGTTCCGGCCGTCACGTGCCGAGCGTCGATCACCCGCGGCCCACCCCTCGCACAGAGCAAGTGGGCGCAAACGAGGGGAAGGGTCCTTCGTGACAGACACCACCGACACCGCCCGTGCAGGCGCACTCTCGACGCTGCGCCTCCCCGAGCTGCAGGCACTCGCCTCGCAGCTCGGTGTGAAGGGCACGTCCAAGATGCGCAAGAGCGATCTTGTCGACGTCATCCGTTCCACCTCCGGCGAGAAGAGCGCTCCCGAGCGCACCGCCGGGGCGTCCGCCGCCGCGCGTCGCGCGCCGGAGAAGGACACCCAGACCGAGAAGGTCGTCGTGCAGCCGGCCGTCGAGGTCCCCGTGCGCACGGCGACCGAGAACGTCGAGCGCACCGAGCGCCCCCGCCGCGAGCGGGGCCAGCGTTCCGCGCGCGCCGACCAGGCCGCCGACATCGTCGCCCCGCTCCTGGAGCAGGGCAGCCGCGCCGCGCGCGTCGACGCCGACCGTGCTGCCGGGGGAGAGACCCCGGACGAGCGTGCCGCTCGTGCGGCCGCCGCCGTGGGCCTGGTGACGGGCACGGCTCCCGAGCGCGGTTCGCGTCGCGCCGGACGGGGCGCCGGCGCCCCGCGCGGCGGCGAGGGCGAGACCGCTCGTGAGTCGGCTCCCGAGGCCGCCGGAGCGGGCACCGGACGCCAGGAGCGCCAGCGCGAGCAGCGCGACCAGCAGGGCCAGGGCGAGCGCCAGAACGGCCAGCAGGAGCGCCAGGGCGGCCAGCGCCAGCAGGGCCAGGGCAACCAGCAGGGCGGCCAGCGCGACCAGCAGGGTCAGGGCAACCGTCAGGCGGACGAGTACGACGAGCGCGGCGGACGCCGCCGTCGTGGGCGCGACCGCAACCGCGACCGGGACCGCAAGCGCGGCCGCACCCGTGGCGGGAACATCGACGTCGTGGGCCTCGACGAGATCGAGGTGTCCGAGGACGACGTGCTGCTGCCCGTGGCCGGCATCCTCGACGTGCTCGACCAGTACGCGTTCGTGCGGACCAGCGGTTACCTGCCCGGTCCGAACGACGTCTACGTCTCGCTCGGCCAGGTCAAGAAGTCGGGCCTGCGTCGCGGTGACGCGATCGTCGGCGCGGTGCGTCAGCCCCGCGACGGGGAGTCGTTCCAGCAGACCGGACCGCGCAACCAGAAGTTCAACGCGCTGGTCCGGCTCGACTCGGTCAACGGCATGTCTCCCGAGGCCGCCCGCAACCGTGCCGAGTTCAACAAGCTGACCCCGCTCTACCCGCAGGAGCGTCTGCGCCTGGAGACGGGCGAGGTCGGTCGTCTCACGCCGCGCGTGATCGACATCGTCGCCCCGATCGGCAAGGGCCAGCGTGGTCTGATCGTCGCCCCGCCCAAGGCGGGCAAGACGATCATCATGCAGCAGATCGCGAACGCGATCACGACGAACAACCCTGAGGTCCACCTCATGGTCGTGCTCGTGGACGAGCGACCTGAAGAGGTCACGGACATGGAGCGCACCGTCAAGGGCGAGGTCATCGCCTCGACGTTCGACCGTCCGGCCTCCGACCACACGATCGTCGCCGAGCTCGCGATCGAGCGCGCCAAGCGTCTCGTGGAGCTGGGCCAGGACGTCGTCGTGCTGCTCGACTCGCTCACGCGACTGTCGCGTGCGTACAACCTCGCGGCCCCGGCGTCCGGGCGCATCCTGTCCGGTGGTGTCGACGCCTCGGCGCTCTACCCGCCCAAGCGCTTCTTCGGCGCGGCGCGCAACATCGAGAACGGCGGGTCGCTCACGATCCTCGCCTCGGCGCTCGTCGAGACCGGCTCCAAGATGGACGAGGTCATCTTCGAGGAGTTCAAGGGCACCGGGAACATGGAGCTCCGGCTCTCCCGCTCGCTCGCGGACAAGCGCATCTTCCCGGCCGTGGACGTCAACGCGTCCGGTACGCGCCGCGAGGAGATCCTCATGCCGCAGGACGAGCTCCGCATCGTCTACAAGCTGCGCCGCGTGATGGGTGCGCTCGACCAGCAGCAGGCCATCGAGCTGCTGCTCGGCAAGCTCAAGGAGACGAAGTCCAACGTCGAGTTCCTGCTCCAGGTGCAGAAGACCACACCTGGCGGCATCAACAACGACGAAGAGGTCGGACGCGCCGTCTGATCCCCCGTGGGCTGCTCGCCCCGAGAGAGCGGCCCACGGATTTTCCGTGTGCCGGACCCGTCTGGCACAATGTCCTGTTGGTTTCCCCGTTCCCGGTTCACGGCTGCTGTCCGCAGACGACCCGGGGGCACCCCATTGAGGAGAGTCCTGTGAAGGCTGATATCCACCCCGAGTACGTCGTGACCGAGGTGACCTGCACCTGCGGTTCCACGTTCGTCTCGCGCAGCACCGAGAAGTCCGGGCGCATCTCGTCCGACGTCTGCTCGGCCTGCCACCCGTTCTACACGGGCAAGCAGAAGATCCTCGACACCGGTGGCCGCGTGGCCCGCTTCGAGGCTCGTTACGGCAAGAAGGCCGCCGACAAGTAGCGACTCTCCAGCGCCGGTGGTCCGGGCGTCCGTCAACCTCTCCAGGGGCAGGCGGCGTGCCCGCTCCACCGGCGCTGTCGTCTTTTCCGGCGAGAGCGCGCCGCATCGTGCGGCACTGCGCCGAGCCGCGACCAGCCGTCATCAGCCGCACAGCCCCCGCCACCCACCCCTCTCGTCAGGACACCCTCGTGACCGAGTCCTTCGCCGCCGTCGAACACCTGCTCGCCGAGCACGCCGAGATCGAGACGCTGCTCGCCGACCCCGCGGTCCACGCGGACGCCGGTCGGGCGCGCACGCTCGGGCGCCGCTACGCCGAGCTGGGCCAGGTCGTCGCGGCCTACCGCGCGTGGCGGGACGCGACCGACGACGCCGAGGCCGCGGCCGAGCTGATCGAAGGCTCAGGGGAAGACACCGCAGAATTCGCCGCCGAGCTCCCCGCGCTCCAGGAGGCGGCCGCGGCCGCGACCGAGAAGCTGCGCCGGGTCCTCGTGCCGCGCGACCCCGACGACGGACGCGACGTGATCCTCGAGATCAAGGCGGGCGAGGGCGGCGAGGAGTCAGCCCTGTTCGCGGGCGACCTGCTGCGCATGTACCTGCGCTACGCCGAGCGCCGGGGCTGGAAGACCGAGGTCATCGAGGCCACGGACTCCGACCTCGGCGGCTACAAGGACGTCCAGGTCGCGGTCAAGGCTCGAGCAGGCTCCTCGGACCCTGCCGATGGGGTGTGGGCCAACCTCAAGTACGAGGGTGGCGTGCACCGCGTCCAGCGCGTACCCGTGACCGAGTCGCAGGGCCGCATCCACACCTCGGCCGCGGGCGTGCTCGTGTTCCCCGAGGTCGAGGACGCCGGCGAGATCGAGATCGACCAGAACGAGCTCCGCATCGACGTGTACCGGTCCTCGGGCCCGGGCGGCCAGTCCGTCAACACGACAGACTCCGCGGTGCGCATCACGCACCTGCCCACGGGCATCACGGTCTCGATGCAGAACGAGAAGTCCCAGCTCCAGAACCGCGAGCAGGCCATGCGCGTGCTGCGTGCCCGGCTCCTGGCCGCACGCCAGGAGGAGGAGGCCGCCGCTGCGAACGACCTGCGCCGCTCCCAGGTGCGCACGGTCGACCGCTCCGAGCGCATCCGGACGTACAACTACCCGGAGAACCGGATCGCGGACCACCGCACCGGGTACAAGGCGTACAACCTGGACCAGGTGCTCGACGGCGACCTGGAGCCCGTGATCCGTTCGGCCATCGACGCCGACGAGGCGGCCCGCCTCGCCGCCGCGGCGTCGTGACCTCTCCCGTGGTCCCGCCGTCGTCGTCCGGTGACGGCCCCACCCACGCCCTGCCCGACGACGTCTCGCGCCTCGTGCGCGAAGCGGCGGCCCGCCTGGGTCGCGCCGGGATCGACACGCCCCGCGTGGATGCCGAGCTGCTGCTCGCGCACGCCGCGGGCGTCCCGCGCGAGCGCGTCGTCTCGGCGGCGGTCATGGGACGTCCCGTGTCCTCGTTGCTGCCCGCCCGCACCGTGCACGCCGTGCTCGACGAGCTCGCTCGTCTGCTCGACGCCCGTGCCGAGCGCGTGCCGCTCCAGCACCTCGTCGGGACCGCCCCCTTCCGGCACCTCGACCTCGTCGTGGGACCCGGCGTCTTCGTGCCGCGTCCCGAGACCGAGCAGGTCGCGCAGGTCGCGATCGACGAGGCTCTCGGCGTCGCCCGGGGCTCCGAGGGGCCGGTCGTCGTGGACCTGTGCACGGGGTCTGGCGCGATCGCCCTGGCCGTCGCGACCGAGGTCCCGGGTGCCCGGGTGCACGCGGTCGAGCTCGACCGCGACGCGCACGCGTGGGCAGAACGCAACGTCACCCGGACGCGCGAGGCGAGCGGCGCCGTCGTGCACCTGGTGCGCGGGGACGCGCGGACCGCGCTCGCCGAGCTCGACGGGTCGTGCGACGTCGTCGTCTCGAACCCGCCGTACGTGCCGCCCGACGCGGTCCCGCGCGACCCCGAGGTCGCGCTGCACGACCCCCAGGTCGCGCTCTACGGGCTCGGCGAGGACGGCCTCGAGGTGCCTCGCGGAGTGACCCGCGCCGCCGCCCGCCTCCTGGCCCCCGGCGGCCTCTACGTCATGGAGCACGCCGAGGTGCAGGCGCGGTCGGCGCGCGACATGGTCGCCGCGGTCGGCGGCTTCGAGGACATCCGGACGGCCGACGACCTCACGGGCAGACCGCGTATGGTCGTGGCCCGGCGCGCGCGCCCGACGAGCGAGCCTGACCCCGCACCAGGGGACCCTTCGGACATGGAAGACTGAGAAGCGTGAGCTCTGTGCACCCCGTCACCGACCCGAACACCTGGGGACCGTCGATCGACGAGGCGGTGAACGCCGTCTCGCGAGGCGGTCTCGTGGTCCTGCCGACCGACACGGTCTACGGGATAGGGGCCGACGCGTTCGACGCCGAGGCCGTCACGGCCCTCCTGGCCGCGAAGGGACGCGGGCGGCAGATGCCGCCGCCCGTCCTCGTCCCCGACCTGCGGACCCTCGACGGGCTCGCGACCGACGTGCCCGACGACGCGCGCGCCCTCGTCGAGGCGTTCTGGCCCGGCGGCTTCACCATCATCCTGACCGCGCAGCCCTCGCTCGCGTGGGACCTCGGCGAGACGCACGGGACCGTCGCGCTGCGCATGCCCGACCACCCGGCCGCGCTCGCCCTGCTGCGTCGCACGGGACCGCTCGCGGTCTCGAGCGCCAACTCCACGGGTCTGCCCGCCGCGCTCGAGGTCGACGACGCCCAGGTGCAGCTCAGGGACTCGGTCGCGGTCTACCTCGACGGCGGCACCGCACCCGGGGGAGTGGCCTCGACCATCGTCGACGCGACCGGGCCGCACCTGAGGGTCGTGCGCGAGGGCGCAGTGTCGCTCGAGCGCCTCCGCGAGGTCGCGCCCGTCCTGGGGGTCGGCGAGGAGCCGGCCGACGAGGTCGCCGGGACCGGCGACCTGCCGACGGACGAGGACGCGCCCTCCGACGAGACCGTGCCGGCGAGCGGCCCGGAGGCGAACGGCGGGTGAGGGTCTATCTGCTCGTCCTGCTGATCGCAGCGGCGGTCACCTACCTCCTCACGCCGCTCGCGTACTGGGTCGCCGCGAGGACCGGGGCCATCACCGCGGTCCGTGACCGCGACGTGCACACCATCCCCACGGCCCGCCTCGGCGGGCTCGCGATGACCGCGGGGCTCGTCGTGGCGGTGACGTTCGCCTCGCAGATGCCCTTCCTCGACGGGGTCTTCGCGATCGACGACCGGGCGTGGGCGATCGTCGGCGGGGCGCTCATCGTCTGTCTCCTCGGCGTCGCCGACGACATCTGGGACCTGGACTGGATGACCAAGCTCGCCGGTCAGGTCCTCGCAGCGCTGTTCGTCGCGTGGCAGGGCGTGCAGCTCGTGACGTTCCCCATCAACGGGCTCGTCATCGGCTCGTCCCGGCTCTCGCTCATCGTCACGGTGCTCGTCATCGTGGTCGCGATGAACGCCGTGAACTTCGTGGACGGGCTCGACGGCCTGGCCGCGGGACTCATCGCGATCGGCGGCAGCGCCTACTTCGTCTACACCTACAGCCTGACCGTCGCCGCGAGCCCCACCGACTACTCCAACCTCGCGACCCTGGTCATGGCGGCCCTCGTCGGCATCTGTCTCGGGTTCCTGCCCCACAACTTCCATCCCGCCCGGATCTTCATGGGCGACTCCGGCTCCATGGTGCTCGGGCTCGTGCTCGCGTCCGCGGTGATCGTGGTCACCGGGAGCATCGACACCGGCATGGCCTCGGACCCGAGCCGACAGCGCGAGCTCATCCCCATCCTGCTGCCGCTCGCGGTCATCCTGCTCCCGCTGCTCGACATGGTCCTCGCCGTGGTGCGCCGGGTCGGGACGGGCAAGTCGCCCTTCCACCCGGACCGGCTCCACCTGCACCACCGGCTCCTGGCGCTCGGCCACTCGCACCGGCGTGCGGTCATCATCATGTACGTGTGGACCGCCGTCTTCGCGTTCGGCGCGGTCGCGCTCGTGCGCTGGCCCGCGGAGAACGTCGCGATCGGGCTGGTCGTTGCCGTCGTCGTGGCGGCGATCCTCACCCTCGGCCCGCTGCGCACCCGTGGTCGGTTCCTCGACGACGACGCGGTCACCGCGCCCGAGGGCATCCCGTCCGCGCCCCCGCCCCGACGCGTCGCGGCGGCGAGCGGGGCCTCGCCGGTCGCGCCTGCGTCGACGCCGACCACCACTGAACCCCCGACCGATCCGTTCCGCGCCCACCCCGAAGGACACTCCCGATGACGACCCCCGCACCGCAGACTCCCGACGAGCCGACGAGCGACCAGGGCCCGAGCGGGGTGGAGCCCACGGGCGCGAGCCCCGCGCAGGTCTCGGCGGACGCCGTGGGGGACGCGGTCAGCGCCGTGTTCCGGACCGCGCTGCGCGACACCCTGCTGCTGCTCGGAGGGCTCCTGGTCCTGGGCGTGGGGCTGGGGGCGCTCCTGGCCGGCACCGCAGGTGTCTGGGGTGCGCTCATGGGCGTCGCGATCGCGCTGGTGTTCTCCGGCACGACGATCGTGGCGATGGCGCGTACCGCGCGCTCGACCCCGACGACGACGGCGGCCGTCGTGCTGGGCAGCTGGCTCGTCAAGATCGTCCTGCTCGGGATCGTCCTGGCCGTCCTGCGCAACTACGAGTTCTACGACCGCGTCGTCTTCGCCGTGGTGCTCCTCGTCGGGGTCATCGGCTCTGCGCTGCTCGACTACCGTGCGGTCGACCGCGGCCGCATCCCGTACGTCACGCCGAAGGCCTGAGGTCCCGGCTCCCGCTCCCGCTCGGGCCCTGCGTGGCCGGGCGGGAAGGGCGGGGGCTGCCGCCTCCCGGTCGCTCGGGGCACCGTGCCGACCGCCCGACGAAGGGCGGTCGGCACGGTGCCGTCGGGCCGTGCTGCACGTCGACGCGCGAGGGGTCGGCGGCACGCGGGGTCACGGTGTCCGGCGGGCCCTCGGCCCGTTCGGACCCGTGCTCTGAGGAGGGCTCAACATGCGTTAGGCTATCGGCGAATCCATGAAGGCCTGGTCCGACGGCGTGCCCATCGAGCGCACGGCCCCGGCAAACCGACGAACACCGGGAGTCCACCCTGTTCACGCTCGCGACCCCCTCTCCCTTCGTTGCCGCAGCAGAAGGCGAAGGCGGCTTCCACGCGCCGACGATCGGTGAGTTCTTCCCCGACGCCATCTTCTTCGCCGGCACGCCGTTCGAGTTCAACCGGCTGCAGCTCATCCGCGTGATCGCCACGATCGTGATCCTGACGATCTTCGTGATCGCGGCCCGGCGCGCCAAGCTCGTGCCCGGACGGTTCCAGAACGGCGTCGAGATGGTCCTCGACTTCGCTCGCGTGAACATCGTCGAGGAGATCATGGGGACCGAGCGGGCTCGCCGCTACGTGCCCATGATCACGACGATCTTCGTGACGATCCTCGCGTTCAACCTGACGGGTGTGGTGCCGGGGCTCAACCTCGCGGGCACCTCGGTCGCCGGCGTGGCGATCCTCCTGGCGCTGTGGGTCTTCGTGGCCTACTGGGCCGCGGGCATCAGGCAGCACGGCCTGTGGGGCTACATCAGGGCGAACCTGTTTCCCCCCGGCGTGCCGTTCCCGATCTACTTCATCCTGGCGCCGATCGAGCTGCTCCAGCTCCTGATCATCCGCCCGGCCTCGCTGGTCATCCGACTCACGGCGAACATGGTCGCAGGCCACATCATGCTGGTCCTGTGCTTCGCCGCCACGAACTTCCTGCTCCTCGAGGCAGCGCCGGCCCTCAAGGCGATCAGCGCGCTGACTCTCGCGGGCGGCATCGCGATCACGCTCTTCGAGGTGTTCGTCGCGGGCCTGCAGGCGTACATCTTCGCGCTCCTCGCCACGGTCTACATCAACATGTCGATCGAGGAAGAGCACTGACCCGCACGACAGACCTGGTCCCGGGCCCTCGGTCCCGGAACCGACCCTGAGCTCCACCTGACGCATCGCACCTGACGCCCGTTCGCACGACCGGGCGCCCAACGGAAGGAAACACCGTGGACGTCACCACCCTCGCCGCTGTCGAAGGCAGCATCAACACCATCGGCTACGGCATCGCCGCGATCGGCCCGGGCATCGGCCTCGGCATCCTGATCGGCAAGACGGTCGAGGGCATGGCCCGCCAGCCCGAGGTCGCCGGCCAGCTCCGCGGCACCATGTTCATCGGTCTTGCCTTCGTCGAGATCCTCGCGCTGCTCGGCTTCGTCGCTGGCTTCATCTTCTGATGTCGACCATCGGCCCCCAGGCGGTCCTCGCCGCAGAGTCTGGCGAGGTCGACCCCATCAAGCTGTTCCTCCCGCCGTTCTACGACCTCTTCTGGTCTGCGATCGTCCTGGTGATCATCGCGTTCGTCTTCTACAAGATGGTCCTCCCCAAGTTCCAGGCGGTGCTCGACGAGCGCACGGCCAAGATCGAGGGTGGCCTGGCGAAGGCCGAGTCCGCTCAGGCCGAGGCCGCTGCGGCACTCGCGGAGTACCACCAGCAGCTGCAGGAGGCACGCACCGAGGCCGCGAAGATCCGTGAGGACGCTCGCGCCGAGGGAACGGCCATCGTCGCCGACCAGAAGGTCAAGGCCGGCGAGGAGGCCGCTCGCATCGTCGAGACGGCACACCGCCAGATCGAGGCCGAGCGCCAGCAGGCGTCGGTCTCGCTGCGCAACGACGTCGGGACGCTCGCGACCCAGCTCGCCTCGAAGATCGTCGGCGAGTCCCTCGAGGACTCCGCACGTCAGTCGCGTGTCGTGGACCGGTTCCTCGACGAGCTCGAGGCAGCGGGAGCCGGGGCTGCCAGCGCGGCGGCCAACGGCAAGGAGGGCTGATGCGCGGGACGAGCGGAGCCTCCCTCGCGCAGGCCCAGGACCGCTTCGAGCCGGTGCTGCGTGCCGCGGGCGAGGGTGCCTTCGCCCTGGGCGAGGAGCTCCTCACCGTGGCCGCGGCGCTCGACGGCTCCGTGCCGTTGCGCCGCGCCCTCGCCGACCCGTCGCGGTCCGGCGAGGACAAGGCGGCCCTCGTGGCCGACCTGCTGCGTGAGGGCTTCGACGGTCGTGTGGTCGACCTGGTCTCCGGGCTCGCCCGGGACCGTTGGGCCCACGACGCGGACATCGCCGACGCCGTCGAGCACCTCGGCGTCGACGCGGTCCTGGCCTCGGCCGAGGCCCGCGGTGCGCTCGAGCGCGTCGAGGACGAGCTGTTCCGCATCACGCGGTCGCTCGTCGGAGAGCGCGAGGCCCGTCGCGTGCTGACGGAGACCTCGACCGACCCCGCTCGTCGCAAGGCGTTCGTCGACGCGCTGCTCGCCGGCAAGGTCGACCCGGTCACCCAGTTCCTCGCGGAGCGGGCGACCGTGGCACCTCGTGGTCGTCGTTTCGTCGCCACCCTCGTGTGGCTCGGGGACGTCGCCGCACGTCGTCGCCGTCGCCTCGTCGCCTCGGTGACGTCGGGCACGGTGCTCAGCCAGGCACAGCAGGACCGTCTGTCCGCGCTCCTCGAGCGCGCTTACGGCCGGGCAGTCCAGCTGAACGTCACCGTGGACCCCGAGGTCCTCGGCGGCATGCGCATCCAGGTCGGGGCGGACGTCGTCGACTCGACGGTCCTCTCGCGCCTGGTCGACGCACGCAGACGACTGGTCAGCTGACCTGTTCGCCCGAACACTGAGGTCCTCGCGGCCCCCGGTGTCGTCGACACCCCGCCGGCTCCCGAGCCGGCGAACTGACAAGAACGTTCGACCGCTCCCGCACACCGCGGGGTGGCCACGACAGGAGAAGAGCAATGGCTGAGCTGACGATCCGGCCCGACGAGATTCGGGCCGCGCTGGACAGCTTCGTGAAGTCCTACGAGCCCGGGGGCGCGGTGACCGAGGAAGTCGGTCGCGTCACCCTCGCCGCTGACGGCATCGCCCAGGTGGAAGGCCTTCCGGGCGCAATGGCCAACGAGCTGCTGCGCTTCGAGGACGGCACCCTCGGCCTTGCCCTGAACTTGGACGTTCGCCAGATCGGTGTCGTCGTCCTGGGTGAGTTCACCGGTATCGAGGAGGGCCAGGAGGTCCGCCGGACCGGAGAGGTCCTCTCCGTCCCCGTCGGTGACGGCTACCTGGGTCGCGTCGTCGACCCGCTGGGTCAGCCGATCGACGGACTCGGCGAGATCGAGACCGAGGGCCGCCGCGCCCTCGAGCTGCAGGCCCCCGGTGTCATGGACCGCAAGTCGGTCCACGAGCCGCTGCAGACCGGCCTCAAGGCGATCGACTCGATGATCCCGGTGGGCCGTGGTCAGCGTCAGCTGATCATCGGTGACCGCCAGACGGGCAAGACGGCGATCGCGACCGACACGATCATCAACCAGAAGGCGAACTGGGAGACCGGCGACCCCTCGAAGCAGGTGCGCTGCATCTACGTCGCGATCGGCCAGAAGGGCTCGACCATCGCCGCCGTCCGCGGCGCGCTGGAAGAGGCCGGTGCCCTCGAGTACACGACGATCGTCGCGGCCCCCGCGTCGGACCCGGCGGGCTTCAAGTACCTCGCCCCCTACACCGGTTCGGCTATCGGCCAGCACTGGATGTACGGCGGCAAGCACGTCCTCATCGTCTTCGACGACCTGTCGAAGCAGGCCGAGGCCTACCGTGCCGTGTCGCTGCTGCTCCGTCGCCCGCCGGGCCGCGAGGCGTACCCCGGTGACGTCTTCTACCTGCACTCCCGTCTGCTCGAGCGTTGTGCCAAGCTCTCGGACGAGCTGGGCGCGGGCTCGATGACGGGTCTACCGGTCATCGAGACCAAGGCGAACGACGTGTCGGCGTACATCCCGACCAACGTCATCTCGATCACCGACGGTCAGATCTTCCTCCAGTCGGACCTCTTCAACGCCGACCAGCGCCCCGCCGTGGACGTCGGTATCTCCGTGTCCCGTGTCGGTGGTGCCGCACAGGTCAAGGCGATGAAGCAGGTCTCGGGCACGCTCAAGCTCGAGCTCGCCCAGTACCGCTCGCTCGAGGCCTTCGCGATGTTCGCCTCGGACCTCGACGCGGCGTCGCGCGGCCAGCTGACCCGTGGGGCTCGCCTCATGGAGCTGCTCAAGCAGGGCCAGTACTCGCCGTACCCGGTCGAGGACCAGGTCGCCTCGATCTGGGCCGGGACCAAGGGCAAGCTCGACGACGTGCCCCTCGAGGACGTGCGCCGCTTCGAGAGCGAGCTGCTCGACCACCTGCGCCGCAACACCGACGTGCTCAGCACGATCGCGGACACCGGCAAGCTGTCGGACGAGACCGAGGCCGCGCTGGCCCAGGGCGTCGACGACTTCCGCAACGGCTTCCTCACGGCCGACGGCACCCCCCTCGTGGGCGGGGAGTCGGACGAGGAAGAGGCCGTCGTGGTCGAGCAGGAGCAGATCGTCCGGCAGAAGAAGGCCTGACATGGCCGGATCCCAGCGCGTCTACAAGCAGCGGATCAAGTCGACGCAGTCCCTCAAGAAGATGTTCCGCGCGCAGGAGCTCATCGCTGCGTCGAGGATCGGCCGGGCTCGCGCCCGGTCGTCCGAGGCGGGCCCCTACGCCCAGGCGATCACCACGGCGGTCTCGGCCGTCGCGACGCACTCGACGACCCGGCACCCGCTGACGTCCGAGCGCACCGACACCAACCGGGTCGCGGTGCTCGTCGTCGCCTCGGACCGTGGCATGGCCGGCGCCTACTCGGCGTCGATCATCCGCGAGACCGAGCGTCTGGTGGAGCGCCTCACGCACGAGGGCAAGGAGGTCGCGCTCTTCGCCGCCGGGCGTCGTGCAGTGACCTACTACACCTTCCGTCACCGTGAGCTCGCCGGTTCGTGGACCGGTGGCTCGGACTCGCCGTCGTCGGACGTCGCCGGAGAGATCGCCGACACGTTGCTGAACGCCTTCCTCGCCCCCGCGGACGAGGGTGGCGTCGGTGAGCTGCACATCGTGTACACGCAGTTCGTGAACATGGTGACGCAGCGTCCCCGCGTCGTCCGGATGCTTCCCCTCGAGGTCGTCGAAGGGGTCGCGCCGGTCGGGCAGAACGACGTCCTGCCGCTGTACGACTTCGAGCCGTCGCCCGAGGCCGTCCTCGACGCACTGCTGCCGCGCTATGTGCGCAGCCGCATCTACAGCTGCCTCCTGCAGGCGGCCGCGTCGGAGCTGGCTGCCCGCCAGCGCGCGATGCACACTGCGACGGACAACGCCGAGGACCTGATCCGCATGTACACGCGACTTGCGAACCAGGCACGACAGGCCGACATCACCCAGGAGATCAGCGAGATCGTCTCCGGTGCCGACGCCCTCGCGGCGTCGTGAGGCACCGCATGACGAACCTGACGATTTCCTTCACCTGCACCGAACCTGCCGGAGCTGTCTCCGGCCCTGCGAAGCGAGGCCAGTAATGACCGCCACCACCGTGGAAGCCCAGGTCGAGCACCAGAGCGGACCCGGCGTGGGCCGTGTCGCCCGCGTGATCGGCCCCGTCGTCGACATCGAGTTCCCGTCGGACGCGATCCCCGAGATCTACAACGCGCTGACCGTCGACATCGACCTGTCCGGACAGGGCGAGGGCGAGAAGTCCTTCCGCCTGACCCTGGAGGTCGCGCAGCACCTGGGTGACTCGCTCATCCGTGCGATCGCCCTCAAGCCGACCGACGGCCTGGTCCGTGGCGCCGTCGTCACCGACACGGGTTCGCCGATCAGCGTCCCCGTGGGCGACGTGACCAAGGGCCACGTGTTCAACGTGACCGGCGACGTCCTCAACCTCCAGGAGGGCGAGAAGCTCGAGATCACCGAGCGCTGGCCCATCCACCGCAAGCCCCCGGCGTTCGACCAGCTCGAGTCGAAGACCACCATGTTCGAGACCGGCATCAAGTCGATCGACCTCCTGACGCCGTACGTGCTCGGTGGGAAGATCGGCCTCTTCGGTGGTGCGGGCGTCGGCAAGACGGTCCTCATCCAGGAGATGATCCAGCGTGTCGCCCAGAACCACGGTGGTGTGTCGGTGTTCGCCGGTGTCGGCGAGCGCACCCGTGAGGGCAACGACCTGATCGTCGAGATGGAGGAGGCGGGCGTCTTCGACAAGACGGCCCTCGTCTTCGGCCAGATGGACGAGCCGCCGGGCACGCGTCTTCGCGTCGCGCTCTCCGCGCTCACCATGGCGGAGTACTTCCGTGACGTGCAGAAGCAGGACGTGCTGCTCTTCATCGACAACATCTTCCGCTTCACGCAGGCCGGTTCCGAGGTCTCCACGCTGCTCGGGCGCATGCCCTCCGCGGTGGGCTACCAGCCGAACCTGGCCGACGAGATGGGTCTGCTCCAGGAGCGCATCACCTCGACGCGTGGTCACTCGATCACGTCGCTCCAGGCGATCTACGTCCCTGCCGACGACTACACCGACCCGGCGCCTGCGACGACGTTCGCCCACCTGGACGCGACCACGGAGCTCTCGCGCGAGATCGCCTCGAAGGGTCTGTACCCGGCGATCGACCCGCTGACCTCGTCCTCGCGCATCCTCGACCCGCGCTACGTGGGCCAGGAGCACTACGACGTCGCGACGCGTGTGAAGTCCATCCTCCAGCGCAACAAGGAGCTCCAGGACATCATCGCGATCCTCGGTGTGGACGAGCTCTCGGAGGAGGACAAGACGGTCGTGGCGCGTGCTCGCCGCATCCAGCAGTTCCTCTCGCAGAACACGTACATGGCCGAGAAGTTCACGGGTGTCGTCGGTTCGACGGTTCCGCTGACGGAGACCATCGAGGCCTTCAAGAAGATCGCGGACGGCGAGTTCGACCACGTCGCCGAGCAGGCGTTCTTCAACATCGGTGGCCTCGAGGACCTCGAGCGCAACTGGGCCCGTATCCAGAAGGAGTACGGCGTCTGAGACGACGTGAGCGCGCCGCGCGCCGGGCCTTGGGGTCGGGCACGCGGCGCGCTTCGTCAGACCCGTGCACCGACATGAAGGAGTTGAAGTGGCACAGCTGAACGTCGACCTCGTGGCGGCGGACCGCAAGATCTGGTCGGGGGACGCGCGCGCCGTGAGCGCGCCCGCCGCCGACGGTGAGATCGGTATCCTCGTGAACCACTCGCCCCTCCTGTCCGTCCTCGGTGAGGGCACCGTGCGGATCACCGGCGCGAACGGCGAGAAGGTCGCCGTGAAGGTCACCGGTGGGTTCCTCTCGGTGGACTCCAACCAGGTCATGCTCGTGGTGGACGACGCAGAGGTGCTCGACGGCGCCGGCGTCTCCGGCCACTGACGGGCTCAGGTAGCACACGTGCCGCTCCCCGCCTGGATCGCGATCGGACTGCTTCTCGCAGTCGCGCTCGTGGTCGGGCTGGGAGCGTTGCGTCTTCGGGCCATCTCCCACCGGGTGGGGTCCTTCGAGTGCAGCGCCCGCCCCGCAGGGGACGGGCAGGCGTCCTGGTCGCTGGGGATCGCGCACTACGGCGTGGGACGCATCGACTGGTGGCGCTGCTGGTCCCTGTCTCTGCGTCCGTCCCGCTCGTGGCGGCGTCAGGACCTCGTGATCGTCTCGCGCCGCCCCCTGGACGGGGACCGCGACCTCTTCCTCGTGGAGTGCTCGTACGAGGACGTCCGGTTCGAGCTGACGATGTCTAGCGGCGCGTACGCCGGCCTCGCGTCGTGGCTCGAGGCTGCGCCCCCCGGCCGTCGCGGCGTGGTGGTCTGAGCCCGGCTGCGTGGCGCGGCGGGATGCTAGCGTCGCCCGTGGACGTCGTCCCGGGCCGGGGCTCTCGGCCACGAGAGGCCGTCCGCGCTGTCCCGCCGCCACCTTCTGTCCCCGTCTGAGGAGTTCTTCGTGCGTCTCGTGGTTGCCCAGTGCTCGGCTCACTACACCGGCCGGCTCTCGGCCCACCTCCCGCTCGCGACTCGCGTGCTGCTCGTCAAGGCAGACGGCAGCGTGCTGCTGCACTCGGACGGCGGCTCGTACAAGCCCCTCAACTGGATGAGCCCGCCGTGCTCGATGGCGGTCTCGGAGCCTGACGAGTCGGCGCGCGAGCGTGGCGTGACCCAGGTCTGGGCGGTCCAGCACGCGAAGAGCGACGACCGCCTCGAGATCGAGCTGTACGAGGTCCTGCACGACTCGGCCCACGACCTGGGCGTGGACCCGGGCCTGATCAAGGACGGGGTCGAGGCGCACCTGCAGGAGATGCTCGCCGCCCAGATCCAGCTCCTGGGGACGGGGCACACGCTGATCCGCCGCGAGTACCCGACGGCGATCGGCCCGGTCGACATCCTGGCCCGGGACAAGGACGGTGCGACGGTCGCGGTCGAGATCAAGCGTCGGGGCGACATCGACGGTGTCGAGCAGCTCACGCGCTACCTGGACCTGCTGAACCGGGACCCGCTCCTGGCGCCGGTGCGGGGCGTGTTCGCTGCGCAGGAGATCAAGCCGCAGGCGCGTGTCCTGGCGACGGACCGGGGGATCGGGTGCCTGGTCCTGGACTACGACGCGATGCGCGGGGTCGACGACGTGGACTCGCGCCTGTTCTAGGTCGCCTCGCGGCGGTCGCCTCGCCGCGATCGCGGCCCGGTGGTCGCGTGCCCGTGGTCGCGCAGAGGGTCCTGGTCCTTCGGCGGCGTCGTCGTGAATGCTGCCCGTCCGGCCGTCGTGGCTGGGCGGGCTCTTCTCGTGCTATGTTTTTGAACATGTTCAAAAACTCTCGCGAGCTACGGCGGAGCGCGTGACCGCGCCGTCGCCCGGTGCGGTCCCGGCCGCCACGCCCAAGTCCGTGCAGACCCGCGCCAGGGTCCTCGACGCGGCGCTCGGGATGCTGCGCGAGCAGGGCTACGAGGCGACGACCATGCGCGCGATCGCCACCCGGGCCGGGGTGAGCACCGGCAACGCGTACTACTACTTCCCGTCCAAGGACCACCTGGTCCAGGAGCTCTACGTCGACGTCCAGCGGGCGCACCGGCGGGCCGTGGACGATGCGCTCGTGCAGGGTGGGACGCTCGCCGCGCGCCTGCGCCTCGTGCTCGACGCGGGGATCGACGTGTTCACGCCCTACCACTCGTTCGCCGCCGAGTTCGTCTCGGTCGCGATCCGTCCTGGCGCTGCGGCCAACCCCTTCAGCGACGCCTCGCGCGAGGCGCGCGAGCTCTCGCTCGCGATCTTCGAGGACGTCGTCGCGGGGGCCTCGCCCGCGGTGCCCGCCGCGCTGCGGGCACAGCTCCCCGAGCTGTTGTGGCTCGCGAACCTCGGGGTGACGCTCTTCTGGGTCCAGGACTCGTCGTCGGGCACCGCGCGGACGCGGCGCCTCGTCGCCGGGGCGAGCCCGATCGTCGGCACGCTCGTCCGGCTCTCCCGCCTCCCGGTGGCGCGCAAGGTCGTCGACGACCTCCTGCGCCTGACCGCGTCGCTCAGGACCTGACGTGAGCCCCGCGACCGCGGTCCTCGTGGATCTCGTGGTGGCCTTCGGGCTCGTGGTGATGCTCCCGCTCGGGCTGACCCTGCTCGGGCCGCGCACGGTCCCGGGGGCGGGCAGCGTGTGGTGGCCCGTGGCAGGAGCCGTCACGGCCGCAGGATCCTGGCTCCCGCGGGGGCCGCTCGCGCAGGCGACGACGGCGCCGTTCCTGGTGGCGTCCGCGGTCCTGGCGGTCGCGGCGGTCCGCGTCGCCCTTCCCGGCCCGACGGCGCCTCGACCGCCCGAGGTGCGGCTCGCCGTCGGCGTCGCTCTCGTCATGCCGGGGGTCGGTGCAGCGGCGATGCTCGCCGACCGCGGAGGATGGGGCCTCCTCGGGTTCTCGGGGACGTACCTGACGCTGACCGTGCCGCACATGCTCTTCGCGGGTTTTGCGGCGGCGCTCGTCGCCGGGCTGGCCGCCGGCCTCAGCGGCAGACGCCCCGAGGCCGGCCGAACGGGGCCCTCGACCGTTGCGCGCGTCGGCGCGGCCGGGGTGCCGCTGGGGACCGGCCTGGTCCTGGTCGGGTACTTCGTCGGGAACGTCGCCGAGCTGGTCGGTGCGCTCGTGCTGACGGGCGCGCTCTGGTGCACCGCCTGGGCCGTGCTCGGCATCCCGGCCCGGCGGGCCGCGCGGGCGCTCCTCGTGGCGGGCTCCGTCGCGGTCGTGGCGTCGATGCTGCTCGCAGTCTGGTGGGCCGTCGGTGAGGCCACGGGGGTGCCGCACCCGAGCATCGGGCAGATGGCGGCGACGCACGGCGTCGCGAACGCGCTCGGCTTCGCCCTGTGCACGGTGCTCGGCCTGCGGCTCGCCCGGGGCGGAGCGAACCCGGGGGGCCGGGCTCCGGTGCTGCAAGATCACGACCTCTCGGCACACAGACCTAGCAGGAGCCCAGGACGGAGACAGGCATGACGCAGCCCCGCACGACCTACCCCGAGGTGGGAGCCACCCGGTCCGCAGAGCTACCAGCAGGCTATGCGCACCTGCGGTTGCGCCACCGGATCTCCGAGCGGCCCTGCTCGGTCGACGAGCTCGGTCGCCTCGGCGAGCTGCTCCTGACCTGGCAGGTGCACGCCCGTGCGCGCGTGCAGATCGTGACCTCGGCCCCCGTCGCCGAGCCCGGTGGGCTCGTGACGACGCGGCTGGGCCTCGGGCCCGTCCGTCTCAGCGAACCGTGCGAGATCGTGTGGGTCGAGCGCGAGGAGCAGCGGATCGGCTTCGGCTACGGAACCCTGCCGGGGCACGTGTTCGTGGGGGAGGAGTCTTTCGTGCTCGAACGCGACGCGGCGGGCGACGTGTGGTTCGTCGTGGACGTCTTCAGCAACCCTGCGGTCCGGTGGGTCTCGATGGTCCGCCTCCTGGTCCCGACGTTCCAGCGGCTGTACATCGGGCACCTCGCACGGGCGGCGGGCCGACTCCTGCGCGACCTCTGACGGTTGCGTCTCATCACTCGGCCCACCTCGAGGGTCCTCGCGACCATTCGTGCGTCGTCCGAACGAAGTACGCAAGAATGAGGCCATGACGTCGAACCCCGCCCCGCTGTCGTCCGCCTCCACGCCTGCGTCCTCGTCGGGGGAGGCGCCGCCCGCCGGGCGGACCGCCGTGCGGGGCCGGGTCGTGACCCCGCAGGAGGTGATCGAGGACGGCGTCGTGGTGCTCGACGGTCCGGCGATCGCGTGGGTCGGCGAACGTCGGGACGCCGCTGCGGCCGGATACGCGGCCGAGGTCGAGGCTGCGGCCGAGCCCGCCGAGGGGCAGGTCGTCCTGCCGGGCCTCGTGGAGGTGCACAACCATGGTGGTGGAGGTGCGAGCTTCCCCGACGCTGCCGACGCGCAGGAGGCCCTCGTCGCGGTCCGCGAGCACCGCCGCCACGGGACCACGAGCCTGGTCGCGTCGCTCGTGACCGCCGAGCGCGAGACCCTGCTGCGCCGGGTCGCGACGCTCGCCGAGCTCGGGGACGCGGGCGAGATCGCGGGCATCCACCTGGAAGGACCGTTCCTGTCCGAGGTGCGCTGCGGCGCGCAGAACCCGCACGACATGCTCGCGGGAGACCCCGACCTGGTCCGGGCGATCGCCGAGGCCGGGCGCGGGCACGTCCGCACCATGACCTTCGCCCCTGAGGTCCCGGGCAACACGGGGCCGGGCGGGGTCGTCGAGACCCTGGTCGAGGTCGGCGCGGTTCCCTCGGTCGGGCACACCGACGCGTCGTCGGAGCAGACCGATGCCGCGATCGCCGAGGGGGTCGCGGCGCTCGCCGCGCGTCGGGCCGCACTCGTCGCGGCGGGGGAGCAGATGGGTCCTGCGCCCCGCGTGACCGCGACGCATCTCTTCAACGGCATGCGCCCGCTGCACCACCGCGCCCCCGGGCCCATCGCCGCGTGCCTCGCGGCCGCGGCGCGCGGCGACCTCGTGGTCGAGCTCGTCGCGGACGGCACCCACCTCGCGGCCGGGACGGTCCGCAGCGTGTTCGAGCTCGTCGGGCCGGACGCGATCGTGCTCGTCACGGACGCGATGGCGGCCGCGGGCATGGCCGACGGCACGTACCAGCTCGGTCCGATGGCGGTCACGGTCGCCGACGGCGTCGCGCGCCTCGACGACGGGACGCCCGAGGGGTCGATCGCCGGGGGGACGTTCCACCTGCTCGACGTGGTGCGCGCGACCGTGGGCTTCGGCATCCCGCTGGTCGATGCCGTCAAGGCGGCGTCGCTGACGCCGGCCGGTGTGCTCGGGCGCGCGGACATCGGCGCGCTGGAGGCCGGTCGTCGGGCGGACGTCGTCGTGACCGACGCAGACCTCCACCCAGTCGGCGTCTGGCGTGGTGGAGCGTTGGTCACCGACTGACCCCGAGAGATCCTGGCGGACGTCGCCTGACCTGCGACGACGCCCGAACGGCGGCCCGGCCCGAGCGAGAGCTCGGCGCCGGGCCGCCGTCGTTCGCGGGAGAGGGGTTGACGGATCGCAATAGTTCAGTCAATACTCGTATTCAATCGAAGCGCTTCGACGAAGCGCTTCGACGATTCGATCCCCGAGGGCGGGGCCGACCACGAGGAGGTGGCGAGATGGTGACCATGCAGGACGTGGCCGCGCGGGCGAACGTGTCGCTCAGCACGGTGTCGTACGCGCTCAACGGGACGCGCAAGATCTCCGACGAGACACGCGCCCGGATCGAGGCGGCCATGACGGACCTCGGGTACCACCGCAACGCCATGGCTCGGGGGCTCGCCTCGCGCCGGAGCCACGTCCTCGCCCTGATCTTCCCCGCGACCGAGACCGGGATCGGCGGGACCGTCTCGGAGTTCGTCACGAGCGCCGCCGCTGCCGCTCGCGAGGCCGGGTACCACCTGGTGCTCTGGCCCTTCGCGGCCCACGAGGCCACCGAGATCCGCGACCTGACGCAGCAGGGCATGGCCGACGGGGTCCTGCTCATGGAGGTCCGGCTCGACGACCCGCGCGTCGAGGTGCTCCACGAGGCCGGCGTGCCCTACACGATGATCGGACGCACGCGGGAGCTCGAGGGTCGCCCGTACGTCGACATCGACTTCGCCGCGACGACCGAGGCCGCCGTGGAGCACCTCGCCGCGCTGGGCCACCGGCGGATCGCGTTCATCAACCACTCGGCCGAGAGCGCCGCGGCGGGCTACGGCCCGACCCTGCGTGCCGACGAGGGGTTCGCCGCGGCCATGGAGCGCCGCGGGCTCGTGGGGAGAAGCCTCCTGTGCGACGAGACGGCCGAGGCCGGGCGCGCCGCCGTCGGCGAGCTGCTCGAGCAGGACCCGTCGCTCACCGCGTTCGTCACGATGAACGAGATCGCGACGTTCGGCGTCATGTCGGGCCTGCAGGCGCGCGGGCTCTCGGTCCCGGGCGACGTCTCGGTGCTCGGCATCGTCAGCTCGCCCGGCGTCGGTGCGATGAGCACACCCCCCTTGACCACCATGCACGCACCGGGCGCCGAGCTCGGGCGGCTCGGTGTGCAGTCCCTGGTGGCGCGGATCGACGACGCAGGCAGGGCGCACGCGCCCGTCCTCGTCCCGTGCGACCTCGAGGCCGGCGCGAGCGTCGGCCCCGCCCCTGTCCGGGGGCCCTGACCCCGGGTGCTCGGCCCCGACCGCGGCCTCGATCCCGAGGCGCCGAGGTCACGACCGGCGGTCCGCCGGTGCACGTCCGCCGGTCTCGCCGGTGCAGGACCAGACGATCGGCGCTGGCGCCGACGCTCAATGATGAGGAGAGAGTCATGTTGCGTACACGGAAGCCTCTTGTCGCTGCCTTGGTAGCGCTCCCACTCGCCCTGGCGGGCTGTGCGGGAGGAGGGAGCGGCGGAGGGGACTCCGACGACAAGACCCTCACGATCTGGCACTACGAGTCGGAGACGTCGGCCATGGGCCAGGCCTGGGCCAAGGCGATCGAGATCTTCGAGGACGAGAACCCCGACGTCACGGTCGACGTCCAGAAGCAGACGTTCGAGCAGATCCAGAAGAACGCGAAGATCGTGCTCACGGGCGACGACGTGCCCGACGTCATGGAGTACAACAAGGGGAACGCGACCGCCGGGCAGCTCGCGTCGCAGGGCCTGCTGACGCCCCTGACCGACGCGGCCAAGGAGCGCGGCTGGGACACCACCCTCAGCGGGTCGCTCCAGACCACCGCGACGTACGACGAGAACGGCCTCATGGGGTCGGGCGAGTGGTACGGGGTGCCGAACTACGGCGAGTTCGTGGGCGTCTACTACAACAAGGACATGTTCGCGCAGTACGGCGTCCAGGTCCCGACGACGCTCGCCGAGCTCGAGACCGCGATGGCGACCTTCCAGGCCGCCGGCGTCACCCCGCTCGCCGAGGCCGGCGCCGAGTACCCGCTCGGGCAGCTCTGGTACGAGCTCGTCCTCGCGAACGCGGACCAGGACTTCGTCGACGCCTACCAGCTGTTCGACGGTGACGTCGACTTCCAGGGCCCCGAGATGACCGAGGCCACCGAGACCCTCGCCGACTGGATCGACAAGGGCTACATCGCCTCCGACTCCGCCGCTCTCACGGCCGAGGACATGGGCGTCTCGTTCATCAACGGCACCTACCCGATGATGGTCTCCGGCTCGTGGTGGTTCGGGCGCATCGTCGACGAGATGGACGCCGACTGGGGCCAGTTCAACTTCCCGGGCAACACGCTGCAGGTGGGGTCGTCGGGCAACCTGTGGGTCGTCCCGACCAACGCCGACTCCAAGTCGCTCGCCGAGGAGTTCATCGACATCACGCTGCGCCCCGAGGTGCAGAACATCCTGGGCGAGGCGGGCGGGCTGCCCGTCGCGGGTGACGTCTCGGCGATCACGGACGAGCGCACCCAGGCCCTCACGCAGAACTTCAACGACATCCTGGCTGCCGACGGCCTCGCGTTCTACCCCGACTGGCCCGTCGCGGGCTACTACGACGTGCTCGTGAGCCAGCTCCAGTCGCTCGTCAACAAGTCCAAGACCCCGGCCGAGGTCCTCGACGGCCTGTCAGGCCCGTACGAGGAGGGCAAGGCGGACCTGCTCGAAGGCTGATCCGCAGCGCAGGGACCCGGTGGGCGGGCGACCACCCGCCCACCGGGGCCGAGGACCCGACGACGAGGAAAGACCATGAGCACTGTCAAGACGCCGGCCCCTGCGGTCGAGCGAGCACGAGCCGCGCGCTCGCGGCGCAGCAGACCCCGCTGGGTGGGGTACCTGCCCTACCTGATCCCGGGAGCGGTCGCCTTCACGGTGGTCATCCTGATCCCGTTCGCCACGAACGTGTACTACAGCCTCTTCAAGTGGAAGGGCGGTATGGCCCCGAAGAAGTTCGTCGGGCTCGACAACTACGCCGCCCTCATGGCCGACGAGCAGTTCTGGACCTCGTTCCGGAACTCGGTCGCGATGATCCTCGCGATGGTCGTGGTCCCGACGATCATCGGCCTCGTGCTCGCGGCCGTCCTGTTCGACTACCTCGGACGCCGGTTCGGGGGCGGTGTCGCGGCCTTCCTGCGCGCGACCTACTACCTGCCGCAGATCCTGCCGGTCGCGGTCGCAGGCGTGCTGTGGAACTGGATCCTCAACTCCCAGACCGGCGCGCTCAACGTGGTCCTGCGCTCGATCGGGTTCGAGAACCCGCCCAACTGGCTCGGGTCCACGACCACGGCGCTGCCCACGGTCATGGCCGTCCTGGTCTGGGTCCAGATCGGCTACCCGGTCGTGATCTTCATGTCGGCGCTCCA
Organism: Oerskovia sp. USHLN155; assembly: GCF_037145535.1. Lineage (NCBI taxonomy): Bacteria > Bacillati > Actinomycetota > Actinomycetes > Micrococcales > Cellulomonadaceae > Oerskovia > Oerskovia sp. USHLN155. The sequence goes on from NZ_JBBCXG010000003.1 coordinate 240,191, forward strand.
GCGGGTCGACCCCGAGCTGTACGAGGCGGCCGAGCTCGACGGCGCCGGGTGGTGGCGCCGGTTCGGCGCGATCACGATGCCGCAGATCCGCCCCGAGACGTTCGTGGTGGTCCTGACCTGCACGGTCGCCGCGCTCAAGGTCTTCGGCCCGATCTACGTGCTGACCCGTGGCGGCCCCGAGAGCTCGACGCTCGTCCCCAGCTACTACTCGTACCTCAACTTCTTCGACAAGTCGAAGGTCGGCTACGGCGCTGCCGTGGCCACCGTCCTGACACTGGTGATCGTCGTGGTCGCCCTCGTCATCCTCGCCCTGCAGGCCCGCGCCGAGCGCCGTGAAGAAGGAGGCCGCTGATGGCCACCGACACGTTGTCCCCGTCCGTCGACGAGACCACGGGGGACCAGGTCCTGCGGGCCACGCGCCCCGACCAGCGGCACCGTCGGGGGATCGGGCGCTGGTTCGTGCTCGCCGCCGCCGCGCTGTTCGCGCTCCTGATGCTCGCCCCGTTCGTCATCATGCTCCTCAACGCGTTCAAGTCGCCCGCGGAGTACTCGCAGGACGGTCCGCTGAGCTGGCCGACGCACCTGTACTTCGACGGCGTCGTGGCGTTCTGGGAGCGGGTCGACTTCCCGCAGAAGCTGCTCAACTCGATCTGGATCTCGGCCGCCGTGGCGATCGGGGGCACGCTGCTCTCGCTGCTCAACGCCTACGCGATCGGCGTCGGGAGGGTCAAGGGCCGCCTGTGGATCATCATGCTGTTCCTGCTCGCGAACATGCTGCCGCAGGAGGCCCTGGTCTACCCGCTGTTCACCATGGCGCAGCAGGTCGGCCTGTCGAACTCCCAGTGGTCCGTGATCATCATCTTCACGGTCATCCAGTCGGCGTTCGGCACGTACCTCCTGTCGTCGGTGCTGGGCACCTTCCCGCCCGCGCTGCTCGAGGCCGCGGCGCTCGACGGCGCCACGCGCTGGCAGATCCTGTGGAAGATCGTCTTCCCTGTCGTGCGCCCGACGCTCTCGGTCCTGATGATCTTCTTCTTCATCTGGACCTGGAACGAGTTCTTCATCCCGCTGGTCATGCTGACGACCAACGCGACGCAGACGATCCCGATCGCGCTGGCCTCGCTCCAGGGCGACCGGATGATGGACGCCACGACGACCAACGCGGGTGCGCTGGTCTCGCTCGTCCCCGCCGTCATCTTCTTCCTGATCTTCCAGCGCACCCTGACGCGAGGCGTCACGGCCGGCGCCGTGAAGTGATCGCACCTACCCCGAAGGAACCGAGCACCCATGAAGTTCACCGACGGCTACTGGCAGGTCCGTGACGGCTTCTCGCCGCTCCACCCGGCCCAGGTCGACGACGTCCGCGCGGACCCCGCGGCGGGCACGATGACGGTGTACGCCCCGACCGCCGTGATCCGGCGTCGTGGCGACACGCTCAACCGGCCGCTCCTGACGGTCACCTACTCGTCGCCCGCACCGGGGGTGATCGGCGTGCGGATCGAGCACCTGAGCGGCGGGGTGCGGCGTGGTCCGCACTTCGAGCTCCACCGCGAGGAGGGCTTTCGCCCCGAGATCTCGGTCGACGACGCCGCGGGCGTGCTGCGCTCGGGGCCGCTCGCGGTGCGGGTGCACCGGGACGGCGGCTGGCGCGTCGACGTCGAGCAGGACGGGCAGGTCGTGACGTCGAGCCTGCACAAGGCCGTGGGCGCGGTCCAGGCCGACGCCGCGCACGGGGGTGCGCACTTCGTGCACGAGCAGCTGAGTCTCGCGCCGGGCGAGCAGCTGTACGGGCTGGGGGAGCGGTTCGGGCCGTTCGTCAAGAACGGGCAGGCGGTCGACATCTGGAACGCCGACGGCGGGACGTCGAGCGAGCAGGCGTACAAGAACGTGCCGTTCTACGTGAGCAGCCGCGGGTACGGCGTGTTCGTCGACCACCCCGAGCTCGTGTCGTTCGAGGTCGCCTCGGAGATCAACACGCGGGCGCAGTTCTCGGTCGAGGGGCAGTCGCTCCAGTACTACCTGGTCGCGGGCCCTACGCCCAAGGAGGTCCTGACGCGGTACACCGCGCTGACGGGACGCCCCGCGCGCGTCCCGGGCTGGTCGTTCGGGCTGTGGCTCACGACGTCCTTCACGACGAGCTACGACGAGCAGACCGTGAGCGGGTTCATCGACGGGATGGCCGAGCGGGACCTGCCGCTGTCGGTCTTCCACTTCGACTGCTTCTGGATGCGCGAGTACCAGTGGGTCGACTTCGAGTGGGACCCGCGCACGTTCCCGGACCCCGAGGGCATGCTGGGCCGGCTGAAGGACAAGGGCCTCAAGATCTGCGTGTGGATCAACCCGTACGTCGCGCAGCGCTCGCCGCTGTTCGAGGAGGCCCGCGAGGCGGGGTACCTGCTCCGCACGACCGACGGCGGCGTGTGGCAGTGGGACAAGTGGCAGGCGGGCATGGGCCTGGTCGACTTCACGAACCCCGAAGCGACCGAGTGGTACCTGGGCAAGCTCAAGGACCTGCTCGACCAGGGGGTCGACTGCTTCAAGACCGACTTCGGCGAGCGCATCCCGGTCGACGACGTCGTGTGGTCCGACGGGTCGGACCCCGCGAAGATGCACAACTACTACGCGCAGCTCTACAACGAGGCGGTCTTCCGGCTCCTCGAGCGCGAGCGTGGCGAGGGGGACGCGGTCCTGTTCGCACGGTCGGCGACCGCGGGCGGCCAGCAGCTGCCCGTCCACTGGGGTGGTGACTGCGACTCGACGTACGCGTCGATGGCCGAGTCGCTGCGCGGCGGGCTCTCGCTCGCGATGTCCGGCTTCGGGTACTGGAGCCATGACATCGGGGGTTTCGAGGGGGTCCCGGACCCGGGGGTCTTCAAGCGGTGGCTCGCGTTCGGCCTGCTGTCCTCGCACAGTCGGCTGCACGGCTCGGACTCGGTGCGCGTGCCGTGGGCGTTCGACGAGGAGGCGGTCGACGTGACCCGGCGGTTCACGCGGCTCAAGCTCTCGCTCATGCCGTACCTGGCGGGGGTCGCGGAGGAGGCGCACCGGGACGGGATCTCGATGATGCGGCCCATGGTGCTCGAGTTCCCGGGCGACCGCGGGGGCTTCGGGGTCGACACGCAGTACATGCTGGGCGGTTCGCTGCTCGTGGCGCCGGTCTTCACGGCCGAGGGCGACGTCGAGTACTACGTCCCGGAGGGGCGCTGGACGAACCTGCTCGACGGGAGCACCGTCTCGGGTCCGCGGTGGGTGGCGGAGCGTCACGGGTTCGACTCGCTGCCGCTCCTTGTCCGTCCGGGCACCGTGCTGCCGGTCGGCGCGCGTACCGACCGCCCCGACTACGAGTGGGCGGACGCCGTGACCCTGCGCCTGTTCGAGCTGCCCGACGGCCACGACTCGACGACCACCGTGCCGTCAGAGACGGGGGCGGCCACGACGTTCCGCACCGTCCGTGAGGGGGCGCGGGTCACGGTCACCTCGGACGACGCCCGCGCACCGTGGGCCGTGCAGCTCGGCGACCAGGTGGCCCGGGCGCAGGGCGCGGGCAGCGTCGAGCTGTCCGTCTGACGCTCGTCCCGCGCCACGCGGCGGGGGAGCGGGCGAGGGTGGTGGGGGGGGGGGGGGGGGGGGGGGGGGGGGGGGGGGGGGGCGGCGGCGGGGGGCGGCGCGCCCCCCCGCCCCCCCCCCCCCCCCCCCCCCCCCCCCCCCGCTCACCACCTGCCCTCGACGTCGCCCGGCAGCGTGGGTACGCTGATCGAATCGATACGTGAGAGCGCTTCCACGCTCCGTCAGACCATCCACCCGACGACCGACCGAAGGAACACCGTGAGCACCGTCGCCACCCGGCAGGACGCCGACCCCGCACCGTCCGCAGCGCAGCCCGCACGGCGGGCCTTCCCGACCGACTTCCTCTGGGGATCGGCCACCGCCGCCTACCAGATCGAAGGAGCCGCCGCCGAGGGCGGCCGCGGCCCCTCCATCTGGGACACCTACTCCCACACGCCCGGCCGCACCCTGGGCGGCGACACCGGGGACGTCGCCGACGACCACTACCACCGGTGGGCCGAGGACGTGCAGCACATCAAGGAGCTCGGGCTCGGGGCGTACCGCTTCTCCATCTCCTGGTCGCGCGTCCAGCCCGGCGGGACAGGGGAGTTCAACCCCGAGGGCATCGCGTTCTACTCGCGGCTCGTGGACGCGCTCCTCGAGGCCGGGGTCAAGCCCGTCGTGACGCTCTACCACTGGGACCTCCCGCAGGAGCTCGAGGACCGTGGCGGCTGGGCGAACCGCGAGACCGCCTCCGCGTTCGCGGAGTACTCGCGCCGGATGGCCCGCGAGCTCGGCGACCGCATCGACGTGTGGACCACGCTCAACGAGCCCTGGTGCTCGGCCTACCTCGGCTACGGGTCGGGCGTGCACGCCCCCGGCCGCACCGAGCCCGTCGCGGCGCTCGCGGCCGTGCACCACCTCAACCTCGCTCACGGGCTCGCGTGCCGCGCGATCCGTGACGAGCTGGGCGAGGACGCCAAGACCTCGGTGACCCTCAACCTGCACGTCATCCGGCCCGACGACCCCACCTCGGACGCAGACCTCGACGCCGTGCGGAAGATCGACGCGCTCGCCAACCGGGCGTTCCTCGGCCCGCTGCTCGACGGCGCCTACCCCGCGGACCTGCTCGCGGACACCGCGCACGTCAGCGACTGGTCGTTCGTCCAGGACGGCGACCTGGAGCTCGTGCGCCAGCCGCTGTCGATCCTCGGCGTCAACTACTACTCGACCGTGCGCGTCCGGCACTTCTCCGGGAACGGTGAGCGGTCCGAGAGCGACGGCCACGGCGCGTCGAGCCACAGCCCGTGGATCGGGGTCGACGACGTCGAGTTCGTCCAGCAGCCCGGCCCCTACACGGCGATGGGCTGGAACATCGAGCCCGCGGGCATGACCGAGCTGCTGCTCTCGGTGCACCAGGCCTACCCCGACCAGCCGCTCATGGTCACCGAGAACGGTGCGGCCTTCGACGACGAGGTCAGCGTCGACGGCGACGGGACCGCCCGGGTCCACGACGACCGCCGCGTGGCGTACCTGCACGACCACATCGACGCGGTCGGGCCCGCGATCGACGCGGGCGCCGACGTGCGCGGGTACTTCGCGTGGTCGCTGCTCGACAACTTCGAGTGGGGCTACGGCTACGACCGCCGCTTCGGGATCATCCGGGTCGACTACGACACGCTCGAGCGGACGTGGAAGGACTCGGCCCACTGGTACCGCCGGCTCGCGACGACGTCGGTGCTGCCCGGGGTCGACGAGGTCTGACCCCGGCGGAACGTCCCGACCGCGGACGTCCGGGCCTTCCTGAGAGGGGAAGGCCCGGACGTCGTGCGCTGTGCCCCGGACGGTGCCGACGGGGAGCCGGTGATCTTTGTCGCAGCCCGACCGGATCCGCGCGACACGCCGAGCGGACACGACACGCCTGAGAATTTTCTGCCCGGCTTGTCCGCTTCGCGGCGTGCCCCTCGGTGCTCGGCAGGGTCCCTCGACGATCCGCAAGCCCCGACGACGAGAGCGGTCCGGCTCCCCACAGCGTGTGGACGACGATCCTCCACAGCCTGTGGAGAAGTCGCCGGGGCCGCGAGAGCGTGCGGATCGAGGTGCGGACGAGCGGTGGACGACGACGTCCGGCGGGTCCTGTCAGTGCCTCCTGGGAGGATGGATCCGTACTTGTAGCACACTCCGAGGGGCCCCGAGGATGAGGCGACCAGAATCACCCGACCACGACATCTAGTGCCGAGCGCCAAGCCCGCCCACTAGGTATAGTGGTCAGCACCAGGGAGCGCATCATCTCCTCGGGCACATCACACGATCGTAGTTCCACCAGTGTTCTTCGAGGTCAGGACCCTTCGCGGAGTCCACCCGAGACCCGTGGAAGACCGATCCCCTACACGAGGAGACTGACCAGATGAGCATCACGGTCTACAGCAAGCCGGCTTGCGTTCAGTGCGACGCGACCTACCGCGCCCTCGACAAGAAGGGCATCGAGTACTCGGTCGTGGACATCAGCCAGGACGCCGAGGCGCTCGAGCTGGTCCGCGGCCTCGGCTACCTGCAGGCACCCGTCGTCATCGCGGGCGACGACCACTGGTCGGGCTTCCGCCCCGACCAGATCAACGCACTCGCGGCGAAGGTCGCTCCCGTCGCCTGAGCAGCTCGTCCCTCCGGTCCCCGCTGCGAGGTGTGACATGGGATCGCTCGTCTACTTCTCCAGCGTCTCGGACACCACGCACCGGTTCGTCCAGAGGCTGGGCCTCGAGGACCGCGGCCAGTCGGTCCACCGCATCCCGCTGCGACCCAAGGACGAGTTCCTGCGGGTCGACGAGCCGTACGTCCTGATGATCCCGACGTACGGCGGCGGCAACGAGGGCGGGGCAGTGCCCCGCCAGGTCATCAAGTTCTTGAACGACGCACACAACCGGTCGTTGATCCGCGGCGTGATCGCCGCGGGCAACACCAACTTCGGCGCTGCCTACTGCATCGCCGGCGACATCATCTCCTCGAAGTGCCAGGTGCCCTACCTGTACGCCTTCGAGCTTCTTGGAACAGCCGAGGACGTCGAGCGCGTCCGCGACGGATTGGGACGATTTTGGCAACGACAGTCACGGATTCCAGCGTGAGCACGGTGGCTGCGGGAGTCGAGCTCGACTACCACGCACTCAACGCGATGCTCAACCTGTACGGCCCCGACGGCGAGATCCAGTTCGACAAGGACCGCCAGGCTGCGCGCCAGTACTTCCTGCAGCACGTGAACCAGAACACGGTCTTCTTCCACAGCCTCGAGGAGAAGCTCGACTACCTGGTCGAGAACAAGTACTACGACCCCGCGGTCCTCGCCAAGTACGACCGCGCCTTCGTCAAGTCGCTCTTCGAGTTCGCGTACTCCAAGAAGTTCCGCTTCGACACGTTCCTCGGTGCGTTCAAGTACTACACCTCGTACACGCTCAAGACGTTCGACGGCAAGCGGTACCTCGAGCGCTTCGAGGACCGCGTGTCCATGGTCGCGCTCGGCCTCGCGGACGGCAACGAGCAGACCGCGCTCGACATCGTCGAGGAGATCGTCGCAGGCCGCTTCCAGCCCGCGACCCCGACGTTCCTCAACATCGGCAAGGCGCAGCGCGGCGAGCCCGTGTCCTGCTTCCTGCTGCGCATCGAGGACAACATGGAGTCCATCGCGCGCGGCATCAACTCCGCGCTGCAGCTCTCCAAGCGCGGCGGCGGCGTCGCCCTGCTCCTGAGCAACATCCGTGAGCACGGCGCCCCGATCAAGCACATCGAGAACCAGTCCTCGGGCGTCATCCCCGTGATGAAGCTCCTCGAGGACTCCTTCTCCTACGCGAACCAGCTCGGGGCCCGCCAGGGTGCCGGTGCCGTCTACCTGCACGCGCACCACCCCGACATCATGCGGTTCCTCGACACCAAGCGTGAGAACGCCGACGAGAAGATCCGCATCAAGACGCTGTCCCTCGGCGTCGTCATCCCCGACATCACGTTCGACCTGGCGAAGAAGAACGAGGACATGTACCTCTTCTCGCCGTACGACGTCGAGCGCGTCTACGGCAAGCCCTTCGCCGACATCTCGGTCTCGGAGAAGTACGACGAGATGGTCGACGACGCACGCATCCGCAAGACCAAGATCAAGGCGCGCGAGTTCTTCCAGACCCTCGCCGAGCTCCAGTTCGAGTCCGGCTACCCGTACGTCATGTTCGAGGACACGGTGAACAAGGCGAACCCCATCAAGGGCCGCATCACCCACTCGAACCTGTGCTCCGAGATCCTCCAGGTCTCGACGCCCTCGACGTACAACGAGGACCTGTCGTACGACCACGTCGGCCGCGACATCTCGTGCAACCTGGGCTCGCTCAACATCGCCAAGACGATGGACTCGCCGGACTTCGCCAAGACGATCGACACCGCGATCCGTGCCTTGACGGCCGTGTCCGACCAGACGAGCATCGAGTCCGTCCCGTCGATCAAGCGCGCCAACGAGTCCGGCCACGCGATCGGCCTCGGGCAGATGAACCTGCACGGCTATCTCGCACGTGAGCGCGTGTTCTACGGCTCCGAAGAAGGCATCGACTTCACGAACATCTACTTCTACACCGTGGCCTACCACGCGATCGCCGCGAGCAACCGCCTCGCGATCGAGCGCGGCCGTGCGTTCGGCGGGTTCGAGGACTCGACGTACGCCTCGGGCGAGTACTTCGAGAAGTACACGACCCAGGTGTGGGAGCCCGCGACGCCGCGCGTCAAGGAGCTGTTCGAGACCGCCGGCGTGCACATCCCCACGCAGGAGGACTGGAAGGCGCTCGCCGCGTCCGTCAAGGAGCACGGCATCTACAACCAGAACCTCCAGGCCGTCCCGCCGACCGGCTCGATCTCCTACATCAACAACTCCACGTCGTCGATCCACCCGGTCGCCTCGAAGATCGAGATCCGCAAGGAGGGCAAGATCGGGCGCGTCTACTACCCGGCGCCCTACCTGACGAACGACAACCTGGAGTACTACCAGGACGCGTACGAGATCGGCTACGAGAAGATCATCGACACGTACGCCGCCGCGACGCAGCACGTGGACCAGGGGCTGAGCCTCACGCTGTTCTTCAAGGACACCGCGACCACGCGCGACGTCAACCGCGCGCAGATCTACGCCTGGCGCAAGGGCATCAAGACCTTGTACTACATCCGCCTGCGTCAGCTCGCGCTCGAGGGCACCGAGGTCGAGGGTTGCGTCTCCTGCATGCTGTGATTGCCTGAGGCAATCGCCCAGGTTTCGCGGCCTCTGCGGAGGGGGCGCGGGTCTGCCATCCGGCCGTTCGTTCCTCACGGCCTCCCGCCAGACCCGACCACGACCCGCGCCCCCTCCGCAGCTGCCGCTGTCTCTCGTCCAGGTGTCGCCACGTGCGGCCAGGACGAGAGATGCTGACTACTGAGTGTTGTTCGTGCCCCGGCCCGGATCCGGGCGTTGGAGAGAGAAGTTGTCGATGTCCCCCACAGGGAAGCTCAAACTCATCGATCGCGTGTCCGCGATCAACTGGAACCGTCTCGAGGACGACAAGGACGCCGAGGTCTGGGACCGGCTCGTCGGGAACTTCTGGCTCCCCGAGAAGGTGCCGGTCTCCAACGACATCCAGAGCTGGGCCACGCTCACCGAGGAGGAGAAGACGCTCACCATGCGCGTCTTCACCGGCCTCACGCTCCTGGACACCATCCAGGGCACCGTGGGCGCCGTGTCGCTCATCCCGGACGCGATCACCCCGCACGAGGAGGCCGTGTACACCAACATCGCCTTCATGGAGTCCGTGCACGCCAAGAGCTACTCGTCGATCTTCTCGACGCTGTGCTCGACGCGCGAGATCGACGAGGCGTTCCGCTGGTCGGAGGAGAACCCCAACCTCCAGCGCAAGGCCGAGATCGTCATGGAGTACTACAAGGGCGACTCGCCGCTCAAGCGCAAGGTCGCGAGCACGCTCCTCGAGTCCTTCCTGTTCTACTCGGGCTTCTACCTCCCGATGTACTGGTCGAGCCGGGCCAAGCTCACGAACACCGCTGACCTGATCCGCCTCATCATCCGCGACGAGGCCGTGCACGGGTACTACATCGGCTACAAGTTCCAGAAGGGGCTCGAGAAGCTCAGCCCCGAGGAGCGCGACGAGATGAAGGCCTACACGTACGAGCTGCTCTTCGAGCTCTACGAGAACGAGGTCCAGTACACGGCCGACCTCTACGACGGTGTCGGGCTGACCGAGGACGTCAAGAAGTTCCTGCGCTACAACGCCAACAAGGCCCTCATGAACCTGGGCTACGAGGCGCTGTTCCCCAAGGACGAGACCGACGTCAACCCGGCGATCCTGTCCGCGCTGTCCCCGAACGCCGACGAGAACCACGACTTCTTCTCCGGCTCGGGCTCGTCCTACGTGATCGGCAAGGCCGTGAACACCGAGGACGACGACTGGGACTTCTGAGACTCCTCGGGAGCCAGTTCTCCTGAACAGGCTGATCACAGGCCCGGAACCGCGGAATCTCGCGGTTCCGGGCCTGTTTGCGTGCCTCCGTGGTCGATACACAGGAGGTCAGAGATGGTCAGCAGTACTCGTTCGGAGTGGCACGCAGGTGGCACGCGCACACCTGAGAGGCGTCGACGGGGTACCCCGCCGGCATCGATTCTGGGTCGGCATGCCATCGAGGTCATGCCACTTCGTGCCACAGCTGCCGTGTGTGATGGCTCGCAGGCCGCGGAATTCTGCGGATTCTGCGAGTGGCACGCGATTCGTGGCACGGAGTGGCACGACAACGTATCGCCGTCCCCGCGAGCCCACGGAGGACGCGATGACCGGGCCACGAGAGGCATGGGGGAGCCTGCGGAAGTTGCCCTCGGGCCGGTGGCAGGTGCGCTATCCGGCCCCGGACGGGCGGACCTACACGGCTCGTACTGCGGACGACAAGGCGCTGACGTTCCAGACGAAGACAGATGCCCGAGCGTGGCTCGCGCGGACGCACACCGTCATCGCCCAGGGGATCTGGGAGGCGCCGACGGCGGGCTGTCGCCACGCAGTGCTCGAACCGAGCTGTTCGACCCACGGTCGTGCGGCGGACAAGGCCGGCAGGTGCGTCCGGGTGACCAGGAGGCTGAGGTCCGCCCATGCGAGCAGCGGCTCGGGAGATCCGGGAAGACCGAGCGCTCCGGCGTCGACGATCACGTCCTGCCCGGCGCGCTCCAGGTCCGCGAGCTCCTCCCCGAGGGGCGCCCACAGATCCCGCAGCCCGGCTGCCTGCGTGTGGCTCTGCGTGCCGACGAGGTAGCTCACTGTCGTGCCCTCGACGTGGTGTACCGCATCCCGGACGGCGTCGTACATCGCCAGGGGCGACGCTGCAACGTCGAGCAAGCCCGTCTCGTACTCCTGGTAGCCGCGGAACATCCCGGCCAGCAGTCCGTTCGTCCCGCGCGGGTCGGCCTCGACAAGGAGCACCGGGCGCGGCCAGTTCATCGCCAGCGCAACCGCCGTCGTCGTGACCCCGGGGGCGCCCGACGCCGAGCACAGTGTGATGACGGCCATCAGTCCACCTCGCGCGAGTCGAGGACGAGGTAGAAGTTCCCGGCCGCGACCCGGTCCGCCAATACCGGACCGTCGACGTCGGGGACGAGGAGCGAGACCACTGTTGTGCCGGTGTCGGGGGAGGCGGTGACACCGGCAACCTCGGCCGACGTAAATGGCGGGTTGCCCCCGGCCTCTTGCCCAGACGGCGTCGTCATGACCACCTTCACGCGGTCGCCGACCTCCAGATCGAGTCCGAGCGCCTGCTCCGGCGGCAACGCCACTGGCACCAGCGACGCCCCCTCACCGGGCAGCGTCTCCGGCTCCACCATCGACTCGGTCATCAGCGTCCCGGCCGTCAGGGGAGCCGATGCCCGCTGCCCGACGAGTTCGTCGGCTCGTGCGGCAGGGATCGGCGCGAGCAGGGGGTCCAGCGTGACGCGCGCGGTCGCGAGATCCGATGCCTGGATGGCCGCTCCGCGCGGGACATCGGCAGTCACGACGATGACCTGGGTTGCCTCGTTCGACGACGTCCAGAGCCACGCGATCCCCAACGCACCGAGGACCGCGGCGACAAGGGCTGCGATCGCGAGGGCAGGACGTCGTCGCATCCGCGGAAGCGGCGACGGAGGTGGCGCTGTCTCGTCCGGGGCCTCGCGTGGTCGTGAAGTTGTACTGGTCATGCTCCGCCCCTTGCTGTGTGGCGGTGCTCGTGTCAGCGGGTCACGAGCACCTGCGCTTCCCCGACCGCGATCTGGACGGACTGAGCCAGCCCGTCCAGGCGGATGTTCCCGGATTGGCCCCCACCAGTCCAGGTGATGACCCAGTCCGAGCTCGCCGAGACGGTGAACCCGTCACCCGGCTTCCCCGCACTCGAGGTCGTGTAGACGTGGCCGCAGTCAGGAGACGGCTCACGTCCGCGATTCGCGTTGTACGGAGTCCCGGGACCCGCGCACGCGACGGTGTTGCCGTCGCCCATGTCCCAGGTGATGTCCTCGAGTCGTGCGGTGGCGGTCACGGTGATGCCGCCCGCCGATGCCGACGCCGTGATCGGGCCGGTCGTCGACGGACCGGGGTCCGAGGCCCACATCCACACCGGCATCCCGACCAGGCCGATCGAGTCCGGACCGGGCTCCGGCACGATGCCGATCTCGATCGCATGCAGGTTCATCGAGTCCACGGCGCGATCGGCGAGCTCACCGGGTGACGGACCGGCCGCCGGGGCGCCGGGCGCCCAGTAGAGGTCGATGTAGCAGTCGTCAATGCCGATGCCCTCGACCACGCAGTAGGGCGGCACGCACGCGATGATCACGCCGTCGGTGTTGCCCTCCCACGCCGGGTCGTCGGCCGCCGGCTGCGGGTCGGCTACCTGCGCATAGCACATCCGTGACGCGTCCCAGGTGTAGCCGTCGACGCTGCACGGCACCTCGGAACCGCCGTAGGTGCAAGTCCGCGTGGACGTGCCCGAGCCACCGCCAGGGCTGTCGCTGCCATCAGCTACCGGCTCGGCCGGTTGCTGGGGATCTGGCTGCACCCACACGAGACAGGTGCCCGTGGCCGGGTCTGTCAGTTCGCAGACAGGTTCCGCCTGGGCGGTCCCCGGGGCGAGGATCGTCAGGCTCGCGACGGCGAGCAGGAGGAGGATCGCATTCGTCAGTCGGTGGCTTCGCATGGCGGCTGCTCGAGATCCACGCTCGTCGACACTCGCCATCCGTCCACGGGATCGGATTCCCAGGTGCGGTTACTGACGGTGTGGCGAATCCAGCCAGTATCTGGCCGTTCGACAGTGACGACGGAGATACCACTACCGTCGACGACGTCGACACCCGAGACGTCGAAACACACATCGACCTCGACGGTCGGCACGCGGCCCGCGCTGGGGTCGGAGTTGTCGAGGTTCACCGACTGCACCTCGACGACGGAGAGCCGGGTACTGCCGGTCTGAGTCCAACCGTCGCGGGCCCAGCTCGAGAACTGGCTCTCCCGGACGTCCAGATCCTTGTCTATCGCCACGGACTCGAGTTCGGCAGCGTCGGTGGCGGGCCGCGCGCCGAACCGATCGAGGACCGCGTAGTACTCGTTGACGAGCGCTTCGGCGTTCGCTGAAGCAGCCTCGGTCTCCGACGTCGGGGTTGGGCTGGACGTGAAGGACTCCGTCGATTCGGAGACTGTCGGGCTTGGCGTGGGGGAGTTGTCGGGCTGGCCCGAGCACGCCGCAGCGCCGGCAAGCACCATGAGTGCTGTCGCTACCGCACTAACGCGACCTCCACGAACGGCCACTACCGAGCCTTCCTCTGAGAACACCTTCGTTCCCGCAGGATGTGACGTCCCTCGGCCGGTTCACCGGTCCGGGGACGAACCACAACAGTGTGGGCCCGATCACGCCGCCCGGCAAGGGCGGCAGGGCGGGCATGACATCCGATGTGAGTAGGAAATCGGCCTCCACGACATGGAGGTGTGCCTCTAGCCCCACGACGTCGAACAGGCGAGTCCCGCGCGCACGCTCGATGTCCGCTGTGCCGGGCCCACGCCGTCAGCCGCACCTCTTTGCTGTCGGCCGAGGCGACGAAGCCCGCTCCAAGCCCGTGTATCCCCTCCGAGGTCGCACCCCCGATCGAGCGGTCACACGTCTTGCAGTCGAGGCGGACAGGCCCACAATGGCGGCCGACGCAACTGCGTCGGGCGAGGTCGGCGGGCCAATCTCGACATGTAGTCGACTGGGGACTTCCTGCGCTCGGAGAATCGCGAACACCTCCTGGCTGGAGGTGTGCCGATGACCGTCTCGATGCACGTGCTCAGGGCCGGTGACGGCGTCGCCTACCTGCTGCGCACGGTCGTGTCCGGTGACGGCGACCGATCGCTGGCCACGCCTCTGACGCGCTACTACGCGGAGGCCGGCACACCTCCCGGGACATGGATGGGATCCGGTGTCAGCGAGTTCGGCAACGGAGAGCTCGCTCCCGGCGACACCGTCACTGCCGCCCAGCTCCAGAACCTCCTGGGCGAAGGGCGCGACCCGATCACCGCCGAAGCGCTCGGGCGACAGTTCCCGAACTACGCGCCGCTCGTCGAACGCATCGCCGATCGCGTCGCCAAGCTTGACCCCGACCTGTCGGGGATCGAGCGCGCGGCCGCCGTCGCGCGGGTCGAGGGCGAGGAGACCGCCCGCGGAACCCGCCGAGCGGTCGCCGGGTTCGGCCTCACCTTCTCCGTCCCGAAGTCCGTCTCGGTGCTGTGGGGCGTGGCCGACGCCGCCACCCAAACGACGATCATCGAGGCACACCATGCCGCCGTCGAGCAAGTGCTCGCCTTCTTCGAACGCGAGGTCGCGGGCACCCGCGTGGGCGCCGACAGCGGCAACGGACTCGTCGCTCGTGTCGACATCGTCGGCGTCGCGGTGACCGCGTACGACCACTACGACTCACGGGCCGGCGATCCGCAGCTTCACACGCACGTCGTCGTCTCGAACAAGGCCAGGACCGCGACGGACGGCAAGTGGCGGACCCTCGACGGGCAGCCGATCCACGCCTCGGTCGTCGCGCTGAGCGAGTACTACAACGCCGTCCTGGCCGACCGGCTCACCGCCGTCCTCGGAGTCGGCTGGGACCGCCGCCGACGCCCGGGCATCGACCGGTCCGACAAGTGGGAGATCAGTGGCGTCAGCGAGGCCCTCGTCGCAGAGTTCGCCAGCCGCTCGCGCGAGATCGACGTCGAGAAGCACAGCCTCATCGCTGAGTTCGTCGTCGCACACGAACGACAGCCCACGCCTCGGCAGGTCGTGAAGATGCGCGCCCAGGCCACGCTCGCGACCCGTCCCGACAAGGAGATCCGCTTCCTCGAGGACCTCACCGCCGAATGGCGGCAACGCGCCAGCGCAATCATCGGTGGTGACCCGACCGAGTGGGCGGGCGAACTGACCGGCAGCCGCGGGGGAGCGCAGCTCAGCGCGGACCTCCTCGATCCCGATCTCGTGAGCGAGATCGGCCAGCGTGTCGTGGCCAGTGTTTCGGAGAAGCGCTCGACCTGGCGACACTGGAACCTGTGGGCTGAAGCCTCCCGCCAGACTATGGGCTGGCGGTTCGTGACGATTGACGACCGCGAACGTATCGTCGCCCGGATCGTCGACGCCGCCCGGTGCCGGTCCGTCGCCGTGACCCCGCCCGAGCTCGCGTCGAGCCCGCCGAATATCACGCGGCCCGACGGGTCGAGCGTCTTCCGGCCCAAGCATGGCGCCGTCTTCTCGTCCACCGAGATGCTCGCCGCCGAGGACCACCTGCTCGACCGCGCCGGGAACATCACAGCGCCCACGGTCGACGCCGACGTCGTCGAAAGCGTGCTCACCCGTCGTCACGACGGGCGCCTGCTGTCCGCCGAACAGCGCCGAGCGCTCAGCGCAATCGCGACGTCGGCACGCCAGCTCGATCTGCTCGTCGGCCCGGCGGGAGCGGGCAAGACCACCGCGATGCGCGCGCTCCTGGCCGCCTGGACCGCTGCGCACGGGCACAGTTCCGTCGTCGGCCTCGCGCCGTCCGCTGCCGCCGCCGCGGTGCTCGCCGAAGACCTCGGCATCGCGTGCGACAACACCGCCAAATGGCTTCACGAACACGACCACGGGCGCGCCGACTTCACCCGCAACCAGCTCGTCATTATCGACGAAGCCACCCTGGCCGGCACGGGTACCCTCGACCGCATCACCGCCCGCGCCGAAGCCCGCGGGAGCCAAGGTGCTTCTCGTCGGCGACTGGGCGCAGCTCCAGTCCGTCAGCGCCGGTGGTGCCTTCTCGCTGCTTGCCTCCGTACGCGACGAGATGCCCGAGCTCGCCGAGGTCCACCGCTTCACCCACGAGTGGGAGAAGGCCGCATCCCTCGGTGTGCGCGCGGGGCGCGCCGACGTCGTCGCGACCTACGCCCGCCACGACCGACTGCGGGAAGGCAGCACCGAGGAGATGGTCGACGCCGCGTACGCCGCCTGGCACGCCGACCTGACCGCTGGGCTCACCGCGCTGCTCATCACCGACTCGGTCGAGACCGTGCACCTCCTCAATGAGCGGGCGCGAGCCGAACGCATCCAGACCGGCGAGACCTCCGCGGAACAGGACGTCGCGCTGACTGACGACGCTCGCGCCTCTGAGGGCGATCTTGTCATCACACGCCGGAACGCCCGCGCTCTGCGCACTGGGCGCGACGGCTGGGTCCGCAACGGCGACCGCTGGAAGGTCACCGACGTCCGATCCGACGGCTCCATCAAGGTCCAGCGCCACGGCCGACGCCGCGGAGCCTCCGTCGTCCTGCCTTCCGAGTATGTGGGTGAGCATGTCGAGCTCGGCTACGCCGTCACCGCGCACCGTTCCCAGGGCATGACCGTCGACACCGCGCACGTCGTGATCACCGGAGGCACCACCCGCGAGAACCTATACGTCGCCATGACCCGCGGCCGCGAGGCCAATATGGGCTACGTCGCCCTCGACCGCCCTGATGGCCTGCACGTTCCGCCACGGGCCGACGACATCGACGCCGTCGTTGTCCTCTACGGCGTGCTCAACCACACCGGGTCCGAGCTGTCCGCGCACCAGACCATCGCCGCCGAGCAGGACCAATGGAGCGGCATCGCCCAGGTCGCCGCCGAGTACGAGACGATCGCGACCGCGGCCACGCTGGAGCGGTACGAGGCGATCGTCCGCGACGGACTGCGGGGCGCGGGGCTCGGCGCCGCTGTGGTCGCCGACGTCATCGCGTCCGACGCTTTCGGGTCGCTCGCCGCGGAGATGCGCCGCGCCGAGTCCGGGGGAGCAGACCTCCCCACGCTGATGTCTGAAGCAGTCGGGCGTCGTCGGCTCGACGACGCCGACGACGTGGCGGCCGTCCTGCACTACCGACTCGGACGCGCGGTCGCCGACCTCGCGCTGGATCCCGAGCTCATCGTCGGGATGACTCCCGCCGTCGCCGTTGATCTGGCCGACGACGTCCGCGCCGCGCTCGACGAGCGCCGTGACCTTATGGAGGCCCGCGCCCGGAGCCTCGCAGTCACCGCAGTGCGGTCGGGCGAGGCGTGGGTGCGTTCCCTCGGACAGGAGCCGAGCCTCCCCGATCAGCAGGTTCGGTGGCTCCGCAATGTCGAGATCGTCGCCTCGTACCGCGACCGCTACGGCATCACCAGCGACGCACCGCTCGGCGTCGAACCGACCACGATCGCGCGGCGCCGGGACGCAGCCCATGCTGCCGCTGCGGCGCGCAACGCGGTCGCGCTCGCGGACACGCTCGACGATCAGCTCGACGACGCCCTGGCGTCGGGACTCGAGCTCGGCTGATTGCACCCCGCCATGAGGCACACGACGTGCCCACACGCCGCGATCGTGCGCTCGCGTATGCCTCGCCACGACGGGTTCCGACTTGGTAGTGGACAATCTCGGGTTACTGGCAGGTCTCGCACGTCGCCACGGGAAGACGAGAAGGAACCTGCCGGGGACACGCGCCCTTGGCCACGGGGATACACGCACAGGCAGGCTGCCGGCGGCGTTCTCGGTAGATGCGAGCACCTCCCTGTCCAACATCGGTCGCGGCCAGACCGCCGTCGCGGGCACCGCGGCGAAGATCCTTGACGTCGAGACCGTCGCGAGCCGCGACGAACTCGTGGCGCTCTCTCGATCGTTCGACCGGATCGGCACGGGCCTGTCGATGCTCCTGGAGCGCGGTGCGAAGGAGCGCTACTACTTCGTCGCGCACCACACGCGCATGGCGTAGGTCCCTTCGAAGGGCATCCTGCACGCGGTGCACTGGTACGTGGCCATCACCGAACAGACCCACCCGGCGTTCTTCGAAGAGGCGCGCGCTGTGCGCCCCGCGCTCCGCGTTCGAGCGGTGGATGCCGCGTCCGTGACGGGCCGCGAGTCGTTCCGCGAGCTCATTGACAGCGGGTTCGGCCGACAACGCACCGACGTGGGTCCTGACATGTCGGTGCGGATCAGGCACGCGTGGAGCAGCGGCCGGACTGTCGCGGACTTGGCCGCGATTGAGTCGGAACTCGCCGATTTCGAGCCCGCCGGTTTCAGTCTCGCCATCTAGCCGCGGACCACAGTGTGCCGGCTGCGCGAGGTCTTCCACAGGTCGGCGCTCCGTTCCGGAGACGCGTCCGGCGCCCGACTAACCGTCCGACTCAGGACGTCGGTGCGAGCGCCGCGGCCCAGGGAAGGAGATCCCCGTGGTCTGGTACCTCAGCTCCTGGATCGTCGCGGCCGTCCTCGTGCCCGCCTACAACGTCGGGATGATGAGGTGCACCGACTGGTACGAGACCACCGACAACGGCTGCGTCGCCCTGCTCGGCGGGCTCATGTTCTGGAACGCGGTCAAGTTCAGCGGCCTCGCCATCGCGAGCGTCGGACTGCTTGTGCGGGCGCGGTTCCGGGAACGGCGGCGGCGGATGCAGCAACGCACATGGCCGTGACGCGGTCCCACTTCAGCCGTACATTTGCACACTTCGGGTCGTGCAGCAGACCCAGACGCTCGAGCGACGCGTGGCGAGTCGGCCAGCGCATGGTGGAGAATCTAGCTGCGACGACGTGGTGAAAGGCGGACCTTGGAGCAGGCCAGTATTGGGACGATCGACGCACCTACGTCTGACTACTTCAGGCGGCGTGTCGAGGAGCGGGCGAACTCCGAAGCACGGCTATACCTCGCGGGCCGCGACGAGGACAACCCAGCCGTCACAGAGCTCAAGGATCTCATCGAGGGCGTCATCGGC
This sequence comes from Oerskovia sp. USHLN155, assembly GCF_037145535.1. Classification (NCBI taxonomy): domain Bacteria; kingdom Bacillati; phylum Actinomycetota; class Actinomycetes; order Micrococcales; family Cellulomonadaceae; genus Oerskovia; species Oerskovia sp. USHLN155. Next base: position 259,010 of record NZ_JBBCXG010000003.1, read on the forward strand.
CCTGAGTACGCAGGCCGGACGGTACTTGAACTCCTTCAGAACGGCCATGATGCACACGACCCGTCGCGGCGCGACGGTGAACTCCGGATCATCCTCGACGTGGATGAAGGCGAGCACGGCACCTTGTACGCCGTCAACGGTGGCGCACCTCTCAGCGACGAGAACTTTCGCCGGATGGCGGGCACCGGGCTGAGTTCCAAGCGGCCAGACAACAGCATCGGGAACAAGGGCATTGGCTTCAAGAGCGTTCGCGAGCTGTCGGCGGTCCCGGAGGTGTACAGCGCGCGAGGTGAGCGCATTCCTGGGCTAACGGGCTACCGGTTTCGCTTCGCAGCACCGGGCGACTTCGACGAGATTGCTCGTCGCGTGGCACCGGAGCGCGCCGGGTTGGCCGACGAGCTACGGTCCGGCCTCTCGAGCCTTCGAGTACCGGTGCCGATCGACGGTGCGGTACCGGCTCGGGTCGAGCGCCTCGCCGAGGAGGCCGTGTCGACGGTGATCCGGCTTCCGATTCGGTCGGCCGACGCCTTGGAGAGCGCACTGGCGCAGATTCACGAGATCGAGAGCAGCACCGTACCCTTCCACATCTTCCTCGAGCGAGTTGAGCTTGTCTCGCTGGAGGTTGTCGGCGGCGCGGAACCGCGCGCCACAACGCTGACGCGCGAGGAGGCGCCTGTTTCGTGGGCCGTTCAGTTGTCTCCCTTCGACGTGACGGTCCTCGAACGCCGCCTCGGGGACGGGCACAACTATGTCGTGGCGTCACACGACGTCAGCGAGGCGGAGTTCATGAGGGCGATCGAGGAGAGCTGCGCCGCGGGACAACTCAATGAAAACTGGCTGACGTGGAGGGGGCCCGCCCGGGTGAGCGTCGCGCTTCCGCTCGACCAGTGCTTCGACGCCGGGCGCCTCTACACCTTCCTTCCGATGGGTGACCACGCAGTGGCCCCGGTTCCCGGCCTGGTGAACGCACCGTTCGCATCGCGCGCGGATCGGCGAACACTGATGGAGTCGGTTCCCGTCAACGCGCTGCTCCTTGATTCTGTGGCAAGAGTGTGTGCCGCCCTTCTCGACGTCGGCGCCGACGATAGTTCGGACGTTCCGTCCGACGTGCTTGTCGACGCTGCCTCGTGGACGGCTGAACCCGCCCGGCTAGACGGGGAGCTTAAGCGGCTCGATCGAAGCCTTCGGACTGTGCCGTTCATCCCGGCACTCAGCCGTAGGCGACGACGGATCGCGATCGACACGGCATACGTGTGGCCCCATTCGGGAACCGTGCTGACGGTGGATGCTGTCGCGGCAACGGACGTTATCGACGTCGTCGACCCTGCACTGGCGGCTGGGCGGATCGACCGTGTCCGCCAGCTCTGCATGGCGTTCGGCGCGGTGTTCGAACCGCCGCCGCAGGTGTTTGCCGCGTGTGTCGAGGCGGTTGCCCAGAGCCTGGCGGCGGATGGCACAGCCGGTGAGGTGTGGGCCGACTTCTACGACGACCTAGCCGCGATCGACGCGGCGCCTGAGGCGCTTGCCGGACGCGCGATCGTTCTTGACGAGTCGGGTCAGGCTGCTGCGGCAGGCCATGCCGCTGGCTCGCCTCATGTGTACTTCGCGCCGAGGCAGACGGACGACGATGCCGCTGCGATCCCGTTGCCTGGCGTCCTGCGGACGCGCGTCGTCTTTGCGGCACCGGATGTGCCGGACCGAGTTGAGGGGCGTCCGACGCAGCGTCCCGGCCGCTCGTGGTTGGCACGGCATGGGTTGGTCAGCGAGTACCGCACTGAGAGTGTTCTTGAGGCGGTGTCCCGCACGATGGAGGAGCTCACCGCCGCGCCCGACGAGAATGACGCGTCGCTGCACGAGTGCCTGCTCTTCGCCTTCGCCTTGAACCGGCGAGGTTCGCGAGAAGTCAGCGACGCGACACTCGAAGCACTGGAATTGCACGTTCCCGTTCGCAGCGGTTGGGCGCGCGCGACGGACGCGCGTTTCGGAGCTGGCTGGGGCGGCGCGGATGTGGACATCGATAACGCGCTCGTTCGGCTCCTCACGAACGCGGGGGACGGCAGCGCAGAGCTCCAACTGCACAGCGACTCTTTGCTTCGGGCCCCTCACGAGCTCCTCCCGGAACCGGACGATCTCGCCGTCAGTGACCTGGGTCGGTTCCTTGCGGCGATCGGAGTGCGGCACGGTCTGTGGCCGGTCGCCCTTAAGAGGCGTCCACGGTCCCGCTATCACGCGGATCTCACGAAGCCACGGGGTGCGGAGATCCTTGGAGACCTCCCTATGATCGGCTTCGATGCCGACGACTGGCGCTCGTTGGCCGAGAGGTGGCCGGGACGTACTCCCCAGCAGTACTCCACTGAATACCGGGCACGCGGCGGGTGGTGGGTGCTGCCCGGCCAGGCCGAGTTCGCAGCGCTCAGCGCCGAGGGGCAACGGACTTACAGCGAACTCGTGGTCCTGGGTCTGGGCCAGTGGCCCGACGAGGCCCTGGAGGTCCGTTACGTCAGGCAGACCGACCCGGTGGGCGCGGTGTGGCCCACCCCGTTGGCCGCCTTCCTCGCCGCAGCCGCTTGGGTGCCACAGACCATCCCCGGAGATCGCGCGACGATCACGCTCACGACACCCGCCGAGTCGTGGTGGTTGGCGGAGATCGACACCGTCGATTTCTTGCCTGCCCAGCCGGCGCGGCTCCGGCGGGTGAATTCGCGCGCCTTCCTGGAGCGCATCGCCCGGCTCGGCTTGCGCATCTGGGACTGGGCGGACACCGCGAGGCAACGGCTTGACCACCTCACCGAGATGGTCCGCGCCGGCGGCCTCGACCCTCGTACTACCCTCTCCGTACGGAAGGCCGTCGAGGCTGGCTGGAGCGCCCTTGTTGACCAGACCAGCTTCATCGAAGTTCCCAAGGACGTTGTGGCGTACAGCCGGCGTGAGCTTCGCGTCGTCCCGACGACGTCGGATCACGAACCCGTCTACGTCGTCGACGTCGACGACTCGCGGCGGCGCAACCTGATTGAGGCGTCCCGGCTGAACGTCCTGCCGATCCGCGACATTCGACTGGGTCGCGCGGTTTTCAAGGTGCTCCGGCGCGAGGGGGCCAACGTCCGAAGCGTCGCCGACGCCCCGATGACCGTGACCGTCGACGGCATTCCGGTGAGCCAGACGCCGAAGCGTCAGCTCCTGGATTCTGAGACTGGCTGGCTAACGTCGCTCGCCGTCGGGCTCCTAGAGCTCCGGTATAGCGCCTTCCCGCCCCTGACGCCGAACGTGATCGCGGCCGCGATCGATCGAATCGAACAGGCGCAGGTCGTCGTCGGCCACCTCGTGACGGTGTCCATCGGAGAAGCAGCCGTGCCGCTCACCGACTCGGCGTCGCTGTACCTGCCCGACGACGGCGTCATCGTCGTCAGATGTGCGGACGACAGCGGGTGGCAGGTGCTCGCGGCGAGCGCCGACAGCATCGTGCAGCTGCTCGGCGCGCCGAGCACGATGGCCGACACGCTGCTCCTCGCGCTCACCAGCCTGCGCACGGCCGACCTGTCCGGCGATACGACGGCGGCCGTCGCGCAGGCCCTCAGGGTCGACGAGCACGAGCTCCGCGGGGTCCTGCACCTGGCCGATCCCGGCATCGACACCAGCGCGACCGTCTTCGTTCTGATGTGTGTCGCCCCGTCCATCGGGTACGAGCTGCATGAGTTGGAGACGCCAATACGCGACGACGCGTCGCTGCGCGACTGGCTGTCGAGCCACCTCGCCGTGGGGGACGCCGACGCGGACCGGGTTTTGCGGTTCAGCCTCACCACTGACCGTGGTGAGGTGCTCACCGAGCTGGGCGCCGACCTCAGCAGCGTCAATGAGCACCTCCGTTCCGTGCAGCTCGCCGAGCTCGAGAACGGCGCGGCCCAAGCTCAACAGTTTCGGGCCTACTTGCAAGAGCGCGGCGCCGTGCTGCGCGACCGACTCCGCGACCGGTTCGTCTCGACAGCACGATCCGGCGGGGATCTGAGCGACTACGTCCGCCTGACCGGACAGCTTGCGTCCATCGACGTCGATCCTGACTGGGTGAAGACACGTTGGACCGTGGATGCCGCGACCATGGACGACCATGTGACCCAATGGCTCGACGCCCAGGCACCAGGCGTCGACCCGGATGCGGAGGCGATGGCGGCGGTTGACGTGACCCGGGCCGACGCGCAGAACAGTCTTCGGTCCGTCCTCGGGCGGCTGCCTGCACTGATTGCGGCGTGGCAGTTCGGGGAGGGCGACACTTCGGGGACGAAACCCCTCGACGTGCCGCAGTTCGTCGCGGAGGTCACGGCGTCGGGACGTCTCGATTTCGGACGCCTGACACCGACGGAGATCGTCGCACGTCTCAAAGCACAGGGTCAGTGGCCCGCAGCGATGCCAGGCTTCACGACCGCATCGGAACTCAAGATCGCTCAGAGCGAGCTCGACGCTGCGCGGGCGAGGATCAAGGAACGGGAGGAGGCGGCTCGACGCGCGACCACAACGCTCACTTTCAAGGACGTGACGTTCACGGCGGAAAACGACGAGATGGTGCGCCTCTACGAGACCGTTCGCCGCTCCGTGCACGAAGGCATTCTCGAGACCCCGCGCGACCCGGTTGACCTGGCCATCACGTCAACGGACGACGCACCGGCGTCCCGACGAGGATCATCCACCCGACGTGGCGCCTGGCAGGCCCAAGGCGCCCCACCAGAGAAGACCAAGCTGATCGGGCTCATGGGCGAAGCGATCGTTGGCCGGTGGATCGAGGAGCAGTTCGAGCTGTCGCCGACCGACACATGGGTCTCCGGCTACCGACAGTCCGTGCTGGCCGACGGGATAGGCAACGACAGCTTGGGCTTCGACTTCCGGGTTGAGACCGCCGATCGGACGCTGCTCATCGAGGTCAAGGCGAGCCTGGGCGACGACAGGCGCTTCGAGCTAGGGGAGTCGGAAGTCCGACGGGCTCAGGACCTCGCCGACGATGAGGAGTACCGGATCGTGTTCGTCGTCAATGTCGCCGACCTGGAGAACGCTCGTATCTACCCGCTCCCAAACCCGTTTGCCTTGGGCGGCTTGCAGCGATATCGCGTCGTCGGTCGCTCGATGAGCCTCCAGTTCGATCTCGACCCGTGAGCTGTCCATGGGCTGTGCACGGACGGAGGCGTGGCCGATACGGCTCGGATTGCACGGGCTCTGGGTGAGTCGAGGTCTACCTGGCAATGGGCCTGGCCGGACGCCATCGACGACGAAGGTGTGGTGGAGGACGTGACGTGACATTGCACATGCTGCTAGCCGCGCCAGACGTTCTAGCGGTGCCAGGTAGAGTACGCAGAGCTCTCCGAGTGGGCCTGGCCGCATGCGCGGTGCGCAAGCTCGACGCGACCGACGTAACGCTGCGCAGGCGCTGATTGCCCGACTCCACCAGCCGACGTCCCGCGCTGTGGGGCTTGCCACGACTAGGGTGTCAGCGCAACTCAATCGCCGGGCCTGCCGGCACTTCGAGCCTCGACCAGATACGGAGATTCGTCAGTCGTGTCAGTCCTTTCCAGTCTTGTGTGGAGCGTGGCTGACACGCTGCGCGGTCCCTACGCCGAGGCCGAGTACGGCTCGGTGATCCTGCCGTTCACGGTGCTGCGCCGCTTGGAGTGTGTGATGGACGCGCACCGCGAAGCGATGGCCGAGATCGTCGCGAAGTACCCCGGTGAGCAGCAGCGGCGCACGCACCTGAAGATCGCCACCCGTACCGAGGACAGCGCCGGGCTGTCGTTCTGGACCACAAGCGCCTACACGCTCGAGAAGGCGCTGCAGGACCCGGACAACCTTGCCGAGAACCTCATTGACTACGTCGGCGGCTTCTCCGCGAACCTGGACGTATTCAAGTCCTTCGGCTTCGAGAACGTGATCCGCACCCTCGACGAGCGCGACCGGCTCGCCCAGGTCGCCCGCCACTTCGACAGGATCGACCTGTCTCCCGACGCCGTCTCGAACGCCGACATGGGCGACTTGTTCGAGAACCTCATCTACCGGTTCGCGGAGTCCGCCAACGATGGGGCGGGCCAGTTCTACACGCCCCGCGACGTTGTGAGGCTCCTGGTCGACCTCGTCTACGCCGAGGACACCGAGGCGCTGCGCGACCGCGGCACCGTGCGGTCGATCTACGACCCGACCGTCGGCACCGGCGGCATGCTGACCGTCGCCGACGAGCACCTCCACGGGCTCAACCCGGAGGCGTCCACGGCGCTGTTCGGGCAGGAGATCAACCCGCGCACCTACGCCATCTGCAAGGCGGATCTGCTCATCAAGGGCCAGGACCCGTCGAACGTCCGGCAGGGCGACACCCTCGTGGTCGACCGCTTCGAGGACCGGCGGTTCGACTACGTGCTCTCCAATCCGCCCTTCGGAACCGACTGGAAGGCCGTCGAGTCGGATGTGAAGAACGAGCACGAGCGCGGCGGCCATGGGCGGTTCGCCCCGGGCCTGCCGGCCGTCGGCGACGCCGCGATGCTGTTCCTGCTGCACGTCGCCTCGAAGATGCGCGACGTCGATGAGACCGGGCGCGGCGGCAAGGCCGGCATCGTCCTCAACGGCTCCCCGCTCTTCAACGGGGGAGCTGGTTCAGGCCCGTCGGACATCCGCGGCCACATGCTCGAGAACGACCTCGTCGAAGCCATCGTCGCGCTGCCGAACGACATGTTCTACAACACCGGCATCGCGACCTACCTGTGGGTGCTGTCGAACTCGAAGCTCGAAGAACGCGAGGGCACTGTGCAGTTGATCGATGCCACCGGGCTCGGGTCGAAGCTGCGCAAGTCGATCGGCTCGAAGCGCGTGGAGATCGCCGAGAATGGCCGCGAGGCGATCGTGCGTGCCTTCAACGGGACCGAGAGCGAGAACGACGACGCCAAGGTGCCGGCGAAGGTCTTCGACAACCTCGACTTCGCCTACTGGACCGTCACTGTGGAGCGCCCGCTCCAGCTGCGGTTCGAGTGCAACCTGTTGACGATCAGCGCCGTGGCCGAGCACAAAACGCTCGGCAAGATCGCCGGGCTGACCGAGGCGCTCGAGTCGTTCGGCGACGCGCCGTACCTGAGCAGGGAGAAGTTCAACAAGGAACTCGGCAAGCACCTCGGCGACCAGGGCGTCCGACTGACCACCGCGCAGCGCAAGACACTGTGGCAGGCCATCGGCGTGCACGACGAGGCAGCCGACATATGCGTGTACGCCTCGGGAGCGAACAAGGGCGAGCCTGAGCCCGACCCTGCTCTGCGCGACACGGAGAACGTCTCGTTCGGCTGGGGCGGCCATGCCAAGACGCACGTGGCTCTCGAGGAGACCGTGCAGGCGTACTTCGACGCCGAGGTGAAGCCCCACGTCGACAACGCCTGGATTGACTGGAGCAAGACGAAGACGGGCTACGAGATTCCGTTCACGCGGCACTTCTACACCTACGAGCCGCCCAGGCCGCTCGACGAGATCGACGCAGACCTCGAACGGGTCGTCGGCGAAATTATGACCTTGCTACGCGAGGTCGAGTCGTGAGCAGTGCTCGTTACCCGGCGTATCAGTCATCCGACTGGCCGACTTTCAACGAACTGCCGGCGCATTGGAGAGTCGTGCGCGGCCGGCACTTGGTCACGATCCAAACCGGGTCGGGCGACACGGTGGACGCCGAGGACGGCGGTCAGTATCCGTTCTACGTTCGGTCGGATACCCCACTGCGGTCATCTGGCTGGGAGTTCGACACCAGGGCAGTCCTCACAGCTGGCGATGGTGCCGGGGTCGCCAAGGTGTTTCATCTGGTATCGGGCAAGTTCATGGCGCATCAGCGTGTGTATGTGCTTCACGACTTCCGTGAGGTGACCCCCGAGTTCTTCTTCTACGCCTTCAGGAGCATGTTCTACCTGATGGCGCTCGACGGCAGCGCGAAGTCCACCGTTGACTCAGTGCGGCGACACATGATCGCGGATATGCCCTTCGGCATTCCGCCGATCGACGAGCAGCTCGCCATCGCCGGCTACCTGGATCACGAAACGACCCAGATCGACGCGCTCGTGGCCAAGCAGGAAGAGTTGATCCGTCATCTCGGTGAGCGCCGTCTCGCGGTCATCACGACGACGGCGCTGAGAGGCCTCCGGGGCGAGGAGGCAGGACAGCATGACGTCAAGCGATGGGGAAGCTCGCTGGCGGTGGAGCCGTGGCTCGCCAGAGCACCGCGGTCCTGGGGTGTGGAGCGGTTCAAGACCGTCTGTCCGCCCCGGGACGAGCGCAACGTCGCCGGCACCGAGCTCATGCTGTCGCTTACCGTGAAGGGACTTCTTATCGACCGGTCCACGATGGCGATTCAGCAGAACGCCTCGGACGCGTCGATCCCGCGGTACTTCGTGACGCGCCCAGGTGATCTCGTCGTCAATCCGATGTGGCTTACCGGCGGAGCGATCGGGGTTTCCGACAAGCGCGGTGCCGTCAGCCCCGACTACCGTGTGTTCGAGATCGCCAAGGCGCTGGACCCGTGGTACCTGCACGCGGTTCTTCGTTCCGCGCCGTACTTCGACCAGTACAGGCTGTACACCCGTTCGAATACCACGTTCGACCGGCGGATCAAGCAGAACGACCTCGACAACCTGCCCCTTCCGATCCCGCCGATCGACGAGCAGCACGCGATCGTCGAGCACATCGACGAGCAGACCTCCCGAATCGACGCCCTGATCGCCAAGGCCGAGGAGCACATCGCCCTCGCCAAGGAGCGGCGCTCGGCGCTGATCACGGCGGCGGTGACGGGGCAGATCGACATACGCACAGCACGGAAGGCGAGCTGAACCATGGCGGCACCCGACGGCACCCGCGAGGAGGCGTTCGAGACCGAGATTGCCGAGTACCTCGCGGCGCACGGCTGGGAGTACAGCGAGACAGACGATGGCTACGATGCCGAGCGCGCGATCTGGCCCGAGGACGTGCACTGGTGGCTGAGCGAGACCCAGCCGGACGAGTACGCGAAGGTCGTCCGCATAGGCACCGGCGCTGAGGCGGCGGACCGCGATGCGCTGCTGTCCTCCCTCGTGTCGCGCCTGGACACCCCGATGAGCTCCGGCGGCGGCACGTTGAACGTGCTGCGCCGGAAGTTCTCGCATACCCGCGGCGCGACCGCGCACCTGCGGATGTGCCAGTTCAGGCCGGCGACCACCCTGAATAAGGACGTCACCGAGAACTACCGGAAGGTGCGGCTCCGCGTCGTCCGGCAGGTGCACTTCTCGGCGAAGCGCGGCGATTCGCGGTCGATCGACCTAGTGCTCTTCGTCAACGGCCTGCCGGTGGCGACGATCGAACTCAAGTCGTTCTTCAAGCAGGAGTGGCGCACGGCGATCAGCCAGTACCGCAAGGATCGCGACCCGGCTGGGCAGCCGCTGCTCGGCTTCGGCACGCGCGTCCTGGTGCACTTCGCCGTCGACGACGACCAGGTCCACATGACCACGAAGCTAGCGGGGGAGAAGACCTACTTTCTGCCGTTCAACCGCGGCCACGACGACACCGGCGCTGCCGGGAACCCCCACAATCCTGACGGCGCTGCCACCTCGTACCTGTGGGAGCGGGTCCTGGAGCGCGACAACTGGCTGGCCATTTTCGGCTCGCAGATGTTCCTCAAGACCGAGGCCGACGAGGACCCCGCCACCGGCAAGATCAAGCGCTCGACGACCCTGATGTTCCCGCGGTACCACCAGTGGCGCGCGGTGACGAAGCTCGTCGACACGATCGCCGACGAGAAGCCCGGCAGGCGCTACCTGATCGAGCACTCGGCTGGTTCCGGCAAGACCAACACCATCGCGTGGACCGCGCACCGACTCGCTCGGCTCCACGACCAGGCCAACGAGAAGGTCTTCGACAAGGTCTTGATCGTCTCCGACCGCCGTGTCCTGGACGCGCAGTTGCAGCAGGCCGTCGAACAGGTCGACGACACCATCGGGACCGTTGCGGTCATCGACTCGGCCGCAGTGCGCCGCTCGGGCGGATCGAAGTCGCGAGCGCTCCTGGATGCACTGACCGGGTCCGCTCTCATCATCGTCGTCACGATCCAAACGTTTCCGTACCTCAAGGGCCTGCTGGAGACGACGCTCGGCGACAAGAACTTCGCCGTGATCATCGACGAGGCCCACACCTCCCAGTCGGGCAAGACCGCCGCGGACCTGAAGAAGGTCCTCACCGAGGGCGGCCAGATCGCGACCGACGAGGACCTCGACGCGCAGGACCTCGTCAACGAGATGATCGAGGCGGACGCCGCGCGCGAGGAGAAGATCGCAGCCGAGACGGCGGCCCGCGCCGGCGCGCGAAACGTGTCGCTGCTGGCGTTCACGGCCACGCCGAAGACGAAGACGAAGACGCTCTTCGGCCGCGAGAACGACGCCGGGCTGCCCGTCTCGTTCGACGTCTATCCGATGCGGCAGGCGATCGAGGAGGGCTTCATCCTCGACGTGCTCCGCGGTTACCAGACCTACAAGACCGCGTTCGAGATCGAGCAGCGCGGCGAGGACGGTGTCGTCACCGGCATCGTGGAGAACGACGACGACCGCCTGGTGGACCCGAAGGTCGCGTCCCGCAAGATCATGCGGTTCGCGAACCTGCACCCGACGAACATCGGCCAGAAGGTCGAGATCATCGTCGAGCATTTCCGCGCCAATGTCGCCCAGCTCCTCGACGGCCACGCTAAGGCGATGGTTGTCACGGGCTCCCGGCAGGCCGCAGTCCGCTACAAGGTCGAGGTCGACAAGTACCTTGTGCAGAAGGGCTACGGCTACCAGTCCATCGTCGCGTTCTCCGACAAGATCAGCGACGACGAATACGGCCTGAGCGACGTCACGGAGGCGTCGATGAACCCGGGCCTCGGCTCGGACCTGGCTCGGGAGTTCCGGCGGCCCGAGTACCGGCTGATGCTGGTCGCCGACAAGTTCCAGACCGGCTTCGACCAGCCACTGCTGTGCGCGATGTACGTCGACAAGAAGCTGCCGGACGTGCACGCCGTCCAGACACTGTCCCGGCTGAACCGCACCTACCGAGCGCCCTCGGGGGAGGTAAAGGACCGCACCTTCGTGCTCGACTTCGTCAACGACCCCGCCGAGATCCGCGAGGCGTTCCTGGCCTACTATCTTGAGGCGCACGTCGAGACCGCGACGGACCCGAACCTGGTGCACAAGCTCGCGACCAAGCTGGCCCAGGCGCGGATCTACACGCCGGAGGACGTGGAGCGCTACGCGGAGGCGTGGTGGGCGCCTACGCAGTCGCACGCCGCGCTGGCTGCCGCGGTGACCCCCGCTCGCGACGAGTTCGCCCAATGCTGGGCGGAGGCGATGGAACAGCAGGACGGTCAAACCCTCGACGAGCTGCAGACGTTCCGCAAGGACTGCGGCTCGTACGTGCGCTTGTACGACTTCATGTCGCAGGTGGTCGACTACGGCACCAGTGACCTGGAGAAGCTAGCAGAGTTCCTGAGGCAGCTGTCGCGGCTGCTTCCCTCCGACGAGCCGGGGGCAGACGCCGACGTGGCGGGCCTCGAGTTGCGCCGCGTCCGCCAGATCGACCAGGGCAGGGCCGACATCGGCCTCTCCGGCGACCTCGACACGCCCGAGCTGAAAGGGATCACGGGGGTTGGGTCGGGAGTCTCGCGTCCGGACCCGCAGCAGGAGCTGCTGTCGGAAGTGGTCGCCCGGATCAACTCACTCTTCGGCGCCGAGTTCGCCGACCCGCAGATCGAAGGCTTTGTGATCGCCGCCGCAGGCATGGCTGAAGAGGACCTGCGGATCACCGAGCAGATCGATCACAACGCCGTGGACCAGTTCCTGGCCTCGCCAGACCTCCGTGAGACTCTGACCGACGCCGCGGTGCTCAACGAGGGGGCGTTCGGAAAGCTCACAGTCGCGCTCACGGGAGAGAGCGAACGAGCCGACGAGTTCATCCGGCTCATCGGTCAGTACCTGTACCAGTCGCGCCGGATGCGAATGACGGACGAGACGGACTCGGATGACGCCGGTGCCTCCGAGTAGGGCGAGTAGGGCGATGGCGACGAAGAGCGCTCCGCACCCGGCAATTCGCTCGGTACTCCAGGACACGACGACGGGCGCGGGACCCGACGACTCCGAGTCCGTGCCGTACTCCGACAGGAACCGTGGCCCGGTTGGCCTGGAGCACGCGACGAGTGTGTCCTTGGCGCGGGCTCTTGCAGTCGGCGCCCTAAGTCGGCTCGATCCGAGTCTCACGACTGTCGGCGTCTGGGATCCTGCGGCCGGCCTGGGGTTCGCCGGCTTCCTCCTAGTTGAAGCGCTGCAGTCTTCGGGAGTGGAGGTCCGCTACCGCGGCCAGGACATCAACGAAGCCGCCGTGTCCGCGAGCCTTCGTCGGTTCGAGGCGGTCCACGACGCCAGGATCGCCCATGCGGACACGTTGGCGCACGACGCCTTCGGGGACTTCAGCGCCGATCTGGTGATCGTCGACGCGCCCTGGGGGATGAACTGGCGGAGCTCGGCTGCGGCCGTGGAAACGCGGCAGTCGAACGGCGAGTTCGGGTTCGGCCTCCCGCAGCGCTTCGACAGCACCTGGCTCTTCATCTCGCTGGCGCTGGAGAAGCTGCGCCCGGCGGAACAGGGCGGTGGACGCGTCGCGGCATTGGTGAACCCGGGCGCCCTGAGCTCCTCCGGCGCAACTGCGGACGTCAGGCGGCGGATCGTCGAGGCCGGCCTGCTGGAGTCGGTCACCCGGCTCCCGGATGGCCTCGCGCCGAACACCGCCATTCCTCTGTACCTCCTGACCTTCTCCAACAGAGCAGAGGACGATGGCAAGGGCAACGCGACGATCGCCGATTTGCAGACGATGTTCACCACAGAGCACCGCCGCAGGTCGATCCCGGTCGAGGCGTTCCACGAGCTTGAGTCCGGGCTGAGGACGAAGAAGTCAGGCCCGCGCAACCGCACCATCAGCACCCGCCAGTTCACGCGCAGGGACGCACGGCTGTCGCGCATCACGAGCGAAGGCCGTCAGCTCTCGTGGCGCGTCACCACGTACAACGACACAGCGATCGATGGTCGCCTCCTGGAGACCCGCTATGGTTCAGGCTCCGGCGTCTCGTTGACCGAGGAGCCACGCGAGACCGTCGACCTCGATCCCAGCCGCATCTTTGGCGACGACTCGCGCGAGTTGCTGCAGGACATAGCCGCGAAAGGCTGGCCGAGCCGCCGTCTGAGCAGTCTTCTTGCCCGCGAGCCCGAGGCCGTCCCGGATTCGGCTGACGCACAACGCGAACGCCAGTTGTTCGTCCCGACGACCCGGGCTGGCAGAGCCGCCACTGACCTGTCCGAGACGAACGCCGGCGGACGCGTCCTAGCGGTGCAGCTCGACGACGACTCGGTCTACCCGCCCTTCATGGCGGCGTGGCTCAATTCGGAGCTGGGCGTCGTCAGTCGGCTTCGTGCGATCGACAACGCCAGCTCCGGCCACCGCCCCAGGGCATTGCGGTCGGACGTCAACTCATTGATGAGGTGGGCCGACGAACTACTCGTCCCGGTGCCGGACCTCAATGCCCAGCTGGCCCTCGCGTCCGCGGACGAACGGCTCAGTTCGTTCCAGGCCGACCTCGGCGCTCGACGAGCGAGCATCTGGTCATCGCCCGAGAGCGCTGACGAGGTGGTGAGCAAGGTCGCTAGTGCCTTCGACGACTCGTTGACATCCTGGCTCGACCAGCTGCCGTACCCGATCGCATCGGCGCTGTGGACCGCGGAGTCCGCCCATTCGGTGGGAGAACAACAGCGCGCCTATCTCCACGCCTGGGAGGCGATCGTGACCTTCCATGCAACGGTCCTGCTCGCCGCGAGCCGCAACGATCCGGGCAGCAGCAGCGAGACCGAGGCCGTGATCCGTCGGACCCTGCATGAACAGCACCTCGGCATAGAGAGGGCCTCGTTCGGCACCTGGGTGGTCATCGTCGAGAAGACGTCGAAGAACCTGCGCAACGCGCTCGAGAACGGCAACGCCGATGACGTGGCCCGTGTCCGCCGCGCGTTCGCCGACCTCGGCCGCGCCGGCATCGAGCGGCTGATCTCGAAGGACGTAGTCAAGAAGTTCAACGAGCTGAACGGCAAGCGCAACCGGTGGTCCGGCCACACGGGGTACACCTCGGAGCATGTGCTAAGGACTCAGGTCGACTCGCTCGTCTCAGACCTCAGGGAGCTGCGCGGGCTCCTCGGGAATGTCTGGTCCCAACTCTTACTCGTCCGCCCAGGCAGCGCCAAACATCGTCGTGACGGCGTCGTCCAGACCGCCGAGGTCGCAGTAGGGACTCGGACACCCTTCGCGGCTCGGGAATTCGTTGTTGGGGAGCACATGTTCGACGATGAGCTCTACCTCGCCCGGCACGGATCGCAGTCGCCGCTGCGCCTCGGGCACTTCGTGCAACTGCACGTCGCCCCGAGCAGCGCCCAGTTCACCACATACTTCTACAACCGCACCGAGGGGACGAGTGTACGGATGGTCAGCTACCAGTACGGACCGGAGACTGAATTCCAGGACGACGTGGAGAACCTCCGAGCGGACTTCGGGGGGCTGGCGCTTGGGTGAGGTCGGACGCAACCGACGGATCGTCATCGACTGCTCGATGTCGGTGCGCGCCGCAGAAGTACTTCGCTTCCTAGTAGATTGCGGTTGAACTGCGTGGACGTCGTCGGCGAACCAGTGGCGGCGGCATGCTATGCGCGCTCACGCCTTCCGTATTCCCGGTTGATGGGCGCCTGCACGCCGTCGCCGAGTCGCGATCATGATGCCGGCGCGGGTTCGACAGGTATCCGTGCGAGCGCGATGCGCGTGAAGCCAAGTCGGTTGAGGTCGCGGACTGTCTGCATCAGCGTTAGCCGGCTGAAGAATGGCAGCCACTCAACCCCGGACGCGCGGGAATTGGCGATCACAGCATAGGTGACGGTCACCTTCTCGCGCGCGGGGTCTGAGCCGTTCGGAGGGATCAGTTCGAGCCATGCGGAGGGATCGGCGCTCCCAGCTGAAATCTTGATCGCCGCGCGGACCTGGTCTCGCAGCGGTCCGTCGACTAGCGACTCGGCGGAGACGTGCCCTTGGGCGAAGAGATGGCTGAGGGTCGACGAGCGGGACTTCCGCTTGACGTGGATGAGCGAGCCGTCCTTGCTTATGAGGTCGCAGAACTCGATCTTGGTCGTCGCCCCATCTGGCGCTACGAGTCTCTTGTCGAGCAGTGTGAGGTCGGGAGATGCCGCGGCGGCCCTGGCGTTGTAGTCGCCTTCAGGCTCGCCGGGGCGTCCTGGTGGGAGGGCGACCGTGGCGGACGGAAGCGCGGAGACGGCGGCGTCCACCTGGTTGACTAGAGAGTCGGCAACCTCGAACCATCGCCCTTCAACGAGGGCATACAACTTTCCCTCCACCCTCTGTTCGGAGACGAGGCACTGGTAGACGCTCCACTTGGTGACGGGGTCTTCGCCGCGGATGAACTTGACAGAGACCTTCCGTTTCTTGAGCAAGTCAACCGTCAGCTCGCCGGACTTCGTCGCGGGTACGGCAATGTAGGCATCGAGGTCGAGCTCGTCGAACTGAGTCTGCCGTCTCGTGGGCGTGATGACGAAGTGTTCGATGTCCTCCCACTCGAGGTTCTCGGGCATCGCCATATGCGTCGAGTCGGTCACCCCAACCTTGAGCTGGTCCACCATCAGTTGGTCGAGCGCCTCAACGAGAGTCGGGTTCCTCACCTCGGCAAGCTGATCGACCCAGCCGAAGGCGTCCTGGTACTTGGTTGCGGTGTAGTGGATGTACAGATCCCGAAGAAGCGCGGGTAGATCGGAGACCGGCGTGTCGACGCCGAGTACGAGCGCGTCCGCACCGCTGACCGACTTGTATCGGCTGCCGTCTGGGGCACTCCCGGTGACTGCGCGGAGGATGTCCCGCAGTATGTCAACTCCGAACGTTGGGAGCTCCGTAGTCCGACTCGTCTGCGTGTTTGTCGACACGACCATCTCGTCAAACTTCTTCGTGTCCAGACTGCGGATCTGCCGTTCGTCGATCAGGTTGAGGGCGACCTTCAGTCCGAACCGTCGCTCGATCTTCGCTTGGTTAAGGAAGGTTCGGCCGTAGCCAAACGTAAGGGCGAACATGTGGTTGTCGACCTTCAGGACGAGCAGGCCAGACGCGGAGGCTGACTGGACCCCCTGAAGCCCTCCCTCGACAACCGGCTCGACGTACGTCGCCCATGATGGAGTGCTCGGGAAGTTCTTCCTCGAGTAGAACCGGCCGGCGAGTCCTGAGCCCGCTGTCAGCTCGCTGTGGACGAGTCCTGTGGTGCCATCCTCGGCAAGGGCATCATCGGGCTCGGTAACCTCGCGGAGGAGGAAGATCGTGAGACGCTGCGTAGACATGCGTGGCTCCCTGAGAATGTGCCTCGAAGGTACTGCTCGGGGATGCCTCGGGAGTCCAGCGTGGTCGATGGATCGTGGGTGAAATCTGCCGGACTCGCGATCCGGCAGCGCGGGGCATCGCGGGTCCGGACCGGTTCCGAACCCAAGCACCGCGGTCGCGCCCTCTGCCTTCGATGGGCCCGGACGGCCAACGGGCTGCCCACAGACGACGACGCGACAAGTCGGGGTACCGACCTCGCCTCGGCGGGGAGAGCGCACCGCGAGCCCCGATTCTCAAGCGGTTCTCCAACAGCCGAAGCACTGATGGTGAAACGCCAGGTCAAGTGGGATCTGTGCAGTTCAACGTCTGAAGATTGGCTACCGTGCTGGTTCTCCGTACGACCAAGAAGCTCCGAGACAAGATCGACGGTGTACCGCCGGAGTCAAGGGAAGAGCCCACGACGCGCCTTGGTGACTGGTGCGCCAGCCACGTCCCGTGGCGGCCCCAGCACGCGATTCTCATCAACGGCCGCACCCTCTTGCCCACAGCCCGTGCAGCACGTTCCCAGACACGGAACTCGCGGCGGTCATCGCGGAGCGCTCGGCGTAACCTGGAGGGGTTCGTCGGGCCGTTGAGCAGGCCGCGATCGACACGACCGATCACGAGTGGCACGCAGGTGGCACGTCGCCTCCCGTCCACGGCGAGATCCGCGGGATTCCGGGCTCGACACCCCGGCCAGGCAGGAACTGGGACTTCTGATCCCGTCGACCGTGCCCGTCAGGTCCGCGCTCGCGTGAGCCCGCGCTGACCCGGCACCGGCACGGCATCCCGCGGACGACCGACGCCCCGCTGCTCCTCGAAGGAGCGACGGGGCGTCGTCGTGCTCGTGGGGGCGCGTCAGTCGTTCGGCCTCGACATCGCGCCCTCGACCGGAGGCTCGGCCGACCACGGGAACGTGATCCACAGGTCGGTCTCCTTCCAGGCGAAGTCCGGCTGGATGATCGTGCGCGGCTTGGTGTAGAGCACCGCAGAGCGGGCCTCTGTGCCGTGCTCGGCGAGCATGCCCATGACCAGGGCGAGGGTGCGGCCCGAGTCCGCGACGTCGTCGACCACGAGGACCTTCGACCCCGGGAGCTCGGACGTGTCCATGAGCGGGGGCAGGACGCGCGGGTCGGCGAGGGTCTGGCCGATGTCCGTGTAGAACTCGACGTTGAGCGTCCCCACGCCCTTTGTCCCCAGCGCGTACGCCACGGCGCCACCGGGCAGGAGGCCGCCGCGGGCGATGGCGACCACGACGTCGGGCAGGAAGCCGCCGGCCACCACCTGCTCGGCCAGCTGCCTGGACGCGGTGCCGAACAGCTCCCACGTCATGACTTCACGCTCTGTGCTCATGGGCAGAGCCTAGGTGCTGCACCTGGGGGTCGGCCCGCCGAGGGCCGAGCGCAGGACGGCACGGTCCAGCACACGAGAAAGGCCGCCCCCCGCGAACGGGAGGCGGCCCTTCGGTGAGGCTGAAGAGACTCAGTACGCCGCGAGGATGTCCACGACGAAGACGAGGGTCTCGTTCTGCAGCTCGTGGCCCTCAGAGGCGCCGTAGCCGAGCGACGGCGGGATGACGAGCAGCACCTGGCTGCCGACCGTCTGGCCCGTGAGCCCCTGCGTCCAACCGGCGACCACGCCGTTCAGCGGGAAGGTGGCGGGCGTGCCGCGGTCCCACGAGGAGTCGAACTGCGTGCCGTCGAGCTTCCACCCGGTGTAGTTCGCGATGATCGTCTGGTCGGCGGTCACCTCCGGGCCGGTGCCCTTGATGAGGGGCTGGACGACGAGCTCGGTCGGCGCCGTGTACCCCTCGGGGATCGTCACGGTCGGCTTGCCCGTGTCGTCGAGCGTGACGACGGGGAGCCCGTCGGCCGGTGTCACGGCCTCACCCTCGGCGCGGGTCGGCACGTCGGCCGGGTCCGGCACGTCCTTGGTCTCGACGACCTCGGCGACGGTCACGAGCGTGCCCGAACCGTCGTTCATGGGAGCGGCGAAGAGGAAGCGCGTCCCGACCTTCTTGCCGACGAGGACGTCGAGCAGCTGCGGGTACAGGTTGTCGTCCAGGACGAGCTGCTCCGGGCTGTTCGTGTCCCACGTCGACATCGCCTTGCTGCCGTCGGTCCCCAGGAAGGCCGCGGACTGCATCGAGATCTGCTGCCCCTTGGTGATCGGGTCACCGTCGCCCTCGTCGAGCGACCGCGCGGTCGCCGCCGAGACCGTGAACGGCGTCTCGAACTCCACGGTGGGCTCGGCGCCGACGTCCCCGGTGACCTTGACGGCCTCGAGCGCCGCGATGTCCTCTGCGGAGGGCGTCGGGATGTCGGTGGCGGCGGCGTCGGAGGGCGACGGGCTGGCGCCGCCGTCGTTGCCGCTCGCGCAGCCGGAGAGGACCAGGGCGGTCCCCAGGGCGATCGCGACGAGGCCGCGGGAGGTACGGAGCTTCACAGGGATCCTTCGTTCGGGGGTGTCCGCGCACGACCGGTGGCGAGCACGTCGCCGAGCACGGGTTGCAGGCCAGGTAACTCTAGCGGCACTCTCTGGGAGGCCGCTGGGAGGGGCGCCTCGTACGCCGCGAGCAGGGACACGAGCAGGGACAATGGACGGATGCCGTCGAAGCGTCCCTCCCGTCGCCGCCCCTGGGGGGCAGAACCCGCCCCGCTCGACCTGGGCCGTGCCCTGGGCGGGCTGCGCTCGGAGTCGGGGGCTGACGGCGAGTGGTCGGTTCGCACGGTGCGCTCGGGCGACAAGTCCTATGTGTGCCCGGGGTGCCGGCAGACCATCCCGGCGGGCACGAGCCACGTCGTGGCCTGGGCGAACGACTCGATGTTCGGCGCGGCCTCGGCCCTCGAGGACCGCCGGCACTGGCACCCGGGCTGCTGGTCCGCCCGCGAACGCCGGCGCTGACGCGTGCACGGCATGGCCCCTCACGTCGCCGGGCCGTCGCCCGGCGGAACCGGCGGCTAGGCTCGGTCGTGATGAACTCGCACCGTCCCGCCCCCGCGACCGACCACCCCGACGAGCCCGCCGCCCAGGCCGAAGACCAGGCCTCGGCCCCTGCTGCCGCGACGCAGCCCGCACCGCAGGAGCCCCCGGCGGCGCCCACGGCCCCCGAGGGCAGGCCCGCCGAGCACGGTGCCCCGATCCGTTCGCTCACGGTGCTGCCGGCCCGCCGCGAGGACGTCGAGCTGCACACCGCGGACGGCCTGACCCTCGTGGGTGAGCTCGCGCTCCCGGCGCACGCTGCGCCGTCGGGCACGCTGATCACGCTGCACCCGCTGCCCACGCACGGCGGCTACATGGACTCCCACGTCTACCGCAAGGCCGCGTGGCGCCTGCCCGCGCTCGCTGACCTCGCGGTGCTGCGCTTCAACACCCGGGGTACGTCGTCCCCGCGCGGGACGAGCGAGGGCGCGTTCGACGGCGGCGAGGCCGAGCGCTTCGACGTCGCCGCCGCGATCGAGCTCGCCGAGTTCCACGACCTGCCGAACCGGTGGCTCGTCGGATGGTCGTTCGGGACCGAGATCGCGCTCAAGCACGGCACCGACCCGGGCATCGAGGGCGCGATCCTGCTCTCCCCGCCCCTGCACCGCGCGACCGACGACGACCTGGACCGCTGGGCGGCGTTCGGCAAGCCGCTCGTGGTGCTCGTCCCTGAGCTCGACGACTACCTGCGCCCCGACGAGGCACGCCGCCGGTTCGCGCGCGTGCCTCAGGCCGAGGTCATCGCGGTCGAGGGGGCGAAGCACCTGTGGGTCGGGGAGCCGTCGGTGCGCCGCGTGCTCGACGAGATCGTCGCGCACGTCCTGCCCGGCTTCCCCGTGCCGCTGCCCACGACGTGGGACGCGGCGACCGAGACCGGGACCGACACCGAGTCCACCGACCAGGCCTCCTACGACGCGAGCCGCACGCACGTCCAGCCATCGACGACGGGACAGGAACCATGACCACGACCGACCGAAGCCTCGCCCTCCACACGCTGCGCCACGGTCACGGGCTGCCCGTGCTGCTCGTGCACGGCTTCCCGTTCGACCACCGCATGTGGCTCGACGTCGCCGCCACCCTGCCGAACGGCGCCACGGTCCTCGCGGTGGACCTCCCCGGCGCGGGCCAGAGCCCGCACGGTGCCGAGCCCGCCTCGATCGAGGCCGCGGCGGACGGCGTGGTCGCCGCGGCGCGTGCCGCGGGGGTCGAGCGCGCGGTCGTCGTCGGGATGTCGATGGGCGGCTACGTCGCGCTCGCGGCCGCCGAGCGGCACCCCGACTTCACCGTCGCCCTGGGCCTCGTGGACACCAAGTCCACGGCCGACACCGACGAGGCGCGGGCCAACCGCCTGCGCATCGCCGACGCCGTCACGAGCAGCGCCACGGTCGACTCCGTGCTCGGCATGCCGGGTGCGCTCCTCGGGGCGACGAGCAAGGTCGCGCGCCCCGCGCTGACGGCCCGCCTCGAGGAGTGGATCCGTTCCCAGCGGCCCGACGGCGTCGCGTGGGCCCAGCGCGCCATGGCCGCCCGCCCGGACCGCACCGAGGTCCTGGCCCGCTTCGCGGGTCCGGTCACCGTGGTCGTGGGCGAGGAGGACACCCTGACGCCCGTCGAGGCGGCAGAGCACATGGTCGCGGCCGCACGCGGCACCTCGCTCGTCCTGGTGCAGTCTGCCGGCCACATGAGCGCGGTCGAGGAGCCGGCAGCGGTCGCGAACGCGCTCGGAGACCTCTGGGCGACCGCCAAGGGGTGACGCCGGCGGCGCGGGTCAGCCGCGCTCGAGGACCAGCGCGATGGCGTCGGCGAGCGAGATCGACTCGCCGTCGCGGCCGCCCTTGCCGAGCACGAGCGGCGGGTCCGAGGGCGTGAGGACGGCGCCGCGCAGCCTGGCCGAGAGCCCGCCCGGGACGCTGAGGACGTAGAACGCGCCGTCCGTGCCGACCGCGAGGGTCCGGTTCTTGCGCAGGTACCAGCCGAGCGTGCGCGTCCGGTACGTCGCGTCGCCCGCGTACGACCGGGCCTGCAGCGGCACGGGCGCGATGCCGCGGCGCCCGGCCTCGGCGACGAACTCGTGCAGCAGGACCGCCGCCTCGGCGGACTCCTGCGCGCGGCGACGTTCGAGCTCGGCCGCCTGGTGCGCCGCGGCCTCGGTGCGCTGGGCACGCCAGGCGGCGACGTCGTCGGGCCGGCCGGTGCCGGGGACGGACGGCGTGCCGGCGGGACCGCCGTGCGTGCTGGCCCCCTCCGGACGCGGCGACGGCGACGACCCGGGAGTGCGTCCCGTGCCGTCGCCGTCGGTCGTCATCTCGTCAGCCCTTGGTCCGGGCCGGAGCCTCGGGCTCGTCGGCCGTGCGTGCCGACTCGGCCTCGGGCTCCGCGGCCTCGACCTGCGGGAACTCGGCGGTCATGAGGTTGGCCGCACGAGCGCGCTGGGCGGGAGTGCCCGCGATCGCGGCGGGAGCGGCGGCCTTCGCCTTGGCCGCACCCGCGTCGCTGTCGCCCAGGAGACCGCGCAGCTCGTCGAGGTACGTGTTGATCGACTCGTGCTGGCGCGTGAGGTCCTCGAGCTGGCGCTGAGCGGCAGCGCGCTGCTGCTCGGCCTCCGCCTTGGCGTCCCCGACCGTCTGCTCGGCGAACTCGCGGGCCTCGGCGACCACGCGGTCCGCGTTGTGGCGCGCGGTCGCGATGACCTCCTTGACGTACTCGTCGGACTCGGTGCGGACCTTCTCGGCCTGCTCGAGCGCGGCGACCACCCGGGCCTCGGCGTCCGAGGCGTGCGACTCGGCGGTCGTGACGAGCTTCTCGGTCTCCTCCTTGGCGACCTGGTGACGTGCGGCGCTCTCCAGCTCGGCCTCCTCGCGGCGGCGGGCGATGTCGAGCTCGGCCTCGGCGAGGGCGGTCCGCGCCTTCTCGCGCAGCTCCTCCATCTCCGACGTCACGGCGTTCGCGGCCTCGGACGCGGCGCGCTTGGCCTCGGCGACCTGGCGCTCGGCCTCGCGGCGCGTCGTCTCGCGCAGCTCGGTCGTCTCGCGCTCGGCGGCCTCACGCATCGCCGCGGTCTCGGCGGAGACCCGGGCGCGGAGCTCCGCGGTCTCGCGCTCGGTCGCGACGCGCAGCTCGGTCGTCTCGCGCTCGGTCTGGGCACGCAGCGTGCCGAGCTCGCGCTCGAGGCTCGAGCGGCGCTCGCTCTCCTCGGTGTTCAGCGCGCTCTGGATCCGGGCGGCCTCGCGCTCGGCCGAGCCGACGAACTCCTCGGCGCGGCGCTGCGCGCCGACCAGCGTGCTCTCGGTCTCCGCGGCGGCGGTCGAGCGGATCTCCTCGGCCTCGCGGCGGGCGTTCGACAGGAGCTCGGCGACCTCGTTCTCGGCCCGCGAACGGATCTGCCCGCCCGCGACCTTGGCGCGCGACATGATGTCGACGGCCTGCGCGTTGGCCTGGGCCAGGATGTCGGCCGACTGCTCCTCGGCCGAGCGGAGGAGCTGCTCGATGCGGGAACCCAGACCGGCGTACGAGGGCCGGTCCGTCTCGCGCAGCTGACGCTGTGCGTCCTGGAGGTCCGACGTGAGCTGCACGGCCCGTGCGTCAGCGGCCTCCGCTCGGTGTCGGGACTCCTCGAGGTCCTTCTCGAGCTTGGCCAGCTGGCCTTCCACCATGATGCGGTCGTATCCGCGCATGGTGATGGGGAACAGTGTGCGTTCGTCGGACACGGGTCGACCTTCCGCCTTGGGCTGGTCCACGCCAGCATGGGTGTCGGGGGATGAGTGCCGGCGCGTCACCGGCAGCCCGACCTGTGGATCGTCCACCAGGATACGTGGCCCGGCTGTGTCCTGAATACCCGGAATGGGTACCGTCAGGGTGTCGCGAGGAGTTCGTGAAGAGTCTGCGGCGATCGTCGCCATCCGGCGAACTTTCGAATCCGACGCTCGTTCGCCTCTATTGTGGATTGTCCATGACGAAGGGAAAACTCGGTGCTTCAACGAATCCTGGCCGCCGGCCTGATCGTGCTCGGCCTGGTGGGGATCGGCACGGGGGTCGCCTCGGCGACGATCTGGCGTGAGAGCGAGACGGTGGTCGCCACGACCCCCGCCGGCGGCTCCTCGCCCCTGGTCGTCTCCGATCCTGGCGTCCTCGACATGGTCGCGGGCGACGTGACCGTCACCGCGAAGACCTCGGACGACAAGCCCGTCACGCTCGTGATCGGCCGCGAGGTCGACGTCGAGGGATGGGTCGGCACGGACGCCCACACTGTCGTCACGGGCCTCACGGACTGGGACACGCTCTCGACCAGGTCGGTCGCCGCGCCGCCTCCGGCGGAGGAGACCCCGGCCGAGGGCGAGGCTCCCGCCGAGGGTGAGGTGCCCGCTGAGGGTGACGCCACGACCGACGAGGCCGCTCCGGCGCCGGTCGTCGGCGTGGACCCGGCCGGCTCCGACATGTGGTTCGCCGAGTCGTCGGGCGCGGGCGAGGTCAGCCTGCGCTGGTCCGACCGACCGGGCCGCTGGAGCCTGCTCGCTGCCGGTACCGGTGAGGACCCTGCCACCCCGGTCGTGACCCTGACCTGGGCCCGAGAGGTCTCGACGCCCTGGCAGTGGCCGGGGATCGCCGGGGGCACCTTGCTCCTGCTGGCCGGGCTCGCGATCGGCGTGATCTCGTTCGTGGGTGGCAAGAAGGACGGCAAGAAGGGCGGCAAGCCGTCCGGGCGCACCACGAAGGGCAAGGGCGACGAGCCGACGGCTGGGACGGCCGAGGGCACCGCAGGCCCGACGGGTGCGCCCGCACCGACCGACCCTGCGTCCGGCGACGCTCGAGGCACCGCCCAGCGGGAGCCCTCGCCGCAGACCGGCGCGACCGCCACGCTCACCCGCCGTGAGCTGCGGGAGAGGGCCGAGAGGCAGCGCCTCGAGGCCGAGAGCGCAGCCCAGGAGGAGGCGCGCGCGCAGCGCCCCCGCAACCGGTGGCTGACCGGGCAGATCCCGGTCGTGCCCGGTCGGCAGAAGAACGCCACCGCCGCCCAGCCCGTCGTGCCCGCCCCGACCGCCGAGCCGCAGGCCGGCGCCGACGGTGGCTCGGCCGCCCGGGCCGACGCCTGGCGTCAGGCGTGGGGCTTCGGGCAGACGAAGGCTGCCCCGCCCACGTCGGGCGACGACGACCAGACCCAGACCCCCGACACGACCGGAGGAGACCGATGAGCAAGCGCACCCCCCGCCGCTCCGCGACCCGCACGGCCGCCGTAGCAGGTGTCCTCGCAGGGGCCATCCTGCTCGCAGGCTGCGCCTCGCCCGTGCCCACGGCAGACCCGGACCCGACGCCCACCGAGGCGGTCCCTGCGCTGACTGCCGACCAGATGGCCGAGGTCCGCACCGCGGTCGGCACCTCGCTCGACGAGGCGGCCGCGACCAACGACGCCGCCCAGCTCGGCAACCGCCTCGCCGGCCCGGCGCTCTCGCTCCGGACGAGCCAGCTCGCGGTCGCCGCGGTGCGGGGCAACCAGGACCTGGTCACGAAGCTGCCGACCGACGTCCAGCAGGACATCATCACGACGACGGACACCTGGCCCCGCCAGACCTACGCCGTGACCGTCCAGCCCGAGGACCTCCAGTCCCCGCGCCTGCTCGCGTACGAGCAGACGGCGGCCCGCGACCCGTACAAGCTGTGGGCCTGGGTCAGGCTGTTCCCGAGCGCGACCCTGCCCGCGTTCGCGGGCCCTGCGGTGGGCAGCGAGTCCGTCCCGATGGACGACCCGTCGCTCCTCGTGACTCCGGCGGACGCCGTGGCGCAGTACGCGGACGTCCTGACGCTCGGTGCGGGCTCCGCGTACGCCGGGTCGTTCGCCGACGACCCGCTGCGTGCGTGGGTCGCGAACAACGCGACCGTGCAGATGGCCGAGCTGAGCAAGGCCGAGGGTTCGTTGACCATGACGTTCACCCCGACGCCCGACCAGGCGCGCGCGGTGCGCACGGCCGACGGCGGCGCGATGGTCATGGCCGGGCTGACCGCTCTCGAGACGCGCACGATCGAGGAGGGCGGCAAGATCGCTCCCGGGTCGGACACCGAGAAGGCGCTCTTCGGGGCCAGCGAGCCGACGAACAAGCTCAACGTCGGGTACACGACCATGGTCGCGATGTACATCCCGCCCGCGGGTGCGACGACCGGCGTCCAGGTGCTCGGCATGGAGAACGTCGCGACGTCCGTCGCGACCTCCTGACGCCTCAGGGATGCGCCCGGTCCCGGGCGCCCCGCCACCCGTGTCCCGGCCGCGTGCCGCCCGTCGTCGGACGCGCGGCACGCGGCCGGATTCTTCATAGGATGTAGCCATGAGCCAACCGAGCCAGCAGCCGAACTTCGACGTCCGCGGTGCCGTCGACCTGTCGTCCCTGAATCGTCCGACGGCCCCTCCGCCCGGCGCTCCTGGTGGCGCGCCCGAGGCCGGTGGCTACGTCGTCGACGTGACCGAGGAGTCGTTCCCGCAGCTCGTGCAGGACTCGACGCAGTACCCCGTCGTGGTCCTGCTCTGGATCCCGACGGACCAGGCGAACGCGCAGCTCGGCACCGAGCTCGGCGCGATCGCCGAGGAGTTCGCCGGGCGCTTCCTCCTGGGCCGGGTCGACGCGCAGACGTACCCGCAGATCGCCGCCGCCTTCCAGGTCGAGAGCGTCCCGACGGTCGTCGCGATCGTCGGCGGCCAGCCGGTCCCGCTGTTCCAGGGCGCGGCCGCGGGGGACCAGGTCCGTGCGGTCCTGGAGCAGGTGCTGCAGATCGCCGAGGGCAACGGCGTCACGGGCCGTGCGCCCGCCCAGGGAGGAGCCCCCGCGGCCGAGGCTGCGGAGGCCCCGGCTCCCGAGCCCGAGCTGCCGCCGCTGCACCAGGAGGCGTACGACGCGATCGAGCGCGACGACTTCGACGCGGCCGTCGCGGCGTACGAGAAGGCCATCAAGCAGGACCCGCGCGACCACCTCGCGACGGCCGGTCTCGCACAGGTGGGGCTGCTGCGCCGCACGCGCGACCTGGATCTGCAGGCCACGCGCGACGCCGCGGCGTCCCGGCCCACCGATCTCCAGGCGCAGCTCGACGTCGCGGACCTGGACGTCCTCGGGGGCAAGATCGAGGACGCCTTCGGGCGCCTGCTCGACCTGCTGCCCGGGTCGAGCGCCGAGGACAAGGAGACGCTGCGCCGTCGGCTCGTCGACTACTTCGAGATCCTCGGCCCCGCCGACCCCCGGGTCGGCAAGGCACGCCAGCTCCTGGCGATCAACCTGTACTGACACCCGCGAACCACGCACGACGGCGGCCGGCCACCTCGCACGAGGTGACCGGCCGCCGTCGTCGATGCCGCCGCAGGGCGCTCGGCGTCAGACCGGCTCCAGGTACAGCGCACCGAGCGGCGGGACACGCAGCGACACGGAGTGCGCCCGCCCCTTCCACGGGCGCGACTCGGCGTGGACCTCGCCCAGGTTCCCGACCCCGGAGCCGCCGTAGACCTCGGCGTCGGTGTTGAGGACCTCGCGCCACGCGCCGCCCTGGGGCAGCGCGAGCCGGTAGTCCTCGTGCGGGGTGCCCGCGAAGTTCACGACGACCGCGACCTGGTTCCCTGCGGCGTCGCGCCGTAGGTACGCGACGACGTTGTGGTCCGCGTCCTCGGCGTCGAGCCACTCGAAGCCCGCGGGGTCGTGGTCGAGCGCCCACAGCGCGGGCGTGCGCCGGTAGAGCTCGTTGAGGTCCCGCACCTGGCGCTGCACGCCCGCCCTGCCCGGGTCGCCGAGGCCGGCCCAGTCGAGGCTCGCGGCTTCGTTCCACTCGGTGTGCTGGGCGATCTCGCACCCCATGAACAGCAGCTGCTTGCCGGGGTGCGACCACTGGTAGGCCAGGAAGGACCTGACCCCCGCGCGCTTCTGCCAGTCGTCGCCCGGCATCTTGCCGTACAGGGACCCCTTGCCGTGCACGACCTCGTCGTGGCTGATGGGCAGGACGAACTGCTCGGAGTACGCGTAGACCATCGAGAACGTGATCTCGTGGTGGTGGTAGCGCCGGTTGATGGGCTCCTCGGCGACGTAGCGCAGCGAGTCGTTCATCCAGCCCATGTTCCACTTGAGCCCGAACCCGAGGCCGCCCGCGTCCGTGGGGCGCGTGACGCCGGGCCAGGCCGTGGACTCCTCGGCGATCATCATGACGCCCGGCGTGCGCCGGTAGGCGGTCGCGTTGGTCTCCTGGAGGAAGGCGATGGCCTCGAGGTTCTCGCGCCCGCCGTGGACGTTGGGGTGCCACTGGCCGGGGCCTCGTGAGTAGTCGAGATAGAGCATCGAGGCCACGGCGTCGACGCGCAGGGCGTCGACGTGGAACTCCTCGAACCAGTACGTTGCGTTGGCGACGAGGAAGTTGCGCACCTCGTTGCGGCCGAAGTCGAACACGTAGGTGCCCCAGTCGGGCTGCTCGCCGCGCAGGGGGTCAGGGTGCTCGTAGAGCGGCGTCCCGTCGAAGCGGGCGAGCGCCCACTCGTCCTTGGGGAAGTGGGCCGGTACCCAGTCGAGGATCACGCCGATCCCGGCGCGGTGCAGGGTGTCGACGAGGTACCGGAAGTCGTCGGGGTGCCCGAAGCGCGCGGTGGGGGCGTAGTAGCTCGTGACCTGGTAGCCCCACGAGCCGCCGTAGGGGTGCTCGGCCACGGGCATGAGCTCGACGTGCGTGAAGCCGGTCTCCAGGACGTAGGCCGTGAGCTGGTCGGCGAGCTCGCGGTAGCTCAGGCCCTGCCGCCACGAGCCCAGGTGCACCTCGTAGACGCTCACGGGGCCCGCGTGCGGGTCGCGGGCGGCGCGCTCGGCGAGCCAGGCGTCGTCGGTCCACTCGTGACCGGACGCGACGACGACGCTGGCGTTGGCGGGCGGCACCTGCGTGCCCTTGGCGAGGGGGTCGGCCTTCTGGAGCCAGGCGCCCGCGGCCGTGAGGATCTCGTACTTGTAGAGCGTCCCGGGCCCGATGCCGGGCACGAACAGCTCCCACACCCCCGTGTCGCCGAGCGACCGCATGGCGTGGGTGCTGCCCTGCCAGTGGTTGAAGTCGCCGATGACCCGTACCGCGCGGGCGTTGGGTGCCCAGACCGCGAACGCCGTGCCGCTCGTGGTCCCGGCCGCACCGGGCTCGCCGAGGACGCTCGGGTAGACCTTCGGGTTGGCACCCAGCACGGCCCACAGCTCTTCGTGGCGCCCCTCGCGGATCAGGTGCTGGTCCATCTCCCCGAGGCTCGGCAGGAACCGGTAGGGGTCGTCCTGGAGGGTCGTGGTCTCGCCGTAGCGCGAGCGGACGCGGTAGTCGGGCGCGTGCAGCACGGGTGGGGTCGAGGTGCCGGGCTCGGGCTCGTCGACGGCCGCGGGCACGACCGCGACCCAGATCCCGTCCTGCTCGTGCGTCGCGGCGAACTCGCCGTCGAGGGTCACGATCGCGACCTCGTCCGCGAGAGGACGCAGGACGCGCACCGTGGCGGCGCCCCCGGTCCGGCCGCCGGGCAGGGGCACCGCGGTCAGGTGCGGGCCGAGCACCGCGTGCGGACTGGCGGCCCTGCCCTGGGCGACGGCCGCGAGCCCGACCGGATCGGCCGGCACCACGGGGAGCGGTGGGAGGGAGCTGCTCGGAGTTGTCGATGACCCGGTCATGGCCCAACCTTTCCACGTCGCCGGGGTGCGTGCGTACTCCCCGCGCCGCGCGGGCGTGCGCTCACCCGGCGCTCATCGGCTCACGCCCGGCGTCGACGGTCGCGCGACGAGCTGGTTCGCGGTGCGCAGCACCCGGCGCGCGCCCAGTGCGAGCGGGTCGAGCGGCGCGGGTGAGGTCACGGTGAACGTCGCGGACTCGCCGGGCAGGAGCGTGACGAGCTGGTCGTCGACGGTTGCGTCGGGGTGCACCTTGTCGGCCAGCAGGGCGACGTCGCGCACGAGCGTCCGGGCCGTCACGGCGACCTCGTACCGGCGACCTCCTGCGGGCCCACGGTCCGCGGCGGTCTCGCGGATCGAGCCCGGCACGGGCGACGGTGCCGGGGCGTCCGAGGCGACCTCCCGTACCTCCACGTCCAGCCCGCCCTCGGCCAGCGCGCTGTCGCGCGGCTCCGCGAGGAACCACAGCCCGCGCTCGTCGCCGAGGGTCGCGACGACCACCTCGTCGCGGGCGCTCGCGGCCGTCGCGACGGCGCCCGGCAGCAGGAGCGTGCGCGTCTCGCGCGGCGCCAGCCCGACGGCGGTGCTCGCCTCCGCGAGGACCGTCCCGTCGTAGCGCACGCGCCGCTGGACGAGCGTCCCGCTCCACGGGTCGGGCGAGTCGTTGACGACGACCACCGCGAGCGCCGAGGGGCCGCCGGGGACGGGCGCGCCGCCGTCGGGCCGGCGGGGCTGGACCGTGACCAGGCGGTCGCGGTACGCGTGGGCGAGCGCGAACAGGGTCGGCTTGGCGCGGCCCGCGCCGTCGACCGCGGCCCACGACGTGACGGGCCAGCAGTCGTTGAGCTGCCACACGATCGCGCCCGCGCAGCGCGGGCTCCACGAGCGCATGTGCTCGATCCCGACCGTCATGGCGTTCGCCTGGTTGAGGGACATGGCCCAGTGCCAGTCGTCCATGTCGTCGGGCAGCGGGAAGTGGGGGAGGAGGCCGTCGGTCAGCTTGTCGTTGCCCTGCGCAGCCTTCTGGTGCACGAGCATCCCGGGGGACTCGGGCGTCAGCGGGTCGTCGGACAGGGCGTCGCGCAGGGTCGACCACGTGGGCGGGCCCTGCCAGCCGAACTCGGCGACGAAGCGCGCGACGTGGTCGCGATACACCTCGTAGCCCTTGCGGTTCCAGGCGTCCCAGACGTGCACCGAGCCGTGCGCGTCCAGGTTGGGGTGCAGGTCGACCGTGCCCGACCACGGGCTGCCCGGCGTGTACGGGCGCCCCGGGTCGAGCTCGGCGAGCAGCGCGGGCAGCAGCTCGGTGTAGTAGCCCAGGCCCCAGGTGCGGCCCTGGAGGCGTGGCTGCCAGTCCCAGTCGTGGAAGCCCCACAGGTTCTCGTTGTTGCCGTTCCACAGCACGAGGCTCGGGTGCGGGGACAGGCGCACGACGTTGTCGCGCACCTCGGCCTCGACCTCGCTGCGCAGCGGTTCCTCCTCGGCGTACGTCGAGCACGCGAAGAGGAAGTCCTGCCACGTGAGGATGCCGCGCTCGTCGCACAGGTCGTAGAAGTCGTCGGCCTCGAAGATCCCGCCGCCCCAGACCCGCAGCAGGTTGACGTTCGCCTGCTCGGCCTGGGCGATGCGCGCGGCGTACCGCTCGCGCGTCACGCGGTGGGGGAACGCGTCGTCGGGTATCCAGTTGGCGCCGCGCACGAACACGGGCTGGTCGTTGACGACGATCACGAACGACGTGCCGGGCTCGCCGTCGTGCTCGTCGGGGAGCATGTCGAGGCGCACGGTGCGGAATCCCACGCGCTGGCGCCGTACGTCGAGCGGCCCGACGGCGGCGCGCGCCTGGTGCTTCTCGGTCGCCTCGGCCGACGGCACGGTGGCCCCGGGGTCGGCGAGGAGCTCGACCGCGACCTCGTAGAGCGGCTGCTCGCCGAACCCGCGGGGCCACCACCGCCGTACGGCCGGGAGGTCGACGTCGACGAGCGTGGAGTCCTGCCCGGCCGGGACCCGGGCGGTCGTGACGAGCCCGTCGACGTGGACCGCGACGTCCAGCGGGCCGTCGACGCCGGGGGAGCGCTCGACGTCGACGTGGACCGCGAGGCGGCCGGGGACGGGGGCGTCGGGCGAGGCCGGGGCCCCGGCCGGGTGCGGCGCGTCGGCGGCCGGCCCGGCGACCGACGCCACGGGGCGCACGGCCGCGAGCCTCGCGCCCGACCACGCCTCGAGCGCGAGGGGGCGCCAGATGCCCGACGTCGCGGTCTCCAGGCCCCAGTCCCAGCCGAAGCTGCACGCCATCTTGCGGATCGCGTTGAACGGGTGGGGGTTGGTGTGGGGGCGGTAGCCCATGGCCACGTTCTGGGCGGCGGCGTACGCGAGCGGCGAGGAGAAGCGCACGACGAGCTCGTTGGCGCCGGGGCGCAGGTGCTCGTCGACGGGCAGGCGGTAGGTGCGGTGCTGGTTCGCGGTCTCGGCGAGCAGGTGGCCGTTGAGGGTCACGGCCGCGACGGTGTCGAGGCCGTCGGCGACGAGGTCGTGGCGCTCGTGCCCGTCGGGGGCCCACTCGAACGTGGTGCGGTACTCCCAGTCGCAGCGGCCGATCCACGCGAGGACGTGCTCGTTGTCGTCGAGGTAGGGGTCGGGGACGATCCCGGCCGCGAGGAGGTCGGTGTGGACCGTGCCCGGCACGGTCGCGGGTACGGGCGCGTGCACCTGGTCGGCGAGGTGCGCCGGGACGGGGCCGGCGACGGCGCGCGCGGTCCAGCCCGCGTGCAGCTCGCGGCGGGTCAGGGCCCGCGCGGCGTCGGCGGTGCCCGGGGCCTGGGCGGGCGGGGATGTCAGCGCTGTCATCGTCGAGTGCGCGAGGTCTGCAGAGGCCGGGGCCGAGGTCACGGGGAAGCTCCAGAGAGGTGAGGGGTCGTCGTCGAACCGCGGCACCATCATGCCTGGTGACGGCGGGTTTCCTGCGCAGCCGGCGGCCCGGCACGTCGGGCGACGGCCGGCCGCGCGGCTACCGCCCGCCCAGCAGCCGGTCCACCGCGGTGAGCGGGATCGGCTCCCACGCCGGGCGGTTGCGCGACTCGTACACGACCTCGTACAGCGCCTTGTCCAGGACCAGGGCGCGCAGCAGCGCCTCGGTCGTGGAGACCGAGAGACCCGCGGTCCCGTCGTCCTCGCCGATCTCGCGCCGGTACGCCTCGACGAACGCGGTGCGCGCCGTCGTCGTCCACCGGGGCGAGCGCGCGCCGCCGACGGCCGCCGCGTAGTCGAGCGAGCGCACGATCCCCGCGACGTCGCGCAGCGGCAGGTCCGGGCGGGTGCGCTCGGCCACGGGCCGCAGCGGCTCGCCCTCGAAGTCGAGGATCTTCCAGCCGTCACCGAGCGCGTGCAGGGCCTGCCCCAGGTGCATGTCGCCGTGGATCGCCTGGAGCACGGGAGGCGGTGCCTCCTCGCGGGCGAGGCGCTCGGCCACGCCGTCGAGGAACACCTCGACCTGCGCGGCGCGTCGCCCGAGAGGGGCGGACGAGGCGCAGGCCTCGCGGGCCCGACGGCGCAGGTCGCCCAGCAGCCAGCCCGCCTCGAGCGGTGGACCCGTGGGCAGCGCCTCGCGCAGGGCCCGGTGCATGCTCGCGAGCGTCCGGCCGAGGTCGGCCGCGAGGTCCGCGAACGACGAGTCCTGGGACGCGTAGGCGCACGCGAGCTCGAACCCGTCGCGCGCGTCCGTGACGAGCTCGCTCAGGACCGCGAGGTGCGCGGTCCTCGCCGGCCCCAGGTCAGGGGCTTCCGCCGGCACGTCGAGCGGCTCCCACGTCGCCTCGACCCAGCCGAGCGGGCGAGGCACGCCCGTCCAGCCGACGCGGGCCAACGCGTCGGGGACCACGACGTCCGGGTTCGGGCCGATCGCGATCGTCCGCAGGATCTTGAGGATCGACCCGCCCGCGACCCCGGGGAGGATCACCGAGGAGTTCGACTGCTCGCCGCCGACCATGCGGGCTCCCGTCAGGTCGACCGGTCGGTGCCCGGGGGCGTCGTGCCGGTCGGGGTCGCTCGGGCTTGCGTCGTCCGCCCGCTCGAGCGCGCCCAGGAGGGCCACCCACAGGTCGGGGTGCGTGGCGCCGTCGTGCACCGCGAGCGGGGCTGCGGAACCCTCGGAGCCGCTCGCCCTGCTCGCACCCCGCGGCCCGTCCGGCCGCCGCGCCGGCTCCGGCACGAAGCCGACCAGGCCCGGCAGAGGCGCGCCGGCCGTGCCCGCAGCACCTGACCCGCGGGCGTCGGCAGGCCGCGGGTCCGGGGCGAGCCCGCCCGCGGGCGTTAGGACCAACGGGACCTGGATCACCAGGTCCACCCCGTCGCCCACGATGCGCAGCAGGTGCAGCGTGCAGCGCTCGGTGAGCGCGAAGCTCATCCACGGCACGTGCCGCACCGCGAGGCCCTTGACGGGGTACCAGCGCTGCGCGGGCAGCCACGCGTCGAGGAGCCCGAGCAGCGGGTCGTCGGGGACCGGCACGCGCTGCGCCGACCCGAGCGGTCCGGGGCGCGACACGACGGGAGAGGACGAGACGGTCTTCGGCACCACGTCAGCTCCTTCTGCCGGGCAGGTCAGGGCGTCCTACGACACCGTGAGCCAGTAGAAGTCCCTCGAACCCCATGTCATCACGACGTCGCCGTCCTCGCCCACCGAGGGGAACGCGGCCCCGCCGAACACGTCGGTCAGGGTCGCGCCCGCGTGCTCCGGCAGGTGGATCGTGGCCGTGCGCGCGGTCGCCGAGAGGTTCGCGACGCACAGGATCGTCTCGGCCGCGTTGCGGCGCAGGAATGCGAGGACCGACTCGTTGTCCGTGCTCAGCGTGACCTGCTCGCCGTCGCCGAACGCCGGGTGCAGCCTGCGCACCGCGAGCATGCCGTGGACCCAGTGCAGCAGCGACGTCGGCTGCGCGAGCTGGTTCTCCACGTTGACGTACCCGTAGTTGTGCACGAGCGACTGGATGGGCGGCAGGTACAGCTTGCCCGGGTCCGCGGTCGAGAAGCCCGCGTTGCGGTCCGGGGTCCACTGCATGGGCGTGCGGACCGCGTCCCGGTCCGGCAGCCAGATGTTGTCGCCCATACCGATCTCGTCGCCGTAGTACAGGCACGGGCTGCCCGGCAGCGACAGCAGCAGGGCGTGCGCGAGCTCGACCTCCTTGCGCGAGTTGTCGAGCAGCGGCGCCAGGCGGCGCCTGATCCCGACGTTCGCGCGCATGCGGGGGTCCTGCGCGTACCACCCGTACATCGACGCGCGTTCCTCGGTCGAGACCATCTCGAGCGTCAGCTCGTCGTGGTTGCGCAGGAACGTGCTCCACTGCGCGCCCGCCGGGATGGGCGGGGTGTCGCGCAGGATGTCGACGATCTGGTTGGCCCGCTGGTCGCGGATCGCGTAGAAGATGCGCGGCATGACGGGGAAGTGGAAGCACATGTGGCACTCCGGCTCCTCCTCGGTGCCGAAGTAGTCCACGACCTCCGCGGGCCACTGGTTCGCCTCCGCGAGGATGATGCGTCCCGGGAACTCGGCGTCGACCATCTGGCGCACGCGCCGCAGGAACCGGTGCGTCTGGGGCAGGTTCTCGCAGTTCGTGCCCTCGGCCTCGAACAGGTACGGGACCGCGTCCAGACGGAACCCGTCCACGCCCACCTGGAGCCAGAACCGCGTCACGTCGAGCATCGCGTCCGCGACGCGCGGGTTCTCGAAGTTGAGGTCCGGCTGGTGCGAGAAGAACCGGTGCCAGAAGAACTGGCGCCGGACCGGGTCGAACGTCCAGTTGCTCGTCTCGGTGTCCACGAAGATGATGCGCGCGTCCTCGTACCGGGTGTTGTCGTCGCTCCACACGTAGAAGTCGCCGTACGGCCCCTCAGGGTCGGCGCGCGACGCCTGGAACCACGGGTGCTGGTCGCTCGTGTGGTTCATGACCAGGTCGATCACGATCCGGATGCCGCGCGCGTGCGCCTCGGCGATGAGCTCCGTGAAGTCCGCCATCGAGCCGTACTGGCCCGCGATGGCCGTATAGTCCGCGACGTCGTACCCGCCGTCCCGCAACGGCGACGGGTAGAACGGGGGAAGCCAGAGGGCGTCGATCCCGAGCCACTGGAGGTAGTCCAGGCGCTCGATCAGCCCGCGCAGGTCTCCCGAACCGTCGCCCGAGGAGTCCGAGAACGCGCGGACCAGGACCTCGTAGAACACGGCCGTCTTGTACCAGGCGGGGTCCGCCGAGAGGCCCGAGCGCTGCGCCGAGGGAGCCGCGGGCTGGCGCCGCGGGGGCAGCGCGCCGACGGGCAGGGGCGCGGTCGTCGGCGCGACCGGGGCGGGCCCCGCCGCGGGGCCCGCGACGCGCGCGGCCGGGCCCGCGGCGCGTGCCGAGAACGGCGAGCTGCTCATGGTGTCCTCACGTGGATGACGTGCGCCACCTGCTCCTGCGGGACCAGCCTCACGTAGACGTCCTCGCCCCAGCCGTACGACGCCCCCGACAGCAGGTCGTGCGCGACGAACTGCTGCTCGGGCGCCAGGCCCAGGGCGGCGAGGTCGAGGTGGACCATGGACTCCTGCGTGCCCCACGGGTCGAGGTTCACGACCACGACCACGGTGTCGGCCGGCACGACCGTCCCGTCGGGCGACACCCTCTCGGGCAGGTGCCGCGAGAACGCGAGGACCTGGTCGTTGCTCGTGGGGTGGACCGTGAGGTTGCGCAGCTGGCGCAGCGCCGGGTGCTCGCGTCGCACCTCGTTGAGGCGGGTCAGGAGGGCCGAGATGCCGATCTCCTCGGCGAGCGCCCAGTCGCGCGGCCGGTACTCGTACTTCTCGTTGTCGATCTGCTCCTCGACGCCGGGGCGCGGCACGTTCTCGACGAGCTCGTAGCCCGAGTAGACGCCCCACGTGGGGGAGCCGAGCGCCGCGAGCACCGCGCGCACCGCGAACCCCGCGACGCCGCCGTGCTGCAGGTAGGGCGGCAGGATGTCGTGCGTCGTGGGCCAGAAGCTCGGGCGCATGTAGGACCCCGCAGGCCCCGAGACCTCGGTCAGGTACTCGGCGAGCTCGGTCTTCTCGTTGCGCCACGTGAAGTACGTGTAGGACTGGTGGAACCCGATCCGCGCGAGCGTGTGCATCATCGCGGGCTTGGTGAACGCCTCCGACAGGAAGATCACCTCGGGGTTCGTCGCGCGGACCTCGGCCAGCAGCCACTCCCAGAACGGGAGCGGCTTGGTGTGCGGGTTGTCGACGCGGAACGCCGTGACGCCCCGCGCGATCCACACCCGCACGACGCGCAGCACCTCGGCGTAGATGCCCGCCGGGTCGTTGTCGAAGTTGAGGGGGTAGATGTCCTGGTACTTCTTGGGCGGGTTCTCGGCGTACGCGATCGAGCCGTCGACGCGCGTCGTGAACCACTCGGGGTGCTCGGTGACCCACGGGTGGTCGGGCGAGCACTGGAGCGCGAGGTCGAGCGCGACCTCCATGCCCAGGCGCCGGGCCTCCTTCACGAACGCCTTGAACGTGCGCTCGCTGCCGAGCTCGGGGTGGATCGCGTCGTGCCCGCCGTCCTTCGAGCCGATCGCGTAGGGCGACCCCGGGTCGCCCGGCAGCGCGGTCAGCGAGTTGTTGCGGCCCTTGCGGTGCGTGGTCCCGATGGGGTGCACGGGCGTCAGGTAGACCATGTCGAAGCCCATCGCGGCGATCGCGGGCAGGCGCCTGGCCGCGGTCGTGAACGTCCCGGACCGCCACGTCCCGTCCTTGAGGCGTCGCGCGCCCTCGGAGCGGGGGAACATCTCGTACCAGGCACCGGCGAGCGCGAGCGGCCGGTCCACCCGCAGGGGATACGTGCCCGACGGCGTCACGTGGTCCCGCAGGGGCGTGCGACCCAGGGCGTCGCGCACCTCGGGAGACAGGGCTGCCGCGAGCCGGGCCGGGGAGGGGCGCGACGGGTCCGCGAGGGCCGCGGCGCCGTCGTGCAGGGTCTTCGCGTCCTGCGGGCTCAGGCCCTCCAGGGCCGTGATGCGCTCGAAGAGCGCGACGCCCTCGGCGAGCATGAGCTCGACGTCGATGCCCGCCGCGACCTTGATCGCCGCGTCGTGCGCCCACGTGCCGTACGGGTCGGACCACGCCTCGACGCGGAACGACCACGCGCCCGTGGCGTCGGGCGAGAGCGTCGCGCGGAACCGGTCGAGGCCGGGGGCCACGTCGACCATGCGCGCCCACGAGTGGTCCGAGCCGTCCGGGGCGACGAGCACCGCGGTCGCCGCGACCGCGTCGTGGCCCTCGCGGAAGACCGTGGCCTCGACCGGGACGACCTCACCCACCACGGCCTTCGCGGGCCACCGGCCCCCCTCGACCACGGGGGACATCTCGACGACCGGGATGCGCCCGATCGGGGCCGGCGGGGCGATCGGAGGAGCGAGCGGAGGGACCGTCGCAGCGACGGAGGACACGATCGAGGGAGCGGCCGGCAGGGGCGCCGGCGCCGAGGTCACGGGGGTCGCGGAGTTCTCAGGCACGAGCACAAGGTATCGAGCGCGGGCGAGGTGCGGCACCCGCTGGGCGGGTGTGGCGCGCAACCCGCGCCGCACGCCCGCCCGGCCGACGGGTGAAACGGGCCGACGCCGACGAGAGCACGCGGTAGGCAAAGGGTGTACAGCGGCCCACAGTTGCGTACTGTCGGACCCGTGAGAGCGATCAGACGTTTCACCGTCCGCACCGTCCTGCCCGCCGAGCTGCACGACCTCGACGAGCTGTCCCTCAACCTGCGCTGGTCCTGGCACACGCCCTCGCGTGAGCTCTTCAGCACGATCGACCCGCAGCTCTGGGAGTCCGTGAAGCGCGACCCGGTGGCGCTCCTCGGCGCCCTCGGGCCGGACCGCCTCGCGGCGCTCGCAGCCGACCAGGAGTTCGTCGGCCGCGTCCGCGCGGCGGCAGCGGACCTCCACCGCTACCTCCAGGACCCGATGTGGTACCAGGAGCAGGCCGCGGGCGGCGAGGAGCTCCCGCAGGCGATCGCCTACTTCTCCCCGGAGTACGGCATCACCTCGGTCCTGCCCCAGTACTCGGGGGGCCTCGGCATCCTCGCGGGCGACCACCTCAAGAGCGCCTCCGACCTGGGCGTGCCGATCGTCGGCGTCGGCCTGCTCTACGGCGCCGGCTACTTCCGCCAGTCCCTCACGCGCGACGGCTGGCAGGTCGAGACCTACCCGCTGCTCGACCCCGACGGCCTGCCGCTGACGATCCTGCGCGAGGACGACGGCACGCCCGCGCGCGTCTCGATCGACCTGCCCGGCGGGCGCGTGCTGCACGCGCACGTGTGGGTCGCGGCCGTCGGGCGCGTGCCCCTGCTGCTGCTCGACTCCAACGTCCCGGGCAACGACGAGGCCGCACGCAAGGTCACCGACCGCCTCTACGGCGGCGGCGGCGAGCACCGCCTCCAGCAGGAGCTCCTGCTGGGCGTCGGCGGCGTGCGTGCGCTGCGCCTGTGGTCACGACTGACCGACGCGCCCGAGCCCGAGGTCTACCACACCAACGAGGGCCACGCCGGGTTCCTCGGCGTCGAACGCATCCGCGAGCTCGTGACCGGTGCGGGGCTCACGTTCGACGCGGCGCTCGAGGCCGTGCGGGCCGCGACCGTGTTCACGACGCACACGCCGGTCCCCGCAGGCATCGACCGGTTCGGCCGGGACCTGATCGCGCAGTACTTCGGTGGCGACAACCAGATCCCCGGCATCGAGGTCGACCAGGTGCTCGCGCTCGGCGCCGAGGACTACGAGGGCGGTGACCCCACGGTCTTCAACATGGCCGTCATGGGACTGCGCCTGGGCGGACGCGCCAACGGCGTGTCCCTCCTGCACGGCGAGGTCTCGCGCGGAATGTTCAACGGCCTCTGGCCGGGCTTCGACGCGCGCGAGGTCCCCATCACGTCCGTGACGAACGGCGTCCACA
Source organism: Oerskovia sp. USHLN155 (assembly GCF_037145535.1). Classification (NCBI taxonomy): domain Bacteria; kingdom Bacillati; phylum Actinomycetota; class Actinomycetes; order Micrococcales; family Cellulomonadaceae; genus Oerskovia; species Oerskovia sp. USHLN155. Next base: position 298,007 of record NZ_JBBCXG010000003.1, read on the forward strand.
CGCCCACCTGGGTCGACCCGCGGCTCGCCGCGCTCGAGGCCGAGCGGCTCGGGCTCGACGAGCTCACGGCCGACACGGCGTCGTCGGGGTGGCTCGACCCCGCCGGGGTGAGCGACGAGGGGCTGTGGGGCATGCGCCGCGAGCTGCGCGGCCAGCTCGTCGACGAGGCCCGCAACCGGCTGCGCCGGTCCTGGCGCGAGCGCGGGGCCAGCCCGGCCGAGCTCGGGTGGGTCGACGAGGCGCTCTCGCCCGACGTCCTGACCATCGGGTTCGCGCGCCGCGTGCCGACGTACAAGCGCCTGACGCTCATGCTGCGCGACCCCGAGCGGCTGCGGTCGCTGCTGCTCGACCCCGAGCGGCCCGTCCAGCTCATCGTCGCCGGCAAGTCCCACCCCGCCGACGACCAGGGCAAGCGGCTCATCCAGCAGCTCGTCCGGTTCACCGACGAGCACGACGTGCGCGGGCGCATCGTGTTCCTGCCGAACTACGACATCGGCATGGCGCAGTCGCTCTACCCGGGCTGCGACGTGTGGCTCAACAACCCGCTGCGCCCGCTCGAGGCCAGCGGCACGTCGGGCATGAAGTCCGCGCTCAACGGCGGCCTCAACCTGTCGATCCTCGACGGGTGGTGGGACGAGTGGTACGACGGCGAGAACGGTTGGGCCATCCCCACGGCCGACGGCGTCGAGGACAACGACCGCCGCGACGACCTCGAGGCCGCCGCGCTGTACGACCTCATCGAGACCCAGGTGGCGGCACGGTTCTACGACCGTGACGAGCGGGGCGTGCCGGTCCGCTGGCTCCAGATGGTGCGGCACACGCTTGCGACCCTCGGCCCCAAGGTCCAGGCCACGCGCATGGTCGCGGACTACGTGCACCGCCTGTACGGGCCTGCTGCCGTCGCAGGGCGCACGCTCAACGGGCCGGGGTTCGAGCCGGCGCGCGAGCTCGCGGCGTGGAAGCAGCACGTGCGCGGCGACTGGTCGCACGTGCGCGTGGACCACGTCGAGTCGAGCGGGATCCGCGAGGTGCCGCAGGTCGGCGACCTGCTGTCCGTCAAGGCCTACGTGTCCCTGGGGGACCTGCAGCCCGGCGACGTCGAGGTGCAGGTCGTCCACGGCCGCGTGACAGAGGCCGACGTCATCGAGTCGTTCACGGCGGAGCCTCTCGAGCTCGCCGACACGTACGAGGCCGGACGGGCGGCGTTCGCCGGTTCCGTGCGTCTCGAGGCGTCGGGGCCGTTCGGGTACACCGTGCGCATCGTGCCCAAGCACGAGGGCCTGGCGAGCGTCGCGGAGCTCGGGCTGGTCGCGAACGCCTGACCCGCTGTGGTGCCGAGGTAGACCCGTGTCCGGGGGGGGGGGCCCCCCCCCCGGTGGCCCCCCCCCCCCCCCACGGGTCTACCTCGTGGCGCACGAGTCTGAGCATTCAGGCCGCATTGGCCGCGCCCACAGGCTGCTCAGCGATCCACAGCCGCCATCGCGGGCCCCTGAAGACCCGCGATGGCGGCCACGATGCGCGGATGAGATCCAGCCCCCCACCGCCCATTCCCGCTCGCCCGTCACAGGGGCCCGCTCCGCTACGACCCGTCGATCTCAGCCAGCTCACTCCTCGTCGACTCCCCGACGCCGAGACGTTCCGGGGCGACGAGCGGACGCGACTGGAGCGGAGGCTGCGATCAGGAGAGGTGCGGCGGGTCCGCCGTGGCGTCTACGTCGCACCCTTGCCGACGGATGCCCCGGCCCTGGCTCGGCAGGCCGAGGTTCTCGCGGAGATGAGAGGTGTCGTGAACCGGCTCACGACTCCGTTCTGGTTCAGCCATGTGAACGCGGCACTGCTGTGGGGGTGCTGGACGTGGCGCCTCGCGGCCGAGGTGCACGTCACGCAGCTCGGACACCCGAAGGTCCGGAGCGGCGACAGGGTCCTTCGGCGGCACTGGACCGACCTGCCGGTCCGTGACAGGTGCGCGCTCGACGGGCTGCCTGTGACGGGACTGGAGCGAACCGTCGTCGACTGCCTCCGGGGGCTGCGCGAACCGCAGGGGATCGTGATCGCCGACTCGGCGCTGCGGATCGGAGCCCGGACCGAGGTCCTGGAGACGGTTCTCGAGGAGTCCGCCGGGAAGAGGGGAGTCGTCCGCGCGCGCCGGGTGCTCGCCGCGGCGGACGTTCGGTCAGAGTCTCCGGGAGAGTCCCTCGTCCGATGGTTCGCGGTCGACGCCGGATTGCCAGCGCTCGACCTGGCGATCCCTGTCGCTACCTGGCTCGGAGCATTCTGGCTCGATCTCGGCTGGCCCGACCTTCGCATCGGGATCGAGTTCGACGGCGCGGTCAAGTACTCCGGCGGGCGCTACGGAGAGCCCGGGGAGCGGTTGCTCGCGGAGAAGCGCAGGCAGGACGCGCTGGTGGAGGCCGGGTGGACGATCATCCGGGTCACCTGGGCAGACCTGTCGGATCCGGAGCGGCTCGTGGCCCGGCTGCGCGCCGCCCGTGAGCGAGCGCGGGCCCGCCACACGCCGAGGTAGACCCGTGTGGGGGAGGGAGGGCGGGCCGGGGGGGGGGCGGGCGGCCCCCCGGGGGGGCCGGGGCGCGGGGGGGGGGGGGGGGCGGGGCGCCCCCCCCCCCCCCCCGGCCCCCCCCCCGGCGCTCAGGCTGCGGTCGAGGCCTCGGCCCCCAGCAGACCCACGTAGCGCACCCTCGTCGCGAGCACCTCCCGCAGCTGCTCCCCGATCCCCTCGACGAACTCCTCGCGGTACACCGCGTCGACCTGGACCGAGATCGCGTAGTACAGGCCGGTGAACGTCGCGATCGCCACCGACACCCGCACGAGCGTCTGCGTGACCACGAGCGTCGTCCCGGACAGGTCGAACGTCAGGAGCACGCGTTGCCCGTCGATGCCCCACAGGTCCATGACCTCGGGCGTCACGGTCAGCGTCCCGAGCGCGACGAAGAAGATCCCCATCCCGGCGCTGACGACGAGCACCTGCAGGAGCTGGGAGACGCCGATCATCGCGGCCACGTTGAACCGTTGGCTGCGGGTCAGGGGCGGCAGGTCCGCGGCCCCCGGCACCCCCTCGGCCGCCGTGCACAGCGCTCCTCGCGCCTCGGTCGGCAGCCGCAGTCCCACGAACAGCACGACGAGCAGCGCGAAGAACGTCCCGAGGATCACGCCCGCGGCCCCGCCGGTCCGGCTGAAGACCTGCCACACCTCGGCGTTGTAGAACAGCACGAGCGAGAAGACCATGAGCAGCGGCAGGAGTCGGACGAGCCGCATCAGGGACGCCCCGAGCTCGTCCGCGATGCGCGCCAGCCCCCACCACAGCGACGAGCCCAGCCCGTACGCGACCACGACCCACACGAGCCCCAGCAGCAGCAGGTTCCCGCCGGCCGTGACGAGCGCGGCCCGCCACTCGCCCCCGAACACCGCGGGCAGGACCGCAGGCACGAGCACGAAGAACGCGAGCTCGGGCCCGCCGACGTCCTGCGGCAGCGTCGACCAGTGCCGTCCGCGCAGCGCGTTGAGCCCCGCGTACGCCGCGGCGAGCAGGACCGCCCCGCCCGCGACCGCGAGCAGGTTGCCCCACCAGGGCCACCCCTCGTTCAGCGCCCCGGTGAGCTCGAGCAGCAGCACGACCACGAGGAACGGCGCCGACCGCCCGAACACGTCTCGCCGCGCCGAGTGGTCCTCGATCAGCAGCGGCAGGCCGTTGCGCCGCAGCACGCGTTCGCACCCGGCGACGTCGAGGTGGGCCACGTCCGGCCCGTGGGCCGCAGGGCCGGGGGGAGCGGCGTCGTCGGGCGGGGTCATGCGGGGAGCGTACCGGCGCGCGCGACCGGTGGCCGGGCGGCCTCGCCACGGCTACGTTCGCCTCATGCCCGACGACGCCACTCACCTCCCCGGCCTTCCCCCGCCCCTCGGCGGGGTCGCGTGGGACGACGACGCGTCGGCCGGTGACTGGATCGGGCCCCGAACGGGTGATCCGGGGACGGTCGGCGGGTGTGTCCCGTCGGGCTTCGCGGCATACGCACGCATCCCGGACGCGCCCGCGTGGTCCGACGAGGACGAGGGCATGGGGTCGCTCTACCTGGGGCACGGCGGCAGGTCCGGCCCCGAGCAGATGGACCTGCTCCTCGAGGCCCTCGCGCCGTTCACGGGCGACCAGGAGTGCCACTTCGCGCTGTGGACCGGGTACGGATGGCTGTACGACCACGGGACGCGGCCCGAGGACTCGACGTCGTTCGCCGCGCTGACGTACGCGATCGACGACGTGGGCGAGGGGGACGCACCCGGGTCGTCGTTCGCGCTCGCCCAGGCGCGGGCGCAGGCCGCGGCGCACGCCTTCCGGGCCGCACGCCAGGTCGAGCGGCCCGCCGCACCGATGCTCGCGCTACCGCACCGCGACTACCACCTGTGGCACGGTCCGCTCGCGCAGGCGGCGGCGTTCGCGTCGCTCGACCAGTCGCCGACGCTGTGGTGGCCGGACGACCGGTCGTGGTTCGTGTGCACCGAGCTCGACACCGTGGCCACCGACCTCGGGGGCAGCGAGGAGCTGGTCGCGGCGCTGCTCGCCGTCCCCGGTCTGCGCGTGTCGCGCGTGAGCCCGGACGACTCCGTGCAGATGCCTGCGGACTGGTGACGGGCCCGGACCCGCAGTCGAGGTAGACCCGTGTGTGCGAGGTAGACCCCCGGGCGGTCTACCTCGCGCACACGGGTCTACCTCGGCAGGCCGCGACCCGCCGTCGCGGCCGTGGCCTCACAGGCTCCGTGCGAGCGCTCGGCCCACGGTCCGCCCCGAGAACAGGCAGCCGCCGAGGAAGGTCCCCTCGAGCGCCCGGTGACCGTGCACGCCCCCTCCTCCGAACCCGGCCGCCTCGCCCGCGGCGTACAGACCCTCGAACACCGAGCCGTCGGGGCGCAGCACGCGACCGTCGGTGTCGGTGTGCAGGCCGCCGAGCGTCTTGCGGGTCAGGACCGAGAGCCGCACCGCGAGCATCGGACCGTCCTTGGGCGTCGTGAGCGGGCGCGGCGGGGACACGCGGATGACCCGGTCCACGAAGAACTTGCGGGCCATGGCCGTCGCGACGACCTGGTGGTCCTTGCCGAGGCCCGAGCGCACCTGGTCGTCGCGCAGCCGCACGAGCCGTTCGAGCTCTTCGGCGTCGATGTGCCCCTGCGACCCGGGGGTCGCGTCGGTCAGGGCGTTCATCCCGGCGGCGAGCTCGGTCGGGTTCGCGCCCCACACGAACTCGGGGGACTCGGCCGCGAACCGCGCCACGGGACCGACGGCCCCGGGCAGGACCCGCTGCGCCAGGAGCCGCACGCTCCGGCCGGTCAGGTCGGGGTTCTGCTCCGAGCCCGACAGCGCGAACTCGCTCTCCATGATGGCCTTGTTGAGCACGAACCAGGAGTGGTCGTCGCCGCGGGCCGTGACGTGCTGGAGCGAGCCCAGGGCGTCGAAGCCGGGGAACAGGGGCGAGGGCAGCCGGTGGCCGTGCGCGTCGACCCACAGCGACGAGGGGCCGGGCAGGATGCGGATGCCGTGGTCGGTCCACACGGGCGAGTGGTTCGCGATGCCCTCGGGGTAGTGCCACATGCGGTCCTCGTGGACCAGGGCCGCACCCGCGTCGCGAGTGATGCCGAGCAGCAGCCCGTCGGTCGAGTCAGGGACGCCCGAGAGCATGCGCGCGGGCAGCACGCCGGCGGACGCAGGCCAGTTCGCGCGGACCAGGTCGTGGTTCGCGCCGATCCCCCCGGAGGAGACGACGACGGCGCTCGCCGACAGCTCGACCTCGCCCACGACGTCGCGCACCGAGGGGGCGCCGCGCTCGGCAGGGTCGTCGGCCAGGATCTCGGCGCGCACGCCGGTCACGGCGCCGTCGGTCACGACGAGCCCGGTGACGCGGTGGCGGAAGCGGATGTCGAGGAGGCCCGCCTCCCGGGCGTCGAGCGCGGCGCGGACGAAGGGTTCGAGGATGCCGGGCCCGGTGCCCCAGGTGACGTGGAAGCGGGGCACGCTGTTGCCGTGGCCGCCTGCGGGGTAGCCGCCGCGCTCTGCCCACTGGACGAGCGGGAACCAGCGCACCCCCTTGGCGTGGAGCCACGAGCGCATGTCGCCCGCGGCGAAGTCGACGAATCCGCGCGCCCAGGCGTAGCCCCAGCGGTCGGGTCCGTCGCCGTCGGCGGCGCCGGGGGCGAAGTTCGCCGACCCGAGCCAGTCGTCGAGCGCGAGCTCGGGGGTGTCCTTGACGCCCATGCGGCGCTGCTCGGGGGAGTCGACGAGGAAGAGGCCGCCGAAGGACCAGAAGGCCTGGCCGCCCAGGCTCGCGGCAGGTTCCTGGTCGAGCAGGATCACGTGGCGCCCCGCAGCCGTGAGCTCGGTGGCCGCGACGAGGCCCGAGAGCCCGGCGCCGACCACGATGACCTCGGCGTGGTCAGGGCCGGACCGGCTGGGAGCGCTCCCGTGGGCGGGTGTGCCCGACGGGACGGCGTTGCTCGCGGAAGGGATGCTGACGTCGTTGTCACTCATGCGCAGAGACTAGACCCCGCGCCCCGCCGCGAGGTAGAGGCCAGCCGTCGAGGGAGAGGTCCCCAGCCCTCTCCCTCGACGAGCCCCCTCTACCTCGGCGAGAGATAGACCTGCAGGCTGAGCGGCTCCAGCAGGGGCCGCGGCCCTCCTGCGGGCTCGTGCGTCTCGGGGCCCACAGGCCTGCCGCCCTCGCCCGGGTGCTCCCAGTCGGAGTCCCACGCGAGCTCCCACGCGGTGCTCCCGGCCCCCTCGGCAGCCCCGGGCGCCGGGCGTCCCGGCACGCCCGCGAGCGTGACCTCGACCGTGTCGAGCGCACCGTTGAGGACCAGGAGCACGTCGCGGTCGCCCGCACGCGGGCCGGTGCGCAGCATCTGCAGCACGCGGAACCCGGGGTCGTGCCAGGCCGCGTGGTCGAGGGGGTGACCTGCGGCGTCGAACCACGCGAGGTCCGGCACCGCGTCCTGCGCCGAGTGCCGGGGGCGGCCGTGGAAGAACGTCTCGCTGCGCAGCGCGGCGTGCTCGCGACGCAGCCCCAGGAGGTGGGTCGTGGTCGCGAGCAGGTCCTTGCGCCAGGGGGACAGGTCCCAGCTCACCCACGACAGCGGCCCGTCCTGGCAGTACGCGTTGTTGTTGCCGCGCTGGGTGCGTCCCATCTCGTCGCCCGCGGTGAGCATCGGGGTCCCGGCCGCCAGGACCTGGGTCGCCATGAGGTTGCGGATCGAGCGGCGGCGAAGAGGCGCGATCTCGACCCCCGGCTCGAAGCCCTCGACCGTCATCTCCTCGTTCTCGAGGCGCCCCTCGAAACCGTGGTTCCAGGACCGGTTGTCGTCGCTGCCGTCACGGTTGCCCTCGCCGTTGGCCTCGTTGTGCTTGTGCTCGTAGGCGACGAGGTCCGCGAGCGTGAACCCGTCGTGGGCGGTGACGAAGTTGACCGACGCGACGGGCCCGCGCATGAGCGGCGGGTCGCTGTGCCCGAAGAGGTCCGCGGACCCGGCCAGGCGGGTCGCGAGCTCGCGCACGCCCTGGCCGGGGCGTCCGTGCGAGGCCTCGCGCGGGTCGGCGAGCCAGAACTGGCGGACGGCTCCCCGGAAGCGGTCGTTCCACTCGGCCAGCGGGGCGGGGAACTGCCCGGTGCGCCACCCGCCGGGGCCGACGTCCCACGGCTCCGCGACGAGCTTGAGGCCGTTCAGCACCGGGTCGGTCTGGAGCGCCACGAGGAACGGGTGGTCGGGGTCGAACCCGGCCGGGCCGCGACCCAGGGTCACGGCGAGGTCGAAGCGGAAGCCGTCGACGCCGATCTCCTGCGCCCAGTAGCGCAGCGAGTCGAGCGTCAGCTGGACCACCCGAGCACGCCGGAAGTCGAGGCTGTTCCCCGTCCCGGTGACGTCCGCGAGCTCGGCCGGGGACGCGCCGTCGTGCAGGTAGTAGACGGGGTTGTCGAGGCCGCGCCACGACAGGTGCGGGCCGTCCGCCCCGCCCTCGCACGTGTGGTTGTGCACGACGTCGAGAAGGACCTCGAGCCCGGCCTCGTGCAGCAGGTGCACCATGCCGCGCACCTCGTCGACGACGGCGCCGGGCCCGGCCTCCTGCGCGTCGCGCGTCGCGTACGGGGCGTGGGGGGCGAAGAAGCCCGCGGTCGAGTAGCCCCAGTAGTTGGTGAGCCCCTCGGCCACGAGGTGCGGCTCGGTCAGGAACGCGTGGATCGGCAGCAGCTCGACCGTCGTGACGCCCAGGGCCTTCAGGTGCGCGATCGTCGCCGGGTGCGCGAGCCCCGCATAGGTGCCCCGCAGGTGCTCGGGCACGGCGTCGAGCTGCATGGTCAGGCCGCGGACGTGGGCCTCGTAGACCACCGTGTCGGCCCACGGCACGTGCGGCCGGCGCACGGGCTCGTGCCCGGTGCGAGGAGCCACGACGACCGAGTGCGGCACGTGCGCCGCCGAGTCGCGCGGGTCGGCCGGACCACGGACGTCGCCCACGAGGGTGCCCGAGGCGTCCCGCTCGGTCACGTGGCCGCGAGTGGACGGGTCGTCGTCGAGCTCGCCCACGATCCCGCGTGCGTACGGGTCGAGCAGGAGCTTCGCGGGGTTGTACCGGAAGCCGGCCGCGGGGTCCCACGGGCCCTCGGCCCGGAAGCCGTAGCACTGTCCCTCACCCACGCCGGGGACGTGCCCGTGCCAGACGCCGTGGGTCGGCCCGTCGAGCGCCACACGCCGTTCGTGGATCTCGCCGTCGGGCGAGACGTCGAGCAGGCACAGGTGGACGGCGCTCGCGTGCGAGGCGAGCACGGCGACGTCGACGCCGTCACCGGCGAGACGGACGCCGAGCCGGGGGACCGGGCCGTGCGAGGGGCGAGGGCGGGGGGAGGGGGCAAGCGCTTGCACCCCTCCATTGTGAGGCCCGCATGTGGACGGCTCGTGCTCACCAGGTGGTCGTGCGCGAGATCTCACCCGGTTCCGCGGCGGTGCCCGGTAGGGTTTCGCCTGTGCCACACCTTCCACGAAGGGCTGTGGCGTGCGGGTACCACCCGGGTCCACCGTCGTCCCAACCACGGAGCACATCACGATGAGGATCGTCGTCGCCGTCAAGTACGTTCCCGATATCCACGCCGACCGGCGGTTCGACGCCGGACGAGTGGTGCGATCGTCCGAGGAGGGGACCCTCAACGAGCTCGACGAGAACGCCATCGAGGCCGCGCTGCGCATCGTCGAGTCGCTGCCGGAGGCCGAGCAGGAGACCTCCGAGGTCGTCGTCCTGACCATGGCAGGCCCCGAGGCCGACACCGCGATCCGCAAGGCCTACCAGATGGGCGTCGGCCGCGGCGTGCGCGTCAGCGACGAGGCGCTCGCGGGCTCCGACTACTTCGGGACCGTCGCCACGCTCGCTGCGGCGATCCGCAAGATCGAGGAGGAGGGGCCGGTCGACCTCGTCCTCACCGGCATGGCGGCTCTCGACGGGCTGGGGTCCGTGGTCCCCGTGCTGCTCGCTGCCGAGCTCGACCTGCCGCAGCTCACGCTCGCGGGCAAGCTCGAGGTGGACGTCCAGGCCCGCACGGCCCAGGTCACGCGCGAGCTCGACGACGCGCTCGAGGTGCTCTCGGCCCCGCTGCCCGCCGTGGTCAGCGTGACCGACCACGCCAACTGGCCGCGCTTCCCCAACTTCAAGCTCATCATGGCCGCGCGGACGCAGCCGATCGAGGTCTGGGACCTCGCGGCGCTGGGGCTCGACCCCGCGACCGTGGGCGACGCCGGAGCCCGCACCCGCGTCCTCGCCGCCACGCCGCGCCCGCCGCGCCCCGAGGTCGAGGTCGTCGTCGACAAGGGCGAGGGTGGCCGCGCGCTGGCCGAGTTCCTCATCCGCAACGACCTGGTCTGAGAGGGAACATCGTGACCACCAACGTCCTCGTCCTGCTCGACTCCCCGGAGACGCAGCTGCGCTCCGCGGCCCTCGAGCTCCTGACCATCGCCCGCAGCCTCGGTCGGCCCAAGGCCGTGACGCTCGGCAGCCCGAGCGTCACGACGCTCGCCCAGCTCGGTGCCTACGGCGTCGACACGGTCCTGCAGGCCGAGCTGCCCACGTCCGTGAGCACGGACGCTGCGCACCTCACGGCGGTCGTCTCGGTGACCCTCGAGACTGCGGTGCGCCGCGCGAACGCGGACATCGTGCTGCTCTCGGCGACCTTCCCCAACAAGGAGGCCGCGGCCCGCCTCGCCTTCGCGCTGGGTGCCGGCCTCGTGATCGACGCGGCCGCGGTCCGTGCCGAGGACGGCAAGGCCGTGGGTTACAAGCGGGTCTTCGCGGGCTCGTGGGACACCTCGTGCGAGGTCGTCACCGAGCAGGCCGTGTTCACGGTCCGCGCCAACTCCGTCGTCCCGGAGCCCGCCGAGTCCTCGGTCCAGACGGAGGTCATCGGGTTCCCCGTCGAGGTCCCCGCGTCGGCGACCACCGTCACCGTCGTGTCCCGTGAGGAGAAGCCGGTCGTCGAGGGTGGGCGTCCTGCGCTCGCCGAGGCCGCGACGGTCGTCGCGGGCGGACGCGGCACCGACGGCGACTTCGGGCCCATCGAGGAGCTGGCGGACGTGCTCGGCGCGGCCGTGGGCGCGACGCGTGACGCGGTCTACGAGGGCTGGTTCGACACCTTCATCGGTCAGACGGGCGTGACGATCGCGCCGCGCCTGTACATCGGCGCGGGGATCTCGGGAGCCCCGCACCACCGCGGTGGCATGCAGGCCTCGCAGGTGATCGTGGCCGTCAACAACGACTCCGACAGCCCGCTGTTCGAGATCGCGGACTTCGCGGTCGTGGGCGACCTCGCCGAGGTCCTGCCGCAGGCCGCGCAGGTCCTGCGGGAGCACAAGGGCTGACGCCTCGAACACCCTCTGACGAACGCCCCGGCGGGCTCGGCCCGCCGGGGCGTTCGCACGCCCGGCGGCTTCCCCACGCCCGGCTTCCGTGCACCCGGCGGCTTCCGTGCGACGGGGCTCCGGCCCGACGGCGGACCAGCAGGTCAGAGGCCCAGGTGCTCGAGCCAGGCGAGGGCCGAGACGGCCTGGCCCAGGGCCACCGTGGGACGGCACGGGTCGGACACCGGGGCAGGCTTGCGCGTGAGGTCCATGCTGAAGCCCGCGAACCCGCCGACGATGGACCGGAGGTCTCCGGGGTGCACCTCGGCACCGAGCGGGTGGTCGTCGAACACGGCCGTGAGCCAGGCTCCCGCCCGCTCGGCGTCGTCCCACGTCACGACGGGCGTGCCGCCGTCGTCCGGCACGGACACCTCCGGCGGGTCGAAGACCCCCTCGACGCCCTGCGCGCCGACCGTGACGAGCAGGTGCGCGAGGTCCAGCCACCCGGCCCCGCGCATCGCGAAGGGCCAGTCGAGGACGTAGACCGCGTCGTCCGTGACCGTGAGGTTCCGGGCGCGCATGTCGCCGTGGACGATCGACTCGCCCTCGCACGCGACGAGGACGCCCAGCTCGAGCTCGGCGAGCGACGAGAGGCGGCGAGCCGCCCACGGTGCGAGAGAGGACAGGTGCTCAGGAGGATCGCGCAGGATGCGGCCCCACCCGATAGAGGCGGACGCGAGCTGGGGCCCGGCGGGCGGCAAGGAGATCTGCCGGGCTCCGGGGATGCGGGCCAGGTCGTCGAGGGTGTCGAGGACCCGTGCGAGCACCGCGGGCTCCCAGGGCTCCCGCGGGGGGTAGCCGTCGATGGCCTCGTAGGCGAGCACGATCCAGTCGCCGTCGCCATGGCCCCACAGGAAGCGTGGGGTCGGGACTGCTGCGGGCAGGCGTGTTGCGATGCGTGCCTCGGTGCGGTGCAGGTCGGCGCACTCCCGGGCGTCTCGCGTGCGGGCCGCCTTGAGGAAGACCTGCTCACCCGTCGACAGGCGCAGCAGCGACCCCATCCCGGGCGTGAAGCCGCTCACGACGCTGATCTCCTCGACGACGTGCGCCTCCATCGTGGCCTCGATCTCGTCGCGGAGCTCGCGAGGGAGCGACGCCCACCGCAGGCGGTCGCTCGCGTGGGCACGCGGGTCCTGCGGTGAGCGGACCACGCAGGTGGTCGCGACGTCGTCGGGCATGGGGCAGAACGCTCGCACGGGGTGAGGAGGGACGGGAGGGAGAACTGTCGGGGTGTCGCCGTTCACGAGCGGACCCCGGCCGCGCGACGCGTCGCGGCGGGCAGGTGAGGGTCCGAGGGGCGAACGAGCATCTGTCAAGATATCGGTTTTTCCTGTGCTGTCCAGCAATGTTCCACAGAACTCACGTCCCTCGTCCGCACCGTGGCGGCGGCGGCCCGCGAATACCTTCGTAGACTGGACGACTGTGATCGCCTCATGACCGCCACGCCCGCCGATCCCTCGCACGGCGCCTACCTCGACCACGCCGCCACGACCCCCATGTCGCCGGCCGCGCTCGAGGCCTTCGTCGCGGAGCTCACCCAGACCGGCAACCCCTCGTCGCTGCACGCGGCGGGCCGGGCTGCGCGCCGCGTCGTCGAGGAGTCGCGCGAGGCCGTCGCGGCGGCGCTCGGCGCGCGCCCGAGCGAGGTGATCTTCACGGCAGGTGGCACCGAGTCGGACAACCTCGCCATCAAGGGGCTGTTCTGGGGGCGTCGCACCACCGAGCCGCACCGCCGACGCATCCTGGTCTCGGCGGTCGAGCACCACGCGGTGCTCGACCCTGCCTTCTGGATGGCCGAGCACACGGGCGCGGAGATCGTCCTGCTGCCCGTCGACGACGCCGGCAGGCTCGACCTCGACGCGCTGCGCGCCGAGCTCGCGGCCAAGGGCGACGAGGTCGCGCTCATCTCGGTCATGTGGGCGAACAACGAGGTCGGGACGATCCAGCCGGTCCAGGAGGTCGTCCAGATCGCGCGACCGTACGGCATCCCCGTGCACTCGGACGCGGTGCAGGCCGTCGGGCAGGTGCCCGTGGACTTCGCCGCGAGCGGCCTCGACGCCCTGACCCTCACGGGCCACAAGCTCGGGGGACCCATGGGCGTCGGCGCCCTGGTCGCGAAGCGCGGCCTGCCCCTGACCCCGGTGCTGCACGGCGGCGGGCAGGAGCGCGGCGTGCGCTCGGGCACCCTCGACACGCCTGCCATCCGGGCGTTCGCGGTCGCCGTGACCGAGGCCGTCGCGGGCCGTGCGGAGCGGGCCGAGCACCTCGCGTCGTTGCGCGACGACCTGGTCCGGGGCGTGCGGGCGGCCGTGCCCGACGCCGTGCTGCGCGGCCCCGACCCGCTGGCGGACCCGTCCCTGCGCCTCCCCGGCAACGCGCACTTCACGTTCCCCGGCTCCGAGGGCGACTCGTTGCTGTACCTGCTCGACTCGGCGGGCGTGCAGACGTCCACGGGTTCCGCGTGCCAGGCCGGGGTGCCGCAGCCCTCGCACGTCCTGCTCGCGATGGGGGTCTCGGAGGAGGACGCGCGCGGTGCGCTGCGGTTCTCGCTCGGTGCGACCTCGACGCCCGACGACGTCGCGCGCCTTCTCGACGCGCTGCCGCAGGTCGTGGCGCGGGCGCAGGCCGCGGGGCTCGCGTCGTCGGCCCGGCCCGGGGCGAGCCCGAGGACGCGACCGACCGCCACGACAGGGAGGCCCGCATGAGAGTCCTGGCAGCGATGTCCGGCGGGGTGGACTCCGCCGTCGCGGCGGCCCTGGCGGTCGAGGCCGGCCACGAGGTGGTCGGCGTGCACATGGCTCTGTCGCGCAACCGCGAGCAGTTCCGCGCGGGCTCGCGCGGGTGCTGCTCGATCGAGGACGCGGGCGACGCGCGCCGCGCGGCCGACGTGCTGGGCATCCCGTACTACGTGTGGGACCTCTCGGAGCGCTTCGAGGACACGGTCGTCGCGGACTTCCTGTCCGAGTACGAGGCCGGGCGCACGCCCAACCCGTGCGTGCGCTGCAACGAGCACATCAAGTTCGAGGCGCTGCTCGACAAGGCCACGGCGCTGGGCTTCGACGCGGTCGCGACGGGCCACTACGCGCAGGTCGTCACGCGCGAGGTCGCCGTCGCCGGGCCGGACGGCGAGGCCGTGACGCGCACGGTCCGCGAGCTGCACCGGTCGCCCAACGACGCCAAGGACCAGTCGTACGTGCTCGCGGTCATGGGCCAGGAGCGGCTGGCCCGGTCGATCTTCCCGCTGGGCGGCTTCGCGTCCAAGGACGAGGTCCGTGCCGAGGCCGAGCGGCGTGGCCTGTCGGTCTCGAACAAGCCCGACTCCTACGACATCTGCTTCGTGTCCGACGGCGACACCCAGGGCTTCCTCAAGGCGCGCCTGGGCGCGCGCACGGGCGAGATCGTCGACACCGAGGGCGAGGTCCTGGGCGAGCACGAGGGCGCGTACGCGTTCACGGTCGGCCAGCGCAAGGGCCTGTCCCTGGGGCGCCCGGCCGCGGACGGCAAGCCGCGCTACGTGCTCGAGGTCGAGCCGGTCTCCAACCGGGTCGTCGTGGGGCCGGCCGAGCTGCTCACGGTCGACCGCATCGAGGGGGACCGCTCGGTGTGGCTCGCGGACGACGTCCTCGCAGCCGCCGGGTGGGAGCCCGCCCAGGCGGGGTCCGTGCCCGACGGCGCGGCGTCCGCCCAGGTGTCCGGCTGGTTCGACGCGTCGGTCCAGGTGCGTGCCCACGGGGCGCCGGTCCCTGCGCGGGTGCGCGCCGTCGTCGGGCAGGCGGACGACGGGGCCGCCGACGGCGCGCGGACGGAGGTCGAGCTCACGGGCGAGACGCTGCGCGGCGTGGCTGCCGGCCAGTCGCTCGTCGTGTACCAGGGCACGCGCGTGATCGGGCAGTCGACCGTGCAGCGCGCCTACCGGGCGCAGCGCGCGGCGAGCGCAGCGCGCTGACCGACCGGCCGTGCGCGCCTCGTCACACCGCGACCGGGACGCTGCCCACCGCGGAGCCGGGCTGAGTCGCGGCGAGCACCGCGCTCGTCGGGACCACGGGGTGCTCGCTGAGCTCCCGCACGAGCCACGCGTCGTCGCGCACCGCCCAGTGCTCGGCCTCGCGCCCGTCCACGAAGCGCAGCATGTGCATCTCGCGGACCGTGAAGTGACGGCCGGTGGGCGCCAGCCCCCGGAAGTAGCCCGTGTGCCGGGCGCTGAACGCCACGTGCAGCGCCACCAGGTCGCCCTCCGCGACCGCGTGCAGCACCTCGACGTGCTGGTCGGAGAATGCGTCCGAGAACCAGTGCATGGTCGCGACCAGCCCCTCGATGCCGCCCGAGCAGCCGGGGGCCGGGTCGTGGTTGTGGAAGTCGGCGGCGACGAGCGCCGCGAGCGCCTCGGCGTGGTTCCCGGGGATGGCCTGGGTGTGCACCGCGATCGCGGCCGCCTTGTTGGTCGCGCCAGCGGTCGTCGTGGCCGCCTCGTGGTGCTGGTCGCCGGGAAGGGTGGTCCCGGTCGCCTCGTGCCTGCTGCTGCTCATGTCCGCCTCGCTCGTCCGGCGGGGTCGGTCCAGCGGCCACCGCGTCGTCACGGTCTGTGGTGCATACTCATCAGCCTTCACTCGGAGAGAGGGACACCGCAAGAGTTCGTGCGGGTGATGCTCGGGTGAGTTCTCCGGGGAGAGTCAGGGGAGTTGGTGGACCGGCCCGGCCGTCGGACCGGTCCTTGAGCACGTCGAACAGCAAGGAGACCTGGACATGACGTCAGTCAGCGGCCACGGGCCGTGGCCCGGCGGCGAGGGCACCGACGTCCTCGAGGCGCAGCAGATGATCTTCGGAGACCTCGCCGAGGTCCCCTCGGGCGTGACGCCCGTCCCGTTCCTCGTGCGCCTGCCCCAACGGGGACCGGGCGCCGACGGCGTGGGCCGCACCGCGACCCTGCTCGCGGACCTGCCCGTCGAGATCGGGCCGCACGGCTGGAAGCTCGCGGACCGGCCCGGCATGGACGAGCGCAGGGCTCGGGCCTTCCTCCGGGACGACCTGGGGGCGCTCGCGATCGCCGGGCACGGGTACGTCGGGCCGCTCGCGGTGTCGGTCGTGGGGCCGTGGACGCTCGCGGCCGAGCTGTACCTCGCGCGCGGCGACCGGGTCCTCGCCGACCAGGGCGCGCGGGCCGACCTGGCCGCGTCGCTCGCCGTCGGGGTGCGGGCGCACCTCGACGAGGTGCGTCGGCAGGTCCCGGGGGCCGAGCTCGTGGTGCAGGTCTCCGAGCCGCTGCTGGGCCAGATCAACGCGGGCGTGCTGCCCACGTTCTCCGGGTACTCGCGGCTTCGACCGGTCGAGGGCCCGGCGATCGTGGAGGGCCTCGAGACGGTCCTGGGGGCGGTGCGGGACGGGGGTGCGCGCAGCGTCGTGCACGTGGGGCCCGCGTGGGTCGGGATCGCCCCCGTCGTCCTCGCTGGTGCCGACGCCGTCGGCCTGGACCTCGCGGCCCGGGCCGACGGCTGGGACGAGAAGGGCTGGGAGCTGGTCGCGCGCGCGGTCGAGCGCGGCGTCGGGGTCTGGGCCGGGCTGCCGCCCGCGAAGGTCTCGCAGTGCTCGGGGCCCAACCTGGGCGAGCTCGCGTCGCTCGTGACCGTCCCGTGGCGCCGGATCGGGCTCCCGTCCTCGGGGCTCGACGACGTCACGCTCCTCGCGGCGCCGCGTGCGGGGGGAGTGGGGCTGGGGTCGGGGCAGCGGCTCGGGAGCATCGACGAGAACCGCGCGATGCTCGGGAACCTGGGGCGGGTCGCGGAGATGCTCGCGGAGCGGGCGCAGGACTGAGCGTCGGGCGCGGGCTAGCGGCCCTGCCCGGCGAGCCCGCTCTCGTAGGCGACGATCACGGCCTGCACTCGGTCGCGGACGCCGAGCTTGGCGAGCATGTTGCCGACGTGCGTCTTGACCGTGGTCGCCGAGAGGACCAGTCGCTCGGCGATCTCGGCGTTGGACAGCCCCTCCGCGACGCACCGCAGGACGTCGAGCTCGCGGGGGGTGAGCGTGCGCAGCGCCGGGTTCAGGTCGTCGGCGGGCGCTGGGGCGGCCTCGCCCGTGGGAAGGTACGGGGCGAAGAGGTCGAGCAGGCGGCGCACGATCCTCGGGGCGACGATCGAGCTGCCCGCCGCCACGGTGCGGATCGCTGCGACGAGCTCCTCGGGCAGGGCGTTCTTGAGCAGGAAGCCGCTCGCCCCCGAGCGCAGCGCCGCGAACGCGTACTCGTCGACGTCGAAAGTGGTCAGGACGAGGACCCGTGTCGCGGGGTGCTCCGAGACGATGCGCCGGGTGGCCTCGATGCCGTCCATGCCCGGCATGCGGATGTCCATGACCACCACGTCGGGGGCCAGGGCCGCGGTCTGGGCGATCGCGACCTGGCCGTCGGAGGCCTCGCCGACGACCTCGAGGTCGGGCTCGGACTCGATCACGAGGCGGAATCCGAGGCGCAGGAGCGCCTGGTCGTCCACGAGCAGCACCGTCGTCATCCCTGTCCTCCGTCCGGTCCTTCGGTCCTGCCGCGCCTCGCGCCCTGGTCCGGTGCTGGGCGTCGGTCGTCGTCGACCGGCAGGACGACGTGCACGCGCCATCCTCCACCAGGTCGAGGGCCGGCCTCGACGCGACCGTCGAGGAGCGCGGCGCGCTCGCGCATGCCGAGGATGCCCCGCCCGGAGCCGCCGCCCGTCCCCGGACGGGTACCGCCGTCGTCGAGCACCTCGACCTCGAGTCCCGACGGGCCGCGTCGCACGGCGACCTCGGCACGTGGCGTGCCCGGAGCATGCCGGAGCACGTTGGTCAGCGCCTCCGTCACGACGCGGGCGACGGCTAGCCGCAGCGCGGTGTCCTGGGGGAGGTCGACGTCGAGGCCCCGCGCACGCACCGGGATGCCGGCGGCCCGGAAGCGTTCGACGATCATCGCGAGGTCGGCTGCGACAGGCTCCGCGGATCCGCCCGTCCCCGCGTCGGTGCCCTCGCCGGGGTCGAGTGCGCCGAGGACGCCCTGCATGTCGGACAGCGCTCCCCGCCCCGTCCGGGAGAGCTCGCGCAGCGCCTCGCGCGAGCGGTCGGGGGCTCGGTCGAGGGCGGCCCCGGCTCCGTCCGACAGGGCGACCATGACCGACACGCTGTGCGCGACCACGTCGTGCATCTCGCGCGCGATCCGCGCCCGCTCGGAGACCCGCGCGAGAGCGGCGCTCTGGTCGCGCTCGCGGGCCATCGCGGCATAGCGCTCCACGAGGTCGTGCGCGTGCTGGCGCCTGGCGCGCGCCACCGCGCCGGTCGCGACGCCCAGCAGCAGGAGCCCGAGGAGGAGGAGTACCGAGAAGGACCGGCGCCCGGCGGAGAACGGGGGCGCGGGGAGCTGTCGGGCGGGTCCGTCGAGCGAGGGCAGACGATCGCTCCACAGGAGGATCTCGGCGAGGCCGACGTCCTGCCAGTGCCAGAGCGCGACCGTGACGACGAGGAAGACTGTCGTGCACGTGATCCAGGTCGTGCGGGGCGTGCGTGTGGCCGCAACGGTGAAGAGCGTGAACGCGAGGCACGCCCCGAGGACGCCCAGCACTCCCGCGGTGGCGAGCGAGCCGAGGGCAAGGACCGTGAGCGCGCCTGTGACGACCAGCGGCGACACTCGCCGTACCGCCAGGAGCACGGCCCCCACGACGGATCCCGCCCACCAGGCGGCCGAGACCAGGCGGGTCGCGCCTGTTCCTGGCAGGAACAGGCCCAGGTCGATCGACCCCTGGACCGTCATCTGGGCCACCTCGGTCGTCACCAGACCGAGCAGCAGCACGCCGAGAGCGAGGGCGAGGTCCGCGATCCACGGTCGGGCCGCGAGGACGCGCCCGACAGGGCCGGCGTGCAGGGCCTGCGTCTCGGTCAGGACGGGCGAGACCGTCGGCGCGGGGGGCTGCGGGGCGGCCGCGCGCGGGGTGGGCATGGTCTCCACTGTCCCATCGATCGCCCGGCCCGAGGGACCAGCCGCTCGGTGCGGGTCAGAGGTCATGGCGGCGCAGACGGTAGACGGCGGCGCCGAGCAGCGCGACGACCCACCCGAGGAGGACCAGGCCCCCGCCCCACGCCCCGAGGTCCGGGCCGAGGCTCGTGGCGTCCAGTGCCGCGACCTGAGTATCGCCCTGGACCAGGCGGGTACCGGCTGCCGGCAGGAGGGCCCGCAGGGTGTCTGTGAACCGGCCCGGGTTGGCGGCGAGGAACTGGTCGAGCACGAGCAGCAGCATGGCCGCCGTGACGAACGCTCCGGTGGCTCGACGCAGCAGCGCGCCGATCGCGAGCCCGAGCAGCGCGACGCCCGTCTGGTGGAGCACGTAGCCCACCAGCAGACGCACCGTCTCGGCATCGGCGGCGTCGACGACGAGCCCGGCACCGGTGCGCTGCCCCGACGTGACGAGGAGCGAGGCGCCGACCGCTGCAGCTGCGGTCGCGGCCCCCCACCCGGCCGTGACCACGGCCTGGCCACCGAGGACCGGCAGGCGTCGTGGGACGGCCGTGAACGTAGCCCGGAAGGTACCGGTCGCGTACTCGCCCGTACCGACCAGCACGCCCAGGGCGAGCGGACCGAGCTGTGCGAGCACGTGGCCCGTGACCGCGAGCGATGCCCCGCTCCCCGCACCCCCCGGTCGGACGAACAGGCCCAGACCGAAGGCGAGGCCAGCCGCCGCGACGACGGTGGCCGCCGCGAGCCAGGCGGTCGAGCGCAGGCCTGTGATCTTGGTCCACTCGGCCGCGAGCGCGCGGGTGACCGTGGCGCCCCGGGTGCTCCTGGGTACGAGGGCCGTGGTGTGGTCGAGAAGGTGGCTCATCAGTCGTCCACCTCAGACCACGTCGCGGCCGCGCAGGCGGGCCGCGGCGACCGCGAGGGGGACCAGGACCCAGCCGGCGAGCACGAGCGCCCCGCCCCAGGAGCCGAGGTCCGGGGCGCCCTCGATGCCGCTGCTTCCCGGTCCCCGCACGAGGAGCTCGGCCGCACCGCTGGGCAGGAACGTCACCACGGTGTTCACGGCGGACTGCTGCGACGACACGGTGCCGCCCGTGGGTGCGGCCATCGGGTCGGTGGCCAGCTCGGAGCCCAGCGAGAGGATGACGGGCAGGACGAGCACCAGGACGACCGTGACCGCGACGGCGGGGACCGGGCTGCGCAGCAGCGCGCCGACCGCTAGGCCGAGCAGCGCCATGGCGACGAGGAAGGTCGCCATGCCGACCAGGACCTGTGGGGTCCCGGCACCGGTCAGGTCCAGCGAGATCCCGCGCGAGGACGCTGCCGGTACCAGGGCCACGACGGCGGCACCCACGGCAGCGGCCGCGACCAGGAGGCCGAACGCTCCTACCACGACCACCTGCGCGGCGAGCACGGGCAGCCGCCGGGGGACGGCCGTGAAGGTCGAGCGGAACGTGCCCGTGGTGAACTCACCCGTCCCGGCGAGTATGCCCAGGACCAGGGGACCGACCTGGGCGAGCAGGAGCCCCGCCGTGAGCGAGTCGAGCGGGACGAACCCCGGGTCGACCGACGAGGCGTTCGCGGCCAGGTACGTCAGTGCCCACGACACCACGACCGTCGCGGCCGCGATCACCGTCGTGGACCGCAGGCTCGTGAGCTTGGTCCACTCCGAGGCGACGACGCGGGGGAAGGTCGGGCCGCGACGGACCGCAGGCCCGCCCGCCCGCGCGCGGGCGCCTCCCGCGGTGGAGGCGGTGAGGGCGCTCATCGGACCGCTCCGGTGGACGTGCCGGTCGTCGTGCCGTCGGCGCTGCCGCCCCGGTACTGGACGGCGTCGGCGGTGAGGTGCAGGTAGGCGTCCTCGAGCGAGCCGCCGTCGGTCGCGAGCTCCAGGACCGTCGCGCCGCAGCGAGCAGCGGCTGCGCCGACCTCGTCGACGGACGCACCCTGGACGTTCAGCACCCCATGCTCGTGCCGCACCACGTCGGCGCCGAGGCCTGCGAGGGCTGTTGTGAGCAGGTCGGGATCGGTCGTGCGGACGCGGACCGTGCTCGCGTGCTCGGAGCGCTGGACGAGCTCGGACACCGAGGCGTCGGCGAGCAGCCGGCCCTTGCCGATGATCACGACCCGGTCGGCGCACAGCGAGAGCTCGTGCATGAGGTGCGACGAGAGGAAGACCGTGCGGCCCTCGGCCGCGAGGCTCCGGACGAGCCCGCGCACCCACAGGACCCCGTCCGGGTCGAGGCCGTTGACCGGTTCGTCGAGGATCAGGGTCTCGGGGTCGCCGAGCAGGGCACCGGCGATCCCGAGGCGCTGCCCCATGCCCAGCGAGTAGGTCCCGGCCCGGCGCCCGGCGACGGACTCGAGCCCGGTCGTCGCGATCACCTCGTCCACGCGTGAACGGGAGATGCCGTGGGTACGGGCCTGCGCGAGGAGGTGGCGGAACGCCGTGCGCCCCGGGTGGACTGAGCGCGCGTCGAGCATGACGCCGACCGCGTGCAGCGGCGCCGGCAGGTCGACGTACCGACGGCCTCCGACCGTCGCGTTGCCCGAGGTGGGGCGTTCGAGCCCGACGATCATCCGCATGGTCGTGGACTTCCCGGCGCCGTTCGGACCGAGAAACCCCGTGACCGTCCCGGGACGAGCCGTGAACGTCAGCCCGTCCACGGCCGTCGTGGGCCCGTAGCGCTTCGTCAGTGCCTCTACCTGGATCATGCGTCTCCTGTCGTCATCGGGCCGCCTGGTCGGCGTGTGCCCCGTCCGTCGTCGACGCTACGGACGCGGCTCAGGGGGCAGCACCTCCCGATGGCCGAGATCTGCGACGGGTGCTCCTCCTCCTGGAGGAGGAGGCAGGTCGTCCCGGGAACGGAGCACCGCTCGGTGCAGAGCGCGGTCACGGTGCGCACGCGCCCGCGCCCCTCCTCGTTTTCGCCGTGACGCCCCCTGGTGCGTAGGCTCGGAGGGAGGTGCCGAACTCGCGGCGCTCCCTCGTCCGTCCACTCTCCCGAAGGAGCGCGATGCCCGCTCTGCACGCCGTCCTCTTCGACCTCGACGGTGTCCTGACACCGACCGCCGAGGTCCACATGCGCGCCTGGGAACGCCTGTTCGCGCCGCTGTGCGCCGAGCGCGGGGTCGCGCCGTACACGTCGGCGGACTACTTCGCGCACATCGACGGCAAGCCCCGCTTCGACGGGGTCGCCACGATGCTCGCCTCGCGCGGGATCGAGCTCCCGTGGGGCACGATCGACGACGCCCCCGGGGAGGGCACGGTCTGCGCGCTGGGCAACGAGAAGAACGAGATCGTCAACGCGATGTTCGTCGAGGAGGGCATCGAGCCCTACCCGGGCTCGATCGCGTTCCTCGACGCCGTGACCGCGGCAGGGGCGCTCGTCGCGGTCGTCTCGTCGTCGCGCAACGCCCCGTCGGTCCTGGCGGCCGCGGGGATCGCGGACCGTTTCGGGGTCGTCGTGGACGGCGCCGTCGCGGCCGCGGAGGGGCTCGACGGCAAGCCCTCGCCCGCCACCTACGAGTACGCGGCCCAGCTCCTGGGCGTCCCGACGACCGCCGCGATCGTGATCGAGGACGCGATCTCGGGTGTCCAGGCGGGAGCGGCCGGCGACTTCGGGCTCGTCGTCGGGGTGGACCGCGGGGTCGGGGCGGACGTCCTGACGGAGCACGGCGCCGACGTGGTCGTGGCCGACCTGGGCGAGCTCGACGCGACGGTCCTGGACCGCCCGGCCCACGAGGAGGCCCGCTGATGGCCGGGTTCGAGCACGGCTTCGACGGGACCGTCGACCGCAGCCGCTTCCCGGCGGACCCGTGGCGGCTCACCGAGAACCGCTACTCCGCGC
Organism: Oerskovia sp. USHLN155; assembly: GCF_037145535.1. Lineage (NCBI taxonomy): Bacteria > Bacillati > Actinomycetota > Actinomycetes > Micrococcales > Cellulomonadaceae > Oerskovia > Oerskovia sp. USHLN155. The sequence goes on from NZ_JBBCXG010000003.1 coordinate 320,747, forward strand.
ACGACCTCGGGGTCACCGAGACCCTCTTCTCGGTCGGCAACGGGTATCTCGGCATGCGGGGCAACGTCGAGGAGGGGCGCGAGTCCCACACGCAGGGGACGTTCATCAACGGCTTCCACGAGACGTGGCGCATCCACCACGCCGAGGAGGCGTACGGGTTCGCCGAGGTCGGGCAGACCATCGTCAACGTCCCGGACGTCAAGATCATCCGGCTCTACGTCGACGACGAGCCGCTCCTGCTGCCCGTCGCGGACCTCGTCTCCTACGAGCGGTCGCTCGACATGGCCGACGGCGTGCTGCGGCGCGAGCTGTTGTGGCGCACTCCGTCGGGCAAGCGCGTCCTGGTGAAGTCCGAGCGCATGGTCTCGTTCGTGGAGCGGCACCTGGCCGTCATCACGTTCGAGGTCACGATGCTCGACGACCCGGCCCCCATCGCGATCTCGTCCCAGATCCTCAACCGGCAGGACGGGCAGGACGAGTACCACGTCCCGTCGGCCGCGATGGGGCAGGGCTTCGACCCGCGCAAGGCCAACCAGTTCACTGACCGCGTCCTGCAGCCGCAGGCCCAGTGGGGCGACGACCAGCGCCTCGTGCTGTCCTACCGGTGCACCAACTCGGGCATGACGATCGCGGTCGCCGCGGACGACGAGCTGGTCACGGAGAACACCCACGAGGTGCGCACCCAGGTGGACGAGGACCTGGCCAAGCACGTCTACCGGATCCAGGCCGAGCCGGGCAAGCCGGTCCGGCTCACGAAGACCGTGGCCTACCACACGTCCCGCGGGGTGCCCGCGCGCGAGCTCATCGACCGTTGCCGTCGCACGCTCGACCGCGTGCGGGAGGAGGGCGTCGCGTTCCAGCACGCCGAGCAGCGCGAGTTCCTCGACGACTTCTGGGCGCGCTCCGACGTCGAGATCCCGGGTCAGCCCGAGATCCAGCAGGCCGTGCGGTGGAACATCTACCAGCTCGCGCAGGCCACGGCCCGCGCCGAGGGCAACGGCGTCCCCGCCAAGGGCCTCACGGGCTCGGGCTACGGCGGCCACTACTTCTGGGACACCGAGATCTACGTGCTGCCGTTCCTGACGTACACGAGCCCGCGGTACGCGCGCAACGCGCTGCGCTTCCGCTACCAGATGCTCGACGCCGCCCGCCGCCGCGCCGGGCAGCTCTCGCAGGAGGGCGCGCTGTTCCCGTGGCGCACGATCAACGGCGAGGAGGCCTCGGCGTACTACGCCGCGGGCACCGCGCAGTACCACATCGACGCCGACGTGTCCTATGCCCTCATGCAGTACGTGCGGGCGACGGGGGACCAGGACTTCCTGGAGCGCGAGGGTGTCGACATCCTCGTGGAGACCGCGCGCATGTGGGCCGACCTCGGCTTCTGGCGGGCCAACGGCGACGACCACTTCCACATCCACGGCGTCACAGGGCCCGACGAGTACACGACGGTCGTCAACGACAACCTCTTCACCAACGTCATGGCCCGCTTCAACCTGCGCGTCGCGGCCGAGACGCTCGACGCCATGCGCCTGGACGCGCCGCACGACTACGAGCGGCTCCGGATCCGGCTCGGGGTCTCGGCGGAGGAGACGGCCGAGTGGTCGCGAGCGGCCGAGCGCATGTCGATCCCTTACGCCGAGCACCTGGGTATCCACCCGCAGGACTCGCACTTCCTGGAGCGCGAGATCTGGAACCTCGCGGCGACCCCTGCGAACAAGCGGCCTCTGCTGCTGCACTACCACCCGCTCGTCATCTACCGCTACCAGGTGCTCAAGCAGGCGGACGTCGTCCTCGCGCTGTTCCTCCAGGGGGCCGAGTTCACGCCCGAGGAGAAGCTGGCCGACTTCGAGTACTACGACCCGTTGACCACGGGCGACTCCACGCTCTCGGGCGTGGTCCAGTCGATCATCGCGGCCGAGGTCGGGTACCACGAGCTCGCGCTCGAGTACTTCACGTCGTCGCTGCTGGTCGACCTGGAGAACCGCCACGCCAACGCGTCCGACGGCGTGCACGTCGCCTCGGCCGGCGGGACGTGGTCGGCGCTGGCGTTCGGGTTCGGTGGCATGCGCGACGACTGCGGTCGCATCAGCTTCGACCCGCGCCTGCCGCAGGCGTGGGAGTCCCTGACGTTCCGCGTGTCCCTGCGCGGGGCACGGCTGAAGGTCACGGTGACGGCCGACGCGATCACGTTCGTGTGCGAGACGGGCGAGAGCGCCGAGGTGCTGGTGCGCGGCGAGGCCGTGCGCGTCGCCGCCGGCGAGCCCGTGACGGTGGCCCTCGACGGCCAGGGGCCCGTGCGGGAGGGGACACCGAGCCTGCGTGACCTGACGGGCAACCGTCGCGAGGACGGGACGCTCATCACCGCGACGGTTCCGCACTCGTAGTCCGCCGTTCGTTCGTTCCAGACGCCGAGAGGGCGGGTCCCCCCGGGGAACCCGCCCTCCGTGCGTCCGGGGAGCCCGGCGTCAGCCGAGCTGTTCCCGCAGGAAGCGGTAGTGGATCGCGGCCATGTGCGCGGCCTGGGCGTTGTTCGCGGCGCCGCCGTGCCCGCCCTCGACGTTCTCGTAGTACGTCACGTCCTTGCCGGCCGCGAGCATCTTCGCGGCGAGCTTGCGGGCGTGCCCGGGGTGGACCCGGTCGTCCTTGGTCGACGTCGTGAAGAGCACGGGCGGGTACTCGCGCTCGGCGTCGAACAGGTGGTAGGGCGAGAACGTCCTGATGAACTCCCACTGCTCGGGGTCGTCCGGGTCGCCGTACTCGGCGGCCCACGACGCCCCCGCGAGCAGGTGCGTGTAGCGCAGCATGTCGAGCAGCGGGACGCCCACGATCACGGCGCCGAAGAGCTCGGGGTACTGCGTGAGCATGTTGCCCGCGAGGAGGCCGCCGTTGCTGCGGCCCTCCATGCCGAGGTGCTCGGGAGTCGTGATGCCGCGGGCGACGAGATCGCGCGCGACGGCCGCGAAGTCCTCGTAGGCCTTGTGACGCTTGGCCTTGAGGGCGGCCTGGTGCCAGGACGGGCCGTACTCGCCGCCGCCGCGGATGTTCGCGACGACGTACACGCCGCCGTCGGCGAGCCAGGCTCGTCCGAGCCCGCCCGAGTAGCCCGGGGTCAGCGAGACTTCGAAGCCGCCGTAGCCGTAGAGCAGCGTGGGAGCGGCGCCCACGGGGGCGGCGCCGGAGCCCGCCTCGGCGGCGGCACCGGAGTCCGGGCGGACGAGCTCCTCACGCCCGACGACGAAGTACGGGACGCGCGTGCCGTCGTCGGACACCGCGAAGTGCTGGTCGATGACCAGGCCTGAGGCGTCGAAGAAGGCGGGGCTCGACTTGAGCACCTCGGGCTCGGTGCCCGCGCCCACCGACAGGAGCGAGAGCGTCGAGGGCGTGAGGTAGTCGGTCGTGACGAGCCAGACGTCGTCGCTCTCCTCGGAGTCCACGGCGCCCACGACGACCGTGCCGATGGTCGGCAGGCCGGGCAGCTCGCTGCGGGGCCATCCACGGCCCGGTGCGTCGGCGTCCGCTCCGGTGTCCGAGGAGGGCGGCGTCAGCACGTGGAGGCGGTTCTTGACGTCCTCCAGGACGTTGACCACGAGGTGGTGCGCGGTCCACGTGGCCCCGGCGAGCGACGACGTGGGCGTGGGCTCGAACAGGACGGTGAAGCCGCGCGCCCCGGCGAGGAAGTCCTCGAAGCGGGTCGCGAGCAACGACCCCGCGAGGTAGGTGGTGCCGTCGACGGTCCAGTCGTCGCGCAGCTCGACGAGCATCCACTCGCGCTTGACGCCGACCTCGGCCGAGCGCGGGACGTCGATCTTGACGAGGCGCTGCTCGGGCGTGCCTGCGTCCTGGACGAGGTACGTCTCGCTGTCGTAGAACGCGATCGAGCGGCCGACGAAGTCACGCTCGAAGCCGGGCGAGTGCGTGCGCCAGCCGAAGATGTACATGTCCTCGGGCTCGCCCTCGTACACGACCGAAGCCTCGGTGACCGGGGTGCCGCGGCGCCAGCGCTTGACGATCCGGGGGTATCCCGAGGGGGTCATCGAGCCCGGTCCGAAGTCCGTGAAGACGTACACCGTGTCGGTGTCGATCCACCCGAGCCCACCCTTGGACTCCTCGCGGTAGAACCCGCCGTCCTCGGGAGCGACGAACTGCTTCGTGACGAGGTCGAACTCGCGGGTCACGTCGGCGTCGGACCCGCCGGGGGACAGGTCGACCAGGGCGTGGCGCCACTCGCCGCCCGGGGTGGGGCGCAGGACGCTCGCGCCGTGCCAGACCCAGCTCTGCCCCTCGGCCTCGCCCAGCGCGTCGAGGTCGAGCACGAGCTCCCACTCGGGGTGGTCGGTGCGGTAGGAGTCGAGCGTCGTGCGGCGCCAGACGCCGCGCTCGTGCTGCGCGTCGCGCCAGAAGTTGTAGTAGTGCTCGCCGATCTTCGAGACGTCGGGGATCTTGTCGTCGGAGTCGAGGACCTCACGGACCGCCTGCTCGGTCCGGGCGAACTCGCTCGTGGCCTCGATCGTCGCGGCGGTCTCGGCGTTGCGGCCCTGGACCCAGGTGAGCGCCTCGCGGCCCTCGACCTCTTCGAGCCACAGGTACGGGTCGTGCGGCGTGGTCGGCTGTCCGGTGGGCGCGTCGGTCACGACGTTCTCAGCACTCATGCGAACACACTAGGCGACCGATCCGCGGTACCGGGCATGCATAGATCTTTGGGGGGAGCGGCTCGCGCGAGGTGCGTTCCAGGTCACACACCGACGACACTTGCATCTATCCGTACCTTGTGAAAGTATTCACAAGCAAGGGAAAGACACCACGCAGACCCGGCCGCTCGGGTCACTGGAGGAGCAACGTGAGCAGCACGAGCAAGGCCCCTGTCAAGGCCCCCGCCGGAGTCACCGAGATCGACGCCCTCGTCGACCGTGGCCTCAAGGCGCTCAAGCAGTACGACGCCTTCACCCAGGAGGACATCGACCGCATCGTGAAGAAGGCGTCCGTCGCGGCGCTCCACGAGCACGGCCGCCTCGCGCAGCTCGCGGTCGAGGAGACCGGGCGCGGCGTCTTCGAGGACAAGGCCACCAAGAACATCTTCGCGTGCGAGCACGTGCCCAACTCGATGGCCAACCTCAAGACGGTCGGCGTCATCGGGCGCGACGAGCTCACGGGCATCGTCGAGATCGCCGAGCCGGTCGGCGTGGTCGCGGGCATCACCCCGGTCACCAACCCGACCTCGACCGCGATCTTCAAGTCGCTCATCGCGCTCAAGACGCGCAACCCCATCATCTTCGCGTTCCACCCCAGCGCCCAGAAGTGCTCGGTCGCCGCAGCCCGCATCGTGCGTGACGCCGCCGTGGCGGAGGGCGCCCCCGAGGACTGCATCCAGTGGGTCGAGCAGCCCTCGCTCGAGGCCACGTCGGCGCTCATGAACAACGACGGCGTCTCGCTGATCCTCGCCACGGGCGGCAACGCCATGGTCCGCGCCGCCTACTCGGCCGGCAAGCCCGCCCTCGGCGTCGGTGCGGGCAACGTCCCCGCCTACATCGAGAAGACCGCCAAGCTCGGACGCGCCGTCAACGACGTGGTCCTGTCCAAGGGCTTCGACAACGGCATGGTGTGCGCCTCGGAGCAGGCCGTCATCCTCGACACCGAGATCTACGACGCTGCCCTCGCCGAGTTCGCCCACATGCACGCCTACCTCGCGAACCCCGAGGAGAAGGCGATGCTCGAGCGCTTCATCTTCGGTGTCGAGGCCGGCGGCGCGAACTGCGCCGGTGCCAAGCTCAACGCCACGATCGTCGGCAAGAGCCCCCAGTGGATCGCGGAGCAGGCAGGCTTCTCGGTCCCCGACGGCACCTCGATCATCCTCGCGGAGTGCAGCCAGGTCGGCCCCGCCGAGCCCCTGACGCGCGAGAAGCTCAGCCCCGTCCTCGCCGTGCTGCGCGCCGAGTCGACCGACCACGGCATCTCGCTCGCCGAGCAGATGGTGGAGTTCGACGGCCTGGGCCACTCGGGCGCGATCCACACCGAGGACAAGGACATCGCGGAGGAGTTCGGCCAGCGCGTCAAGGCCGTCCGCATCCTGTGGAACCAGCCGTCGGCTCTCGGCGGCATCGGTGACATCTACAACGCGCTGATCCCGTCGCTGACGCTCGGTTGCGGCTCGTACGGCCACAACTCGGTGTCGAACAACGTGTCGGCCGTCAACCTCGTCAACGTCAAGCGGATCGGACGTCGTAACAACAACATGCAGTGGTTCAAGATCCCGCCGAAGACGTACTTCGAGCCGAACTCGATCCAGTACCTGGCCCAGATGCCCGACGTCGAGCGCGTCACCATCGTCACGGACAAGGTCATGAGCCAGATCGGGATCGTCGACAAGGTCCTCGACGTCCTGGGTCGTCGCCCGAACAAGGTCTCGATCCAGATCATGGACCAGGTCGAGCCCGAGCCGAGCGTCGAGACGGTCGAGAAGGGCGCGGAGATGATGCGCGACTTCAAGCCCGACACGATCGTCGCGATCGGCGGCGGGTCGCCCATGGACGCCGCGAAGGTCATGTGGCTCAAGTACGAGCACCCGGAGATGGCGTTCTCGGACCTGCGCGAGAAGTTCTTCGACGTCCGCAAGCGCGCGTTCAAGTTCCCGACCCTGGGCGACCTGGCCAAGCTCGTCTGCATCCCGACGTCGTCGGGCACGGGCTCGGAGGTCACGCCGTTCGCGGTCATCACGGACCACGCGACCGGGTACAAGTACCCCCTCGCCGACTACGCGCTGACCCCGTCGGTCGCGATCATCGACCCGGTCCTGACCGCGACGATGCCCGCGAAGCTCGCGGCGGACTCGGGCTTCGACGCCCTGACCCACGCGACCGAGGCCTACGTGTCGGTCTACGCGAACGACTTCACGGACGGCCTGGCGCTGCACGCGATCAAGCTGGTCTTCGAGCACATCGAGGCCTCCGTCACGCAGGGCGCGGCCGCCCCCGAGGCCCGCGAGAAGATGCACAACGCGGCCACGATCGCCGGCATGGCGTTCGGCAGCGCGTTCCTCGGGATCGTGCACGCGATGGCCCACACGGTCGGCTCGACGTTCGGTCTGGTCCACGGCCGCACGAACGCGATCTTCCTGCCGCACGCGATCCGCTACAACGGGCAGATCCCGACCAAGGTCACGGGCTGGCCCAAGGCGGAGAAGTACATCGCGCACGAGCGTTACCAGCAGATCGCCAAGCACCTGGGCCTCCCGGCCTCGACGCCCGAGCAGGCTGTCGAGTCCTACGCCCGGGCCGTCGAGGAGCTGCGCGCCAAGGTCGGGATCGAGCGCTCGTTCAAGGAGCAGGGTGTCTCGGAGCGCGAGTTCATCGGAGGCCTCGACGCCCTGTCGATGCGGGCCTACGAGGACCAGTGCGCCCCCGCGAACCCGCGACTGCCGATGCTCGAGGACATGAAGGACATCATGGTCGCGGCGTACTACGGCACGAGCCGCGAGGAGGTCCGCGCGGAGCGCAAGGCCACCGAGGAGGCAGCCGCGCTCGCCGCGACCGCCAAGTCCTCGAAGTGATCTGGGCGCCGGCGTCCGGGGAGCAGCCCGGACGCCGGTAGCCCGCACGACGACCCGAGCGGTACGGGTCACGGTCGGGTGGCGCGTCCTGCCGGGTGGCGCCACTCACCACGGGCCCGAGGCATCCCCCTTGGCCTCGGTCCCGCTCGCAGCGCCCCCGCGTCCTCCAGCGCGGGGGCGCTGCTCGGCGTCCGGGCGGGCGCGGGACGTCTCCCGTGCCCGACGGCGGAGCTCGCCTCGTGCGCCCGGCGAGGGTCCCCGAGCCGGGCCGGTGGGCGCGGGCGAGCGGCGCCGTCGGGCAGGACGCGCCGCCGGCGGGACGCGCGGCTGTCGGTGGGGCGAGCGATGATGGGCACGTGAACGACGCCACCCCGCCGCACCCCGCAGCCAGCCCCGACAGCACGAGCACGGCCCGCGCGGCCGCCGACACCGCCGTCGCCCCCGATGCCGCCCCGGCACTGGACGAGGCCGGCGCACAGCGGCGCTGGGCCGAGCTCGTCGCCCAGGTCGAGGCCGACCAGCGGGCCTACTACGAGGCCGACGCCCCCGTGTCGTCCGACGCCGAGTACGACGCCCGCATGCGCGAGCTCGAGGCGCTCGAGGCGGCGCACCCGGCCCTCCAGACCCCCGAGTCGCCCACGCAGCGCGTCGGCGGGCGTGCCGCGACGGGCTTCGCGACCGTCGAGCACCTCGAGCGCATGCTCTCGCTCGACAACGCGTTCTCCGAGGAGGACCTCGCCGCGTGGGCTGCGCGCGTGCACCGGGATCTGGGCGTCTCGTCCGAGGCCCCCGTGGAGTACCTGTGCGAGGTCAAGATCGACGGCCTCGCGATCGCGCTGCTGTACGAGCGGGGGCGCCTCGTCCGGGCGGCGACCCGTGGCGACGGGCGCACGGGCGAGGACGTCACGGCCAACGTCCGCACCATCACGAGCATCCCGCAGCAGCTCGCGGGCGACCCGGCCACGCACCCCGCGGTGATCGAGGTCCGGGGCGAGGTCTTCCTGGGGGTCGAGGACTTCGCGGCCCTCAACGAGGCGCTCGTCGCGGCCGGGCAGGCGCCCTACGCCAACCCGCGCAACACCGCGGCCGGCTCGCTGCGCCAGAAGGACCCGGCCGTGACCGCGAGCCGCAACCTGCGCATGTACGCGCACGGCGTCGGGGCGCTCCAGTGGGAGGAAGGCGAGCACGCCGAGCTCGGTCGCCAGTCCGACGCGTACGCGCTGTTCGAGCAGTGGGGCATCCCCGTCTCACCGCACAACCGGGTCGTCGACGGCCTCGCGGGCGTGCAGGAGATGATCGCGTACTTCGGCGAGCACCGGCACGACATCGAGCACGAGCTCGACGGGATCGTCGTCAAGGTCGACGAGCTCGCGCTCCAGCGCCGCCTCGGGGCGACGAGCCGCGCACCGCGCTGGGCCATCGCCTACAAGTACCCGCCCGAGGAGGTCAACACCCGCCTGCTCGCGATCCAGGTCGGGGTCGGGCGGACCGGCCGGGCAACCCCGTACGCCGTCATGGAGCCCGTGCTCGTCGCGGGCAGCACCGTGCGGCAGGCGACGCTGCACAACCAGGACGTCGTGCGCGCCAAGGGCGTGCTGATCGGCGACGTCGTGGTGCTGCGCAAGGCCGGGGACGTCATCCCGGAGATCCTCGGGCCGGTCGTCGCGCTGCGCGAGGACGGCGTGCAGCGTACGGAGTTCGTCATGCCGGCCGAGTGCCCCGAGTGCGGGACGCCGCTGCGCCCCATGAAGGAGGGCGACGTCGACCTGCGCTGCCCCAACGCCGAGAGCTGCCCGGCGCAGGTCCGCGGGCGCGTCGAGCACATCGGCTCGCGCGGCGGCCTCGACATCGAGGCGCTGGGCGAGGTCACCGCGGCCGCGCTCACGCAGCCCTACGAGCCCGCCGAGCCGCCGTTGCGCACCGAGAAGAACCTGTTCGGCCTCACGGTCGACCAGCTCGCCCCGATCCGCGTCGTCGTCCGCGACCCGGAGACCGGGCTGCCCCGGCCGTACGAAGGGGTGGGGGAGTCGGGCGAGGTGGAGATGTCCGACGGCTCGGTGCTGCTGGCCAAGGTCGTCCGGCCGTTCCAGAAGGTCGCCGCCCGCACCTACCCACCGGGGTTCGAGGACGCGACCCCCGCCGAGCGCAGGGCTGCGGGCGTCCGCAAGGACTTCCCGGTGTACGGCCCGTCGACCACGGCGCAGACACTCGTGGACGAGCTGCGGATCGCGCGGACCAAGGACCTGTGGCGCATCCTCGTGAGCCTCAACATCCGGCACGTCGGGCCGGTCGCCGCCCGGGCCCTCGCCGAGTGGTTCGGGTCGCTCGACGCGATCCGGGCCGCGAGCCGGGAGGAGCTCGCGGCGGTCGAGGGCGTCGGGCCGGTCATCGCCGACGAGGTGCTCGCCTGGTTCGAGGTGGACTGGCACCGGGAGATCGTCGAGACCTGGAAGCAGGACGGCGTCCGCTTCGACACCCCGGGTCACCCCGGCCCCGGTGCCCGCCAGCAGCCGACGGGCCCGCTCGCGGGTCTGACCGTCGTGGTCACGGGAGGCCTCGAAGGCTTCTCGCGCGACGGCGCCAAGGAGGCGATCCTCACCGCGGGTGGCAAGGCCTCGGGGTCGGTGTCCAAGAAGACGGACTACGTGGTCGTGGGTGAGAACGCGGGCTCCAAGGAGACCAAGGCCAGGGACCTGGGCCTGCGCATCCTCGACGAGGCGGGGTTCGTGGCGCTCCTCGCGGGCGGACCGGCGGCGGTCGGCGACGCGCCGGAGCCCGAGGACTTGGACGCCGACGTCGCCGAGGTCACCGAGGGGCCGCCGGCCGACTGACCGTCCCTACGGTCCGGCTGGCGCCCGCCGTCGAGTTGGTGGTTTCCCGTCGAGGTAGAGGGCCACAGCTCTCTACCTCGACGCCAAGCCTCTACTTCGCGACGCCGGTGCCGGTGTCGGTGTCGGTGTCCGCGGGACCCGGGGCCGCGGGACCCGGCATCGCGGGGGCCGCGGCCGGCCGGCGCGCCAGCACGGCCCGCAGCCCCTCGGTCTGCGCGGGCGGCGTCGCCAGGACCGGCCCCCGCGGCGGACCGGTCGGCACGTCGAGCAGCCCGGCGAGCGCGTGGAGCCCCGCCACGGGCCGCAGCCGCCCGAGCTCGCGGACCAGGGCCAGGAGCCAGGACCGCTCCACGACCGCGTCGAGGGGCCGCCGGTCGAGGTGCGCGCGGCGCATCACGACGTACTCGTCGGGGACGAGGGCCGCGACCCCGGTGTGCCAGGCGTCGCTCGGTGGCAGGGTCGTGAAGGCCCCCTCGGTCATCGCGAGGTCGCCGCTGAGCCCCACGGCGAACGGCTCGCCCGCGACCGCGGCACGGACGGCGTCCAGGCGTACGCCCACGTCCGTCCTCCCCGCCGGGTCCTTGAGGCCCCGGAGCCTGGCGGTGCGGGCGAGGTGGGTCAGCACCTCGGGCGTCACGTCGAACCCGCTCTGGGCGGGCCGGTTGTAGAAGCAGACGGGCAGGTCCGTCTCGGCGGCCACGGCCTCGAACAGGGCCACGACCTCGGCGTCGACGAGCGGGACGTACGCGAAGGGGGTCAGGACCAGCCCGTCGGCGCCGCCCGCCTGCGCCGCGGTCGCGTTCCGCAGGACCTCGGTGGTCGAGGGGGCCGCGACCGCGACGTGCACCGGGACCTGCCGCCCCGAGGGGCCGGGACCGGCCTCGCGTGCCGCACGGACCGCGGCGCCCACCACGGCGGCGCGCTCCTCGGAGGAGAACGACGTGCCCGCGCCCGACGACGCGAGGACCGTGACGCCGTCGACCCCGGCGCGGACCGCGTCCTGGACGAGGCGCGTCAGCGTCCCCAGGTCGGGGAGCCCGTCGGGACCCAGCGGCGTGATCGGGTAGGCGAGCAGCCCGGTGAAGGGTGTCGGTGAGGTCATCCCCGAGATGGTGCCACAGGCCGTCCGCCGAGGGGTGGGCAGCCCGGCCAATGAAGTGGTACCCGCGTCTACGATGCGGGCATGACTCAGGCGACCTCCGCGACCCAGCCCTCCCCGCACGGCACCGGCACGCCAGCAGCCGCCCAGGTGCGCGGCGCGCACCTCGTCGGCTCCGTGAACCTCCCGACGGCCGAGGACACGTTCCGCACGGTCGCGGCCCACGCAGGCGCGCACCTCAAGCGCATCCCCGACGGCGAGGTGGGCGAACGCTTCCACTGGATCCTCTTCCAGGGCGAGCGCTTCGACGCCGTGCCGGGCCTGACACGGTTGCCGATCGAGCCCGTGGTCGTCGCCGGGTTCGACGTGCGTCCTCTCGTGCTCGACGGGGCGGTCCCGGCGGACGAGCTGGTCTTCGGAGAGCTGGGTTACGCGGCCGCCGCGACGGCGTCGTACACGGACTTCGTGCGGCTGCGCGCGGAGGGGGCGATCCCCGCGGCCACCCGCTTCCAGGTGTGCCTGCCCACGCCGCTCGCCCCCGTCGTGGCGTTCGTCGTCCCCGACGCACGGGAGGCCGTCTACCCCGCCTACGAGGCCGCGATGCTGCGCGAGATCGAGGCGATCGTCGCCGCGGTCCCCGCGGGCGACCTCGCGATCCAGCTCGACCTCGCGAGCGAGTTCGCGCTGATCGAGGGCGCGAACCTCGGTGCCGGCCCGGCCCAGGCATGGTTCGCGATCGACTCCGACGAGGTGCTCGCGGGCTGCGTCGCGCGCGCCGCTCGCGTGGCCTCCGCGGTGCCCGCGGGCGTCGAGCTCGGCTTCCACCTCTGCTACGGCGACGTCGCCGAGAAGCACTTCGTCGAGCCGTCCGACACGCGTCGACTGGTCGAGGTCGCGAACGGCCTGGCCGCGACCGTCTCGCGCGAGATCGCGTGGTTCCACCTGCCCGTGCCGATCGAGCGCGACGACGTCGAGTACGTCGCCCCGCTCGCGGACCTCACGATCGATCCGGCGACCGAGCTCTACCTCGGCGTGGTGCACCACGAGGACGGCGTCGAGGGCGCGCAGCGTCGTCTCGCAGCGGCGACCCAGGTCCTGGGCCGGGAGGTCGGAGTGGGCACCGAGTGCGGGTTCGGTCGTGGCCCGAGCGAGCGCACGGGTCCGCTCCTCGACGTCCACACCGCGGTCGCGCGCGCCTGGTAGGAGCCAGCGCCCTGCGCGTGCCCGACGGCGCAGCGCACCTCGGTGACCGGGCGCGCCCCGGTGCGTGGCGCCGTCGGGAGCACGAACGGTCGCCGCCCCCGCCGGGGCGGCGACCGTTCGTCGTCCCGCGCCTGCTAGGCGCGGGGGAGCGTCACCTGGCGGCCCACAGGAGGCCGCGCTCGATCACGGTGCGCAGCCCGGGGATCTCGAGGTCGGCGAGCTGGTGCCCCGGCGCGCACACGAAGATGCGTCCTTCGCCCCACTGGCGGGTCCAGATCGAGGGCGAGACGACGGGGGAGCGCCACGGGGAGTCGGCGGTGGGCTCGATGGTCGTGGTCGCGAGGACCTCGTTGAGCGAGTCCGCGAGCACCCAGTACTGCTCGGAGCGCAGCGTGATCGGTCCGACGCCGGCGACGATGGGGTGCTCGGCGTGCTCGGGCACGATCTCGACGGTGTGCTCGACCAGGTCGCCCGGGTGCGCGGCGAACTGGCCGCCGAGCATCTGCAGGTAGTCGGTCGCCATGCGGTACGAGTCGATGATCCCGCCGTGCCAGCCCGCGAGACCCGTCCCGTTGGTCACGGCCTGGCGCAGGCCGCGCATCTCGTCGGGCAGGATCTCGCCCATGGTCCAGGACTGGACGATCAGGTCGACGCCGGCCATGTACTCGGCGTCTGCGTACACCTCGAGCGAGGACTCGACGACGACGTCGAAGCCCGATTCCTTGAGGAAGGGTACGAAGAGGTCGGTGCTCTCCTCGGGGGAGTGGCCTGGCCATCCTCCCCGGACGATCAGGGCCCGACGGTCCGGCACGCTCATGAGTCCTCCGTTGGCGCTCACGCGATCAGGGCATCGATCGCTGCGGGAGAGAGTACGTGATCGATCGCCATGGCGCTCGCACCGAGCACGCCCGCCTGGCCCCGGGCCTGGGACGTGACGATGCGCAGGTGCTGCGTGGCCAGCGGCAGCGAGCGCTGGTAGACGATCTCGCGGATGCCCGCGATCAGGTGCTCTCCCGCGTCGGCGATGACGCCGCCGACCACGATCATGGAGGGGTTGAGCAGGCTCACGCACGCGGCGAGGACGGCTCCGATGTCGCGCCCTGCCTGGCGTACCGCGTGGCTGGCCATGAGGTCGCCGCCGCGCACGAGGGACACGACGTCGCCGCTGTTGGCGGCCTCGAGCCCTTCCTTCTTGAGGGCGCCGGCGATGGCCTGGCCGCTCGCGACGGCCTCGAGGCAGCCGATGTTGCCGCAACGGCACGGGGTGTCCGTCGCGTTGGGCACGGCGATGTGGCCGATGTCGCCGGCCGCTCCCTGGGCGCCGCGGCGCAGCTCGCCGTCCGAGATGACTCCCGCGCCGATGCCCGTGGCGACCTTGACGAAGAGCAGGTCGCTGACGCCGGGCCACGCGGTGCGGTGCTCGCCGAGGGCCATGATGTTGACGTCGTTGTCCACGAGGACCGAGGCGTCGAACGTGCGCTTGAGGATCGCGGGCACGTCGACGTCGTCCCACGCGGGCATGATGGGCGGGTTGATGGGGCGTCCAGTCGAGTGCTCGACGGGGCCGGGGAGCCCGACGCCGACGCTCACCAGGTCCTTGAGGTCGCGACCGGTCGTCGCGATGAGCTTCTCGCCGGTCTCGGCGACCCAGGCGAGGACGTTCTCCGGGCCGTCGGAGATGGAGAGGGGGGCGTCGACCTCCGCGAGGACGTTCGACGCGAGGTCCGTGACCGCGAGGCGCGCGTGCGTCGCGCCAAGGTCCACGGCGAGCACGATGCGTGCCCCGGGGCTGAAGGCGAACGTCACGGGCGGTCTGCCGCCGGTCGAGCTCGCCTCGCCCGCGGGCGCGATGAGCCCGGAGGCCATGAGCAGGTCGATGCGGGCGGCGATCGTGGACCGCGCCTGCCCGGTGATCGCGGCGAGGTCAGCCCGCGTACGGGGTTGGCCGTCGCGGAGCAGCTGGAACATGTCCCCGGCGCCGGTCGGGCGGGGGGCGAACTTCAGCAGTTCCTCGGTGGGCACGATGTATCACGGAGCCTCTCGTTGCTACGCAGTGGTGACAATCCGTCTAGCGTACTGCGATCTTCGGCTTTTGCTTGACGATCGACAAAAGCCGACCTAGCGTGTGGTTTGCTGCGGCAACGTCGCCGGAGCCCTGCGGGAGCTCGCGCCCCGCCGGTCGAGACCCTGGAACCCCTGTCGTTCGACCGTTTCCTCCTCTATGCACCGCTCGTCGCGCAGTGCCGCAGCGGTACGTGAGTGACGTGGGTCACCCGCCGGCTCCCCTCGGCGGTTCGGACGGTCATGCCCACTTTTGTCGGTCACGGTGGGGTAACGAAGCGAAAGATCAGGACCTTCTGCTTGACCGCCGTCAAAAGGTCGGTTAGTTTCTCCCACATGGTCAACGCAGACCCTCAGCCCACCCGGCCGCTCCTGCAGATGCGGAGCATCGTCAAGCAGTTTCCCGGCGCCCGAGCACTCGACGGCGTCGATCTCGACATCCTCCCCGGAGAGGTCCACTGCCTCCTCGGACAGAACGGTGCCGGCAAGTCCACCCTCATCAAGGTGCTCGCCGGTGCACACCAGCCCAACGAGGGGCAGATCCTCATCGACGGCGAGGTCGTCACGATCCCGCACCCCGTGGCCGCGCTCAAGCTCGGGGTCGCCACGATGTACCAGGAGCTCGACGTCGTCGACGGTCTGACCGTCGCCGAGAACATCTACCTCGGGCACGAGCTGTCGACCGCGGGCTTCTCCAGCCGGCGGACGGCGGCCAGGAACACGCGTGAGCTCATGAAGCGCCTCGGGCATCCCGAGATCTCGCCCCACCGCGAGGTGGGTGAGCTGTCCGCCGCGGGCAAGCAGATCGTGTCCATGGCCCGTGCCCTCTCGCACGACGCACGGGTCATCGTCATGGACGAACCCTCCGCCGTGCTCGACAGCGAAGAGGTCGAGAACCTGTTCCGCGTCGTCCGCCAGCTCACCGGGAGCGGGGTCGCGATCGTCTACATCTCGCACCGCCTCGAGGAGATCCGGGCGATCGGCGACCGGATCACGGTCCTCAAGGACGGGCGCACGGTCGCGCAGAACCTCGCGGTCTCGCAGACGCCGACCGCCGAGCTCATCAAGCTCATGACCGGTCGCGCGGTCGACAACGTCTTCCCCGGGCGCGAGCCCGTCGCCGAGGAGGCGGACGTGCTGCTCGCGGTCGAGTCGCTCGGGCTCGAGGGGAAGTTCGCGGACGTCTCCTTCGAGGTGCGCGCCGGTGAGGTCCTCGGCTTCGCCGGGCTCGTCGGCTCCGGCCGGTCCGAGATCCTCGAGACCGTCTACGGGGCGCGTCGCGCGACCCAGGGGACCGTCGCGGTCGGCGGCAAGAAGCTCCGCGGCGGCTCGGTCGCCGCTGCGGTCGACGCGGGCATCGGCCTGTGCCCCGAGGAGCGCAAGAGCCAGGGCCTGCTGCTCGACGAACCGGTCTACCGCAACATCACGCTCTCGACGTTCGCTCGCTTCGCGAAGGCGGGCTTCCTCGACGAGAGGGCGGAGCGGGCGGCGGCGAAGGAGCAGGCCGTCTCGCTCGACCTGCGCCCCGCCGGGGTCGAGCGGAACGCCCGGACCCTGTCCGGCGGCAACCAGCAGAAGGCGCTCCTGGCGCGCTGGCTCGTGCACGGGTGCCGGGTCCTCCTGCTCGACGAGCCCACCCGGGGCGTCGACGTCGGGGCGCGCGCCGAGATCTACGCACTGATCCGCGACCTCGCGGCGTCCGGTGCGGCCGTGCTCGTGGTCTCGAGCGAGATCGACGAGGTGCTCGGTCTCTCCGACCGTGTCCTCGTGATCTCGGAGGGACGCGTCGTGCACGAAGGCCCAGCAGATTCGATCGACGAGCACGGCGTGCTCGACCTCGTCATGGAAGGAAGTGCCGCATGAGCGAGCAGGAGGTGGCTCGCGCCGCCGTCGTGGACGGACCGGGGCACGCCCCGAGCTCCGAGGTGCACGACGGCAGACGGTCGCGCCGCAATTTGTTCAGTGGATCGGTGGGGCGGAACATCGGCCTCGTCGTGGCGCTCGTCGCGCTGTGCATCGTCGGGTACGCGACCGCGGGGGAGAACTTCGCGAACGTCAACAACCTGCTGACGATCCTGCGACTGGCCGCCGTCCTGGGCGTCCTGAGCATCGGGATGACCTTCGTCATCACAGGCGGCGGGATCGACCTGTCCGTCGGGTCCGTCATGGGGCTCGCCACGGTCTGGGCGAGCACGCTCGCGACCCAGACCATGGCCGCCGACACCCACTGGATCGTCATGGTCGGTGTGGCGCTCGCGGTCGGCACGGCGTGCGGCCTGATCAACGGTGTCCTCGTCGCGTACGGCAAGGTCGTCGCGTTCATGGCGACCCTCGCCATGATGGTGGGCGCCCGCGGCCTCGCCGAGATGATCTCCAACCGGCAGACCCAGCGCGTCACCGAGGTCGACGCGTTCCTCGAGTTCTTCCGCGCGGACCTGCTCGGCGTCCCCGTGCTCGTGTGGATGTTCGCGGTCGTGGCCGTCGCGGGCTGGTTCCTCCTCAACCGCACGACGTTCGGCCGCCGCACGGTCGCCGTCGGCGGAAACCCCGAGGCGGCCCGGCTCGCGGGCATCAAGGTCAAGCGCCACACGATGTACCTCTACGGACTGGTCGGTCTGACGACCGGCATCGCGGCCGTCATGATGCTCGCCCGCACCACGGCCGGTTCCTCGACGAACGGCCTGTTCTACGAGCTCGACGTCATCGCGGCGGTCGTCGTCGGCGGGACGCTCCTCGTGGGCGGTCGCGGCACGATCGTCGGCACCGTGCTCGGCGTCCTCATCTTCACCACGCTGACCAACGTCTTCACGCAGAACAACATGTCGACCTCGGCCCAGGCCGTCGCCAAGGGCGTGATCATCGTGGTCGCCGTGCTCCTCCAGCAGCGATTCGCCTCGCGCGCCAGATCCGCCTGACGCCCCGCCGTCGGGGCCTCTCGCACCACCGCACCGCACGACCGCACCACGGCCCCGCCCCCCGGGGCCGGACCCCAGCACGTCCCAACCAGCACCAGCAGGACCAGAATCAAGGGAGATCCTCATGTCCGCTCGTACCCGCACCTCGGTGCGTCGCCGTCTGACCCTCGCCACCGTGGCTCTCACCTCGGTCGCGCTGTTCGCCTCGGCCTGCACCTCGAACACCCCCGAGGCCGAGGAGACCGGCGCCGCCGCCGCCCCGGTCGCGTCGTCCGACAACGACGCGTCGGGCGACAAGGTCGTCATCGGGTTCTCGGCCCCGGCCGCCGACCACGGCTGGATGGGGGCCATCACCAAGGCCGCCCAGGCCGAGGCCGCCAAGTACGACGACGTCGACCTCAAGGTCGCCGAGGGCACCAACGACGTCAACCTCCAGATCAGCCAGATCGAGACCTTCATCAACGACGGCGTCGACGCGATCGTCATCCTGCCGTTCGACGGCGCGGCACTGACCGAGGTCGCGACCGACGCCATGGAGGCCGGGATCACGGTCATCAACGTCGACCGCGAGTTCTCCAGCCCGTTCGCCGCCCGCGCCACCGTCCTCGGTGACAACTACGGCATGGGCGTGAGCGCCGGCACGTACATCTGCGAGCAGCTCGGCGACAACCCGGACGCCGTCGTCGCCGAGATCGCCGGCATCGACTCGCTGCCCCTGACGCAGGACCGCAGCAAGGGCTTCGCCGACGCGCTCGAGGGCTGCGGGCTCGACGTGAGCAACCGCGTCGCGGCCGACTTCACCGTCCAGGGCGGCGAGCAGGCCGCGTCGAACCTCCTCCAGGCCGCACCCAAGATCGACGCGATCTGGAACCACGACGACGACCAGGGCATCGGCGTGCTCTCCGCGATCGACGCGGCCGGCCGTGACGAGTTCTTCATGGTCGGCGGCGCCGGCTCGAAGGACGTCATGGAGGACATCAAGGCGGGCGACACGGTCCTGCAGGCCACGGTCGTCTACCCGTCCACGCAGGCCGCCGACGGCGTCAAGCTCGCCCGCCTCGCGGTCCAGGGTAAGTCGATGAGCGACCTCGCCTCGATGGGTGTCCCGCGCCAGATCCAGCTCTACGCGCCGGTCGTGACCAAGGACAACGTCGACGAGTACCTGCCGTCGGCCTTCCAGTCCTGAGCACGTCCCACCCCGTCGTCACGGGCGGGCCGGTCGCCCCGGCACCCGGCCCGCCCGTGACGTCCACCACGAAAGGAAGTGCCTGAGATGGCGCAAGACGGTCACCCGACCCTCGGGATCGGCATGGTCGGGTACTCGTTCATGGGGGCTGCCCACTCGCAGGGATGGCGCACCGCACCGCGGTTCTTCGACCTGCCGCTCGCGCCCGAGATGCGCGTCCTGGCCGGCCGGAACGCGGACGCGGTCACCGCCGCCGCGGACAGGCTCGGCTGGCGAGACGTCGAGACCGACTGGCGCAGGCTCGTGGCGCGCGACGACGTCGACCTGGTCGACATCTGCACCCCGGGCGACACGCACGCCGAGATCGCGATCGCGGCGCTCGAGGCCGGCAAGCACGTGCTGTGCGAGAAGCCGCTGGCCAACACGGTCGCCGAGGCCGAGCTCATGGTCGCTGCCGCCGAGGCGGCGGCCGAGCGCGGGGTGCTCTCCACGGTCGGCTTCACGTACCGCCGGGTCCCCGCGGTCCAGCTCGCGCGCCAGCTCGTCGTCGACGGCCGGATCGGCACGATCCGCCACGTACGCGCCCAGTACCTCCAGGACTGGATCGCCGACGAGAACGTGCCGCTCTCGTGGCGGCTCGACAAGACCAAGGCGGGGTCCGGGGCGCTCGGCGACATCGGGGCGCACATCATCGACCTCGCGCAGTTCATCACGGGCGAGTCGATCACCGGAGTCTCGGGGATCCTCGAGACGTTCGTCGACGAGCGCCCGATCGCGACCGGCTTCTCGGGACTGTCCGGTACCGCCGGCACCGAGAAGGGCCCGGTCACGGTCGACGACGCCGCGGTCTTCCTCGCGCGGCTCACGGGCGGCGGGCTGGGGGTCTTCGAGGCCACCCGCTTCGCCTACGGCCGCAAGAACGCGATCCGCCTCGAGATCAACGGGTCGCGCGGCTCCGTGGCGTTCGACTTCGAGGACATGAACGTCCTGCACTTCTTCGACGCGTCCGACGACCCGCAGGTCGCGGGCTTCCGGCGGATCGTCGTGACCGAGCCGCAGCACGCGTACATCGCGAGCTGGTGGCCCGCGGGCCACGGCCTCGGCTACGAGCACGCGTTCACGCACCAGGCCGTCGACCTCGTGCGCGACGTCGCGGCCGGCACCCAGCCCACCCCGTCCTTCGCCGACGGCCTGGCCGTCCAGCGAATCCTCGAAGCCGTCGAGCGCAGCGCTGCGTCCGACAGCGACTGGCAGCAGATCTGAGAGGAGGTCGACCGTCCCGCCGGACCGGCGGGAGAGCCACGTGGAACGTGGTGCGAGATGCCCGGCGGAGCAGGTCCGTCACCGGCGACGACGGGTCATGGCCGATGCCGTCGTCGCCCCGGAGCGCAGCACCCTTGTCCCATCATCACAAGGAGTCCTTGGTGAGAAACGTGCTCTGGAGAGCACCGCGCGCAACGATGCGCACGGTCGCGGCCGTCGCCGCTACCGCGGTGGCCCTCCCACTGTCCATGGCGACCGGGGCGGCGGCATTCGCCGCTGAACCGGGCGCCTCCCTCAGCTCCGTCCAGCCCGCCGCGTCCGTCGCGGCAGCCCCGGAGGCCGCCGCGGCGCCCTTCGACGCCCTGATCTTCTCCAAGACCGCCGGGTTCCGGCACGACGCGATCCCGGCCGGGATCGCGGCGATCGAGAAGCTCGGCACCGAGAACGGCTTCACGGTCGACGTCACGGAGGACGCCGCCGACTTCAACGACGCGAACCTCGCACAGTACGAGGTCGTGATCTGGCTCTCGACGACCGGCGACGTGCTCAACACCGAGCAGCAGGCCTCGTTCGAGCGGTACGTCGCGAACGGTGGCGGCTACGCCGGCGTGCACGCGGCGTCCGACACCGAGTACGACTGGCCCTGGTACGGCGGCCTCGTGGGCGCCTACTTCTCCGGCCACCCGCAGAACCAGGACGCCACGATCAAGGTCGAGGACGGCGTCCACCCCTCGACCGCGCACCTGCCGTCCCGGTGGGACCGGCACGACGAGTGGTACAACTTCCGCACGAGCCCGCGCGACAAGGTGCACGTGCTCGCGAGCCTCGACGAGACGTCCTACGACGCGGGCAGCGCCAAGATGGGCTCCGACCACCCGATCGCCTGGTGCCAGACCTACGAGGGCGGGCGCTCCTGGTACACCGGTGGCGGCCACACGCAGGCCAGCTACACCGAGCCGAACTTCGTCGAGCACCTGCTGGGCGGCATCCAGACCGCCGCGGGCGTCGTCGACTCGGACTGCAACGCGACGCAGAGCGCGAGCTTCGAGCGCGTCGCGCTCGACGAGGACACGAGCAACCCGATGATGCTCGACGTCGCCCCCGACGGCACGGTGTTCTACGCCGAGCGTGACGGCCGCGTCCGCCGCATCGACCACGACGCCAACGTCACCTCGACGGCGCTCACGCTGAACGTGACGCAGGCGAACGAGGACGGGCTGCTGGGCCTGGTGCTCGACCCGGACTTCGCCGCGAACGGTTGGCTCTACGCCTACTGGTCGCCCGCGAACGTCGGGTCGGACGGCCCGCACAACCGGATCTCGCGCTTCACGTACGACACGGCGTCCAAGACGTTCGACCTCGCGAGCGAGAAGAAGCTCCTGACCGTGGCGACGCAGCGCGACACGTGCTGCCACGCGGGCGGGGACATGATCTTCGACGAGGACGGCAACCTGATCCTCGCCACGGGGGACAACACCAACCCGTTCGAGTCGGGCGGTTTCACCCCGACCGACGAGCGCCCCGGTCGCAAGAACTTCGACGCGCAGGGCTCGTCGGCGAACTCGAACGACCTGCGCGGCAAGGTGCTGCGCATCACGCCGCAGGACGACGGGACGTACACGGTCCCCGAGGGCAACATGTTCGCCCCGGGCACGGACAAGACGCGCCCCGAGATCTACGCCATGGGCTTCCGCAACCCGTTCCGGATCGGTCTCGACCCGGCGTCGGGCAACGTCCTGGTCGGTGACTACGGTCCCGACTCGGGGGCGGCCGACCCGGCCCGCGGTCCTCGTGGCGCGGTCGAGTGGAACGTCGTGAGCGAGCCGGGCTTCTACGGCTGGCCGTACTGCACCGGCGCCAACACGTCCTACATCGACTACAACTTCGCGACCGGCCAGTCCGGTGCGTCGTTCGACTGCGCGGCGGGCGCGACCAACGACTCGCCCAACAACACGGGCATCCAGAAGCTCCCGGCCGCCACGGCCGCCGAGATCTGGTACACCGGCGCGGCCAACCCGCAGTTCCCCGAGATCGGTGGCGGCGGCGCGCCCATGGGCGGCCCCGTGTACGAGTTCGACCCCGAGCTCGACTCCGACGTGAAGTGGCCCGCGTACTGGGACGGCAAGGCGCTGTTCGGCGAGTGGAACCACGGCACGATGTTCTCGATCCAGCTCGACGGCGACAAGCGTGACCAGATCGTCGACATCAACCGGGTGCTGCCGGGCGTGCTCGACCCGTCCAACGGGTTCGACCGTCCGATGGACTTCGACTTCGGTCCCGACGGTGCGCTGTACGTGATCGACTGGGGCTCGGGCTTCGGTGGCAACAACGACTCGAGCGCGGTCTACAAGGTCAACTACGTCCAGGGCGACCCGTCGCCCATCGCGCACGCGCAGGCGGACGTGACGAGCGGCTCCGCGCCCCTGACGGTCCAGTTCTCCTCCGAGGGCACCCGCCACCCGGCGGGCGAGCCCATCTCGCTCCAGTGGACGTTCGGCGACGGTTCCGCACCCTCGACCGAGGCGAACCCGACCCACACCTACACCGAGAACGGCTCCTACACGGCGCAGCTCACGGTGAGCGACTCCGACGGCAAGCTCGCCGTCGCGAACGTCACGGTCGTCGTCGGCAACCAGGCGCCCGTGGTGAAGATCGAGTTCCCGGACAACGGCGGGTTCTTCGAGTGGGGCGACCAGGTCCGCTACCGGATCACGGTCGACGACCCCGACGGTGAGGTGGACTGCTCCACGGTGGCGCTGCGCACCTCGCTCGGCCACGACTCGCACGCGCACCCCATGGAGGAGCTGTACGGCTGCGAGGGCGTGCTCCAGACCGCTCGCGACGAGGGGCACGGCATCGAGTCGAACATCTTCTGGGTCATCGAGGGCTCGTACACGGACGACGGCGGCGACGCCGGCGTGCCCCTCACGGGCAACGCGCTGCAGGTGCTCCAGCCCAAGCGCGTCCAGTCGGAGTTCTACACCTCGACGGGTCGTGAGACCTCGATCGGCACCGGCGGCACCCCCGGCGTCCAGAAGGAGACCACCTCGGACTCCGCGGGCGGCGGTCAGAACCTGGGCTACGTCGAGCCCGGTGACTGGTGGGCGCACGAGCCCGTGAGCCTGGCCAACGTCGAGGCGATCAGCCTGCGCGTGGCCTCGCCCAACGCGAACGGCGTGGTCTCGCTGCGCTGGGACGCGGCGGACGGCCCCGAGATCGGCCGGATCACCGTGCCGAACACGGGCGACTGGCAGGTCTACCGCGACGTGTCGACGCAGCTGACGAACGTGCCGGAAGGCAGCGGGACGCTGTACTTCGTCCTGCTCTCGGGCGGCATCAACGTCAACTGGATGGACATCGAGGGGCGCGGCGTGACGGACAACATCCGTCCCGACGTCGAGCTCGACGTGCCCACGCTCGTCGGTCCGGCCCCGCTGACGGTCACCGCGACCGCGACGGGCACCGACCCCGACGGCGAGGCGTCCGACCTGGTGTACGCGTGGGACGACGGGCTGGGCGGCGGGTTCGTCGACGGCGGTCCCGAGTTCTCGCACACGTACACGGCCGCCGGCACCTACCGGCTCCAGGTCCGCGTGACCGACGCCGGTGGCGCCTACACGGTCAAGTACGTGAACATCAAGGTCAACGAGGCCGGTCCGGTCATGTGCTTCTCGGGCCGCTCGGACGACTTCACGGGCACCGCGGTGGACGAGGACCGCTGGTCCACGATCATCCGTCGTGACCAGAAGCTCGCGGTCTCCGGTGGTCACCTGGTGATCCCCGCGAGCAAGGCGGACTTCTACGGCCAGGGCGAGGGACCGGTGTCCAACATCGTCCTGCAGGACCTGCCCTCGGGCCCGTGGACGGCGACCACCAAGGTCACCTTCCCGGCACGCGCGCAGTACCAGCAGGCCGGTCTGCTCCTGTGGGGCGACGGTGACAACTACGCCAAGATGGTCATCCAGGGCCGCGGGACCGGGGCCAACCCGAACTCGCGCGTCTTCCAGTTCATCCGCGAGGAGAACGGCACGCCGAACGAGGTCGCCGCGTCCAACGTGAACATCACGACGGACTTCCCGGACACGTTCTACGTGCGCTACACGAGCGACGGGTCGAACCTGCGGGCGTACTACTCGGCCGACGGCCTGGACTTCACGGCCATGTCCGAGACCAAGTCGCTGCACGGGCTCGTGAACCCGAAGATCGGGCTCGTCGCGTTCGCGAACGACGGATCCGTCCCGGACGTGGTCGATGCGAAGTTCGACTGGTTCCACATCACGCCGGACGACACGGCCACCGCGGCCGGGCCGGACGACGAGTTCGAGGGGACGTCGCTCGACGGCTGCCGCTGGAGCTCCGTGGTCCGTCCCGACGCATCGGGCCTCCGGGTAGCCGGTGGCAAGCTCGAGATCGACACGACGCCCACGGACATCTACGGCACGGGCAACACCGACGTGCCGAACATCGTCCTGCAGGACCAGCCCGCCGGTGACTGGACCGTCGAGACCAAGGTCGACGGCTCGACGTTCGACCAGCAGTACCAGCAGGGTGGTCTGATCCTCTACGGCGACGACGACAACTACGTCAAGCTGGACTTCATCACGAAGAACCAGCCGGGCGCGGCGGTCGACCGTGGTCTCGAGATGCGCAGCGAGGCCGGCGCGACCGTCCTCAACCCGCAGCCCAACGTCAACAACCTGTCGCAGGGCGTGTGGTGGCTGCGTCTGGCCAAGGTGGGCACGACCTACACGGGCTCGTACAGCGCCGACGGCGTGACGTGGACCGAGATCGCCGAGAAGGTGACCAACCCGGGTCTGGCAGACGCGAAGATCGGTCTGTACGCCCTGGGAGCGGGCCAGCAGGCCTCCGCGACCGCGACCTTCGAGCACTTCAAGGTCGTGGGCCCGGCAGCGGAGCCGCTCACGGTGAGCGGGTCGCTCGACCCGGCCTCGCCGTCGGGCGCGAACGGCTGGTGGACCGGTCCGGTGACCGTCACGGTCGCCACCACGGGCGGTGCGGCCGGCCAGCAGGTCTACCGCGAGTACCAGCTCGACGGCGGCGCGTGGGCCGAGTACACGGCCCCCGTGGTCGTGGCGGCCCCGGGCGAGCACACGCTCAAGGTGCGGGCCTCGGCCGGCACCGAGAACGTGACGGGCGCCGACGTGGCGGTCAAGATCGACGCCGACGGCCCGAGCGTGGCGGCGACGCTGCGCGAGGACCGCACGGTCGAGGTCGTCGCCACGGACGCCGTCTCGGGCGTCGCGTCGGTCGAGTACTCGCTCGACGGGACGACCTGGGCCGCGTACGACGCCCCGGTCGCCGTCGGTGACGAGGCCGTGACGTTCGCGTACCGGGCGACCGACCTGGCCGGGAACGTCACGGCGCAGTCGGTCGACGTGCCCGCCGGCGAGACCGTCCCCGTGACGGTCTCGGCAGCCCCCAAGTGCGTCGCGAACCGCGTGACGCTCTCGGTCACGGCCGTGAACTCGGGCGACGCCCCGGTCACGATCGTGGTCCGCTCGGCCTACGGCACCAAGACCTTCACGGGCGTCGCGGCGGGCAAGTCCGCCCACCAGTCGTTCGCGACCCGTGCGGCGTCGATCGACGCCGGACAGGTCACGGTCACCGCGACGGACGCCGAGGGGAGGACCACCACCTACACGGTCGACCACGCCGCGGCGAGCTGCGGCTGACCGGCCCCGGTGAGGGGGGGGGGGGGGCCCCCCGGCCCCCCCCCCCCCCCCCCCGGGGGGGGGGGGGGGGGGCCCCCCCCACCTCACCGGCAACGACCGGTGTGCCGTGGAGCGTCGACCGACGTGTGCTGACGAGGGCCCTTCGGCCGGGACCTCGCCAGCACGGTCGAAGGCCGCGCACACCCGGGTGCTCCCCGGACGACGACGCGAGTCGGCGTCCTGGGAGCACCGGCCCCCGGCACCGGAACCCCGGTGCTCCGGCCGGTGCCGGGAGCCACCCCCTCCGAGACCGGAGGGGGCACCCGCGGGACATGCGTCCCGCGGGCGAGCACCACCGGCTGCACCGCCGCGCTAGGCGCGGTCGTGCACCGCACGTCCAGCAGTACCGTTCGGTCCACCGGGCCGCACAGCCCGACGCACGACCCCTTCCTTCACGACGAGGTGATGAGCGACATGACTCAGCAGGCGAACCGGCACACCGGTCCCGACCGGGCGCGCACCCCGCGCCCTCGCGCCCGCTCCGGCCCCCTGACCGGCGCCCTCGGGCGCGTGCGCGCGGCCGCGGCCGCAGGCATGGCCCTGCTGCTCGGGACGCTGCTCGCGACCGTGCTCGGCGCGGTGCCCGCGAGCGCGCACGGTGGCGACATCATCCTGTCGATCGGCGGCGACGGCGCCGGCGGCATCTCGGTCAACGTGACCTACAAGACGGACGGGCACCCGGTCGAGGAGATCGTCGACGTCATGGTCACGGCGGTGTCCGACGCCGGGACGGAGATCGGCCCCCTCCAGCTCTCGTCGGCCTCGGAGGGCGTCGGCTGGTACACGTCCGCGCCGGACGTGCTGACCGACGGCCACTGGACCGTGACCGCGACGACGACCACGCCGGTCGCCACGACCGCGACCTCGCAGATCGACGTGGTCCCGCCGCCCGCCGCGCCCGCACCTGCGGAGGGCGACACGGAGGTCGGTGCCGAGGGCGAAGGTGCCTCGGCAGCGGCAGCGGCAGCGGCGGCGAGCGACGAGGGCTCGGGCGTCCCGACGACGGCGCTCGTCGTGGGGGGCGCGGTCCTGCTCCTCGCAGCGGGCGCCGTGCTCGTGCTCCGTCGCCGCGCGACGGCCGCTGAGCGCCCGTAGCGCCCGTAGGGCGCCCCTCATCGAGACCACCAGACCACAGGACGACCACCGAGACTTCCCGGACCACGGGCGTCGGATCGAAGGAGACATCGACATGGCACGACCCATCACCCTGTTCACCGGCCAGTGGGCCGACCTGCCCTTCGAGGAGGTCGTGCGCCTCGCGTCGGGCTGGGGCTACGACGGTCTGGAGATCGCCTGCTGGGGCGACCACCTGGACCCGTGGCGCTGGGACGACGAGGAGTACGTCGCGGGCAAGCTCGCTCTGCTCGAGGCGCACGGCCTGAAGGTCTACGCGATCTCGAACCACCTCAAGGGGCAGGCGGTGTGCGACGACCCGATCGACCAGCGGCACCGTGACATCCTGTCGGACCGCGTGTGGGGCGACGGCGACCCCGAGGGCGTGCGTCAGCGCGCGGCCGAGGAGATGAAGAACACCGCTCGTCTCGCGGCGAAGCTGGGCGTCAAGACGGTCGTCGGCTTCACGGGCTCGTCGATCTGGAAGTACGTCGCGATGTTCCCGCCGGCGTCGCAGGACATGATCGACGCGGGCTACCAGGACTTCGCGGACCGCTGGAACCCGATCCTCGACGTGTTCGACGAGGTCGGGGTCCGCTTCGCCCACGAGGTGCACCCGAGCGAGATCGCGTACGACTACTGGACCACGGTCCGCACGCTCGAGGCGATCGGTCACCGCAAGGCGTTCGGCCTCAACTGGGACCCGAGCCACATGGTGTGGCAGGACCTGGACCCGGTCGGTTTCCTGTGGGACTTCCAGGACCGGATCTACCACGTGGACTGCAAGGACACGAAGAAGCGCATGCACAACGGCCGTAACGGGCGGCTGGGGTCGCACCTGGCGTGGGCCGACCCCCGTCGTGGCTGGGACTTCATCTCGACCGGCCACGGCGACGTGCCCTGGGAGGACGCCTTCCGGATGCTCAACAGCATCGGCTACGAAGGCCCGATCTCGGTCGAGTGGGAGGACGCGGGCATGGACCGCCTCGTGGGTGCGCCCGAGGCGCTCGCCTTCGTGAAGCAGTACGCGTTCGAGGCGCCGGAGGCGGCGTTCGACGCGGCGTTCTCGACCAAGGAGTAGGCCTCGAGCTCACCGCGAGGGCGTCCTCCCGTCCCGGGAGGGCGCCCTTCGGCGTGTGCGGCGCGGCGCCGGCGCCGGGGTGCCGGGGTCGTCCCGGAGCGCGTTCGCGGCGCCCGCTTCCGGCCTGCGGAGCGGGGTTCTGCGCCGGTCGGGGGACGGTTTCCCGCGGAATGGCGGGCTTCCGTAATTGTTTAACCGATGGAGTTACCGAACGGTGACATCAAACATCCGGCTTTTGCTTGACGCTCGTCATAAGTCGCCCTACGGTAAGGGACATGCGAGCCGAAGAAGTCGCGCGAGACCTCGGGGCCATCGATGCCCCCGCCACCAGGACGGAGCCGTCCGTCCTGGGCGGCCGCCCAGTCGTGGGGGCCGCGACCACCCCCGTCCCCGAACGTCCAGCGACCGACCTGCTGCCGAGCCGGCTACCCGCCGCGGGCTACCGCGCCGGCATCATCGGCACCGGCTTCATCGGCGAGGTCCACGCCCGTGCGATCCGCACGGCCGGGGGAGACCTTGTCTCCGTCGCCGGCATCGACGCGCCGGGGGCGCGCGAGGCCGCCGCCGACCTCGGGGCACTGGGGTACGCGGCCACGTCGCAGGAGCTCATCGACGACCCGGACATCGACGTGGTGCACATCTGCACCCCCAACTTCCTGCACGTCCCGCTCGCCACGGCGGCGCTGGCCGCGGGCAAGCACGTGGTGTGCGAGAAGCCCCTCGCGATGGACCTCGGGGGCGCGATCGCGCTCGCCGGTCTCGCCGAGGAGGCCGCCGCCGCGGACGGCCGCGTCGCCGTCGTGCCCTTCGCCTACCGCTTCCACCCCATGGTGCGCGAGGCGCGCGCCCGGGTCCGCAGCGGGGCGGTCGGCACCATCAGCCTCGTGCACGGCTCCTACCTCCAGGACTGGCTCCTGCGGGCCAGCGACGACAACTGGCGCGTCGATCCCGCCCTCGGCGGCGCGAGCCGCGCGTTCGGCGACATCGGCTCCCACTTCTGCGACCTCCTCGAGTTCACGACGGGCCAGCGCATCGCGCGGCTCGTCGCGCAGACGGCGACGATCAACGCCGAGCGCACGGGCGCCGACGGGCGCCCCGCGCCGGTCCGCACCGAGGACGCCGTGACCCTGCAGTACGAGACCGACGGCGGAGCGCTCGGCTCGGCGGTCATCAGCCAGGTCTCGGCAGGCCGCAAGAACCGGCTCTTCCTCGAGATCTCGGGCTCCGAGTCGACGCTCGCGTTCGACCAGGAGGGGCCAGAGACCCTCTGGGAGGGCCGCCGCGACACGAGCCGCCTGCTCATCCGCAACCCCGAGGCCCTCACGCCCGAGGCTGCCCGCTACTCCCGGCTCCCCGCAGGACACCCGCAGGGATACCAGGACTGCTTCGACGCGCTCGTCGGCGACACCGCGGCGGCCATCACCGGGCGCACGCCCGACGGCCTGCCCACGTTCGCCGACGGCCTCCGGGCCGCACACCTCGCCGAGGCCGTGGCCCGTTCCGCACGCACCGGCACCTGGGTGGAGGTAGAGGCATGACAGCACCGACGGCAGGCGAGGGCGTGACCGCGCCCCTCCTGCAGCTGCGGGGCATCGGCAAGGTCTTCTTCGGCAACTCTGTCCTGCGCGGCATCGACCTCGACGTGCGACCCGGTGAGGTCCACGCGCTCGTCGGGGAGAACGGCGCCGGCAAGTCCACGCTCATGAAGATCATCGCCGGGGTCCACCAGCCCGACGCGGGCACCATGGAGCTCGACGGGAAGCCCGTCGCGTTCGCGTCGCCGCTCGCGGCCCAGGCCGCCGGGGTCTCGACCGTCTTCCAGGAGTTCAACCTCCTGCCCGAGCGCACGGTCGCGGAGAACGTGTACCTCGGCCGCGAGCCGCGCCGGTTCGGGCTCGTGGACGCCGGTCGCATGGCCCGCGACACGGACGAGCTGCTCGCCGACCTCGGTCTGCACGGCCTCGCGTCGTGGATGCGGGTCGGTTCGCTCTCCGTGGCCGAACAGCAGATCGTCGAGATCGTCAAGGCCGTCTCCTACGACGCCCGCATCATCTCGATGGACGAGCCCACCGCCGCGCTCGCCGACCAGGAGGTCGAGCTGCTCTACGCGCTCGTCCAGCAGCTGCGCTCCCGAGGCGTCGCGATCCTCTACGTCTCGCACCGCCTCAAGGAGATCTTCGACCTCTGCGACACCATCACGGTCCTCAAGGACGGCGACTTCGTCCTGACGACCGCGACGGCCGACATCACCCCGGACCAGCTCGTACGGACCATGGTGGGTCGCGAGTTCGCGGGCTACTACCCGGACAAGGACCCGGGCACGGTGCCCGGCGCCGTCAAGCTCGCGCTCGACGGTGCGGGCAACACCCAGGTCGACGGGATCGACCTCGAGGTCCGCGCGGGGGAGATCGTGGCCCTCGCGGGACTCCAGGGCAGCGGTCGTACCGAGATCGCGCACGGCGTGTTCGGCGTCGCGCCGTTCACCCGGGGCACGGTCCTGCTCGACGGCAAGCCCGTCACGGTGGGCTCGGCACGCGAGGCCGTCCGGCTCGGGCTCGCGCTCGTGACCGAGGACCGCAAGGCCGAGGGACTCGCGCTCGAGCAGTCGATCTCCGCGAACGCACGGCTCGTGCTCGACGCCGTGACCCCCGGTTCCTCCGACCGCCGCGCCAAGGCGATCCCCGGCATCCTGTCGTCGCTCGACCTCGTCTCGCGCTCCAAGGACGCCGAGGTCCAGTACCTCTCGGGCGGGAACCAGCAGAAGGTCGTCCTGGCCAAGTGGCTCGTGACGGACCCGTCGGTCATCGTCCTCGACGAACCCACGCGTGGCATCGACGTCGGCGCCAAGCGCGCGGTCTACGACCTCATGCGCACCCTGACGGCGCGCGGCGTCGCGATCCTGCTCATCTCGTCCGAGCTCCCCGAGGTCGTCGCGATGGCCGACCGCATCCTCGTGATGCGCGACGGCCGGGTCGCCGGCGAGCTCCCCGCGGGCAGCGACGAGGAGACCATCATGGCGCTCGCGACCGGGGCCGGAGACACGTCGGAGCACGTCGAGGTCGACCTCTCCGCGCTCGACGTCCCCGTCGGGTCCAGCGTCCGGACAGCCCGTCCCGCGCACAGCGACACCCTCCAGGAGGAGAAATGAGCACCGCGGTGAGCACCGCTTCGCCCCGGGCGGGGAGCACGACCTCCGGTCCCCGACGGCGCCGGCTCGGCTCGACGGGGATCGTCTACCTCGCGCTCGTCGGCATCCTGGTCGTCTCGGCCGGGCTCGTCGCCGCGCAGGGCGGCAGCTTCTTCAGCCAGGGGAACCTGTTCTACCTGCTGTCCCAGACGAGCCTGCTGGGCTTCGTCGCGATCGGCCAGACGTTCGTCATCCTGTGCAAGTCGCTCGACCTGTCGGTCGGGTACGTCGTGGCCTGGTCCTCGCTGGTGGCCGCCACGACCATGGCCGGTGACCCGTCGCGCATCTGGCTCGGCGTGGTCGCGGCGCTCGCGGTCGCCGCGGGCGTCGGGCTGGTCAACGGGCTCGTCATCTCGAAGCTCCGCGTGAACTCGTTCATCGCGACGCTCGGTGTCGGCCTCATCATCAAGGGCTACCTCGACACGCAGTTCAAGGGCCCGTCGGGCGAGGTCCCCAAGGCCTTCCAGGGCTTCGGGTACACGCGCATCGGTCCGGTGCCGGTCTCGGTCATCGTGCTCGCGGTGGTCATGGTGCTCGGCGTCGTGCTCCTGACCCGCACCCGTCCGGGCTATCACATGTTCGCGGTCGGCGGGAACATCGACGTCGCCCGTCTCTCGGGGATCCGCACGGACCGGTCGATCGTCCTGGCCCACGTCCTGTGCTCGCTGTGCGCGGGCATCGCCGGCCTCCTCATCGCGGCACGTTTCGGCACGGGCAACGCCCTGGTCTACACGTACGGCTACGACCTCAACTCGATCGCGGCCGTGGTGCTCGGCGGGACCCTGCTCATGGGAGGGCGCGGCTCGATCCTCGGCACCATCGCCGGCGTCCTGATCCTCGCCTCGCTCGACACCGTGTTCAACGTGCTCGACGTCAGCCCGTTCTTCAAGGACGTCCTGCGCGGTGCGATCATCATCGCCGCGGTCGCCATGTACGCCCGCCGCCAGATCGACCCCGCGAGCAGCCGAGCGAGGTTCAAGGCCCTGGCGCAGTCCGTCCGACCCGGCTCCCGAGGCGGACCGGGCGGGGCGAGCTCGCCGGACCGCACCGGCCCGGCAGGGCCAGGTTCCGCCGCGGGCCCCGAGAACCCGTCCGCCACGACCGGCAAGGAGGCCACCCGATGAGCGCGAGCACTCCCACGACCAGCCCGACCACCCCGGGGGGCCCGCAGGCCACCACCGGGAACGGATTCTCCCGCTGGGTCCAGCGCGTCACGTCGGGCAGCACCTGGACGGTCTACGCCCTGCTGATCGTGGTGTTCGTCGCGATCCTCGTGATGAACCCCTCGTTCGGCGAGCCCATGTCGATCATGGCCTTCCTCAAGAAGGCGTCGCCGCTGATCGTCCTGGCGATCGGGCAGTACTTCGTCATCGTGTCGGGGGAGTTCGACCTCTCGGTCGGCTCGCTCGTGGGCGCTCAGGTCGTCATCGCGGCCAAGCTCATCGACGGCGAGGACTCCATGACCTGGCCCGTGATCGGCCTCATGGTCCTGTTCGGCCTGGCGGTCGGGCTCGTCAACGGCTTGATCGTCACGCTCCTGAAGGTCCCGTCGTTCATCACGACGCTCGGCATGATGCTCGTGCTCTACGGCGCGATCCGCCTGTGGACCGGCGGGGCGCCCACGGGTTCGCTCACGGACGGCTTCCGTCAGTGGGGTCGCGGCGGCCTGCCGGACACCCCGGGGCAGTTCCAGGTCCCGTTCGCCGTGCTCATCACGGTCGTGCTCGGGGTGATCGCGGTGATCCTGATGCGGCGCCCGTTCGGCCGCACGCTCGTCGCGACCGGCGACAACGACGTGGCCGCGGCGTTCTCGGGCGCCTCGGTCTGGTGGGTGCGCACGCGGGCCTTCCTGTTCTCCGGCTTCATGGCCACGGTCGCGGGCATCCTCATCGGCGGCTACGCCGGCGTGACGGCCCAGGTGGGCGAGGGCCTGGAGTTCATGGCGATCACGGCGGTCGTCCTGGGCGGCGTCGTCCTGGGTGGCGGCCGGGGCTCGGTGGTCGCGGCCATGGCCGGCGCGCTGACGCTCGAAGCCCTGTTCACCCTGTTCAACCAGCTCAGCCTGCCGTCCACGATCCGTCCCGCGGTCCAGGGCGTGATCATCATCGCCGCGGTGGCCTACGCCGCGATGCCGCGCCGGTCCAAGGCCGTACCGAGCCCCCCGGCAGGGGTCCCCGAACCCACCGTCCCCAAGGAGCCCCAGCCAGCAGCGCCCTAGTCCTCCGGTCACCACCCGGAACGCCACACAGATCCGTCCCCGACAGGCCGTCGCACCCGTTGCGTCGGCAGGACAACGAAGTCTTCCGAAAATCAGGAGAAGGAACATGCGACGCTCTCGAGTTCTCTTGGCAGGGGCCGCGACCGCGGCACTGCTGTTCACCGCTGCGTGCAGCACCGACGTGCCCGAGGCCCCCGCCGGGGGTGAGACCGCGACCGAGGCGGGGGAGGAGTCGAACGAGTCGGGCGCGAACAGCCAGTGGTTCGTGCAGGCCGACTACGACCGCCAGCTCGCGCAGCGGACCGCGGTGCCCGAGGGGCCGGGCGAGCAGCCGTGGCTGCAGGCGATCGACCCCGAGTACGTGGACACCGCGCAGTACGCCAAGGAGGGCGGCAAGAAGCTGTGCTTCTCCAACGCGTCGGTCTCCAACCCGTGGCGCGTGACGGGCTTCATCACGATGCAGCAGCAGGTCGAGGTCCTCAAGGCCTCGGGCGAGATCTCGGAGTTCCGCGTCTCGGACGCCGCGGACGACGACAACAAGCAGATCTCGGACATCCAGGCGTTCGTCGAGGCCGGTGACTGCGACGCGATCATCATCTCGCCGTCGACCACCGCGACCCTGACCCCGGCGGTCGAGGCGGCGTGCGCGTCGGGCAAGCCCGTCATCGTGTTCGACCGTGGCGTCAACTCCGACTGCATGGTGACCTACATCCACCCGATCGGCGGCTACGCCTACGGAGCCGACGGTGCCGAGTTCCTGGTCGAGAACCTCGAGCCGGGCTCGAAGGTCCTGGCCCTGCGTATCCTGCCCGGCGTCGACGTGCTGGAGAACCGCTGGGCCGCGGCCGACAAGATCTTCTCCGAGAGCGAGCTCGAGGTCGTGGGCCAGGAGTTCACCGGTGGTGACGGCGCGAAGATCAAGGACATCGTGACGCAGTACCTGCAGCGCGGTGACGTGGACGGCATCTGGATGGACGCCGGTGACGGCGCGGTCGCGGCGGTCGAGGCGTTCGAGGACGCCGGCAAGCCCTACCCGGTCTTCATGGGCGAGGACGAGCTGAGCTTCATGCGCAAGTGGAAGGAGACGGACATGACCGCCCTGGGCGCCGTGTACTCCAACTTCCAGTGGCGCACCCCGATCCTCGCGGCCCAGAAGATCTGGAACGGCGAGCAGGTCCCGGCCGAGTGGGTCCTCCCGCAGTCGCCCATCACGGGCGAGGACCTGGACGCCTACCTCGACGCCAACAAGGACATGCCCTCGCTGCACTACGCCAAGTTCGGCGGCGAGGACCTGCCCGGCTACCCCGAGGCCTGGACGAACCGCTGACCCCCGCCCGGCCGGCCCCTCGCTCTCCTCGAGGGACCGGCCGGGAGCCGGTACGCACGGCACCTCCCGGGCGCCCGACGACGGAGCGCACCTTCCCCGCGAAGGTGGGCTCCGGCGTCGGGCGGACCGGCAGCGCACCCACCGACGAAAGAGAGCACCGTGGCTCGCACGCGCCCCCTGGGGGTCAACACCTGGGTGTGGACCTCGCCCCTGTCCGACGCCTCCCTGCGCGAGATCGCCCCGCGCGTCGCCGGGTGGGGCTTCGACGTCCTCGAGCTGCCCGTCGAGGACGTGACCGACTGGAACCCTCAGCTCGCCGCGGGCGTCCTCGCGGACCACGGCCTCGCGGCCTCGGTCTCGCTCGTCATGGGCCCTGGGCGCGAGCTCGTCTCGGCCGACGCCGGCACGATCCGCCGGACCCAGGACTACCTGCGCCAGGTCGTCGACATGGCGCACGCCGTCGGTTCGCGCGTGATCGGCGGACCGGCGTACGCGTCCGTGGGGCGCACCTGGCGGATGACCGCCGGCCAGCGCGAGGCTGCGTACGCCGAGCTCGTCGACCACCTGGCCCCCGTCGTGGAGCACGCGATGGCCGCAGGCGTGCGGATCGGCCTCGAACCGCTCAACCGCTACGAGACGAGCTTGGTCAACACGGTCGACCAGGGCCTCGCCGTCGTCGCGCCCCTCCCCTCGGAGGGGATCGGGCTCATGCTCGACATCTACCACATGAACATCGAGGAGACGGACCTGGCGGCCGCGGTGACGCGCGCCGGGGACCGCATCGCGCACGTGCAGGTCTGCGGCAACGACCGCGGGGCCCCCGGCAGCGACCACCTCGACTGGCACGCGTTCCTCGGCGCGCTCGACCAGGTGGGCTACGACGGCTCGCTCTGCATCGAGTCGTTCACCGCCGACAACGCGACCATCGCGACGGCCGCCTCGATCTGGCGACCGCTCGCCCCCACCCAGGACGCCATCGCCGTCGATGGCCTGGACTTCCTGAAAGGACTGATGCGCGGCTGACCGATCGGTAGGTGCAGTACCGACGGCGCCGGCACGCCGTGGGACGACGTAACTCTTCACAGCACGTGCGGCCCCGTTCACCGACGAGCGGGGCACGGACTCTCTCGCCACGTGCCGACTGCCCTGGAGGCAAGACACATGAAGGCTGCGCGACTTCCCCTGCGGGGAAGAGCCGTCGCGGCGCTGACCATCGGAGCTCTGGCGTTCACTCTCGCGCCCGCGACGATGGCTGCTGCCCACGACGGACCACATGCTCCCGGTGACGACCGCAAGGTCCTCATCTTCACCAAGACGACCCAGTTCCGGCACTCCGAGGCGATCACGCAGGGCACCCCGGTGCTCGAGGCCGCGTTCGCCGACGTCGGGATCTCCTCCGACCACACCGAGGACTCCTCGGTCTTCACCGACGAAGGCCTCGCGAACTACGACGCACTGGTCATGTTCCAGACGTCGGGCGATCCGTGGAACGCCGACCAGAAGGCTGCGCTCGAGCGCTACCAGCAGGCCGGCGGCGGCATCGTCGCGATCCACAACGCGACCGACATGCGCGGCAACTACGGCTGGTGGGACGACATGATCGGGGCGCTCATGCCCGGTCACGCCGCGACCGGCAACAGCCCCGGCCTGCCCGGCACGGTGCGCGTCGAGGACAGCGTGCACCCCTCGACCAAGCACCTCGACCAGCGCTGGAACCGCGCCGACGAGTGGTACAACTACTCGGCCAACGTCCGCGGCAGCGCGCACGTGCTGGCCACGATGGACGAGTCGACGTACGACGCGGGCGGCAACAAGATGGGCGCCGACCACCCGATCTCGTGGTGCAAGCCCTACGACGGCGGCCGTGCCTGGATGACCGGCATGGGCCACTTCGGTGCGCACTTCACGGGGGAGCCGGACCTGGTCCAGCACATCGTGGGCGGCGTCCAGTGGGCGTCCGGCCAGGTGGCCGGGGACTGCGGTGGCACCGACTGGGGCCAGTTCGAGAAGGTCGCGCTCGACACCAACACGAGCGCACCGTTCGGCATGGACGTCGCGCCCGACGGTCGCGTGTTCTTCACCGAGCTCGTGCGCGGCCAGATCCGCGTCTACGACCCGCGCACCCAGAACACCTCGACCGCCATCACCATCCCCGTGTACTCGGGCGGCGAGGACGGCCTGCTGGGCATCGCGCTGGACAAGGACTTCGCGACCAACGGGTACCTCTACCAGTACTACTCGCCGGCCTCGGCCGACGACACGAACCCGGAGAACTTCTTCAACCGGATCTCGCGCTTCACCGTGACCGACGGCGGTCCCGGCGGCACCGTGATCGACCCGGCCTCGGAGAAGGTCCTCATCGAGGTCCCGGCCGGGCGCCTGCCCGACGAGCCGGGCCACACGGGCGGCAGCCTGATCTTCGACGACCGCACCGGTGACCTGTACATCGGCGTGGGCGACGACGTGAACCCGCACTCGGAGCCCTCGGGCGGGTACGCCCCGCTCTCGGAGCGTGACGGCCGCCTGCACGACGCACGCGCGACGTCGGCCAACACCAACGACCTGCGCGGCAAGGTGCTCCGCATCCACCCCGAGGCCGACGGCACGTACACGATCCCCGAGGGCAACCTGTTCGCCCCGGGCACCGACAAGACGCTGCCCGAGATCTACGCGATGGGCTTCCGCAACCCGTTCCGGTTCACGATCGACCCCGCCACGGGCAACCTCGGCGTGGCCGACTACTCCCCGGACAACGGCTCCGACAACCTCGCGAACCGCGGTCCCGCGGG
The DNA here is from genome assembly GCF_037145535.1 of Oerskovia sp. USHLN155. NCBI lineage: Bacteria > Bacillati > Actinomycetota > Actinomycetes > Micrococcales > Cellulomonadaceae > Oerskovia > Oerskovia sp. USHLN155. The sequence continues at coordinate 358,295 of NZ_JBBCXG010000003.1, forward strand.
CATCGCCGAGTGGAACTACATCCAGGAGCCGGGCTTCTTCGGCTGGCCCCTGTGCATGGGCAAGAACGAGCCCTTCCGTGACGTCGACTACCGCACCAACCCGGTTACGGTCGGCGCCAACTTCGACTGCGCGAACCCGGTCAACGACTCGATCCTGAACACGGGTCTGACGCAGCTCCCCGCCGCCCAGCCGGCGGACATGTACTACGGCTACCAGCGCACGTCGGCCCCCGGTGTCATCAACGCCGGCGGCGGGCTCGCACCCATGGGCGGCCCGTTCTACAGCTACGACGCCGACCTCGTGTCGGACACCAAGTTCCCCGAGTACTACGACGGCAAGCCCTTCTTCTACGAGTGGGCGCGCAACAAGATGTACTCGATCGACCTGAAGGACTCCACGCCGAAGGGCGCGGCTGTCGAGAAGGTCAACCCGTTCCTGTCGAACGAGCAGTTCCTCGCCCCGATCGACTCGACGTTCGGCCCCGAGGGCGCGCTCTACGTGCTCGACTGGGGCGGCGGCTTCGGGCGTGACAACCCGAACTCGGGCCTCCACCGCATCGACTACATCTCCGGTTCGCGCTCCCCGGTCGCCAAGCCGGCCGCCACGCCGGACTCGGGCACGGCCCCGCTCACCGTCACGTTCGACGGCGCCGCGAGCACCGACCCCGAGAACGAGGCGCTCACGTACGCGTGGGACTTCGACGGTGACGGCACGACGGACTCGACCGAGGCGGCCCCGAGCCACACCTACACCGCGAACGGCGTCTACGACGCCCGCCTCACGGTGAGCGACCCGTCGGGCAAGGTCGGTACCGCCACGGTCCCGATCACGGTCGGCAACACGCGCCCCGAGGTCGACTTCAACCTGCCGCCGACCGGGTCGTTCTTCGACTTCGGCGACCGGATCGACTGGGACGTCGAGGTCAGCGACGCCGAGGACTCCTCGATCGTCGACGAGAACGTCATCATCCAGCCGGCGCTCGGGCACGACGCCCACGCACACCCCTCCGAGCCGCTCCACGGCACGACGGGCTCGGTCGAGACCGGCCTGGGCGGTGGCCACGGCGAGGACATGAACGTCTTCTACGTGCTCGACGCGCGGTACACGGACGGCGGCGGCGAGGGCGACGTGCCCGCGCTGACCGGCTCCGACACGACGCTGGTGTTCGGCAAGAAGCGTGAGGCCGAGTTCCAGACCGCTACCCAGGGCACGACCCAGCTCCCCAGCCGGGACGTCGAGGGCGGCGGGTCCGTCATCACGGGCAAGGACGGGGCCTGGTCCTCGTACGACCCGTTCAACCTCCACCAGATCAGCGCCCTGTCGCTGCGCGTCTCGGCAGCGCAGGCGGGCACCGTCGAGCTGCGTCGTGACGCTCCCGACGGCGAGCTGCTCGCCACGGCCTCCGTCCCGGAGACCGGGCTGGGTACCTTCACCGACGTGCGCGTCGACGTGGCGGACCCGGGCGAGAGCTTCACGCTGTACGTCGTGTTCCCCGGTGCGGGCGAGCGTCGCCTGAACTTCATCGAGGCGCACGGCAAGGGCATCTCGGCCACGACCCGTCCCGAGGTCGTCGTGACCGCTCCCGAGGCGGGCGTCCAGCTCGAGCAGGGCGCGATCACGGTCACCGCGGACGCGACCGACGCCGAGAACACGGTCACCCAGGTCGAGTTCTTCGTGAACGGCCAGTCGATCGGCACCGACACGTCCGCGCCGTTCGCGACGACGTGGAACGCCACGGCGGACAACTACTACAAGCTGACCGCGGTCGCCACGAACGACAAGGGGCTCACCACGAAGTCCCGCATCGTCATGGCTCAGGTCGGTGACCTGTTCGCCGGCATGAAGACCTTCACCAACGCGAACGGCACGTTCGAGCAGCTGTCCGAGGGCAAGTACCTCGTGAGCTCGGCGGGTGCCAACATGTGGCAGGGCACCGACGAGTACTCGGCCATCTACAAGGAGGCCGGCGCGGACGAGAAGTGGTCCGCGACGGTCAAGGTCAACAGCCAGGGCAACACCAACGGGTCCGCCAAGGCGGGTCTCATCGTCCGCAACGACGTGACGCAGCCGGGCAAGTCGCCGGGCTACGCGGCCCTGGGCATCCGCCCGAGCGGCGGCTTCGAGTGGCTGCGCGGCAACGCCGCGGGGCAGCTCGTGACATCCTCGGCGGCCAGTTCGACGAGCTACCCCGCGTGGGTGCGGATCGAGCGCGACGGTGACCTGTACACCGCGTCGTGGAGCAAGGACGGCGAGAACTTCACCCAGATCGGCGACCCGGTGTCCCTGCCGGGAGCGGCGTCGGTCCAGGACGTCGGTCTCTTCGTGACGGCGCACAGCTCGAACCAGAGCGCGGTCGAGTTCCAGGACTTCTCGTTCGACGACGACCCGGTCGACCCGACCGAGCCCGGGACGGACACCCCGCCGCAGTGCGCGGCGCAGAAGTCGGACGACTTCGACGCCGCGGACGTCAACACCGGTCGCTGGACCGTGGTGCGTACCGCACCCGGGACGTCGATCACGGTCGCGGACGGCAAGGCGGTCCTGCCCGTCGTCCAGGGCGACATCAACGAGGCGGTCCCGGGCCCGATCAGCTACCTGGGCCAGCCGGCACCCGCCGGGGCGTGGGAGATCCAGACCAAGGTCGAGGTCCCGCTCGCACGGCACTGGCAGCACGCGGGTCTCCTCGTGCACGTGAACGACGACGAGTACACCAAGTTCGCGTTCACGAAGAACCAGAACGGCAACCGCTTCCTGGAGTTCCAGACGGAGACCGGCGGTGCGCGCACGTGGCACGGCCAGACGAACGTCGCGGCGGACTTCCCGTCGTCGGTCTACCTCAAGCTGACCTCCTCGGGTACGGCCATCACGGCCGCGTACTCCGCGGACGGCCAGACGTGGACTGCGATCTCGGGCTCCGCCCCGGCCAAGGCGAACGCCACCTTCGGCGTCATCGCCGCGGGCGACACGGGGACGGCCGACTCGGTCGCCCTGGTCGACTGGTTCAAGGTCACGCCGGACTCGACGGACGACGGCACCCGTGAGCCGTCCGACGAGTTCGACGGCACCGCGCTCGACGGCTGCCGCTGGAACAACGTGGTCCGCTACGACGCCTCGAAGGTCGAGGTCGCCGGTGGCGAGCTGCGCATCACCACGCAGCCGGGCGACATCAACAACCAGAACCCGATCAGCCCGCGCAACTTCGTGCTCCAGGCAGCCCCCGAGGGTGACTGGGTCGCGGAGACGCGCTTCAAGGCACCGCTGCTGCACCGCTGGCAGTACGCCGGTCTGATGGCCTACGGCGACGACGACAACTACGTCAAGCTCGACGTGGTCGCCAAGAACCAGCCGGGCGCCCCGCTCAACCTGGGTGCAGAGCTCGCGTCGGAGAAGAACGCGGCCTCGAGCGGCGGCAACCGCCAGCTCGAGATCGCCGACACGACCGAGTCGGGCTACTGGTACCTGCGCATGGAGAAGGTGGGCAACACCTACCAGGGCTGGGTCAGCGACGGCGGGGTGAACTGGACGTCCCTCGGGGCCCCGGTCACCAACGACGCGGCGCTGACGTCCTTCGGTCTCGTGGCCATCGGCCCCGAGCAGGAGGTCCCCGTCAAGGTCGCCTTCGACTGGTTCCACGTCACCACGGGTGACGAGGACACGCAGGCACCGGTCGTGGCCGTCGCGCAGGACCCCGCAGCCGGCGCGTCCGGCTGGAACACCGGGGCCGTGACGGTCACCGCGACCGCGACCGACGACGTCTCGCAGGCGCCGTCGATCGAGGTCAAGGTCGCGGGCGCCGACTGGGCACCGTACACGGGCGGTATCGCGCTCACGGCGGGCGGCGAGCACTCGCTCACCTTCCGCGCGAGCGACGAGGCCGGCAACGTGTCGCAGGAGGTCGTGCACGTGGTGAAGATCGATGCCACGGCACCGACCGCGACGGCCGAGCTGTCCGAGCGCACGGTCACCCTGGCCGGCGCGGACACCGGTTCGGGCCTCGCCCGGGTCGAGTACCGCCTCGCCGACACCCCCGCGGACGAGTGGCTCGAGTACACCGAGCCCGTCGTCGTCGGGGACGTGGCCGTCGAGGTCTCGTACCGCGCGGTCGACGTCGCCGGGAACGTGAGCGAGCCGCTCACCCTCTCGGTACCGCCGGTCGAGGGCGGGGTCACGGTCGAGGTCACGCCGCGCGCGCAGTGCACGGCGGGCAAGGTGCTCGTCAACGTGCGGGTCGTCAACACCGACGACGCGCCGGCGACGATCAAGGTGAGCACGCCGTTCGGGACGAAGACCTTCACGGGTGTCGCTCCGGGCAAGTCCGCGTCGCAGTCGTTCGCCTCGCGCGCCACGTCGGTCGAGGCGGGTTCCGCCACGGTCGTCGCGACGATCGGGGACCGGACGTCGACGTACACGGTGGACTACGCGGCCGCGTCCTGCGGCTGATGCACGAACGGTAGGCGTCGCCCCCCAGGGGGCGGCGCCTGCCGCGCGCGTCGTCCGGCCGGTGACGGTCGGACGACGCGCGGCACCTGACAGCGCGTCCCTGCCGTGTCTCCCGGCAGGCCTCTTCGTCGGCTCGTCCTCGTCGAGCCCCCTCCTCGTGCCAGGCTCTCGCGTCGGCACGACCTCCCGCCCTCGACAGACAGGAACCGACCCGTGGCGCAGAAGACCGCAGCACGACGCAGCAAGGCGGACCTCGCGGCCCGGTCGGCGACCGCTCGGGGAGCGGGCCCCCGGTCCGGGGACGGTGCCGGCCGTCCCCAGCAGCGGCCACCGGAGCGCACGAGCGCCCGGTGGCCGTGGAATCTCTCGCGCGCTCGCCGCGCGTGGCTCGCGGTCGCCGCGGTGGTCGTCGTCGGCGTCGTCGTCGCGGTGGTCGTGTGGGCCGTCACGCGAGCGCCCGACGACGGAGCGTCCGGCGCGTACGCCGTCGACCCCGCGCGCGTGGCCGAGCTCGAGGCCGCCGAGGCCGCGCGCGACGCCGAGAACCTGGGCGTCGTGACCGACTTCGCGCTCTCCGCCCAGGAGCGCCTGGTCCCGACCATGAACGACCTGTCCGTGGCGCTGCCGCTCGACGGCTCGCCCGGCACCCCCGCGACGCCCGAGCAGGTCGCGACCTGGCGCGAGGCGCTCGCGACCCTGACGACCGAGGCCGAGTCCCTGCCCGCCGGTGCGTCGGGGTACAACGTGACGCGCAACGGGCTGGGCGTCTCGATCGCGCTGCTGGGCGACACGGTCGACACGCTCGTCCTGGCCGAGGGCGCGGCCGAGCCGGCCCGCGCAGAGCTCCTGGCGCTCGCGGCCGACCTGCGGCTGCGGGCAGCCGACACGTGGGCCATGGCCGCGACCCAGCTCGACGAGCTGAGCGTCGGCGCCGACCAGGGGCACGTCCACGTGTTCCTCCCGCTCCACCCGGACGACGCGGGCGACGGCGCCGCGAGCCTGGGCGAGAGCGACCACTAGACCGGTGCCCGCCGGGACCACCTGCGGGTGGGCCGAGTCCCGGCGGGCGCCCAGGGGCACCGTGCGCACGAGGAGGTGAGGACGGACGCAGGACCGGCGGCCCCGCCGCCGCGGAGGACGACGATCGACTTTCAAAGGAGAAAGCTGTGACCGTACGACACCGAAGAAGACGGGCAGGGGTGAGCGCGTTCGTCGCGCTGACGCTCGCCGCCCCGACCCTGGCCCTGACGGCGACCCCCGCCGCTGCCCACGACGAGTTCTCCGTGCTCGTCTTCTCGAAGACCGCCGGGTTCCGGCACGACGCGATCCCGGCCGGGATCGCGACGATCAAGCAGCTCGGCGAGGACAACCACTTCGCCGTGACCGCGACCGAGGACGCGGGGGCCTTCACCGAGGAGAACCTCGCGGGCTACGACGCGGTCGTGTGGCTCTCGACGACCGGCGACGTGCTGAACGCCGACCAGCAGGCCGCGTTCGAGGCGTACATCGCCGACGGCGGCGGGTACGCGGGCGTGCACGCGGCGTCCGACACGGAGTACGACTGGCCCTGGTACGGCGACCTCGTGGGCGCGTACTTCTCGGCGCACCCGCAGAACCAGACCGCGACCGTCGTGGTCGCGGACAAGGACCACCCCTCCACCGCGCACCTGCCCGCCTCGTGGGAGCGGTACGACGAGTGGTACAACTTCCGCGAGAACCCGCGCGGCGACGTGCACGTGCTCGCGACGCTCGACGAGTCGACGTACTCGCCGGGAGGAGGCGCCATGGGCGCCGACCATCCGACCGCCTGGTGCCAGGACGTGGCCGGGGGCCGCTCCTGGTACACGGGCGGCGGCCACACGCAGGAGTCGTACACCGACCCGGCGTTCGTCCAGCACCTGCTGGGTGGCATCCAGACCGCCGCGGGTGCGGTCGACGCCGAGTGCGGCGCGACGGTCGAGAGCTCGTACGAGCAGATCACGCTCGCGAAGGGCGCCGAGAAGACCGGTGAGCCCATCGCGCTCGCGGTCCTGCCGGAGGGCGACGTCCTGCACACCTCGCGCGACGGGCGGGTCTGGTACACGACCGCGGACGCGTCGACGTCCCTCGCGGGCACCATCCCGGTGTACTCGCACGACGAGGACGGGCTCCAGGGGGTCGCGATCGACCCTGGCTTCGCCGAGAACCGCTGGGTCTACCTCTACTACGCGCCGAGGCTGAGCACTCCGGCGGGCGACGCCCCGGAGAACGGGGCGGGCCCCGAGTCGTTCGAGGCGTTCGACGGCTACAACCAGCTCTCGCGCTTCACGCTCACGGACCAGAACACGATCGACCTGGCGAGCGAGAAGAAGATCCTCGAGGTCGAGGCCTCGCGCGGCACCTGCTGCCACGCGGGTGGCGAGATCGACTTCGACGCCGAGGGCAACCTCTACCTGTCGACGGGTGACGACACGAACCCGTTCGCCTCGGACGGCTACACGCCGATCGACGAGCGGGCGACGCGCAACCCGGCCTACGACGCCCAGCGTTCCTCGGGCAACACCAACGACCTGCGCGGCAAGCTCCTGCGCATCACCATGAAGGACGACGGGACCTACACGATCCCGGACGGCAACCTCTTCGCACCGGGCACGGACAAGACTCGTCCCGAGATCTACGCGATGGGCTTCCGCAACCCCTTCCGGTTCTCGGTCGACAATGCCACGGGCTACGTGCACCTCGGCGACTACGGGCCCGACGCGGGCGGGGCCAACCCGAACCGCGGCCCCGGTGGCTCGGTCGAGTTCAACGTCATCACCGAGCCCGGCAACTACGGCTGGCCGTACTGCGTGGGGGACAACGTCCCCTACGTCGACCACGACTTCGCCACGGGCACCTCGGGCGCGGCGTTCGACTGCAGCGCCCCCAAGAACACGAGCCCGAACAACACGGGCCTCGTGGACCTGCCGCCGGCCATCGCTGCCTGGCAGCCCTACGACGGCGGCAACGTCCCGGCGTTCGGCTCGGGCGGCGAGTCGCCCATGGGCGCCGTCGTCTACGACTACGACCCCGAGCTCGACTCGGAGACCAAGTTCCCGGCGTACTACGACGGCAAGCCGTTGCTGTACGAGTGGGAGCGGCGCTGGATCAAGGAGGCCGTGCTGAACGAGGACGGCAGCCCTGCGGGCTTCGCCCCGGCGCTGACGGGGCTGAACATCCGTCGTCCCATGAACCTGGAGTTCGGTCCGGACGGCTCGCTGTACGTGCTCGACTACGGCAGCGGCTACTTCGGCGGCGCCGCGGACTCCGCGGTCTACCGCATCGACTATGTCAAGGGCTCGCGCTCTCCCGTCGCCGAGATCGAGGCGTCGGTGACCAACGGTGGCGTGCCGCTCGAGGTCGTCCTCGACGGCTCGGGGTCCAAGCACCCCGAGAACCTGCCGCTCACGTACGCGTGGGACGTGGACTCGGACGGCACGGTCGACTCGACCGAGCCCGTGGTGACCCACACCTACACGGCCAAGGGCCAGTACACGGCCCGCCTGACGGTGACCGCTCCCGACGGCAAGACCGGGGTGTCCACCACGACCGTCACGGTCGGCAACACCGCTCCCGTGGTGACGCTGGAGCTGCCGCAGGACGGGCAGTTCTTCGACTTCGGCGACCAGGTGCCGTTCAAGGTCACGGTGACCGACGCCGAGGACGGCAACCAGGTCGACTGCGAGAACGTCGTCGTCGAGTACATCCTCGGCCACGACAACCACGGCCACCCGCTCTCGAGCGCGACCGGTTGCGAGGGCGTCCTCACGACGGTCAAGGACGAGGGCCACGGACTCGACGCCAACATCTTCGGCGTGGTCAACGCGACCTACACCGACGGTGGAGCCGAGGGCGTGCCCGCGCTCAGCGGCGACGACGAGGCCGTCCTGCACACGCGCACCAAGCAGGCCGAGTACTTCACGGCCCAGCAGGGTGTCCAGGTCGTCGACAAGGCCGCGGCCGAGGGCGCCAAGCAGCTCGGCTACATCGCCCCGGGCGACTGGTTCGCGTTCGACCGGATGAACCTCCAGGACATCACGGGCATCTCGGCGCGCTACACGTCGGGCAACGCGGGCGGTCTGATCGACGTCCGCGTGGGAGCGGCGAACGGTCCGCTCCTCGGGACCATCACGATGGGCTCGACGGGCAGCTGGGAGACGCACGCGTCGTCCGACGTCGTGCCGATCACGGACCCGGGTGGCACGAACACGTTGTTCTTCGTCGCGCGCTCGGCGTCGGGGGGCACGGGCGACATGTTCGACGTCGACTCGCTCCACTTCGCGGGCAAGGGTGCGGCGAACAACGTGGCACCGAGGGTCACGTCGGTCACGGGCACGCCCACCACGGGTGACGCCCCGCTCGACGTGACGTTCACGGCCGCGGCGACCGACGCCGACGGCGACGCGCTCACGTACGCGTGGGACTTCGGCGACGGCGGGACCGGCACGGGCGCGCAGGTCACGCACACCTACACGACGGGAGGCGCGTTCACGGCCAAGGTGACCGTGACCGACCCGGCCGGCGCCTCGGCGTCGGGCACCGTGAAGGTGACGACGTTCGGCACCCTCGAGTGCACCGAGACCGACCCGCAGCGCGGACCGGTCGACGAGTTCCTCGGCGCGTCGATCGACGCGTGCCGGTGGGACGTCCACAGCTACCGGCCGGACCTCGCCGAGGTCCGCGACGGCAAGTGGGTCGTCACCACGACCGACGACGACTTCTACGGGACGGCGAACTCGCCCGTGCCGAACATCGTCACGACCGACCAGCCGGGAGACACCTGGACCGTGGAGACGTCGTTCACGGCGCCGCTCACGAGGTCTGCCCAGCAGGGCGGCCTCATCGTCTACCTCGACGAGAAGAACTACGTGAAGCTCGACGTGGTCGGCAACGACGACGGCTCGGTGCGGGCGGAGCTGCGCAGCGAGGTCGGCGACGTCACGCAGAACCCGCAGCCGGGGATCGACAACCTCGCCAAGCCGGTCTACGGCGAGTACCAGCTGCGGCTGTCCCGCGCCGGTGACACGTTCACGGGCCAGGTCTCGGTCGATAACGGCCAGACCTGGGCAGCGCTGCCGGGTGGCGTGAAGAACCCGGCGGCCCAGGACGCCGGGGTCGGTGTCTTCGCGCTCGGCAAGCTCGCGGGCGCGGCGCAGATCGACGTCGCGTTCGACTACGTGCGCCTCGTGGACGGCACCACGCCGCCCACGTGCGAGGGCACGACGGCGAGCGACACGTTCGAGGGCACCGAGCTCGACCCGTGCCGCTGGTACGTCGTCAACCCGGACGCGTCCAGGCTCGCGGTGAGCGACGGTGCGCTGCGCCTGACCACCACGGACGACGACGTGTTCGGCGCGACCAACTCGACCGTGCCGAACATCCTGCGCAACAAGGTCGTCACGGGTGACACGTGGACGGTCGAGACGACCGTCACGGCCGACCTCACGCAGAACTACCACCAGGGCGGCCTCATGGTCTTCAAGGACCCGGCCAACTACGTCAAGGTGGGCGTGATCCACAACGGGGCGGCTGCCGGGACCGTCGGCTTCGAGGCGCGCAGCGAGAAGGGCGACGTGGTCCAGGACCCGCAGCCCGGCGTGTCCGACCTGCCGCGCGAGGCCGACAAGACCTACCACGTGCGCCTGTCGCGCGACGGAAGCACCTTCACGGGGTCCTGGTCGCTCGACGGCGTCACCTGGACGGACCTCGCACCGGTCACGAACGACACGCTCGCGGGGATCGCCCCGGGGCCGTTCGCGCTCGGCAAGAACCAGACGGCTCCCACGACGGTCGCGTTCGGCGACGTCACGTTCGTGGACGACGAGCCCGAGGTCTGCGAGCCGGCCACCCCGGCCGAGGGCTATCGGATGCTGTTCGACGGCACGGCCGAGTCCCTCGCGGGCTGGAAGATGGCCGGGCCGGGCGGGTTCGAGCTCCAGGAGGACTGCTCGATGCTGTCCACCGGGGGCATGGGCCTGCTCTGGTACCCCGAGGAGCTCGAGGCGTACAGCCTCACGCTCGACTGGAAGATGGCGGGGGACGACAACTCGGGCGTCTTCGTCGGGTTCCCGGACCCGGGGAACGACCCCTGGGTCGCGGTCAACCAGGGGTACGAGATCCAGATCGACGCGACGGACGCCGACGACCGCACCACCGGTGCGATCTACACGTTCCAGAGCGCCGACCTCGCCGCCCGCGACGCCGTCCTCAAGGCGCCGGGGGAGTGGAACGCGTACGAGATCAGGGTCGAGGGCCAGCGGATCCGGGTGTTCCTCAACGGGACGCTGATCAACGACTTCACCTCGACCGAGCCGTCCCGCGACCTGTCGTCCGGCTTCGTCGGGCTGCAGAACCACGGCAACGGCGACGACGTCTCGTTCCGGGACGTGCAGGTCAAGGACCTGACCGTCGAGCCGGAGCCCGAGGTCGAGGTCACCTCCACGGTGAAGTCCCAGTGCGTGGGGCGCACGGCCAACGTCTCGGTGCGCGTCGTGAACGACGAGGACGTCCCCGCGGACATCGTCGTCACCACGCCGTTCGGCACCAAGACCTTCCTCGGCGTCCAGCCGGGGAAGTCCGCGCACCAGTCGTTCAGCGCGCGTGCCGGCGCGGTGGAGGCAGGCGTCGCTCAGGTCACGGCGACGGCCGGGGGTCGGACCACGACCTTCGACGTCGCCTACGGGGCGACGAGCTGCGGGTGACCGGTTGACCGGTTGACCGGTTGACCGGTTGACGGTGTGACCGCAGCGGGCGGGGGGGGGGCCGGGGGGGTGCCCCCCCCCCCCCGTCGTCCGGCGCCCTCGGGCACGTGGGACGAGCCCTGGCCCGACGGCGCCGCTCACCGCGGCGCACGGTGTGGCCCAGGCCTGGGGCTCAGCACGGGGTCAGTCGAGCGGGCGCACCATCACGACGTCGTCGTGCGCCTCGCCGCCCACGACGTAGGTGCGCGTGCCCGCGAACGCGAACCCGTGCTTGCGGTAGAACGCCTGGGCCCGCGCGTTCTCCCCGTTGGTACCGAGCCACACGGCCCGGTCCGGGACGAGGGCCGGTGCCGCGTCGAGCGCGGCCCGCATGAGGTCGCTCGCGACCCCCGTGCCCTGGGACGAGGGGTGCACGTAGATCTTCGACAGCTCGACGGTCGGCTCGTCGCCCACGACGGCCACGATGTCGGCGTCGTCGGGCACGCCGCGCACGAGCAGCGCGTAGCCGACCAGGTCTCCGGCGCCGTCGGACGCGTCGGCCCCTCCGGCCTCGGCGGCCCCGTCGGGCGACCCGGGCGACTCGGCCACGAGCAGCGCGTGGTCGGCGCTCGCGGTCCACGCGACGAACCTCTCCGGGGAGAGCTGCGTGCGGATGTGCTCGGCGACCGCCGCCGGGTCGGAACCCGGCGGGCACGCGAGCGGGAACGTGATCGCGGCCAGGGCCGCGAGGCGGTCGGCGTCGGCGGGGGTCGCGGTGCGCAGGGAGGTCGTCACCCGCGGAAATCTACCCGGCCGCACCGACGAGCGGGAGGGGCGTCCCGCCGTCGGGCCGTTGACACCCCGCCCTGCCCGGAGGACGGTGGAAGGACCGGAGACGTCGCCCGCCCAGCCCACGGACGCCGCCCCCGCCGGAGCCCCGACGACGGGGCCCGCGTGAGGGGAGGTGAGAACACATGAGGAAGATGGTCGACTGTCGGACCACGCCCAGCGTCATCAACTGCACGCTGACGATCGCCGGCGAGGAGGAGGAAGTCCTCGACGCCGCGTACGACCACATGATCAGCAAGCACGGTCACGAACCCACACCCCAGCTGCGGGAGGACATCCGTGCCGACCTGGTCGACGCCGAGCCGTCGATGGCCTGACGTGCCCGACGGCACGAGACGAGCACCTGACTAGCACCTGACTAGCACCTGACAGCACCTGGCAGCACCTGACAGCACAGCCGGTCGTGACCCGCGGGTCACGGCCGACGCGCGTGCTCTCGGCGATGATGGGGACATGACGCACCTCCCGGCGCCCGACGCGCGCCGCATCGACCTCAACGCGGACCTGGGCGAGGGGTTCGGGCCGTGGGCGCTCGCGGACGACGATGCCCTCCTCGACCTCGTGACCAGCGCGAACGTCGCGTGCGGCTTCCACGCGGGGGACCCGATGATCATGCGCGCCACCACGCGCGCGGCCGTCGAGCGGGGCGTGAGCATCGGTGCGCACGTCGCCTACCGCGACCTCGCGGGCTTCGGGCGGCGCTTCCTGGCGGTCACGCCCGCCGAGCTGACGGCCGACGTCGTCTACCAGCTCGGCGCCCTCGACGCGTTCGCGCGCCTCGCGGGGGACCGGGTCCGGTACGTCAAGCCGCACGGCGCGCTCTACAACGCGATCGTCCGGCACGAGGAGCAGGCGCGCGCCGTCGTGGAAGCGGTCGTGGGGTACGACCCGACGCTCCCCGTCGTCGGGATGTCCGGGTCGGCCGTGCTGCGGCTCGCCGCGGAGGCGGGGCTGCCCGTGGTGCACGAGGTCTTCGCCGATCGTGGCTACGCGCCCGACGGGTCGCTCGTGCCCCGGGGGACACGCGGCGCGGTCCTGCACGACCCGGCCGAGGTCGCCGACCGCGCGCTGCGCCTGGTGACCGAGGGCGTCGTGGTCGCTTCCGACGGCAGGGAGATCTCGGTCGAGGCCGACTCGGTCTGCGTCCACTCGGACACCCCCGGCGCGGTCGCGCTCCTGACCGAGGTGCGCCGGGTGCTCCAGGCGAGCGGCGTCGTCGTGCAGGCGATCGGGCGGTGACCGTGCCGGGGATGTCGGGCGGGCCCCGCATCGGTGCGTACGGCGACCACGCCCTCATGGTCGACCTCGCGGCGCTCGACGACGTGCACGCGCTGGCCGCCGCGCTGCGCGCCGCGGCCGTGCCGGACGTCGTGGACGTCGTGCCCGCGGCGCGCACGGTGCTCGTGCTGCTGGACGACGCGGCGACCACCGCGGACCTGGCCCGGGTCGAGGACGCGGTCCGGGCGGCGTGGGAGTCGCGGAGCGCGGTCGCGCAGGAGGGGGAGGGGCGCCTCGTGGAGATCCCGGTCGTCTACGACGGGCAGGACCTGCCCGACGTCGCCGCGTGGGCCGGGCTGTCCGTCGCCGAGGTCGTGGCGCGCCACAGCGGACGGGAGTACGTGGTCGCGTTCGGCGGCTTCATGCCGGGCTTCGGGTACCTGACCGAGGTCGACCCGGCGATCGCCGCGCCCCGCCTCGCGACCCCGCGGACCCGGGTGCCGGCCGGGTCGGTCGCGCTCGCGGGCGACCTCACGGCGGTCTACCCCCGTGCGACTCCCGGCGGGTGGCGACTGCTGGGCCGGACCGACGTCGAGCTGTTCGACGTCGACCGCGACCCGCCCGCGCTCCTGACCGCGGGGACGAGGGTGCGCTTCCGAGAGGTCGACCGGCTGCCGGGCGACGCCGACGGTGACGTGCTGTCCGCCGGGGGTGACGCGCACTCCGCCGAGGATGACCGACGGCCTGCCGAGGGTTACCGTGCCGGTGGCGTCGAGGTTCTCGCGCCGGGGCCGCTGACGCTCGTCGAGGACGAGGGGCGGCCGGGCTGGGCGTCGTCGGGGGTGGGGAGGTCGGGCGCCGCGGACAAGGTGGCGTTGCGCCTGCTCAACCGCCTGCTCGCCAACGACGACTCCGCCGCAGCGCTCGAGGTGACCCTCGGCGGGCTGGTCCTGAGGTTCCACGAGCGGGCGACGGTCGTGCTCGCGGGCGCGACGGCGCCGGCGGTGCTCGACGGCACGTCGGTCGGTATGCAAGCGGTGCTCGAGGTGCGCCGGGGAGCCGAGCTGTACCTCGGGTTCGCCGCGTGCGGGACGCGGACCTATGTGGGCGTGCGCGGCGGGTTCGACGTGGCGCCCGTGCTGGGGTCGCGTTCGTTCGACGTCCTCGCCGGCCTCGGGCCCGCGCCGTTGCGCGCGGGGGACCGGTTGGCGATCGGGCCGCGACCGTCCCGTCTGCCCGTGGTCGACCTGGCGGCGCCCCGCGCCGCGACGACGGGGATCGTCGAGCTGACGGTGCGCCGCGGGGTGCGGGACGAGTGGTTCGACGACGCCGCCTGGCGCGACCTCCTGGGCGTCACGTTCGAGGTGACGGACGCGAGCAACCGGGTCGGCCTCAGGCTGTCGGGTGGGCGGGTCGGACGACGGAGCGGAGAGCTGCCGAGCGAAGGGCTCGTGCCCGGCGCGATCCAGGTCCCGCCCGACGGGCAACCCGTCCTCTTCCTCCGTGACCATCCCGTCACGGGTGGCTATCCGGTGATCGGTGTCGTCCGGACCGGCGCGCTCGACGTCGCCGCGCAGCTCCGGCCGGGGGACCGGCTGCGGTTCCGGGAGGCGAGTTGACGGGGGCGACGGGCACCCCGTAATGTTCTCGAAGTCAGCCCGGCAGGGAGGAACAGACACCACTGCGAAGCTCTTCGGAGCCGCCGCGAAGTGGCTGGATCCCCCGGGTGGCCACCCCTCAGATCTTCTCAGGGCACCTCTGCGTGTCATGAGAAGCCGCCGGGGCGGTCGGCTCAGGCGGCTCTCCTTCACCGGACACGGCGAAGTTGAGACGCGGGAATGAGTCTGGTAGGTTAGAGAAGTTGCCCCGAGTGAAGGCCCCTGGTGGGTTGGAGTCGGTGCGTGTCGGTTGCTTGAGAACTCAACAGTGTGCTTGATAGTTAATGCCAATTGTCCTGCGTGGGCGTGTGGCGCGCATCGTTTGGTGTGTGTTGTGTGTTCGTGTGGAGACTGCTTATTTGGTATGAATTGAAAACGTCATGTTTTCGGTTTGT
>NZ_JBBCXG010000004.1:0-367892 GCF_037145535.1 Oerskovia sp. USHLN155
TGCTCCCCCGGGGGGGGCCCCCCCCCCCCCCACGGGTCTACCGCGGCGTCGTGCAGACGTCGGCGTGAGCCGACGACCGCTACTTCTTCTCGGCCGTCGCCTTCTTGGCCGGGGCCTTCTTCGCGGCAGGCTTCTTGGCCGGAGCCTTGCGGGCCGGGGCCTTCTTCTTCGCCGGGCCGGCGGCGCGCTTCTCGGCGAGGAGCTCGATGGCCTTCTCCGGCGTGATCGACTCGGGCGTCAGGTCGCGCGGCAGCGTCCGGTTGGTCTCACCGTCCGTGACGTACGCGCCGAAGCGGCCGTCCTTGACCACGATGGGCTTGCCCGACGTCGGGTCGTCCCCGAGCTCGCGCAGCGGCGGGGTGGCCGTGGCTCCACGACCGCGCTTGGGCTGCTTGTACAGCTCGAGCGCCTCCTCGAGGGTGACCGTGAACATGGCCTCCTCGGACGGGAGGGTGCGCGAGTCCGTGCCCTTCTTGAGGTACGGGCCGTACCGACCGTTCTGCGCGGTGATCTCGACGCCCGTCTCCGGGTCCGTACCCACGACGCGCGGCAGCGACAGCAGGCGCAGCGCGTCCTCGAGCGTCACGGTGTCGAGGCTCATGTCCTTGAGCAGCGACGCCGTGCGGGGCTTGGGCAGCGCGGCCTTGGCCTTCTTGAGCGCCGCGGCCGACAGACCCTCGTCGAACTTCGGCTCGGGGAGCTGCTCGGTCACGTACGGGCCGTAGCGTCCCGCGCGGGCCACGACGGGGTTCCCCGACTCGGGGTCGGTGCCGAGGATCCGGCCGTCGTCGGCACCCGCGGCAAGGAGCTCGCGCGCCTTGTCGACCGTGAGCTCGTCGGGGGCCAGGTCGTCGGGCACCGAGGCACGCGGCGGGTTCTCGCCCTCCTTGACCGGGACGGACAGATCTTCCACGTACGGCCCGTACCGACCGACGCGGAGCTGGATGCCCTCGCCGATCTGGACCGAGTTGATGTCGCGCGCGTCGATCTCGCCGAGGTCCTCGACGAGCTGGCGCAGCCCCTCGCCCTCCTCACGGCCCGTGCCGTCCCCGAAGTAGAAGCGGGTCAGCCAGGCGACGCGGTCCTTGTCGCCGGCCGCGATCGCGTCGAGGTCCGCCTCCATCTCCGCGGTGAAGTCGTAGTCGATGAGCCACTCGAAGTGCTCCTCCAGGAGCCGGATCACGGCGAACGCGAGCCAGCTCGGCACGAGGGCCTGACCGCGCGGCAGCACGTACCCGCGGTCCTGGACCGTCGAGATGGTCGACGCGTACGTGGACGGGCGTCCGATGCCGCGCTCCTCGAGGGCCTTGATGAGACTGGCCTCGGTGTAGCGCGGGGGTGCGGACGTCGAGTGCCCGTCGGCCGTGAGGTCGCGCCCGTCGAGCAGGTCCCCCTCGCCCATCTGGGGCAGGCGGGCGTCCTCGTCGTTGCGACGACGGCCGGACTTCGCGGGGGTGCCGTCAGCCGTCTCCGCACCGTCGTCGGTCCCCTCCTCGTACGCGGCGAGGAAGCCGCGGAACGAGATGACCGTGCCGGAGGCCGCGAACACGGCCTCGGGGGCCGGGCCGTCCGGCACGAACGTCTTGCCCGAGAGCGGCGCCACCACGGTCAGGCCGATCGGCGCAGCAAGCCGCACCGACGCCGTCGACCCCTTGGCGTCCGCCATCTGCGAGGCGACCGTGCGCTTCCAGATGAGCTCGTACAGCTTGAACTGGTCGCCGCTGATCTCGCGGGCGACCTGGGCCGGGGTGCGGAACGAGTCGCCGGCGGGGCGGATGGCCTCGTGGGCCTCCTGCGCGCCCTTCGCCTTCGACGCGTAGACGCGCGGCGCACCGGGCACGAACTCGGGCCCGTACAGCTCGGCGGCCTGGCGCCGCGCGGCGTCCGTGGCCTCGGCCGACAGCGACGGGGAGTCCGTACGCATGTAGGTGATGTAGCCGTTCTCGTACAGCGCCTGCGCGGTGCGCATCGTCTGCCGCGAGTTGAAGCGGAGCTTGCGGCTCGCCTCCTGCTGGAGCGTCGACGTCGTGAACGGCGCGGCCGGACGGCGCGTGTACGGCTTGGTCTCGAGGCTGCGGACCGCGAAGTCGGCCCCCTCGAGCCCACCGACCACGAGCGAGGCAGCCTGCTCGTCGAGCTGGACCACGCCGTCGCGTGCCGCCGCGGGCTTGAGCTGCCCACGGTCGTCGAAGTCGCGGCCCGAGGCGACGCGGGCGCCGCCGAACTGGACCAGGCGGGCGTCGAAGCTCTTGTCGGCGTCCTCGGCGGTCTTGTCGGCGAGCGAGAACGTGCCGGACACGTCCCAGTACTCGGCGGCGACGAAGGCCATGCGCTCGCGCTCGCGCTCGACGACCAGGCGCGTCGCGACCGACTGGACACGCCCCGCGGACAGCCCCTGGCGGACCTTGCGCCACAGGACCGGCGAGACCTCGTAGCCGTACAGACGGTCGAGGATGCGGCGCGTCTCCTGGGCGTCGACCAGGTGCTCGTCGAGGTCGCGCGTGTTCTCGAGCGCACGCTCGATGGCCTCGCGGGTGATCTCGTGGAAGACCATGCGGTGCACGGGGACCTTGGGCTTGAGCTCCTCGAGCAGGTGCCACGCGATGGCCTCGCCCTCGCGGTCCTCGTCGGTCGCGAGGTAGAGCTCGTCGGCGTTCTTCAGGGCGCGCTTGAGCTCCGCGACCTTCTTCTTCTTGTCCGCGTAGACCTCGTAGTAGGGCTCGAAGCCCTCGTCGACGTTGACCGCGAACTTGCCGAACGGCCCCTTCTTCATGTCGGCGGGCAGCTCGGACGGCTGCGGGAGGTCGCGGATGTGCCCGACGCTCGACTCCACTTCGAAGTCGTCACCGAGGTAGCCCTGGATCTTGCGTGCCTTCGTGGGGGACTCCACGATGACGAGCTTGCGACCTGAGGACATCCGTTCCTGCTTTCCGTTGCTGCTGGTGTGGCTCGTGCCCGGAGCGATCTCCGGGTGGGCCGAGGTGCTGAGGTGGGGTCCGGCGTCGGGCTGGGGCATGGCCCACGACCCCACCGTCCCGTTCCCACCGGCAGCCTATGACGTTACGCCACTGGCGCCAGGCGGCACCTTATCCGTTGTGGAGGGCCCCCGTGGCAGGGGCTCGCGGTCGTCGTGGACGCCCCCGCAGGGCGTGCCGTCCCCCGACCTGTGGGCGACGGTCATCTCCCGGGACGGGACGTCGCCTGGCGGAGCAGGAGCAGCACGGCGAACGAGATCGCCGTCGCGGCGACCACCCCCAGCGCCCCGCCCACGTACGCGGTGGTCTCTGCGAGGTCGGTCATGTCCCAGCTCGCGGGATAGACCTCGCGCAGGCACCACGCGGCACCGAGCATCGCCGCCCCGGCCCCCAGGAACAGGAGCACGGCCACGACGACCGAGCCGGGGTAGGCGCTGCTGCCACGTGCGGGGACGGGGTCGAGCGCGCTCGCGGGGGTGAGCGCGAGCGCGAGCGCGGTCCACGCCGTCACGACGAGGATCGCCGCGACCACGTCGCTCGGTCGGTGCCAGTGACCGATCAGGGTCGAGACTCCCGTGGCCGCCGTGTACGTCCCCCCCAGGACGGCGACGACCGGGCGCGCCGCCCGCGGGACCGCGAGCAGCAGCGCGACCGCGACCGAGGCGGCGACCGTGGTGTGCCCGCTGGGCAGCGTGTTCCCCACGCCCCACCCGCCGCCGATCAGGTCCGGTCGGTCGAGGACCGACTTCTTGAGGAACTGGGTCGTGACGTTCGACCCGACCACGACGAACGCGACCTGGACGGCGAGCCCCCAGCGACGACGGAGCAGCGCGATCCCCATGGCCGTCCCCAGGCCCAGCACGACGAAGCTGACCGAGACGACGTCGAGCACGGGCTCCCCGAGAGCCCACAGCGTGCCGCGTCCGTAGTCGGAGCCGCGCAGCGCCGCCTGGTCCAGGTGCTGCCCCGCCTCGGACGCGACGAAGTACTGCCAGACCTGCCACACGAGGACCACCGAGACGAGAGCCGTCAGGCTCGCCGCGACACGCGCCCCGACGTGCGTCGCGCCCGTGCTCGGCGCGTGCACGGGGCGTGCACCGACGGCCCGCGGGGGTGCCAGCGGGCGTGCGGTCGGCTGCGTCGTCGAAGGAGGAGGGAAGGTCACCCGTCCACCGTAGGTCACCGCGTGTGGGGATCCGGCAAAGAGAACGGGCAGGTCAGGGCGTGGCGGTGGGTGGTCTTTCACACGTCGGCCGGGAGCGCCCTGCGACGCGCACGAGCGGGCCGGCACCCGACGCGGGGTGCCGGCCGGCTCTGCTCGCGGGGACGACCGGGCGTCCCCGCGACCGAGGAGTCGCCTGGGATCATCGACCCTGGCGTGCGTGGCTCGCGTCAGACGCGCAGCTCCGCGGGGACCTCGCCGTGCCCGTCGTGGAGCAGGCACGCGACCGACCGTCCCGGTTCGCCGACGCCGGGCAGCCCCAGCGACGTGGGGCCCAGCGCGGGGTGGACGTCGGCGCACGCGTCCATGACGTGCGCGCAGCGCGGCCGGAACGGGCACCCGGTCGGCAGGGCCTGGAGGTCGGGCGGCGAGCCCGGGATGCCGACGAGCGGGCGCTTGGGCCCGTGCAGGGGCGGGAACGAGTTGAGCAGCCCGTGCGTGTACGGGTGGCGCGGGCGCCGGTACACGTCGCTCGCGGACGCCTGCTCGACGATCTCGCCCGCGTACATGATCGCGATCCGGTCGGCGACCTCGATGAGCAGCGACACGTCGTGCGTGATGAACACGACCGAGAAGCCCAGGCGGTCGCGCAGCTCGATGATCTGCTCGACGATCTGACGCTGCATGACGACGTCGAGCGCCGTGGTGGGCTCGTCCATGATGAGCACCTTGGGCTCGAGCGCGAGCGCCATCGCGATCATGACGCGCTGGCGCATGCCGCCCGAGAGCTGGTGCGGGTACGCCGAGATGCGGTCCTTCGCGATCCCGACCATGGACAGCAGCTCGGCGGCCCGGTCGTTGCGGTCGGTGCGCGACATGCCGGGGCGGTGCGCCGCGATCGCGTCGGTGAGCTGCTTGCCGACCCGGTAGACCGGGTTGAGCGAGTTCATGGCGCCCTGGAACACGATCGCGGTGTCCTGCCAGCGCGATCGCCGCAGCTCCTTGTCGCTCATGCGCAGGATGTCGACGGGCTCGCCGCCCGTGCTCCCCACGCCCCCGTGGAACAGCACCTCGCCGCCCGTGATGAGGCCGGGCGGGGGCAGGAGGCGGGTCGCGGCGTAGACGAGGGTCGACTTGCCGCAGCCCGACTCGCCCGCGATCCCCAGGACCTCGCCCTCGTGCAGCGTGAGGTTCACCCCGCGCAGCGCGCGCACGGGCTCGGGGCCGTAGCCGTAGGCGACGTGCAGGTCGCGGATCTCGAGCACGGGTCTGCTCGTCCCGGTGGAGGCGCCCGCGGGGGAAAGGTCGGTGACGGTCATCGGGCGTTCTCCTTGCGTGCGGTCGTGCCGTCGGTGTCGCGGTCGTCGCGCGTGCTCCCCGGGGTGCCCGGCCCGCCCGGGGTGGGCGTGCCCCTGCCCGACGGCGTCGCACCGGTCGGGGCGGTCGACGCACCCGGGCGCGTGGCGCCGTCGGGCCTGCTGGTCGTGGCGCCCGCGGCGGGAGCCCCCTCGCGGACCACGGCCGTGAAGCCGATGCGCGGCGAGATGCGGCGCCTGCGCAGGGCGCGCGGGCTCGCGCCCGTCGAGCGCAGGCGCGGGTTGACGAACTCGTCGATGCCGAAGTTGATGAGGGTCAGCGCCATGCCGAGCATCGCGATGCACAGGCCCGCCGGGACGAACCACCACCACGCGCCGCGCGACAGGGCCTGCTGCTGCTCGGCCCAGAAGAGGATCGTGCCCCAGTTCCAGTCCGAGATCGACGTGACGCCGATGAACGCGAGCGTCGTCTGCATGAGGATCGCGAAGGTCACGGTGCCCACGAAGCTCGACGCCATGATGGCCGTCAGGTTGGGCAAGGTCTCGAACCACACGATGCGCCACGTCGACTCGCCGTTGGCGCGCGCAGCCTCGACGAAGTCGCGACGGCGCAGCGACAGGGTCTGGGCGCGCAGGATGCGTGCACCCCACGCCCAGCTCGTCGCGGCCAGGATGAGCGCGACCGTCAGCCCGCCCGCGTCGGGGAGCTGGCCCGCGACGATGATGATGAGCGGCAGGGCGGGGATGACGAGGAAGATGTTCGACAGCGACGAGAGCAGCTCGTCGCTCACGCCGCCCAGGAAGCCCGCGCTCACGCCCACGAGGATCGACAGGAGCGTCGCGCCGATGCCCGCGACGAAACCGACGATCATGACGCCGCGCGTGCCGACGAGGATCTGGGAGAAGACGTCCTGGCCCACGTGCGTGGTCCCGAGCCAGTGCGCGCCGCTCGGGGGCTGCAGGACGTCGGGCGACATGGCGCTCGGGTCGTAGGGCGCGATCCACGGGCCGATCACCGCGAGGATCGCGAAGAACCCCAGGATCGCGAGCCCGGTGAAGGACTTGCCGTTGCGCAGGAAGAGGAGCTTCTGCTTCTTGCGCGTCCCCTTGCGGCGCCGGGGCACCTCGGGGGCGAGCGGCTCGGAGCCGGTGTCGAGCTGGGCGTGGTCCATCTGGACGGGGATGCCGGTCATCTTCTCAGCCCTCCTGTCGGGTGCGCGGGTCGAGGACCACGTAGGCGAGGTCGGCGAGGATGTTCGCCACGAGGACGGACAGCGTGATCATGAGGAAGATGCCCTGCATGAGGGGGTAGTCGTGCGCGCCGATCGCCTGCAGGAGCGTGAAGCCCACACCCTGGTAGGAGAAGACCTTCTCCATGACGAGCGTCCCCGACACGATGAAGCCGAGGGACAGCGCGAAGCCCGAGACCTGCGGCAGGATCGCGTTGCGGGCCGCATACCCGAACATCACGCGACGCTCCGAGAGGCCCTTGGCCTGCGCGACCGTGACGTAGTCCTCCGAGGTGACCGTGACCGTCATGTTCCGCATGCCGAGGATCCAGCCCGCGACCGACGACAGCACGATCGTGATCGCGGGCAGTGTGCCGTGCTGGATCACGGAGCTGATGAACTCCCAGTTCCACCCGGGCACGAGCCCCGGCTGGTAGGCGCCCGACGACGGGAAGATCGACCACGTCACCGAGAAGAGCATGATCGCGACCAGACCCAGCCAGAAGTACGGCACGGACGAGAAGAAGGTGGTGATCGGCAGGAGACCGTCAGCCCATGACCCGCGGCGCCAGCCGATGACCACGCCGAGGAACGAGCCGAGCAGGAAGCTGATGACCGTCGCGATGCCGACCAGGCCGATGGTCCACGGCAGGGCCTGCGCGATGACCTCGCTCACGGTGCTCGGGAAGAGCATGATCGACAGGCCCAGGTCGCCCGAGAAGAGCATCTTCCAGTAGTCGACGTACTGCTCCCAGAGCGAGGCGCCGCTGTCGAGCCCGAACAGGACGTACAGCGACTCGCGGGCCTCCGAGCTGATGCGGCCCTGGTTCTTGTTGATGAAGGACGACACCGGGTCGCCGTCCATCATGCGCGGGATGAAGAAGTTGATCGTGATGGCCGCCCACGCGGTGATCACGTAGAAGACGATGCGTCGCAGGAAGTACTTCATGCCGACACCCCCACTCGTGCAGCGCCGAGCACGGGGAGCAGGTCCCGCTCGGCAGGTTCGACGTCGGACGCATCCACGTAGCCCCAGCAGGCGACCTTGCGGCCGTCACCTACGGGCACGAGGGCGGGGACCGTGCTCCGGCACAGGTCCGTCGCGAACGGGCAGCGCGGGCTGAAGCGGCAGCCCTCGGGCGGGCGGACCATCGACGGCGGCTCGCCGTTCGCGCCCGTGCGGTCCTGCGCCGCGAGGTTCTCGGGGTCGGGGGCCGAGCGCACCAGGAGCTGCGTGTAGGGGTGCGCGGGCTCCTGCGTCACGAGCTCGCTCTCGCCGTGCTCGACGATGCGGCCCGCGTACATGACGCGGGTCTCGTCGGCGAAGTACCGGGCCGAGGCGATGTCGTGCGTGATGTAGAGGATCGCGATGCCGAGGCGGTCGCGCAGGTCCTTGAGGAGGTTGAGGATGCCGATGCGGATCGACACGTCGAGCATCGAGATGGGCTCGTCGGCGAGCAGGACCTCGGGGTCGGCGGCCAGGGCACGGGCGATCGCGACACGCTGGCGCTGCCCGCCCGAGAGCTCGTGCGGGTACTTGTCGACGTACCGCTCGGGCTGGAGCTGCACCCTGTTGAGCAACGCCTCCAGGGCGTCCTCGAGCGCCTGCCCGCGCAGCTTCGGCTGGTGGATCCGCAGCGAGCGCGTGAGCGTGTAGCGGATCGTGTGGACCGGGTTCAGCGAGCCGAACGGGTCCTGGAAGATCATCTGGACGCGCCGGCAGTACCGGCGGAACGCCCGGCCGCGGTGCGCGGTCACGGGCTCGCCGTGCAGCAGGATCTCGCCCGACGTCTGCGTGTACAGACGGGCGAGGAGCCGGGCGATGGTCGACTTGCCGGAGCCGGACTCCCCCACGAGCGCGACGACCTGGCCGCTGCGCAGCGAGACGTCGACGCCGTCGACCGCGTGCACGACGGCGTGGGACCGCAGCCCCTTGACGGGAAAGTGCTTGGTGAGCCCGCGGGCCTCGAGGACGGGCACGTCGGGCGGGGGCGCGGGGGCGTGGTACGTGTCGGAACTCATGGGTGAACCTGACTGCTGGGGGGAACGGGGTGGAGTCAGCGCTGACCGGCTGCTCGCGAGGGGGCGGGGCCGTTGCCGGGCCGTGGTCGGGCCTGGCGGGAGGCCGAGGAACGAGGCCGGATGGTAGGCCCGGCGACGGCCCCGCCCCCTCACTCACGAGCAGTCACACGATCAGGAAGCCGGCTTCAGCTTCGTGAGGATCAGCGACGCGTTCGCCGTCGTCGGCTGCGGGTTCGCGTACGGGTCCTCGTCCGAGGGCCAGCCCACGAAGTTCTTGGTCGAGTACTGGGCCGCGGCAGGGCGTCCGAGGAGCGCGATGGTCGGGACCTCGTCGACGAAGACCTGCTGGACGGTCTCGAGCGCGGCGGTGCGGGCTGCTTCGTCCGTGGCGTTGGCGTACGTGGCCAGGGCTGCGGTCGCCTCGTCGTTCTTGAAGCGGCCGAAGTTCCAGTTGGCGCGCTCGCCGAGCGGCATGTACTGGGCACCGTCCATCTGGTTGGAGTAGGTGTCCCAGGGGGTGGCGCCGCCGTCCGTCCAGTGCATGGAGGCCTGGAAGTCGCCTTCGGCGATCGCGGTGAACCATGCGTCGGCGTTCTGGCCCTCGACGGTGGCGTCGATGCCGAGGGGCTTGACGGCGTCGGCGACCATCTGGAGCTCGGTCAGGTAGTCGGACCAGCCGGTGGGGTTGGTGAGCGTGAACGTCACGGCGTTGCCCTCGGGGTCCTTGAGGGTCGTGCCGTCGAGGGTGTAGCCGGCGTCGGCGAGGACCTTCTTGGCGCCGTCGACGTCCACCGCGTACTTCTTGCCCTGGAAGGGCGCGGTGATGAAGTCGGTGCCCGCGGGCTCGGGCATGCCCGTGACGTTGAGCAGCGGCGGGAAGACGCCCGAGGACGCGAGGTCGGAGATCTGCTGGCGGTCGAGGACCATCTGGACGGCCTTGCGGACGGCGACGTCGTCGAACGGCTCGGTCTCGGTGTTGAGGAAGAGCGAGTCGACGCCGAGGCCCGTGGGGGCCCACTGGTTGTTCACGTCGGGGTTCGCGTCGATGTAGACCTTCTGGTAGTCGGGGATGAAGGTCCATCCCCACTGCGCCTCGCCCGAGGCGAGGGCGTTGGTGAGGGCGTTGTTGTCGTTGTAGGAGCTGTAGCGCAGCTCCTTGACGCCGAGCTCGCCGCCCCAGTAGTCGTCGCGCGCGGTGAGGGTCGCGGCCTGCGCGGTCCAGGACTTGAGGGTGTATGGGCCGGTGCCGACGGGCTCCTCGTTGGTCCAGGTGGTCGGGTCGTCGACGTCCTTCCAGATGTGCTCGGGGACGATGAAGAGCTGGAGGATCTGGGCCTGCTTGACGAACTGGCCCGCGGTGAACGAGACCGTGACCTTGTTGCCGTCGACCGCGATGTCGCCGAAGGGCAGGGCGAACGTGTTGAGGCCCTCGTTGTCCTTGCGGATCTGGAACGAGTAGGCGATGTCCTCGGCGGTGAAGTCCTCGCCGTCGGACCACTTGACGCCGTCGCGGGCCGTGAGGGTGAGCTGCGTGTAGTCGGCGTTCCACTCCCACTCGCTCGCGAGCCACGGCGTGGGGTCCTCGGAGGGCCGCACGGTGTTGACCTGGGCGAGCGGCTCGTAGATCGCGAACGCGTAGCCGAGCGACATCGCCGAGGACGTGTTCGCGAAGGGGTTCGAGTTGTCGGTCTGCGGGCCGTTGGGCATGCCGATCGTGAGCACGTCCGAGCTGGCTGCCGACGAGGTGCCCCCGTCGCCGCTGCCGCCGCTGCATGCGGTGGCTACCAGGGCGAGGGACGTGAGCCCGATGATCGCCGTGCTGATCCTGCGCTTGTTCATGAGTGCCTCCTTGCACTGAAAATCTGAACGAACCGTACGTGCGGTCCGCGGTGAACCGGTCATCTTGCTGGTGGGACGGGGCGGTGCTGGGTCGAGCGGGCGGTGCTGGTCGTGCAGGGCGGTGCGGGTCGTGCGTTCGGGGAGCTGGTCGAGCGGGTCGACCGGTCGACCAGCGCCCCGGGGTCAGTCGGGCAAGGTCGCCCGGAGCCGGAGGTCGCGGATCGACCGGCCGGCCCGCAGGACGTGCCCACCGGCAGCGGCGACCCACTGCTGCGCGGGGACGTCCCAGGTCTGGAAGGCGCGTGCGGGGATGCGCACGCGAGCCATGGAGGTCTCGCCCGGGGCGGCGTCGACGACGGCGAAGCCGCCGAGCCAGCGCACGGGACGGTAGGGCGCCTCGGACGCGTCGTGGGCCGAGGCGTCGCCGGGTTCGACGTACACCTGCACGACCTCGCGGCTCGCGCGGGTGCCCGCGTTGCGGACGGTCACGTCGAGCAGGACGTCCGAGCCGTCGTCGGGCCCGACGACCGTCGCCCCCAGGTACTCCCACTCGGACCAGCCGAGGCCGTGACCGAACGGGGCCGCGGGCGTGGTGCCCGTGCGCTCCCACGCGCGGTAGCCGACGTCGAGCCCCTCGGTGTACTCGACGACGCCCTCGCGCGGGACGGCGTGCGGGACGGGGACGTCCTCGGCCCGCGCGGGCAGCGTCCACGGGAGACGGCCCGAGGGCTCGGTCACCCCGAGGAGCGCGTCGGCGAGACCGGTCCCGGCCTCCTGCCCGCCGAGCCAGGCCCACAGGACGCTCGGGGCGTCGTCGAGCCACGGCAGCAGGACGGGTGCGCCCGCGTTGACGACGACCACGGTCCTCGGGTTCGCCTGCAGGACGAGCTCGACCAACCTGTTCTGGTTGCCCGGCAGGTCGAGGTCGGGGCGGTCGTAGCCCTCGGACTCGACCTCCTCGGTCGTGCCGATCACGACGATCGCGACGTCGGCTGCCGCGGCCGCGGCCACGGCGTCGTCGAGCAGCTCCTCGGCGCTCGCGCCGGGCAGCCGGTGGACCAGCTCGCCGCGCACGAACGACGCGTACCCGACGGCGTGCACCACCTGGAGCGTGGCGTCCAGGTGCGCGGTGCGCGGCTCGGCGACCTCGACGGTCACGGTGCGCGCGACGGGGTGGTTGTGCCCCGAGCTGAGCACGACGTCCTCGTCGACCACGACGTCGCCGGTCGAGACGACCTGGCCGTCGGCCGTGACGGTGTGGACGCCGACCGTACCGATGCCGAGCTCGTGCGTGCCGGGCTCGTCGAGGTCGACGTCGGCGCGGACCCGCACGGCCACGGCGTCCGCGCGGACGTCCTGGAGCCAGCCGTCCCACGTCGGGGCCGTGCGGGAGTCGAGGACCTCGCCGCGGGCGTCGAGCAGCTCGACGCGCAGCCCGGGAGCACCCGTGAGCGGGTCGCTGCACCGGCCGGAGACGTCGAGCGCGGGCGGGTTGGAGCGGGAGCGCGCGCCGTCGTGGACGAGCAGGCGCGTGCCCTCGGGCAGGCCTGCGCGAATCTCCTCCTCGGGGGTCGAGACCCGGTCCGGGACGACGAACGACGAGCCGCCGCCCTGCAGGAAGGGGGCCGTCGCGGCCGGGCCGAGGAGCGCCACGGTCAGGGGGCGCCCCGGGGCGGCGAGGGCGGCCGGGTCGAGGGGGACGAGCCGGGCCACCCCGCCTGACGCCCCTGCGCGCGGTGCGACAGGCGAGTTCTTGAGCACGACGATCGAGCGTGCGACGAGCTCACGGAGGAAGGCGGCCGACGCCTCCTGGCCCGTGAGCCCGTCGCGGGCCGACGACGCGGAGGAGGGTGCGTCGTCGGGCTGGAGGCCGGTCACCCGTGCGGTGCCGGGAACGGCGCCGAGGTCGAGCGCGCCGACCCGGTGCGCCAGGCGTAGGAGGCGCAGCACCTTGTCGTCGAGCTCGGCCTCGGCGACCTCGCCCGAGCGGACGGCGTCGAGCAGGCCGTCGCCCCAGGGGCCGTCGGGGCCGGGCATCTGGAGGTCGAGCCCGCCCTCGACCGCGTCGCGGATCGACTTGGTCGCGACCCAGTCGCTCACGACGACGCCGTCGAAGCCCCACTCGTCCTTGAGGATCCCGGTGAGGAGCGGGCGGTGCTCGAGGACGGGCGCGGCGGTCACGCCGTCGTCGACGCCCGAGTAGGCACCCATGACGCTCCAGGCCTGGGCCTCGTGCACGACGCGCTCGAACGGCGGGAGGTAGACCTCGCGCAGCGTGCGCTCGTCGAGGCGGGCGAGGTAGCGCGTGCGCTCGGTCTCGGAGTCGTTCGCGACGTAGTGCTTGACGCTCATCCCGACGCCGTTCTCCTGCGAGGCGCGCACGAGCCGGACCGCGATCTCGGCCGTCAGGTGCGGGTCCTCGGAGTAGCACTCGAAGTGGCGGCCGCCGACGGGCGTGCGCTGGAGGTTGATCTGCGGGGCGAGGACCACGTGGACGCCGTGGCGGCGGGCCTCGGACGCGAAGAGCGCGCCGGCGCGGGCCGCGAGGTCGAGGTCCCAGGTCGCGGCGAGCGCGCTGGGGGCGGGGAGCATCGCGGAGGTCTGCGCTCCCGGCGTGGCCCCGTCGGTCTCACCGCCCGTGCCGCGCACGCCCACGGGTCCGTCGGACATCGCGACGGCGCGGAGGCCGATGCGCTCGATCGGGGTCGTGGTCCACATGCCCGCGCCGACGACGAGGGAGACCTTCTCCTCGACCGTGAGGTCTGCGGTGAGGCGCGCGAGGCGTTCCTCGGTCCCGTCGACGTCGACCGCGCCCTCAGGGCTGACGTCGGGGGTGACGTCGGTCGTGACGTCGTGGGTCTTCAGTGACACCAGGTGCTCCGTTCGGACGGCGTTGTCTGCTGGCCGATATACAACCACACTTACTTACAGGTCAGTAAGTCAACGAAGATCACAGTATGGTTGCGGTCATGACAGAGGCCACACCGGCGCGCACGCGCCGACCGCGCAAGGGCACCGCCGCCCGGCGCGAGGAGATCCTGCGCGCAGCCATGCGCGTCTTCGGGTCCAAGGGGTACCACCAGGGCTCGCTCGCCGAGGTCGCCGAGCAGGTCGGGATCACCCACGCCGGGGTGCTCCACCACTTCGGCTCCAAGAACCAGCTCCTCATCGAGGTCCTCGAGTTCCGGGACGTCGTCGACGTCGAGCACCTCGAGGGCAAGCACATCCCCGGCGGGCTCGACCTGTTCCGCCACCTCGTCACGACCGCCCGGATGAATGCCGAGCGCCCCGGCATCGTACAGGCCTACACCGTCCTGACCGGCGAGTCCGTGACCGACCAGCACCCCGCGCGCGACTGGGCCGCGAACCGTTTCGCCGGCCTGCGCGGAGACATCACGAGCGCCCTGACCACCGTGATCGCCGAACGTCGCGAGGCCGGCCTCCTGACCCCCGAGGACGACGTCGACCTCGACCCCGAGGCCCTCGACCGGGCCGCCAGCACCATCATCGCCGTCATGGACGGCCTCCAGACCCAGTGGTTGCTCGACCCCGACGCGGTCGACCTCGCCGGCGCCACGGCCTTCGCGATCGAGGCGATCCTGGCCTCGACGCTCGCGGCGTCCCACCGGGAGCGGCCGCTCGACTGACGGCACGCCCTCACAGTCGATTCATAGGAACACCACAGGCGCGACCGAGACACCGCGCTCACCATGGACCCATGACCACGACCCCCGCGCCCACGGAACCCCTCGTCTCCCCGCGCGCCCCCGAGCGCCTGACCCGGGCCGACGGCTCCCCCGTGCGCGTCCTCGTGGTCGACGACGAGCCCAACCTCGCCGAGCTCCTCACCTCGGCCCTGCGCTACGAGGGATGGGACGTCTCGACCGCCCTCGACGGGCAGTCCGCGATCCGCACGGCCCGCGACGTCGGGCCCGACGTGATCGTGCTCG
Source organism: Oerskovia sp. USHLN155 (assembly GCF_037145535.1). Lineage (NCBI taxonomy): Bacteria > Bacillati > Actinomycetota > Actinomycetes > Micrococcales > Cellulomonadaceae > Oerskovia > Oerskovia sp. USHLN155. The sequence goes on from NZ_JBBCXG010000004.1 coordinate 14,494, forward strand.
ACGTCATGCTGCCCGACCTCGACGGGCTCACCGTGCTGCGCCGCATCCGCGCGACCTCCCCCGACGTCCCCGTCCTGTTCCTCACGGCCCGCGACACCGTCGAGGACCGCGTCGCCGGGCTCACCGCCGGCGGCGACGACTACGTGACCAAGCCCTTCAGCCTCGAGGAGGTCGTGGCCCGGCTGCGCGGCCTCATGCGTCGCGGCGGCGCGACCGCCGCCCGCGAGGACTCGACCGTCGTGGTCGGCGACCTGGTCCTCGACGAGGACTCGCACGAGGTGTTCCGCGGCGGCGACCCCGTCCACCTGTCGGCGACCGAGTTCGAGCTCCTGCGCTACCTCATGCGCAACGCCCGGCGCGTGATGTCCAAGCCGCAGATCCTCGACCGCGTGTGGAACTACGACTTCCGCGGGCAGGCCAACATCGTCGAGCTCTACATCTCCTACCTGCGCCGCAAGATCGACAAGGGCCGCGAGCCCATGATCCACACGCTGCGCGGCGTCGGGTACGTCATCAAGCCCGCCGAGGGAGCCGCGGACACCGCACGCCCCCAGCCCGACGGCGCCGCGAAGGCCTGACGCGTGACCTCACCCCGGGCGTCGCTCACCGCCCGACCGCGCACCCTGCGCCGACAGCTCGTCGTCGTGCTCGTCGGGATCCTGCTCGTGCTCAGCGTCGCGCTCGCCGTCAGCTCGACCCTCGCCCTGCGCACGAGCCTGGTCGACCGCCTCGACGACGAGCTCGTCCAGGCGAGCCAGCGCGCCGAGCGCGGTCCCTTCGACCGGCCGGGGGACCCGGCCCAGGACCCGGGCGCCGCGGCCTCCCCGGGGGATGCTCCGTCGTCGGGCACGGGGAACGGCGACCCCCTGCCCCCCGGCCAGGGCGCCGGGACCATCAACGTCGTCTACTCGGGCGGCGAGGTGCGGTTCGCCGGGTACGTCGACGACCTGGGCGACCGGCGCGAGCTCGACGCCGCCCAGATCGACGACCTCGAGTCCGTGCCCGCGGACGGCAGGCCGCACGACGTCGAGGTCACCGACCTCGGGACGTTCCGCGCGATCTCGACCACGACCCAGCACGGCGAGCCGTCCATCACGGCCATGAGCACCGCCTCGGTGAGCCAGACCGTCGAGGGCTACCTCCTGGTCGAGGTCGTCCTCGCGGTCATCGGGATCGCGCTCGCGTCGGTGCTCGGGACCTGGCTCGTCCGCCGCTCCCTGCGCCCGCTCGACGCGCTCGCCGACGCCGCCGTCCACGTGTCCGAGCTGCCCCTGGACCGGGGAGAGGTCGGCGAGATCCCGCGCGTCGACGAGCAGTTCACGGACGAGCGGACCGAGGTCGGGCAGGTCGGCGCGGCGCTCAACCGCATGCTCGACCACGTCGAGGCCTCCCTCACCGCGCGCCACGAGTCCGAGACCCAGGTCCGCCAGTTCGTCGCCGACGCGAGCCACGAGCTGCGCACGCCCCTCGCGTCGATCCGCGGGTACTCCGAGCTCGTGCGCCGCTCCCCCGACGACGTTCCGCCCGACACCCTGCGCGCGCTCGACCGCATCGAGTCAGAGGCGCTGCGCATGGGCGAGCTCGTCGAGGACCTTCTGCTGCTCGCCCGGCTCGACGCCGGCCGACCGCTCGAGCGGGAGCCCGTGGACCTCGCGGCGCTCGCGATCGACGCGGTCGCCGACGCGCACGCGGCCAGCCGCGACCACGTGTGGGACCTGGACCTGCCTCTCGCCGAGGGCGACGACGACTCGTTCGACATCCCCGACGTCACGGTCGTGGGCGACGAGGCGCGACTGCGCCAGGTCTTCACGAACCTGCTGGGCAACGCCCGCGTCCACACCCCGCCGGGCACGCACGTGGTCGTGGGTCTGCGGCCCGACGGCGACGACCACGTCGTCCTGTCCGTGACCGACGACGGCCCCGGCATCCCGCCCGCCCTGGTGCCGTCGCTGTTCCAACGGTTCAGCCGCGGGGACTCGGCGCGCAACCGGGTCGGCGGCTCGACAGGCCTGGGCCTCGCGATCGCGCAGGCCGTGGTCCAGGCGCACGGCGGCGAGATCACGGTGCGCGACGCGGGCCGGGCTCCGTCGTCGGGCACGACGTTCGAGGTCCGCCTGCCCCGAAAAAACGTTCCGTAGGGGGTCGAGAACGGGGTTGAGGTCGTCATCCGTCGGATGGCGACCTCATCCCCGTTCTCGGCAACGGAGGGCGCTCAGAGGGCCGCGTGGGCCTCCTTCTCCTGCTGGTACTCCTCGATCGTCAAGGTCCGCAAGCGCGAGTTGCGGCCCGTCGGGTTGTCGACGTAGCCCACGGCCGAGATGTACGGCTCGATCACGTGGATCTTCTGCAGCGGCGTCACGATGAGCAGCTGGAGCCCGAGGCTCTTGAAGAGCTCGAGCGCGAACCGCGTCGACTCGTCGGACCCCCGGCCGAACGCCTCGTCGATCACGACGAACCGGAAGGCCTTGGACCGCACCGCGCCCCAGTCGAGCTTGAACTGGTACGCGAGCGAGGCCGCGAGGATCGTGTAGGCGAGCTTCTCCTTCTGACCACCGGACTTCCCGCCCGAGTCGGAGTAGTGCTCGTGCTCGACGTCGTCCTCGCGCGAGCGCTCCGACGCGGACAGCACGAACCAGCTCCGCACGTCGGTCACGCGACGCTTCCACGCCTCGTCCGCCTCGGCCTGCCCCTCACGTCCGCGGAACCGCTCGACGATCGCCTTGACCCGCAGGAACCGCTCCTCCGAGTAGTACGCGACGCCCTCCTCGCCCGTGTCCTCGTCGCGGCGCCCCTCGAGGTCGAGCCCCAGGGCGCCGTCGGTGCACGCCCGCAGGTCCGCCCGGAACTCACGCACCTCGGTGTTGGGCGTCGGCGCCATCTCGAGGCGGATGTACCGGCCGGGGTTGTAGTCGATCGCGCGCAGCGAGTCGTTGATGATCTCGACGCGCTCACGGATCAGGTCCGCCTGCTTGGAGAGCTCGGCGTGGAAGCCCGCGATGTCGCGGATCGTGTTGGTGTTGAGGTACGTCTTGAAGTCGACCTCGAAGCGTGGCAGGTCGTCGCGCGTGAGCCGCTCGTGCAGCGCCCGGTACTCGGGTGCGGACCGCACGTCGTTGTCGAGCTCGGTCGTCTCGACCGGGTACGCGGCACGGAACGCCGTCATCTGCGCGGCGATGCGCGTCCCGAGCTGGCCCTGCCGGGCCTGCGCCTCCTCGACGCGGCTCGTGAGCCGGGTCCGCAGCGCGCTCTCGACCGCGTCGGGCTCGACGTCGCCCGGCACCCCGCCCTGGGCGGTGGCCTGGTCGCGGGCCTCGGCGTCGAACAGCCGGGCGAGCTCGTCGACGAGTGCCGCGTCGAGCGGACCCTGCTCGGTGAGCACGCGCGCCGACCGGTCGCGCTGTGTGCGCGCACTGTCGAGAGCGTGCTTGTCGGCTCCTGCCGCCGAGAGCAACGCGTCACGCTCGGACGCGATGCCCGCGGCCCGGCGCGCGAGGTCGCGGAGCTGGTCGGCGATGCGGCTGAGCTCGGTCGACGCGCCCTCGATGCGCCGCTTCTCCTCGTGGAGCTCGGCGATCGCCCGCACGGGCTCCTCCCAGTCGAGCTCGCGCCACTCGCGGAACACGTCGAGCCGGTTGAGCGCACCCGACCGTGAGATCGCCTCGTTCTTCTCACGCCCGACTGCGTCCCGCCGCTCCTCCAGGGCCGTGCGGCGCGTCGTGACGTCGGTGGCCTCGTCGAGCAGCGCGTCGATCTTGCCCTGGTTGCTCCACCCGAGGACGTAGCCGCTGCGGTCGCGGACGGCGCGGCGGTCGTCCTTCTCGTGGTGGCTCGCCGAGTGCTTGACCTGCCCCTCGCGCGTCACGGCGCGCGGCACGCGCTGGAAGTCCGCGAGGGCCTCGGCGCACACGTAGTCCGCGCGGCGTTCGAGCTCGTCGCTCAGCCAGGTCGCGAGGTCGCCGTCCTTGACCTCGAGCAGGTCCGCGAGGAGCGGCCCGTCGTCCCGGCTCGCGGCCTTCCCGACGGCGCCGCGCCCCTTCCCCGAGCGGCCGCCGGTGGGCGCGGGCACCCGGTGGTAGACGAGCTTGGACCGCAGGTCGTGCGAGTTGATCCACGCCGAGACGGCGTCGTAGTGCTGGGCGGGCACGAGGAGCGAGAGCGCGAAGCCGCGCAGCACGCGCTCGGCGGCGCCCTCCCACTCGGCGTGCTCGGCCCGCACGCCGATGAGCTCGCCCGCGAAGGGCAGTTCGGCCTCCGTGAGGCCGACGTCGGAGCACAGGCGCGAGCGCAGGTCCAGGCTCGTGCGGGGCAGGTTGGACTCGCGGTCGGCCAGCGACGTGAGCTCGGCGTTGATCTCGCGGGCCTCGGCCTCGACCGCTCGCAGCTCGGCCGCGACCTCCCCCGCGCGGCCCTCGATCTCACCGAGCGAGTCCTGCGCCTGCGACTGCAGATCGGCCGTGCGTTCGCGCAGCGCCGCGAACTCGTCCCGTGACGTCACGGGCTCCAGGCCCGCGGCGGCCAGGTAGCGCGCGTACTCGTCGGCCTTGGCGCGGCGCTCGGCCCGCTCGACCTCGCGGCGCGCGACCTCGCCCTCGATCTGCGTGAGCCGGTCGCCGCCGTGCCCGGCGCGTTCGACCTCGAGCCGTTGGCGCTCGGCGTCGAGCAGCGCGAGCTCCTCCTTGAGGCGGTCGAGGCCGTCGGCGCGAGCCGCGGTCGACGCCTCGAGCTCGCCGATGCGCAGGTCGAGCGCCGAGACCCGGCGCCCGGCGGTGAAGCCTCGCAGGGCCTCGCGCTGGGCGGACAGGGTCCGCACCTGCTCCCCCGCGGCGTCGTACGCGTCGGCGTCGGCGAGCAGGGGCGCGAGCTGGTCGATCTGCGCACGGGCCTTGACGACGGCGTCGTGCGCGCTCGTGAGGTCGTCGAAGTGCGCGACGAGCTTCTCGGTCCAGCGGGCCGCGTCGAACGGTTCGAGCATGTGCTCGCGCACGAACTCGTTGAGGTCCCCGACCGACTTCATCGACACGGTCTGGTGGAACAGCTCCATGGCCTGCTCGGACTCGATCCCGAGCAGGCGGCGGAAGTCGCGCCCGTACTCCGGGAAGTGGTCGCGGATCTGCGCGCCGGACTCGCGCAGGCGCCGGCGCAGGACGTTGATGTCCCCGTCGAAGCCCGCGAAGTCGTCGGCGATCGTCATGGGTGACGTGCTCGTGACGTAGAAGCGCTCGGGCTGGCCCTGCGCGCCGTCCTTGAGCCAGAACACCTGGGCCAGCACGGCGCGCGAGTCGAACCCGCGGTTGGCGAACTCGCCCAGGATGACCGAGTAGGTGTGCCCGCGGCGCAGGCCCACGTGCCGGGACGCGCCCGTGACCTCGTTGCGCTCGGACTTGTAGTGCCCGGCGACGTAGGAGCGCAGCGTGCGTTCACGCGTGTCCGCACCGGCCGCCTTGTTGTAGCTGATGCGGTTCGCGGGGAGCAGCAGGGTCGTGATCGCGTCGACGATGGTCGACTTGCCCGAGCCGATGTCCCCCGTGAGCAGCGCGTTGCGCCCTTCGAGCTCGAAGCTCCACGCGTACTTGTCGAACGTGCCCCAGTTGAGGACCTCGAGCCGGTCGAGGCGGTAGCCCGACCGCTGGTCCAGGTCCGCCGCCGCGTCGTGCAGCTCGACCGCGCTGAACAGTGCCTCGGCCATCAGGCCTCCTCGTGGGTCGTGCCGGTGCCGGGCTCGGTGCCGAGCACGCGGTCGTCGTCGGGCAGGAGCGCTCCCCCGTCACGCGACGCGAGCTCGGCCGCGTACTCCGCGAGGCGCGCGTCGAAGTCCGCGAGCCACTGCCCGTCGACGAACGCCTTGAGGATGCGCCGCACCTCGTAGGTGTCCGGGGTGTCGGGCACGGGGCGCAGGAAGCCGAGCTCGACGACGCGGCGCACGTTGGCCTCGACGCGGTCGCGCGCGCGGGCCTCGTTGCTCGAGCCGGGCAGGAAGACCCGGACGAGGTCCACGATCTCGTCGCGCGTCAGGACCAGGCGCGTGTCGCCGCCCTCGGAGTCGAACTGGGCGAGGCGCTTGCGCAGCAGCGCGAGCAGCAGGCTCACGTCGAACGACAGCTCGCGGCGCGCGACGAGGCGCGGGATGAACGTACCGTCGTGCTCCTCCTCGGGTTGTGCGCGCAGGTACGCGTACCCCTCGGACTCGTCGATCACGATCTCCAGGCCCAGCGTCGCGACGAAGTCCCGCGCCTGCGCCTCGAGCGCGAGCAGGTCGCGCCACGTGCGCGTGCCCGCCTCGCGGTAGACGACGCCCTTGACGAGCGAGGTCACGACGAGCGAGAGCTCGGGGCTGGGCCCACCGGTCTGCCCGGGGCGTTCGGTCCGGACGGGCTGCTGGCTCACGGGGTTCCTTCCTGGGGAGTCGGCTGGGGAGTCGGCTGGGGAGGCTTCTGGGCGGACGGCTGGCCGGACGGGGCGGACGGCTGGTCGGGCGCGGCGGGCTGCGCCTGTGCGAGCGAGCGGGCGACCGCGCCCGCGAGGTCCTTGGCCCCCGTCCGGGCGAACGTGACGCGCGGGACGCGGGCCACGCGCACGCGCGGCCCGGTGGGCCTCGCGGCGAACCCGTCGTCGTCCTCGGCCCCGGCGACCCGGGCTTCTGCGGCTCGGGCGGCCTCGGTGGTCTCGATCGTCTCGCCCTCACCGACGGGCGCACCGCCAGGGTCGCCCGGCACGTGATCGTCGACCACCCACCGCACCTCGTCGGTGTGCGCGGGGTCGTGCACGACGGCGAAGCGCGGGTCGTCGAGCGACAGGTACGTCACGAGCTCCGCGAGCCCCTGCTCGAGCGGGTTCTCCTCAACGAGCTGCGCGAGCGAGACCTGGCCCCGGCGGCGCAACGCGTCGCGGACGGTGCGGCTCAGGCGCTCGGGGTCGACGTGGACCTGCGTGAACAGGGCCGACGCGTCGAAGTCCGCGACGCCTGCGGTCACGCCCTCGCTCGCGAGCGGTTCCTGGTGCTGGGGCCGGTAGAGGGGGCGTTCGGTCGGCAGGTGCACGTCGACCGACGTCGCGTCCATGGTCGTCGCGAGCGGCCCGGTCTCGGCCGCCCCCAGCCGCAGGCGGTCCGGTGTGTCGCGCAGCGCGAGGGCGCGCGACTCGATGCTGCGCAGCACGTCGATGACGCGCCGGTTCTCGAGCCAGACCTGGTCGTCGAGGAAGCGACGCAGCTGCTCGGACAGGACGCGCACGGTCGACTGCGTGCGCTCGCCCGCGTCGAGCCAGTCGTAGTGGATGCGGCGCAGGCGGCGCCCGGCCGCGCGACCCGTGACGCCGGGAGCGGCCTCGCCGTCGTCCCCGACCTGCTCCTCGAGCGCGGGCAGCGCCTGGACCTTCTCGACGAGCTCGGCGAACTCCTCCTGCCGCTGGCGGTCCAGGAGGAAGTCGTAGAACGCATGGAAGCTGCGCCCCTGGTCCGAGTCCGCGATCGCGGACCGGCTCCCGACGACCGCGTCCAGCAGGTCGCCCTTGGCGCCGTCCCAGCCCGTGATGCGTTCGCGCATCTCACGGTCGAGGGTCCGGAAGTTCGCCTCGACCTCGCGGAAGTCCGCGAGCAGGTCGGCGGCCGTGCCCGTGAGCTGCTGGTACCGGTCGCGCTGGGCCGCGGCGTCGAGCAGCGAGAGCTGGCCCGCGCGCACGCGCTCGATCTCCTCGTCGATCCGTGCCCGCCGCGCCTCGAGCTCGCGCAGGCGCGCGTCGGCGTCGGACTCGGTGCCGACCGTGAGCTGGCGCAGCAGCTCGAAGACCGTGTTGAGGCGCGACTCCGTGCCGACGAAGCTGCGCTCGCGCAGCGCGACGACCCACGAGACGGCCTTCTCGACGGCCGGGGTCGCGTCGTAGTGCGCCTCCTCCGAACCCGTCGGGTAGAACTTGCGCAGCCAGCCCTGCTCGGGCGCGGCCCAGTGGTCGAGGTAGGCCTTGGGCGAGCGCGGGTACCTGCGCGCCCCGGCCGCGGTCTCCCCTTCGGCGTCCGCCCCCTCCTGCCCGACGGCGTCGCTCCCCGTCGCGGGTTCGTCGCCCTCGGCGACAGGCCGGGGCTGCACGCGGGCAGGGACGGGACCGTCGATCGCGTACAGCGCGTCGTCCAGGAGGGAGACCAGCTCGGCCTCACCGATCGAGCGGACGTTCTGCTCGACGAAGACCGTGCCGAGGAAGCTCAGTGCGAGCGGGGCGTTGTCCGAGCGCAGGAGGCGCCAGGCGGGGGTGCGCCGCAGGGCGTCGATGTCGTCGTGCTGCACTCAAGCCCTCTCGCGCGTGTCCGGTGTCGGTGTCGACCGGGGGCTGGGTCGTGCGCCGGTCGGGCGGTCGCCGCAGGGGATCGCACGATCAGCCGCACCGAGCATCCTAGGCGCCGGGTCCCACGATCCCGGGATCGGCACGGTCGTCCGGCACACCCGGTGCCCGCCGACGCGGACCTCCGTCGAAGCCCTCCGTCGAACGATGTATGCGCGGCGAGCGAAGATCGGCGAGGTGGGCGACGCCGTCGGGCCTGCACCCGACCAGCATGGACACCATGCCGAGCCTCCTGGAGAACCCGCTGGTCCTGTTGATCCTCGCGTGCGAGGTCGGCTTCTGGGTCGTGCTCGGAGCGGGCCTGATCTCGCGGTACGTGCTGCGCCGGAGGCGGCTCAGCACGGTCCTGCTCCTCTCCGTGCCGCTCATCGACCTGCTGCTCGTGCCCGTGTCGATCGCGGACGTCGCGGGCGGGTCGCCGCCCGAGGCCGTGCACGGGCTCGCGGCCGTCTACCTGGGGTTCACGGTCGCGTTCGGGCACTCGATCGTCTCGTGGGCCGACGTCCGCGCCGCGCACTGGTTCGGTGACGGGCCCGCGCCCGTCAAGCCCCCCAAGGACGGCCTGGCGGGGCTCGTGCACGAGATGCGCGAGCTCGGCAAGGCGCTGATCGCCGCCGTGATCGCGCTCGGAGTCATCAGCACCCTGTCGGTCGTCGCGGGCGACGGCCTGCTCCCGCCCGCGCAGTGGCCCGACGACCCGCTGTGGACCTGGGCGCTGCGGGTCTCGGTCGTGCTCGGGGCGTGGGTCGTGTTCGGTCCCGTGTGGGTGCTGCTCGGGCTCGGGAGCGACGCGAAGAAGGACGACTCGAAGGACACCGGTTCGGGGCGGGGCGAGCGAGCCGCTCCGGCCGACTCGGCGGGTCCTGTGGACCCCGGTGGACTCGCGGACCCCGGTGGACTCGGTGGGTGGCCACCGGTCGGACGGCGCGTGAGGACGGCGCCGCTGGCCGAACGTGCGGTGGGCGTCTGTCGACCATGCGGTCGTGGTCGGATCCGGGCCGGATCCCGACGCCAACCGCATGCTCGGCAGCGAGGCTGGGCGGGCGGAGGGGCCGGGGTTGGGTTGGGGCTTGGCGGGAGGGGGCTCAGCCGTCCAGCCAGTCCTTGGCCGCCGCGAGGAGCTCCGCGTCGTCGAGCGACGCGTCGAGCCGCAGCCGCGGGTCGGTCCAGCCTGCGAGCGCCCGGGCACGCTCGGCGAGCGAGTCCCACAAGGGCTCCGGCAGCGAGGGGTACCGCGTGCCCCGGGTCACGAGGCGCTCGCGGTGCAGGTCCTCGTCCGCGAGGTAGACCTCGACGAACCAGAGCCGGGTGGCCGCCCGCGCCGCGAGGTCGACCCACTGCTGCCGGGCCGCGGGGTGGTCGTTGACCGCGTCGACGATCACGGCGTGGCCCAGGAGCAGGTTCTCCTCGGCGGCCGCCTCGACGGCGAGGTACGCGCCCAGGCCCGTGACGTCGTCGTGCACGGCCCCCGCCCGCAGGAACGCGTCCTCGACGGGGTCGACGCTGAGCATCACCGCCCCCAGGTCGCGCGCGAGGAGGCGCGCGAGTCGACTCTTGCCGGTTCCGGGCAGTCCCGCCATGGCGATCAGCACGATCGTGAGACTAGGCCCTCGCCGCCCACAGGGCTCGCTGAACATGCCGCCGGCGTCGGTCGAAGGTGCCGAGAACGGGGTTGAGGCCGCCACCGGACCGGTAGCGACCTCAAACCCGTTCTCGACCGAGGGGGCTACGGCGTCGTCGCCCCTAGCGTGTACGCACCCGAGCCCGCGTACGCATGGACCACGTACCGGTAGTACCCGGCGGTCCCTGTGTACGTGATCGCCTCAGCGGCACCGGACGACGTCGACTGCGCGACGTTCGCCCACGCGGACCCGGTCCACTTCTGCAGGTACAGGTCCAGGTCGGTGCCCGCCGGACCGCTCAGGCACACCCGGTGCGCCCCGCTGCCGGCCGTGACGTACGAACCGTTCGGCTGCGCGACCGAGGTCCCGGCCGAGACGCTGCCCTGGTAGGTGCGCGCATAGCCCGGGCACCCGGCCGGCGGCGGCTCGGTGCCCCCACCACCCGAGGTCACGAGCGTGAGCCCGTACGCCCCGAGCGCCTCGTTGACGGGCTGGAAGTACGTCGTCCCGCCCGACGAGCAGTTGCCCGACCCGCCAGAGGTCACGCCCTGCGCCTGGTTGCCCGCGAGGAGCGAGCCGCCCGAGTCGCCCGGCTCGGCGCACACGTTCGTGCGGATGAGCCCAGAGACGGTGCCCTGCGGGTAGGTCACCGAGCTGTTGTAGGCCGCGATCGTGCCGCAGTGCCAGCCCGTCGTGGAACCGGACCGGCAGACGGAGGCCCCCACGGGCGCGGCCGTCGAGCCCGCGACCGCGACGCGCCCGCCGCTGTAGTTGTTGACCGCGCCGACCGGGGTGTTGCCCACGTCGACCTGTACCCAGGCGTAGTCGTTGCCGGGGAAGCTCGACCCGCGGAACGTGCCGCCCGGCCCGGATGTCCGGGTACCGACCGTGCCGCAATGCCCAGCCGTGATGAAGCCCCCGTTCACGGCGAAGCCGACCGAGCAGCGTCCGCCCGAGCCCATCGTGTACGCGTTGCCGCCCACCACGTCGATCAGCGGGCGAGGTGCCTCGGTCGTCGTCACGTAGGTGATGGCGCCCGCGGGAACGCCCGCGCTCGCGGCGGCCTGCTCCGCGAGGGCGCGGCCGCCGTCGTGCACGTTGACGACGACCTGGTTGGTCGTGACGTCGACGAACCAGCTCGGCACCGCGGCCGGGTCGGTGAGCTCGCCGTCGAGCGCCGCCTTCCACGTGTCGAGCTCGGCGAGCGTGTGGTCGACGACCACGGGGGTCGCGCCCGCCGCACGGACCTCCTTGGCCTCGGCGTCGTCGGCGACGCCCACGTACAGGGTGTTCTTGGCGGGGTCGACCCAGGCGCCCGCGTAGGCGTCCAGGCTCTCGGCGAGAGCGTCCTCGGTGCTCGCCGCGTCGGACTGGAACGCCAGACGCCTCGTCGCGTCCTTGGCGCTCAGCCCCAGGTCCCGCTGGAGGGCGCGGAGCACCTCGGGCGAGACCTTCGAGGACGTCTGGGGTGAGATCGTCGGTGCATCGGGGCTGGGTGTCACCGCGTTCGCGGCGAGCGCTGTGGGTCCGGCAACCATCGCCGTCGCGGCGCACGCCGTGGCGAGCGTCCTCCAGAATGATCGTGCCATCTCGCTGTCCCTTCGTCGGGTCCCGGGATCGCCGGGTGAACGAGGCTCACGCTAGGGAGCGGGAAGCGGGCGGCACAGATGCCAGCCGGGTCATACCGGGGCGTTATGTACGGGTCTCCCCGTAGGTGTCGAGCCAGCACAGGTAGCGCGGGCTGCGGCTCACGGCGTCGTGGTGGGACCGGACGGCGGCGTCGACGAGCACCTCGACGGGCAGGTGCGCCGCGCCCCCGCGCCACCCCACGTAGTGCGCCCACCGCAGCGGCGCACCGTCGAGCGGCACGACCTGCGTGCCCGGGGTGTCGGGGAACGTCGGCTGGACCAGGGCGACTGCGTGCCCGGCCTGGACCAGGTCGATCACGGTCGGGCGGTCGGCCTCGCTCAGGCCCGACGGCGTGAAGCCCGCCCGTGCGCACGCCTGCGCGAAGCAGCGTTCGAAGCAGCCGTCCCCGGGGCCGCTGAGCCACACCTCGTCGGCGAGCTCGCCCAGCGGGACGGACGAGCGGTCGGCGTGCGGGTGCGCGTCCGGCAGCAGCACGAACACGGGGTCGACGTCGACGCGCCACCACGTCACGCCGCCCGTCGTGGGCGGGCTCGCGTCGGAGCACAGACCCACGAGCGCGACGTCGAGCGTGCCCGCCGCGATCTGCTGCGCGGTGTCGTCCACGGACCAGCTCGTGGCGGTCGTGACCCGGACGTCGGGCAGGGCCGTGACGAGGCGGTGCACGAACCGTCCCGCGAGCGCGCTCGCCACGGTCCCGACGCGCAGCGTCCCCGGGCCGTCCTCGTCACGGTTGACGTGCTGCTGGACGTCGTCGAGCAGCGAGGTCATGGCGGGCAGGACCATGCGGGCCCGACCCAGGACGAGCTCACCGAGGGCCGTGGGGTGGGCGCCGCGCTGGTCGCGCGTGAAGACCTGCCCGCCGAGCGAACGGTCGATGCGGTTGAGCTGCGCGGTCAGCGCCGGCTGGGCGATCCCGAGGGCCGCCGCGGCCCGCGTCACGCTCCCGTGGTCCGCGACGGCCACGATCAGCCGCAGGTGACGGAGCTCGAGGTCCATGCGCCTGAAACTAGCGCGGCGGGTGATGTTCCGCGCCTGCGCGGTGCGCGAGCACGGGGTTCCGAGCGGTCGAGCACGGGGTTCAGGTCGCGATCGCCCGGATGGCGACCGCAACCCCGTGCTCGGCAGGTCACCGTCCGGGAGAGCTGCCCATGCGGCGGGCCGCCCGGCGAAGCATCGCGGTCAGCACGGGACCGTGGGCCAGGCGCACGGGGAGGAAGTAGGCGCGCCCCTTCCAGCCGTGCAGACGCACGACGGTCGTGACGCGCACGAGACGAGCGGCGCCGTCGACCCCTACCGCGCAGCGGAAGTCGAGGTGCGTGTCGTCCGCGACGATGAGCGCCTCCTCCCCCTCGACCCGAGAGACGTCGAAGACGCTCTGGTCGCCGCGGCTCACCCCGATGAGCGGGACGAGGGCCTGGCGCAGGACGAACGCGGCACGCACCCACAGGGACGTCGAACGGACGTCGAAGATCGCGCGGGCCCATGCGGCGGGGTCGGTCGTGGCGCCGTCGGGCAAGGGAACGACCACGACGTCGGCGTGGTCGGGTCGGGGGACGTCCTCGAACGCGAGCGAGGAGAAGTGGGGCTTCACGGGTGCTGCGGTCATGGGATCGCCTTCCTCGAACCGGACCGTACGTCGCCGTACGGTTTCTCCGTACGGTAGCGTACGGAACATGCCGCCGACCACCCGCCTCGACGCCGCCACCTGGGTCGACGCCGCCTACGACGCCTTCACCACCGCCGGGCTCGACGCCGTCAAGGTCGAGCCCGTCGCGCGCGCGCTCGGCGCGACCAAGGGGTCGTTCTACTGGCACTTCGCCGACCGGCAGGCCCTCGTCGACGCCGTCCTCGCCCGCTGGGAGGCCGAGACCGCGCGGATCGTCGAGGAGGTCGAGAACACGCCCGGCAGCCCCGCGGACCAGCTCGCCGCGCTCTTCACCGCCGTGACCCGCCGCCGCTCGCCCCGGACGGGCGAGCAGCTCCTCTACGCGCAGACCGACCTCCCGGGCGTCGCCGCGGCCATGTCCCGCGTCACGGCCCAGCGGCTCGACGTCGTCACGCGCCTCCTGCGCTCGGCAGGCTTCTCGCCCGACGAGGCCCGGGCGCGCGCGACCATCGCGCTCGCGACCGTCGTGGGCGCCGAGCACCTGACGCTCGCGACCCCGGACCTGGCGCCCACGGGGGACGACGCGCGGGCCGTGCGCGAGCTGAGCCTCGCGATGATCCTCGGGCGGGACTGACGGCGGGTCCGAGCGGGGTGCGGCTCAGCCGCCCTGGGCCGCGACCTCGGCGTCGCTGCGCAGGATGCAGAACTCGTTGCCCTCGGGGTCCGCGAGCGTGACCCACCCGGACCCGTCGGGTCGTCGGTGGTCGGCGAGCCTGGTCGCCCCCAGGCCGAGGAGCCGTTCGACCTCCTGCTCGCGCGTCCCGTCGGTGGGCCGCAGGTCCAGGTGGAGCCGGTTCTTGATCTCCTTGCTCTCCGGGACCTCGATGAACAGCAGCCGCCCGCGGGACTCGGCCGGGGCGTGGGTGCCGGCGGGCGGGAAGATCATGCACTCCTCGTGGCCGGGCAGGTTCGGGTCGTCGGGGTCCTCGACGTAGCCGAGGACCCCGCACCACCAGACCGACTGTGCGTAGGCGTCGCGGGCGTCGAACGTCGTGTGCTGGATGCGAGAGGTCATGGGCTCAACCTAGGGAGGCGCGTCGCCCGCCGCACGGCCTTTCCGGTCGCTGCGGCCGACCACGGGGTTCCGTGCGGTCGAGCACGAGGTTGAGGCCGTCGTCGCCGGGAGAACGACCTCAACCCCGTGCTCGGCACCCGAGCGTCACGGGAGCAGGAAGCCGTCCCGCACCAGGCCGCGCACCGCAGGGAGCAGCTCGCCCGCGAGGTCGCCGGCCGGGACCTCGAACAGCGACGCGATCGCCCCGATCAGCTGTCCCACGGTGAGCTCTCCGTCGCTCGCCCCGACGAGCGCCGCGAGCCCGGTCGACGCCTGGATCCCCCGCCCCAGACCGTCGCCCTGGCGCACGATCACGACGTTGGGGTCCTCGGCGCCGGGCGTCAGGTAGTGCTCCTCGGTCACGTCGGGAGCCACCGCGAGGCGCGAGGACGCGAGCGTCGCGTCGTCGCGGGCCGCGAGCCAGTCGTGCGCCGCGAGCGAGGCGGCCAGGTGCCCGCCGAGCGGCTGACGCACCGACCCCGTGTGCTCCTCGAGTCGGCGCAGGCTCACCCCGTGCCCCTCGGCGGGCTTGCGGAGCGTGACGATCCCGAAGCCCACGGCCTCGACGTCGCGCGTCGCGAAGTCGTCGAGCCACGCCTCGTACGACGTGGCCCACGCCCCGGGCTCGCGCTCGGGGGTCGTGCCACCGTCACGGATCCACGTCTCGGCGTACTCGGCCGGGTCCAGGACCTCGCGCTGGATGATCCAGCCGTCGAGCCCGGCCTCCTCGAGCCAGGCACCCACGCGCTCGGTCCACGGCTCGCCACGCCGGTGCTCCCAGTTGCCGAGCATCTGCGCGACGCCGCCCGGCGCCAGCACGTCCCCGACGTTCACGATCAGGTCGCGCACCAGGTCGTCGCCCGCGCGGCCCCCGTCGCGGTACTCGTACTCAGGAAGGGCGCTGCTGGTCCCGCCCGGAACACCGCGCGGCGTGATGACGAACGGCGGGTTGGAGACCACGAGGTCGAACTGCTCGCCCGCGACGGGGTCGAGCATCGACCCTTCCCGCAGGTCCAGGCTCACCCCGTCGAGGGCCGCGTTGAACTCGGCGAACCGCAGCGCTCGCCGGGAGATGTCGGTCCCGACGACCGACCGTGCGTGCCGCGAGGCGTGCAGGGCCTGGATGCCGCAGCCGGTCCCGAGGTCGAGCACCCGGTCCACGGGCGTGCGCATCGTGACCTGCGCGAGCGTGATCGAGGCGCCGCCCGCGCCGAGCACGTGGTCGCCTGCGAGGCGTCGCCCGGTCGCGAGCTCGCCCAGGTCGGAGGCCAGCCACCACGTGACCGGACCGGCCGCGTCGGCCGCGGCGTAGGGGCGCAGGTCGAGGAGGGCACGGACGCCGTCGTCGGGCCCGTTGCCCGCCGCGGTCACGAGCCCGAGGCGGGCGGCGCCGTCGGTCCCCACGCCCGGCAGCGCGGCGTCGAGGTCCGCGCGGCGGACCTCGAGGCCCAGCAGGAAGAGCCCCGCGAGGACGGCCCGCGGGTCCTTCCTGCCCGACGACGCCGCACCGGTCGCGTCGTCGAGCGCGGCCCGGGCGACGCGCAGCGCGGGGACGGCCTGCTCGCGGTGCAGGGCCGCGGCCGCGAGCGGACCGAGGAAGTCCTCGACCCCGTCGACCGTGTAGGAGGCGGCCGCGAGGTCGTCGCGCAGCAGCGGCAGGAGGCGTGGGTCGATCGTGGGTTCACCGAGGGACATGCCCCTATCCTCCCCCGGGCGACCCGCGGGGCGCCCGGGCCGACGACGAGGGGCCGGCCTCACAGCGCGCGCTGCGGGACCGGCCCCTCCGGGACGGCTCTCGGGTCAGGCCTTGCAGTTCTCCGCGGAGAACGTCTCGAGGTTCTTCATCGCGGCGGTCACCTCGTCGCTCTGGATGTCGTCACCGACGGCGGTCGCCTTGTCGACGAACGCCGGGTCGGTCGGGTCGAGGTCGTTCAGCTCGGTGAAGGCCGCCCCGGCGTCGCCCATGGCTCCGGTCAGGACCTTCCAGTCCGCGGCGACGTCGTCGGGGGCGGTGATCTTCTCCATCTCGGCGGCAAGGGTGGTGAAGGCGCCACCGGTGCTCGCGAGGTCCGACGGGTCGACGTCGGCCATGGTGGCGTCGAGGTCCTCGCCGGCCTTGCAGAACGCGGCGACGTCCGCGCCGCCGCCGCT
Source organism: Oerskovia sp. USHLN155 (assembly GCF_037145535.1). NCBI lineage: Bacteria > Bacillati > Actinomycetota > Actinomycetes > Micrococcales > Cellulomonadaceae > Oerskovia > Oerskovia sp. USHLN155. The sequence continues at coordinate 30,968 of NZ_JBBCXG010000004.1, forward strand.
GCACGCGGCGAGGGAGAAGGTCAGGAGGACGGCGGTCGCGATACCGCCGAGGGTCGTGGTCGTGCTCTTTCGGTTGGTCACGGACCCCATCCTGGAGCATTGCTGTGAGCATCGGCGCCAGAATTCGCCCCCTGGGCAGTTCTCCCCATGCGCCTCACGCGCGGCAGGTGGTGTCCAGGTATGCCGTCACACGTGCCGACGCCGCCGTCATGGCGTCCGTGTCGAGGTCCTTGCCCGCGTCGTCGAGCGCCTTGACGATCTCCTTCGGGGCGTCGCTGTCGGCCTTCGCGAGCGCCTTGGCCGCGGTCGAGACGTAGGACGTCACGGTCTTCCAGTCGGCCGCGACGTCCGCGGGGGGCTCGACGCTGGTGAGCGCGACCCGGGCGTTCTCGAACCCCGTCACCAGGGTGCGGGGATGGTCCACGCTCATCGACACCTGCGCGGTGTTGGCCGCGGCCCACGCGGCCTCGGTCTCGGCGCAGAACGAGGTGTCGACGGCGGGGTCGGCCGGGGCGGCCGGGTCACCCTCCGCTGCTGCGTCGGCGTCCGCGTCGGCCGCCGACGCAGCGTCGGTCGCAGCGTCGACCGCGGAGCTGTCGGCCGCCGTCTCGGCAGCCCCGTCGGTCGCGGACGACGTGGGCGACGCGGCGGACGACTCGGGGTCGCCCCCACCCGAGCAGGCTCCCAGGGCAAGCAGCCCGACGACGGCGAGCGCCGTCGTCGGGCGCAGGAACGAGGTCTTCATCCCTCCATGATGCGGGCTGGAGGCCCTGCACCGAAACCGCCCGACCCGCGCCGGAGCAGCCGGATCGACGCGGAACGGACTCCGTCAGCGCTCGGCCGACCCGGTCCCCGACCACCTGCCCCGCGACCGTCACCAGTTCTCCACGGTGGACGACGCCCCCTTGGTCCGGTTTCTCCCTAGGATGACCGCGTGAGCGCGACGCAGCGAGAGACGGTCGGACCCTCCCACGCCACGGGACCGGAGGGCGAGCCCCTCCTCGCCCGCCCCGACACCCCTCCCACCGTCCCCCCGGACCCCACGACCGCCCGACGGCGGAGCACCGACGCGCGCGTCCCCGTCCAGGCCCGCAGCAGCGACCGTCAGCGCTCCATGGTCGACGCCGCCGCACGCCTCCTGCTCGCCGAGGGCTTCCCGGCCGTCACGCACCGACGGGTCGCACGCGCGGCACAGGTCCCGCAGGGCTCGGCCTCGTACTACTTCCCGTCGAGCTCCGCGCTCGTCACGGCCGCGGTCGAGGCCGCCGAGGACCTGCGCGGCACCGCGGCGACCGAGAAGGCCGACGGTCTCGCACGTCGCGACCGTTCGACCGCGACGACCGCACGGCTGCTCATCGAGACGTTCTACGCGCCCTCGGTCGACGACCAGGTGGTCGACGTCAGGCTCGACCCCGTGCTCACCGCGATGCGCGACCCCGCGCTGCGCCCCATCCTGCGCGCGAGCCGCCCCCGGCTGCTCGCGGCCCTGCGGACCGTGCTCGAGGCCAGCGGGTACGACCACGTCACCGACGTCGACCTCCTGGGTCACTTCATCGACGCCGCGCTCCTGTCCGCGGCCGCCGACGGGACCGAGGACGTCCTCGACAGGGCGACAGGGACGACGGCGCGGCTGCTGGAGCACTGGCGCTGAGACGGGCGCGACGACCGTCAGGAGACAGCGCGCGCGTGGGGTCGGTTCGACAGAAGGGGGCCGGGCGACAGCGCCCGACCCCCTTCCGACGAGATTCCCCCGGTTGGGCCTCAGCTCGTCCGCACCGCCTGCGGCTCCTCCGACATCTGCTCACGGTCCACGCGCGCCGCGCGCAGCCTCGACAGGATGACGGCTCCGAACGCGATGCCCGCCGCGACCACCGCGATCGCGATGCGCAACGTGTGGTTGGCGTCCTCGGGGACGCTCAGCAGCACCACGGCCGGGGCGATGAGCACCGAGACCAGGTTCATGACCTTGAGCAGCGGGTTGATCGCCGGACCGGCCGTGTCCTTGAACGGGTCGCCCACGGTGTCGCCGACGACGGTCGCCTCGTGCGCGGGCGATCCCTTGCCGCCGTACGCGCCGTCCTCGACGATCTTCTTCGCGTTGTCCCACGCACCGCCCGAGTTCGCCAGGAAGACCGCCATGAGCACGCCGGCACCGATGGCCCCCGCGAGGAAGCCCGCGAGCGGCCCCACCCCCAGCCCGAAGCCCACCGCGATGGGCGCGAACGCGGCCAGCAGGCCCGGGGTCGCGAGCTCGCGCAGCGAGTCACGGGTGCAGATGTCGACGACCTTGCCGTACTCGGGGCGCTCGTCGTACGTCATGATCCCGGGGTGCTCGCGGAACTGGCGACGCACCTCGTACACGATCGCGCCGGCCGCGCGGGTCACGGCGTCGATCGCGAGCCCCGAGAACAGGAACACGGTCGCGGCGCCGAGGATCACCCCGACCAGGGTGATGGGCGAGATGATCGAGTAGTCGAGCATCGAGACGACGAGCCCGCCGGCCGGGTTCGTGATGTCCGCGAGCGCCCCGCCCACGGCGTCGGCGTAGGACCCGAACAGCGCGGTCGCCGCGAGGACCGCGGTCGCGATCGCGATGCCCTTGGTGATGGCCTTGGTCGTGTTGCCCACGGCGTCGAGGTCCGTGAGGATCTGCGCGGCCTCCGGGTTGCCGTCGCCCGACTCGCCGACGGCCATCTCGTAGATGCCCTGCGCGTTGTCCGAGACGGGCCCGAACGTGTCCATCGCGACGATCACGCCGACCGTCGTCAGGAGCCCGCAACCCGCGAGCGCGATGAGGAACAGCGACAGCCAGACCGAGCCGCCCGCGATGAGGAAGACGCCGCAGATCGCTGCCGCGATGATGCCCGCGGTGTACACCGCGGACTCGAACCCGACCCCGATCCCGGACAGGACGACCGTGGCCGCACCCGTGCGGGAGGTGGCGGCCACGTGGAGGGTGGGCTTCGACGTCGTGCCCGTGAAGTAGCCCGTGACCCACAGGATGATGCCCGCCAGGACCACGCCGATGAGGACCGCGAGCGCCGCGACCACGCGCGGGTCGCTCGTGACGTCGCCCAGGTCCGCGGTGCCCGACAGCTCGGAGAACGACGACGGCAGGTACACGAACGCCGCGACGCCCGCGAGGACCGCGCCCAGGAGCGCCGAGAGGTAGAAGCCGCGGTAGATCGCCCGCAGGCCGTTCTCGCTGCCGCGCACGCGTGTGACGAAGACGCCCAGCACCGCGACGAACGCGCCGATGGCCGTGACGATCAGCGGGAAGACGAGCCCCTGCTCGCCCATCGCGGCCTTGCCGAGGATGAGGGCCGCGACGAGCATGACGGCGTACGACTCGAAGAGGTCGGCAGCCATGCCCGCGCAGTCGCCCACGTTGTCGCCCACGTTGTCCGCGATGGTCGCGGCGTTGCGCGGGTCATCCTCGGGGATCCCCTGCTCGACCTTGCCCACCAGGTCCGCACCGACGTCCGCCGCCTTGGTGAAGATCCCGCCGCCCACGCGCATGAACATCGCGAGCAGTGCAGCCCCGAACCCGAACCCCTCGAGCACAGCCGGTGCGTCCCCTCGGTACAGCAGCACCACGCCGGCCGCACCGAGCAGGCCTAAACCCACGACGGACATCCCCACCACACCACCGGTCCGGAACGCGACGCGCGCCCCCTCGGCTCGTCCCCCGGGCCGGGTCGCGGCCGAGGCGACGCGCACGTTCGCGCGCACCGCGAGCCACATCCCCAGGTAGCCGATGCACGCCGAGAACCCGGCACCGACGAGGAACGCGACCGACCGGCCCACCTTGATCCCGGCGTCGCCCGGCAGGAGGAACAGCAGACCGAAGACGATCACCGCGAACAGCGCCAGGGTCCGGAACTGCCGGTTGAGGTACGCCGAGGCCCCCTCCTGGATGGCCTGGGCGATGTCCTGCATCTTCGCGGTGCCCTCGGGAGCGGCCAGGACCTGGCGTCTGAGGACGAAGGCGAAGACCAGCGCGGCGAGGCCTATGGCCCCGATCACCGCGACGATCGTGAGACTGGTGGAGCTGAGCGTGAGCATCCGTCCTCCTTGACGACTGCTGGACCGGGATCACCGGCTGGTCCTCCGGCACCCCCGGAGGATGCGCCCGAGTCTAGCCATGTGTGGCGTGCGTCACGAGACGTCGTGAGAGACGTCACGAGGAGGCGCGCCCGACTTCACCCCCAACGATCCACGGGCGCCGAGCGTCATGATCAGTGACACCGCCCACCAGGGGCGGTCGGACGGAAGAAGGGGGGAACGGTGGCCGACTGGGACGACGAGCTCACCGCGCTGAGCAGCCAGCGCGGTGACGCGCTCGTGGGGTACGCCTACCTGCTCTGCGGGAACAGGCGTGACGCGGAGGACGTGGTGCAGGACGCACTCGTCAAGGTGTTCTCGAGGCTCCGCGGAAGGGGCACGACGACGGAGCGGCAGGCGCCGCCCGGCTCGCCCTCGGGCGGGACGCGGCTCTTCATGCTCGACGACACCGCCGACCGGGAGGCGCACCGCCCCGTCGCGCACCTCGAGGGGTACGTGCGCCGGGCGATCCTCACGCTCTACCTCGACGGGTACCGCCGCCGACGGCACTGGCTCGGGCTGAGACATCTCGTCGGTCAGCGGGAGGGCGTCGCCGGACCGGAGGCTCCGGCCACGGCCCGTGCCGACACCGCCAGGGCGCTCGCCCGGCTGACTCCGCGGCAGCGGGCGTGCGTCGTGCTCCGGTACTACGAGGACCTGACGGTCCCGCGCATCGCCGAGGAGCTCGGGTGCGCCGAGGGGACGGTCAAGCGTCACCTGTCGGACGCGATGGCCGTCATGCAGCAGACGCTGGGCGCAGCGTCCCCGACGACGGCCTCCGCCGCGGCGACGGCGACCTCCTCTGCACCCTCCGCCGGGTCCACCGCCGCACCCACCGCCTACCCGGCGCCCACAGTCACGGCACAGCGCACGACGAACGGGAGGAACACGAAGTGAGCACCACCTACCACGGCCCCTCGAACCACGAGGACGACCTGGGCCGCGCGCTGCGTGACCTGGTCGACGACGCGTCCCTGCCCGGTCTCGACGCCCACCTCGACGTCGTCCGCGGGCGGACGCGACGCCGTCGGGCAGCGAAGAAGGTCGCCCTCGGGGCGACGACGCTGTGCGTCGCGGGGGCCCTCGGCATCGCCGCGGTCTCGCTCCCGCAAGACGCCCGGCCGGAGCCGATCGCACCGGCCCGGTCGCCGTCAGCGACCCCCTCGCCGACGCCTGCGTCCTTGCCGACCTTCCCGACGCCGCTCACCGCGCAGGCCCTCGAGTGCCAGCAGCCCGCCCCGACCCCGACGGGCGACCGGCTCCCCGCCCTTCTGAGCATCGACGCGGCCGCGCTGACGGTGCAGAACCTCGAGCTCGTCGAGACCACGGTCACGTCGACCTTCACCGACGACGCGAGGATCACCCTCGCCGGGGAGAAGTGGTCGGGCGCCTACGTCGTGGTGCAGGACGGGGTGATCGTCAGCTCGCTCCTCCCCCTCCCGGAGACCGACGGCCCCCTCGCCCCGGAGCCGGGTTCCTCGGTCACCCAGGAGCTGAGCGTCGACTCGTTCGCCTCCTGCGACCCTGAGGGGCTCAACGACCACTCGCCCTCGATGCTCCCGGGCGACTACCAGGTGTTCGCGCTGTCCCGGTTCCAGCTCGACTCCTGGGCCCCCGTCGGGCCCGACGGCACCGTGGGACCGGAGACCACAGGAGCGCTGTACGACGGGTGGCTCGTCTCGGAGCCCGTGCCGCTGACGATCACGCCCGCGACGGACACCGATCCTGTCGCGCTCCAGGACGTCCTGCTCACGGACACGTCGGCCGTCTACGCGTCCCTCCGCCAGGCGGCGGAGGCAGGCGACCCCGTGGCTCTCGACCTCCTCGTCGATCCCTCGCGGATCCCCGTGGCCGACGGACCGTACGGGACGTGGACGCTCACCGTCGCCCCGAACGCCAGCACCGGTGAGCGTCAGCGGACGACCAGCGACGACGGATGGACCCTGGTCCTGCGGGGTGGAGCGCCCTTCTCCGCCCCGACGCCGTCGGGCCTGGCCTTCTCCCGCTTCGTCGGGACCTACGACGTGCTGGTGGACGACTCGGGAGCGACCCCGACCATCAGCCTCCAGGTGATCGAAGGAGGGATGGCCGTCGAGGCCCCGGCGACCAAGGATCGAGAAGTCTGCGACGCCTACATCGACGCGAGCAGGGGCGTCGACACCGCCGGCGGCCCCCTGGGCACGTACATGGACGACCTCGTCCTGCTCGCCGGAGACACGGTTCCTGCCGCGGACTCTTCGCTCTACCGGGAGCTGCGAGCACGGTGGATCAGCTCCCCCAGCGCCTGGTGGTCCATCGTCCATGGCGTGGACCTGATGCGTACGACGGACGTCGGCGGAGACTCCCTCGCCCTGATCTGCGAAGGATCCTGACCCCGCCCCCCGGGCCGCGGCCCCGCTCACCCCACGGTGAGCGGGGCCGACGTGCGCCACACCCGACGGTCCGCCCCGACCTCACCCCAACCTTTCGTCGCTGCTGCTCGTTGAGAGCAGTGACACGGCACGCAGATCGACGCAGGAGGACTTCATGGCCCGTTGGGAGCAGGTGCTGGACGAGATCGTCCGCACCCGTCGGAGAGCGCTCGTGGGGTACGCGTACCTCCTGTGCGGCGACCTGCGGGAGGCGGAGGACCTCGTCCAGGAAGGGCTCGTCCGAACGTTCCGGCGCGGGCGTGCCGCGACCGACTTCCAGCTCGCCGAGAGCTACGTCCGCAAGGCGATCCTCACGACCTATCTCGACGGGTTCCGACGCCAGCGGCACTGGGAAGGGATCCGGCACCTGTTCAGCGGCTCCGACGAGACCGAAGCGACCGGCCCCGGCACCCCGGCCGCCACGGACGCCCGCCTCGACGTGCAGAAGGCGCTGATGACGCTCGCTCCCCGCGAGCGCGCCTGCGTCGTCCTGCGCTACTACTCCGACCTCACGATCCGCCAGGTCGGCGAACAGCTCTCGCTCAGCGAGGGCACGGTCAAGCGGTACCTCAGCGACGCGAACAGCAAGCTTGCGGCCTCCCTCGGCCCGATCGACACCCCGTCAGACGACCTCGACGTCACTCCCCTGGGAGGAGCCCGATGAACGACAAGATCCCGCCGTCGACACCGCTTCACCTCGACGCCGCCCTCTCCGAGATCGCGACCGACGCGAGCCGTGCCGCCTCCGACGGGCTCACGGGCTCGGCCGAGGTGCGCCGCCTGGTCAAGCGCTCGCGCCGCCAGCGCGCGACCGCGTTCGGCTCCGCCGGCTTCGTCCTCCTGGGCGTCGCGGGCATCGGGCTCTCGGGCGTCCTCTCACCTGCCCCGGTCGAGATCCTGCCGGCCCCGCCGGTGCCGTCGCCGACCCCCGAGGCCGTCGAGCCTCTCGACGGTGCGTTCGCTCCCGCGTGCGGCGAGGACCTCTCGGACCTCCTCGCGACCACGACCCCCGTGGCGCTCGGGCCCGACACGTCCGACGGCACGGGTGAGACGCCTCTCCAGGTCACGAACACCGGCGACACCCCGCTCACCGTCGCGTCGGCGGGCCGCGTCGCGGTCTACCTGCTCGATGCCGAGGGCAAGGTCGCCTCGACCCACGTGCCCGACGACCCCGCGACCAACGAGGCACCGCAGCCGTTCGACCTCGCCCCCGGCGAGTCCGGTGGCCTCGGTCTCTCGGGCGTCGGGCCCTGCGGCGACGCGGCACTGCCGGCGGCCGGGACCTGGTCCGCGATCGGGTCGCTCGCCACCGAGACCACGCCCGCGGACGGGGTCGCAGCCGCGGGCACCGTCGTCGGCGGTCCGTGGACCGTGACGGTCGACGACCAGGGCAGGGTGACGAGCCTCGACGGCCGCACGGTCGCCGTCCCTCCCGCCCAGCCCGACACTCCCCCCGAGGTCCCTGAGACCCCGGAGCCGCCGACCTACCTGCCCGGTGCCTTCGACTCCGAGAAGGCGACCTTCCCCGCCCCTGTCGAGTGGGAAGACCTCCAGTGCGGCAGCCCCGCGCCGGCCGCCACGGGTGACGGGGCGCTCGCACGTCTCAAGGTCGCCGGACCGGTCCCGGTGATGAGCGGTTCGTCCGAGAAGTCGGTCACCGCGCGCCTGACGACGCACGCGCACGCCAGGCTCGACGTGGTCGACTGGTCCTTCCTCTACGAGTACGTGATCTCCCAGGACGGCGTGATCGTCTCGAGCCCCCTGATCGCCACCGACTCGTACGAGAACGCGGAGATGCAGCCCGGGTCGGTGCAGGACGGCCGGTTCACGTTGGCGGCCACCGCGTCGTGCGACCCGTACGGCACGAGCACGCCCCAGCCGCTGCCCCCCGGCACGTACCAGCTGCATGCGATCTATCCCTGGATGATCGACTCGTACGCGCTGCAGCAGACGGACGGGACGTGGGGACGCACCATCCAGCGGGAGGCGGGAGCGGAGGCGCTGTTCAAGGGCCGCCTCGTATCCGCCCCCGTCACGTTCACGGTGCAGTAGCCGCCCACGACTGCGCCGTCGCGGCGGCCGGCCCGACGAGACGTCGAGCCGGCCGCCGCACCACGTCAGCGGCGTGGTCAGCCGTGTTCCACCTCTCGCATCCACCGCTCCTGCGCTTGAATGAGTGCACCGACCTGCACCGAGGAGCACGCATGCCCCGCTCGACCTCCCTGTCCCGCACCTCCGCCCCACCCTGGGCCGAGACCGTCGCCTCGTGGGCGGGGAGGATCGTGCAGGCCGTGGCCTTCTGGCTCGTGCTCGCGCTGATCCTGCTGCTGTTCGCTCCCGGCTTCGTGCGGACGGTGAGCGACTGGCTGGCGGTCCTGAACATCCCCACGTTCCCGAGCGTCTTCTCGGTGGTCCTGGTCGGCGTGATCGCGAGCGGCCTCCTGCGCCGGCAGCGGGCGGCCCTGTGGTTCGTCGTGATCGTGTGGCAGTTCCCGGTCGCGGTGCTGGGGCTCGCGGTGGGCCTGCTGTGGGTCTTCGACGAGGACAAGCAGGCGCTGCGAGCGGACGGCCTGGTGCTCTCACCGCTCGAGATCGCGTCGTGGGTCGTGGCCGTCGCGGCGGTCGTCCTGCTGATCGCGGCCCGGTCCGCGTTCCCTGCCCGGGTCAGCAAGGGTGCGTGGTGGCGGGCGATCCTGGTGCTCGTGGGCGGTGTCGCCGTCTCGGCGTTCCTCACGCTCCTGCTGCTCGAGGTCTTCCCCCACACGCTGCACGGGATGCGCAACCGGGTGAACTGGAGCCTGTCGGTCGCGCTCGGCCTCAAGCCCAGCGACTACCCGCTGCACGCCGACGGCTCGGGTCCTGGCTGGTTGGCCCTCGTCGCGGGTCTGATCTCGGCGCTCGCCCTGGTGCTCGCGATCGCGGTCTTCATGCGCTCGGCCCCGCACGACGCCAAGGTCGAGGCGGCCGACGAGCTCGCCGTGCGCAAGCTCCTGCTGGAGCACCCCAGCGACGACTCGCTCGAGTACTTCGCGACGCGCTGGGACCGCAGCGCGATCTTCTCCCAGGACCAGCGGGCGGCCGTGACCTACCGGGTCATCTCCGGCGTGTGCCTCGCGGCGGGGGACCCCATCGGCGACAAGGCGAGCTGGCCCGACGCGATCGAGCAGTGGCGCGCGCACGCACGCCGCTTCGGCTGGGTGCCCGCGGTGCTGTCGACGAGCGAGCTGGGCGCCAAGGCGTTCCAGGCCGTGGACCTGCACCCGATCGCGCTGGGCGACGAGGCGATCATCAACACGCGGACGTTCACGCTCGACGGCCCGGCGATGCGGTCGGTGCGTCACGCGGTCGCACGCCCCGAGCGCGAGGGGTACCGGGTCCTGGTCCGCCGCCAGGCCGAGATCCCGGCCGACGAGCTCGCAGCCCTGGTCGCCGCCGCCGACGAGTGGCGACACGGCGAGGAGCGCGGCTTCTCGATGTCGCTGAGCCGTCTGGGGGACGCCGCGGACCCGCGCGAGATGATCGTCTCCGCGCACGACGCCGACGGGAACCCGCGGGGCCTCCTGTCGTTCGTGCCCTGGGGCCGCCGTGGTCTGTCCCTCGACGTCATGCGCCGCCACCCGCAGGCCGTCAGCGGGGTCACCGAGCTCATGGTGACCGAGCTCGTCGCCGCCGGGCGCAGCATGGGCGTCGACCGCATCTCGATGAACTTCGCGATGTTCCGCGGGTCGTTCGAGCAGGGGGCACGCATCGGCGCGACCCCGATCCAACGCTTCAACCGCCGCCTGCTGCTGATCGCGTCGCGGTTCTGGCAGCTCGACTCGCTGTACAAGTCGAACGAGAAGTACCTGCCGGACTGGAAGCCGCGCCTCCTGTGCTTCCAGAACGCGGGCCAGCTCACGCAGGTCATCTTCGCGGTGGGCCAGGCCGAGGGCTTCCTGCCGAACACCCCGAACCTGTTCCACCGCCGCGACCGGTCGCCGGACCTGCACCGCCCCGAGGTCTCCGCGGCGTTCGCCGAGGCCGTGCGGGCCCAGGAGACCGCGCTGCTCACCGTCTCGGCGCCCACGCGCCGCCTGACCGAGCAGCAGGCCACGCGCCACGCCAAGCTCGGCGTGCTGCGCGCGGCGGGCATGGAGCCCTACCCCGTCTCGGTCCCGCGCACCGTCTCGATCGCGGAGGCCGTGCGACGCGGCACGTCGCTCGGCCGGTCGCAGGACGCTCCGGGGCCCGACGGCGCCGCACCGGCCGGGGCGAGCACCGCACCGGGCGACGTGGCCGCCCAGGGCGACCTGTCCGTCGTCGGGCGTGTGGTGCGTCTGCGCGACCACGGCGGCGTGATCTTCGCCGACCTGCGCGAGGGCGTCGACGAGATCCAGGTCATGTTCACGGCCGACCGGCCCGGACCAGACCTCGGGCTCTGGCGCCGCGCGGTCGACCTGGGCGACCAGGTGAGCGTCACGGGCGACCTGACCCGCAGCCGCCGCGGCGAGCTGTCCCTGCACGCGGACGCGTGGCAGATGGCGTCCAAGGCCCTCACGTCGCCGCCCGACAAGCACCGCGGGCTCGCCGACGCCGAGGCGAAGGTGCGGCTCAAGCACATGGAGCTGGCCCTCGACACCCGGACGGCGCAGATCCTGCGCGGGCGCAGCGCAGCCGTGAAGTCGCTGCGCGACTCGCTCGCGGCGCGCGACTTCATCGAGGTCGAGACCCCGATCCTGCAGCGCGTGCACGGCGGTGCGAACGCCCGGCCGTTCACGACGCACATCAACGCGTACGACCTCGACCTGTACCTGCGCATCGCGCCCGAGCTGTTCCTCAAGCGGCTCGCGATCGGCGGCGTCGGGCGAGTCTTCGAGCTGGGCCGCAACTTCCGCAACGAGGGCGTCGACGCGACCCACAACCCCGAGTTCACGTCGCTCGAGGCGTACCAGGCGTACGGGGACTACACGACGATGCGCGAGCTCACGCGCGACCTCATCGTCGAGGCCGCGATCGCCGTGCACGGCGAGCCGGTCTCGCGGCGGGCGGACGGCACCGTGGTCCGGCTCGACGGCGAGTGGCCCGTCCGCACCGTGCACGGGGCGGTGTCCGAGGCCGTGGGCCAGGAGGTCACCCCGGACACCCCGATGGCCACGCTCCAGGCGATCTGCGAGGAGAAGGGCGTCCACTTCACGCCGGACATGACGCACGGGGCGATCGTGACCGAGCTGTACGACGCGTTCGTCGAGGGGCAGACGGTCGAGCCGACGTTCTACACCGACTTCCCGCTCGAGACCTCGCCCCTGACGCGCACCCACCGCCGCGACCCGCGGCTCGCCGAGCGGTGGGACCTCGTGGCGTTCGGCGCCGAGCTGGGCACCGCGTACTCGGAGCTCATCGACCCCGTGGACCAGCGCAACCGCCTCACGCAGCAGTCGCTGCTCGCCGCGGCGGGCGACCCGGAGGCCATGGAGGTCGACGAGGACTTCCTCTCCGCCCTGGAGTTCGCGATGCCGCCCACCGGCGGGCTCGGGATCGGGGTGGACCGCGTCTACATGATGCTCATCGGGGCGAGCATCCGCGAGACGCTCGCGTTCCCGTTCGTCCGCCCGTCGGGGCGGGGCTGACCCGGTCCGGGCCCGGTCACCGGCCCCGCGGTCAGCGCGTGGCCGCGCGCCGGAGACCCGCGCCGAGCATCATCCCGGGCCCGAGCGAGACCAGTGCGGCCCCGACCGCGAACGGCGCGTCCGCCACCGCACCGAAGGCCCCGCCCCCGGCGCCGAAGGCGAGCACGAGCGCGAGCATCGCCGTCGTGGCGCGCTGCTGCTTGAGGTGGTCGAGGACCACTCCCGTCGCGGCCCCGAAGACCACGGCGAACAGGTACAGCATCGTCATCCCTCGTCCCGGTCGGGGGTCGGTCCGCACCAACCATGACGTACCGGACACGCGTCGGCCAGCCGCAGGACGGGACGAACGTGGGACGACGGCGGGATCGGACGAGTTTTCCGCACCACCGTGCGGCCCCGGCCGTCTCGGGGGCCGACGGCGTCACACTTGTCGATAACGAACGAGTAACGTAGGCCGCGATCGGGCGCACGACGGACGGCAACGACCACTGGCTCCCGCACCACGAAGTCGGTACCGACCTCCAGCCGGAGGCCGTCCCAGAGCACAGGAGTCACGTCAGGTGGAAACGTCCGCACCGGTCCAGCAGCGCCCGCACGGCGCCGCGCCGACCCCCACGCGGCGTCAACGTCAGGCCGAGCTTCGCGCGCGAGAGCTCGCCGCGGCCGGACTCGAGGGACGCCCCCACGTCGACCACCTGCAGGTCGAGCACCGGCACACCAGCAGCTCGCGCCCCGCGACGTTCGCCGTGCCGCAGACCGCGGCACGCCCGGCACCGTTCCCCGTGCCGACGGCGGCGACCCCGGTGACGTCCCCCGCGCCGCAGGTCGTCGCACCGGCAGCGGCCGTGGCGGCTGCCCCTCGGACCTCTCCGTTCCCGCCGACCGGCATCCTGCGCGCGGCCCCCGAGCCCGCCGCGCCGCTCCGGACACCGTCGGGCGAGATCCCCGTCGTCCTGGTCCCGGCCCCGACGCCGCTGCGCTCGACGCCCACGCCGGTCGTCACCACCGCCGCGGATGCGCCCGCCGCTCCGACCACCGACCCGACCTTCCCGCCGCTGAGCCGGCGTGAGCGCAAGTCGGGCGGCCCCGCGACCGGCTCCACCCCGGTCGCCCCCGCGACACCGGCCCGGGGGACCCTGTTCGGCTCGCGTCTCGTGGCACGCGCCGCGACGGGCGCCGCGTTCGTCGGTGCCCTGGCGTGCGTGCCCATGATCATCCCCGGCACGGCGTCGGGCGACCTCGCCCCCGGCGGGCAGCAGGCCGACCTCGCGGACGACGAGGGCGGGAACACCACGACGCTCGCCGGGCAGGCGGACGCCACCCAGGACGACATGATCGCCAAGGCGGAGGCCCTCCTGGCACGTGCCGAGGCATCCTCGGCCTCCACGCACGAGCTCGAGACCGCGCGTGCGGAGCTCGCAGCCCTCAAGGACCAGATCTTGGCCGAGCGCAGCGAGGGCTCGCAGCGCGCGTCCCGCTCGAACGAGCGCACGTCCCTCGCCGACAGCGCCGAGGTCGCCGACACGACGGTCACGCAGGACGAGGGTGCGGCCACGGGTCCGCTCACGACCGCGGACCTCGGCCAGGCGATGAACAACGTGGCGATGCAGCTCAACGACTTCGGTGAGACGTCCCAGTCGGTCGTCACGCCGGCCCCCGCGACCCCGGCAGAGCTCGCGGCCGAGCGTCGAACCCGTGCGGCGACGTTGCTCGACCAGTGCGGGTCCGCCAACTTCTCCAACGGCAAGATCCCGGCGTCGGCCCTCACGTCGTTGTCGTTCGCACCGAGCCAGTCCCTGCGCTGCGACGCTGCCGCGATGCTCGAGGAGCTGTCCGCGGCCTACGCCCAGCGGTTCGGCACGTCGATCCCGCTCACGGACACGTACCGGTCCTACTCGGAGCAGGTCTCGACGCGGGCCGCCAAGCCCGGCCTCGCGGCCGTCCCCGGGACCTCGAACCACGGCTGGGGCCTCGCGATCGATCTTGCGGCGCCGGCATCGAGCCCCGGTTCGGCCCAGTACAAGTGGCTGCGCTCGAACGCCCCCCTGTACGGGTGGGACAACCCCGCGTGGGCCCGTCCCAACGGGTCCAAGCCCGAGCCCTGGCACTTCGAGTACGCGGCCGGCTGGTAGCCGCCGTCCTTCAGCGGAACGCCGCGTCCCGGTCGGGCGCGAGCGCCCCGTCCGGGACCTCTCCTCGCAGGACCTGCGCGACGACGTCGGGCCTCGTGAGCGGGAACATGTGTCCCTCGCCCGGTAGCCCGTAGACGCTCGCGCCGAGGCGCGCCCCGAGCTCGCGCTCCTCCCGCAGGAACGGCCCCTGCCCTCGGCTCCCCCACCCGACGAGCTGGACGGGGCGGACCGCGAGACGGTCGAGCGCGTCGGAGCGGCCGGCGAACAGGGCGGTGACGCGTTCGGCCTGCGACCAGCTCTGCTCGTACTGCCCCACCAGGAGTCGCCACGCCTCGGGCGTGCCGTAGCGGCGGGCGGCCTCGTCGTCGGGCATGGGGTCGGGGCGGTGCGTCCCGTCGTACCAGGCCCGACGGCGCAGCGCGGGCCCGCGCCTCGTCACCGCCCCGCAGCGCGCGAGCAGGGTGCCGCCCGCGTGGAGCAGCCGCTCCGCGAACAGCGTCGCCCCGACCGGGGCGGGCCGCTCGGGGCGACGCGGCAGGAAGGGTGCCGTCGGGTCGAGGAGCACGACGGCCCCGAGCTCCTCGGGGTGCGTCAGCGCCCACTCGATCGCTGCGAGGCCGCCCACGCTGTGCCCCACGAGGCCGATGCTCGCGGGGGCGTGCCGCCCCTCCAGCCCGAGAGACGCCCGGATCGCGGCGACGGGCGCGGTGACCGCCGTCTCCCACGAGTCGAGCACGAGCACGGTCGCGGCCGGGAACTGCTCCCGCACGACGCGCGCCAGAGGCTCCATGTCGGAGGGGGCGAGCAGGAGCCCGGGCAGGATGACCCACGTGGTGGGGGGCGGGGTCGCCGTCGTCATGGAGCCCAGTCCATCACGCGTCCCTGGGACTCGCCTCGGAGGAGGCTGTGGGTTCGGTCCCCACCTCCGCTGTGCGGTCCTCCCGGGGGCGCGAGCGGCGCTGCGGGATCCTCAGGACCTGCACCGCGAGCACCAGGACGACCGAGAACGCGACGATCTGTACGCGCTGCGCGATCCCCGTCCCGAGCGGCAACGGGCTGCCGAACATGCCGATCGTGCCGGTCACGATCCCCAGGACCGGCCCGAGGGCGCCCGCGAGGCGGGCCGAGAGCCCGAGGGGGGTCCGACGTCGGGCCCGCGCGAGCCACACGATCCCCGCGCTCGCGACGAACGAGCCGATCCCCGACGCGACGCTCGAGAACGTGTGCGCGTGGTGGGCAGCACTCACGGCTCCCGCCTCCTCGCGCGCGGCGCAGGTCCCGACGGACAGCGCGCAGTCGAGGGGCAGCAGGGCGTCGGCCATGGTCGCGAGCCCGAACGCCACGAGCGCCCAGAACGTGACCCGCTGCACGGGGGTCGCTGCCGGGTGCCCGGCCGCGCGCCGACGCCGGTACGCGACGCCCAGGACCGCGAGCCCGAAGACCACGAGCGCGCCCGCGGCGAGATCGGTCCCCCGGAAGAGCGCGGACGTCGGCTGGTCGAGCGCCGCGAGCTCGGACAGGTACGAACGGGTCGGGTCGAGGGGCCACCCGGCGGCCGCCTCCAGCACGACGCCCACGTAGAGGATCCCGGCAAGGGTCAGGAGGACCTGAGCGACCGTGACGAGCCGGCTCGTGGGCCCTGTCCGGGCGGCCTGCGCCCCCCTCACGCGACCAGAGCCTGCACGCCCGCGACGATGCGGTCGATCCCGAACTCCAGCTCGGCCTCGGCCGAGTACGCGGACTGCTGCGCCTCGCCGACCGTGGCGCCCACGCGCCCGGCCACGGCGAACGTGCTCATCTCGCTGATCCGTTCGAGGAGCGGGGCGTTCGCGGTCCACCACTCGTCGTCGGTCTGCCCGCTCTCCTCGTGGGCGAGGCGGGCCGCGCGGGCACGGCGCGCCGCGGTGGTCGCCTGCCCGACGACGAGCGTCACGGTCGCGTCCATCGCGACGTCGTCGAGGCCGACTCCCTCGATCGCCCGCAGCTCGACGTCGTACTTGCGGGTCTCGCCCGGCCCGAGGACAGGGCGCGCGAGGTCGATGTCGAGGAGCCAGGGGTGCGCCGCGAAGAGGTCCCAGTTGGCGCGGGCCACCGACCGCAGCCGGTCCTGCCACGTGGCACCCCGCGCCTCGCCCTGCGGGTAGAGCTCGCCGTACGCGCGGTCGACGACCAGGTCCACGAGGTCGTCCTTGTTCTGGACGTAGGTGTAGAGCGACATGGTGCCGATCCCGAGCTCGGCGGCCACCTTGCGCATGGACAGCCCGGCGAGCGCACCCTCCGAGTCCGCGAGCCCGACGGCGGCCCGCGCCACCTCGTCGGGCGTCCGGGACTGCTGGGGTCCCCTCGCGCCACGGTCGGCGTGCAGGCCCCACAGGAGCGCGAGGGTGCGCGCGGGGTCGCGAGGGGTCGCGGGGGACGTCGGGGTCGGCACGGGCTGCCTCCTCGTGAGCGATCGGGGATCATCGAAGGGGCTCGACGGATGCCCGACCTGTCGGGAATGATCTGCGTACATCGTACGTTGATCGCTCGGAAGATCGACGTACGACGCACCAGGAAAGAGGCCCTGTGCCGCGACCAGCGCCACGCCCAACTGTCGGCCACCCGGCGAGCGACGAACCAGCGGTGGTGCCCGACGACCTCCTCGACGGACTGCTCGACGCCTGGGCGGCGGGCGACGGCAGCCCCGCCGACGTGTTCTGGGGAGCAGTGTGCGCCGAGGCCCTCGGGCACGTCGCGGCCGGTCGTCTCGTGCCCGTGCTCGACGCGGGCCGCGCGGGCTGGCGGGTCGGCCCGCTCGACGGCGCCGCCCTCGACCGTGTGGACGCCCTCGCGGACGCGATGCCCGACGACGTCGCCG
Organism: Oerskovia sp. USHLN155; assembly: GCF_037145535.1. Classification (NCBI taxonomy): domain Bacteria; kingdom Bacillati; phylum Actinomycetota; class Actinomycetes; order Micrococcales; family Cellulomonadaceae; genus Oerskovia; species Oerskovia sp. USHLN155. The sequence continues at coordinate 48,078 of NZ_JBBCXG010000004.1, forward strand.
TCCCGGAGGCGCTCGGCGCCGGGACCGGGACGCCTGCGGACCGCGTCGTCGACGACGGGACGCGCACCGACGGCGTCGCGATGCACGGAGCGGCACGCACGAGCACGGTGCGACAGGTCATGGATGCCGTCGCGGACGCGTGGGTCCGGCGCGCCGCGACGACCGCCGACGTTCCCCAGGGGCCCGCCGGCCTGCTGGTGGGCTCGTCGGGCGACACGACGCCGCACGAGACCCCCGGTGCAGCCGACGCCGAGCTCGCCGGATGGGCGCACGACGCCGCCGCGCTGCTCGACCCTCGCGTCACCGTGACCCTCCGGCTCGCACCCTTGCCGGACGACGGCCCGCTCGCCGAGGGAGGCGGCCCGTCCGCCGAGGGTGACGAACCGTCCGTCGACGGTGACCTCGCCGTCCGTGACTGGCTCGCGACGGTCGTCGTCCGCGGGCGCGACGGGGCCCGGACGGCGGACGCGCTGTGGGCGTCCGCCCGCACCGACACGGGTGCCCGCGAGGCGGTCGGGGACGTCCTGGTCCGGCTGCGTGCGGGAGCCCACGCCTGGCCCCCGCTCGACGGGCTGCTCGACCGGCCGGTCCCCGACTGCCTCGTCCTCGCCCCGGCCGACGTGCGCGAGCTCCTCGCCGAAGGGGCATCAGCGCTTGCCGCGACCGGCGTCGGTGTCGAGTGGCCGGCGAGCCTCGCCGGTCAGGTCCGGTCCGTCGCGGTGTTCTCACCGACCGAGGCCCCCGACGCGGTCGGCGCGCTCCCCGCCCTGCTGCGGACCGGCGCGCACGGGGGCGCCTCCGCGTCGTCCGGCTCCCTGTCGAGCCCCATGACGCTCACGCACGAGCTCACGCTCGACGGGGTCCGCCTCACCGCGGCCGAGCGCGAGCACCTGGCGCGCGTCCACGCCGAGGGGCGCTCCGCCGTCGTGCGGCTGCGCGGGCGATGGGTCCTCGCCGATCCTGCCGCGGCGCAGGCGGCCACCCGACGCACGGCCCAGCCCGTCTCCGCGCTCGACGCCGTCTCCGCAGCGCTCACGGGCGTGGCCCGCGTGGGCGACCACGACCTGGTCGTGACGCCGACGCCGTGGCTCGACCGGCTCCGCGCCGAGCTCGAGGACCCCAGCCCGGCGCGCGACGTCGTCGTACCGGAAGGACTGAACGCCTCGCTGCGCGACTACCAGCTCGACGGCCTGCGCTGGCTCGCGCGCCTGACCGGGCTCGGGCTCGGCGCGTGCCTGGCCGACGACATGGGACTCGGCAAGACGATCACGCTGATCGCGCTGCACCTGCACCGCTCCCGGCCCGACGACGCCGCGCCGCCACAGGTGGGCGCCACGGCCACCGGGCCCACCCTGGTCGTGTGCCCCGCCTCCCTCCTGGGCAACTGGGAGCAGGAGATCCGCCGGTTCGCGCCCGGGGTCGCGGTGCGCCGATTCCACGGTGCGTCACGCGACCTGCGCGGGGTCGACGACGGGTTCGTGCTGACGACCTACGGGACCGTCCTGTCGGACGCCTCGCGGAGCGCACCCGTGCTCGGGGCGCACCGCTGGGGGCTCGTCGTCGCGGACGAGGCGCAGCACGTCAAGAACCCGGGGTCCGGCACCGCGAAGGCGCTGCGCACGATCCCCGCCGCGGCCCGCGTCGCGCTGACCGGGACGCCCGTCGAGAACAACCTCACCGAGCTGTGGGCCGTCATGGACTGGCTCAACCCGGGCCTCCTGGGCACGCGCGGGCAGTTCCGGCGGCGTTGGGCCGACCCGATCGAAGGGACCCGCGACCCGGTCCTCGCCGAACGCCTCGCGCGCCTGGTGCGGCCGTTCCTGCTGCGGCGGCGCAAGTCCGACCCGGGGATCGCGCCCGAGCTCCCGCCCAAGACCGTGACCGATCAGGTGGTGCCGCTCACGGCCGAGCAGGTCGGGCTCTACGAGGATGCCGTGCGATCGGCCCTCGCGGAGATCGACCGGGCCGAGGGCATGGGGCGTCGCGCCATGATCGGCGGCCTGCTCACGCACCTCAAGCAGATCTGCAACCACCCGGCGCAGTACCTGCACGAGGAGGATCCTCGGTTGTCGGGGAGGTCGGGCAAGCTCGACGCGTTCACCGAGCTCGTCACGACCGTCCGCGCCGAGGAGGGCGCGATCCTCGTGTTCACGCAGTACGTCGCGATGGCCCGGCTCCTCGAGTCCTACCTCGCTCGGCGCGGCGTGCCGACGATGCTGCTGCACGGCGGGACGCCCGTGGCGCAGCGCGAGCAGATGGTCGCTCGCTTCCAGGCGGCCGAAGGGATGCCGCCCGTCTTTCTGCTCTCGCTCAAGGCCGCGGGGACCGGGCTCAACCTCACGCGTGCCGACCACGTCATCCACTTCGACCGCTGGTGGAACCCGGCCGTCGAGGAGCAGGCGACCGACCGGGCGTACCGGATCGGGCAGACACGGCCCGTCCAGGTGCACCGCCTGACCAGCGAAGGAACCATCGAGGAGCACATCGCCCGCATGATCGAGTCCAAGAGGGAGCTCGCCGACGCCGTGCTGGGGGCGGGCGGTGTCGAGGGAGCGATCTCCGAGCTGAGCACCGCCGACCTCGCCGAGCTGGTCGCCCTGCGGAGCGTCGAGGGCGACGCGCAGGCCGCCGAGGGCGACGTGCCTGCCGCCGAGGGTGACCGACGAACGCCCGGCGGCGACGAGAGGAGGCGCCCGTGAGCGCCGTGGGCTTCCCCGCCTTCCCCCCGACGGGCACCGCGACCAAGGGGGCCGTCCGGCGTGGCCAGTCGTGGTGGGCACGTGCCTGGGTCCGGTCGATGGAGGAGTTCGCCCTGGACGCAGGGCCGCTCAAGAAGGGGCGCGCCTACGCCCGGACGGGGCGCGTGGGGTCGATCACGGTCAGCCCAGGAGCCGTCCAGGCGCGTGTACAAGATGATGATGGCGAGATGTACCACACGGTCGTCTCGCTCGAACCGCTGACCGACGACGAGTGGGACCGGTTCCTGCGCATCCTCGCGTCCCGGTCAGGGCGGCTCGCAGCGCTGCTCTCGGGCGAGATGCCCCGCGACGTCGTCGCCGCCGCGGTCGACGCCGACATCTCGCTGCTCCCGGGGATCGGCGACCTCGAACCGGAGTGCGACTGCCCCACCTGGGACCTCCCCTGCCTGCACGCCGCAGCGCTGAGCTACCAGGCGGGCTGGCTGCTCGACGCCGACCCGTTCGTGCTCTTCCTCCTGCGCGGGCGGTCCCGCGAGCAGGTCCTCGACGCGCTGCGCGGGCTCTCGTCGCCCGCGCCGGCCGCCGAGCCGCCGGACCCGTCGGTGGACAGCGCGCCCGACCCGACCGGCGCCCCGGCGAGCAACGAGGGAACGGGCGCTGCGCCGTCGGGCCGGCGGACCCTCGGCGAGCTACCGACACCTCCCGACGTCCCCGAGCCCCCGTCCGCCGCGGACCTCCTGCCCGGCGTGCCGGACCGGACGGCCGACGGGACACCCGTCGACCTCACCGGTCTGCGCGCCGCGCTCGCCGCCGCCGCGCTCTCAGCGGCGGAGCGGCTCACCGCGCTGGACCGCTGACGGCCCCGCGGCACGAGCCTCAGACCGGCGCCTGATCCGTGCGCTCGAGCAGGACCATGACCTCGTAGTGCGTGGTCTGCGGAAACATGTCCAGGACGCGGCCCCGCACGGGGCGCAGCGACGGCATGGCAGCGAGGTCGCGGGCCAGCGACACCGCGTTGCAGCTCGAGTAGACGACCTGCTGCACGGTCGAGGACTCGAGCCACCCCGCGAGCTCGGCGCCGATCCCGCGCCGCGGCGGGTTCACGATCACGAGGTCGGGGACGTGCTGGGCCGCGAGGGCGAACGCCGTGGCGTCGCCGGCCGTGAACGTCACGTCGTCGAGCCCGGCCTGGGCCGCGCTGCGCTCGGCGCTCACGATCGCCTCGCGGCTCGACTCGATCCCGACCACCTCACGACCAGGCGTCGCACAGTGGAGCGCGAAGCCGCCCACGCCGCAGTACAGGTCCCAGACGCTGTCCGGCGCGGCCTCGTCGACCCACTCGCGACCCTGTCGGTACAGGGCCGCGGCGACCTCGGTGTTGGTCTGGAAGAAGCTCTGCTGACGCAGGTGCATCTCGATCCCGTTGACGCGCATGGTCAGCGTGTCCGCCTCGGTCAGGAGGATCTCCTGCTCGCCCTCGAGCGCTGCCTTGTGCTCGGGCAGGATGTTGGCCGACACCACGCGCGCCTGCGGCAGCGCGTCGAGCAGGCTCGGCAGGTGCTTGCGCAGGCGAGAGACCGGCTCCTGCGAGCGCAGCACGAAGCGCACCATGAGCTCGCCGTCCGGGGACTGCGTGACCAGCACGTTCTTGAGCTCGCCGCGCCGCGTCGCCACGTCGTAGGGCGTGAGGCCCGCCCGGGTGACGAAGTGCGCGAGGACGGGGAAGACGGCCTGGAGATCGGCTGGGTAGAGGCCGCAGTCCTGGAGGTCGACGCCGCGTCCGCCCCCGTCGAGGATGCCGAGCGTCGGGCGCTCGACCGTGCCGCCCACGACCATCTTGGCCTTGTTGCGGAAGCCCGACTCGCGGCTCGCGACCGGTCGCTCCCACCGCAGGTCGGTGTGTGCCGCGAGGAGCTCGCCCGCGTGCCGCTGCTTGTCGGCGAGCTGCGCGGCGTAGCCCTGGCCCATGAGGGTGCACGAACGGCACTCGTGGGCGTCGAAGTGAGGGCACTGCATTTCCCTGATTCTACGGGCCGGGCCTGCGCGGGACGGCCCCGTCCCGAGGCGCTACGGCTTCTCGCCGATCACGACCGTCGCCCCGAGCTCGTCGTCGGTCTCGACGCGCGCCTGAAGTCCCGCACGCTCGAAGAGCCCGATCGCGACCGGCGCCTGTCGCTCGCTCGTCTCGATCAGGAGGTGGGCGCCGGGGGCCAGCCAGACCGACGCCTCGGCGGCGACGCGGCGGTGCACGTCGAGGCCGTCGTGGCCGCCGTCGAGCGCGACGCGGGCCTCGTGGATCCTCGCCTCGGGTGGCATGGTCTCGATCGCGCCGGTCGGGACGTAGGGGGCGTTGACGACGAGGACGTCGACGCCCCCGCGCAGCCGCGCCGGCAGGGCGTTGTACAAGTCGCCCTCGTACACTTGTCCATCAAGGTTCCGGCGGGCGCAGCGCACCGCGGCGGCATCGATGTCCGCGGCGTGCAGGTCGATGCCCGGGTGCCTCGCGATCAGCACCGCCCCCAGCGCGCCCGTGCCGCAGCACAGGTCGACGACCGTCGCGCGCTCGCCCGTGAGCCCGCTCGCGAGCGACGCGAGGAGCTCCGTGCGTCGTCGCGGCACGAACACCGTCGGCTCGACCAGGATGCGCAGCCCGCAGAACTCCGCCCAACCGAGGACCTGCTCCAGAGGCAGGCCCGCCACCCGGCTCGCCACCATGGCGTCCAGCTCGGCCGCGGACGTCGCGGCCGAACGGAGAAGGTCGGCCTCCTCCTCCGCGAACACGCACCCCGCTGCACGCAGGGTGGACACGACGTCTGACGGGCTCATGGGGGGACTCACGCTACTACCCGGCCCCGCTCGCGGGCGGACAATGAACCCATGCCCGACGACGCAGCCCCCGCCCCCGCCCGTCCCACCTCCCCCGTGGCCGCCACCCCACGGGGCCCGTCCCCGCAGGCGCGAGCCCACGCGGAGGACCTCGCGCGATTCGTCGAGGCCTCGCCCTCGTCGTTCCACGCGGCCCACGAGGTCGCACGCCGCGCCCTCGAGGCAGGCTTCACACTGCTCGACGAGGCCGACGCCTGGCCGCACCCGACCGCCGGGGGCCGCTACGTCGTCGTGCGTGACGGTGCCGTCATCGCGTGGGTCACGCCCGCGGGCGCGAACCGGACGACGCCCTTCGCGATCCTCGGCGCGCACACCGACTCCCCCGGCTTCAAGCTCAAGCCCAGGCCGACCACGGGCCGCGAGGGCTGGTGGCAGGCGGGCGTCGAGGTCTACGGCGGGCCACTGCTCAACTCGTGGCTCGACCGCGAGCTCGAGCTCGCCGGGCGGCTCGTGACGCTCGACGGCCGCAGCCACCTCGTGCGGACAGGCCCCCTGCTCCGCATCCCGCAGCTCGCGATCCACCTCGACCGCGCCGCGAACGACGGCCTCAAGCTCGACAAGCAGCGCCACACCCAGCCCGTGTGGGGTCTCGGGGCGCTCGGTGCCCCCGACGCCGACCTGCTCGCGCTCCTCGCCGAGCACGCGGGGATCCGGGCAGCAGAGGTCGGCGGGTACGACCTCGTCGTCGCAGACACCCAGGCGCCGCGGATCTTCGGCGCGCACGAGGAGCTGCTCGCGTCGGGACGGCTCGACAACCTGCTCTCGGTGCACGCAGGACTCGTCGCGCTGCTGGAGGTGGCGGCAGGGACCGCGACCGAGCCCCCGGGCGGCGAGGCGCCGATCGCGGTCCTCGCGGCGTTCGACCACGAGGAGATCGGCAGCGAGACGCGCTCGGGGGCCAGCGGGCCGTTCCTCGCGGACGTCCTGTCGCGCATCAGCGGCGGGTCCGGGGCGAGCGACGAGGACCGGCACCGCGCGCTCGCCGGGTCGCTGTGCGTGTCGAGCGACGTCGGGCACTCGGTCCACCCCAACTACCCGGAGCGGCACGACCCGGCGAACCGCCCCGTGGCGGGCGGTGGCCCGATCCTCAAGATCAACGCCAACCAGCGGTACGCGACCGACGCCCACGGGGCGGCGGCCTGGGCCGCGGCCTGCGCGGCGGCCGGGGTCCCGAGCCAGGAGTTCGTCTCGGAGAACACGGTGCCGTGCGGTTCGACGATCGGGCCGCTGACCGCGACCCGCCTCGGCATCCGGACGGTCGACGTCGGCGCGCCCATCCTCTCGATGCACTCGGCGCGCGAGCTCACGGCCGTCGCGGACCCGTACTACCTGTCCCGCGCGATCGCGCAGGTGTTCGCCGGCTGAGACCGGCGGACGTCCGTCACCGCGTCACCGCGTCACCGCGGTAGAACGTAGTGCGCGAGGTAGAACCCCTCGCGCACTACGTCGCGCGGAACGTTCTACCTCGTCGCCCTCGGGGGCAGCGCCCGCTCGACGGTTCGGCGCCCGCAGGTGCCAGGTGGGAGACTCTGAGACGTGCCCAGCCCGTCGCGAACCCCGGAACCGGACGCCGCGTCGGACGACACGGCGGGCGCCAGACGTCCGGGGACGAGCAGCGGCCGTCAGTCCTTCTCCGACCGGCCCGGTGCCCTCCTCGACGTCCTGCTCGCGGGCGGCCGTCGTGCCGACCGGCTGACGCACGTCGAGCACCTGCCCGGTCGCCCCGGGCAGCAGGCGGACTGGCCCGGCTGGGCCGACGCGTCGCTCGTCGCGGGCTACCGCTCGATGGGCGTCGAGCGCCCGTGGTCGCACCAGGTCGAGGCCGCCGAGGCCGCCTGGTCGGGGCGCCACGTCGCGCTCGCGACGTCGACCGGCTCGGGCAAGTCGCTGGCGTTCTGGCTGCCCGCGCTCACCGCGGTGCGCGCGGACCGCGCCGCCGAGACCCTGGCCCCGGGCCGGATCGAGAGCGCCCGCACGCGCGGCACGGTCCTCTACCTGAGCCCGACCAAGGCCCTGGCGGCCGACCAGGTCGACGGCCTCCAACGCCTCCTCGACGCCTCGCGCGCCAACGACGTCAAGGTCTCGACGTGCGACGGCGACACGTCGTTCGAGGAGCGCAAGTGGGTGCAGGAGTACGCGGACGTCGTGCTGACCAACCCCGACTTCCTGCACTTCGCGCTCCTGCCCAACCACCGGCGCTGGACACGCTTCCTGAGCAACCTGCGTTACGTCGTCGTCGACGAGGGGCACTCCTACCGGGGCGTGTTCGGGGCGCACGTGGCCCTGGTGCTGCGGCGCCTCGCACGGCTCGCGACGCACTACGCGTCAGCGCCCGCGACGTCCCGCCCCGGGTCGTCGGCGCCCCGCCGGGGGATCGTCCGGCCCGCTGCTGACGACGTACCCGCTCGGGGCCTCACGTTCGTCGTCGCGTCAGCCACGACGGCCGACCCCGCCGTGAGCGCGGGCCGGCTCATCGGGGTCCCGCCCGAGCAGATCGTCACGGTCGACGCCGACACGAGCCCGGCCGGACGCAAGACGTTCGCACTGTGGCAGCCACCCGAGGTCCTGGGCTACGAGGCCGCGCAGGCCAGGGCGGCGGCGGCGAACGACCCGGCAGCCGACGCGGCCCTCGCCGAGGCCCTGCTGATCGACCCCACGGCCCACGACGAGCTGGGCCTGACGAGCGACCCCGACGAGCCCGCGACCCCGGGCGACTCCCCCGAGCGTCCGCGCCGGTCCGCGACGGCCGAGGCCGCGGACCTCCTGGCCGACCTCACGGCGGCAGGTGCCCGCACGCTCGCGTTCACGCGCTCGCGCCGCGGCGCCGAGGCCGTCGCGACCCAGACCCAGGACCACCTGCGCGTCGTCTCGCCCCAGCTCGCGCGCCGCGTCGCGGCCTACCGCGGCGGCTACCTCCCCGAGGAGCGCCGGGAGCTCGAGCAGGCGCTGCGCAGCGGCGCGATCCGCGGCCTCGCGACGACCAACGCGCTCGAGCTCGGGGTCGACATCTCGGGCCTCGACGCGGTGCTCATCGCGGGGTGGCCGGGCACGCGCATGTCGGTCTGGCAGCAGGCCGGGCGTGCGGGGCGCGCCGGGGCAGACGGCCTGGTCGCGTTCGTCGCGCGCGAGGACCCGCTCGACACCTACCTCGTGCACCACCCCGAGGCGATCTTCGCGGCGCCCCTGGAGGCCACCGTCTTCGACCCTGCCAACCCGTACGTCCTCGCGCCGCACCTGTGCGCGGCCGCCGCGGAGGTCCCGCTCCGGCAGTCCGACCTCCCCCAGTTCGGCGACGCCGCCGCGGTGACCGAGCTCCTGGGCGTGCTGGTCGCACGGGGTGCGCTGCGCCGTCGGGCGTCCGGGTGGTACTGGACGCACGCTCGGTCGGCTGCCGCGATGACGGACCTGCGCGGCTCGGGCGGCTCGCCCGTGCGCGTCGTCGAGGCCGGCACCGGACGCCTGCTCGGCACGGTCGACGCGGCCTCGGCCGACGGCTCGGTCCACGACGGCGCGGTCTACGTCCACCAGGGCGTGAGCTACGTCGTGGAGTCGCTCGACCTGCGGGACGGCGTCGCGCTCGTCGCCCGCCGGGACGTCGACTTCGGGACGTGGTCGCGCTCGGTCACGGAGATCGCGATCCACGGCGTCCGCGACGAGGAGCCGGGCGAGGCCCCGGCGGCGGTCCCTGCCACGGACCCCGTCGACGCCCCGAGCGACGGCCCGACGGCGGAGCCCACCCCGGGGCCCCAACCGTCCGTCCCGCAGGGGACGTCCCCGAACGACACCGCGCACCCCGCGATCCAGCGCTGGTGGGGACCCATCGGCTGGGGCTTCGGCCCTGTCGAGGTGACGAGCCAGGTCGTGAGCTTCCAGCGCCGGCGCCTGCCGGACCTGCAGATCCTGGGCACCGAACCGCTCGACCTGCCCGAGCACACGCTCCCGACGACCGCCGTGTGGTGGACCGTCCCGGCCGAGGTCCTCGAGGCCGCGGACATCGACGCCGACACCGCGCCGGGAGCGCTGCACGCGGCCGAGCACGCGTCGATCGGGCTCCTGCCCCTGCTCGCGACGTGCGACCGCTGGGACCTGGGCGGGGTCTCGACCGCGATGCACGTGGACACCGAGCAGGCGACGGTGTTCGTGTACGACGCGTACCCCGGCGGTGCGGGCTTCGCCGAGCGGGGGTTCCACCTGGGCGCGACGTGGCTGCGCGCGACCCGGGCCGCGATCGCACGCTGCCCCTGCGCGGACGGCTGCCCGGCGTGCGTGCAGTCACCCAAGTGCGGCAACTTCAACAACCCGCTCGACAAGGCCGCTGCAGTCCGCCTGCTCGACGCGGTGCTCGCCTACGCGCCGTCCGACTGACGCCTCGTGCGCTGAGTGCATGATTCGGCCACGACTCGCCGGGTGTGTCGCAGCCGAGTCATGCACTCACCGGTCGGCGACCGCTCACCGCGCCGACGCGGGTCCCGCGCGTGCCGCGGCCCGCGCGGTGCCCAGCACCCCGGCCCACCCCCTCGCCTCGCGCGTGACGTCGACCCGGACGACACCGTCCCCCTGCTCGTCGCAGGCCACGACCACGGCGCCGTTGCGCTCCGCGGTCTCCCGCGCCGTCGGGCAGGCCTCCCACCCTCGCTGGAGGGCGGTCGCCGCGGCGAGCGCTGCGAGGTCGGCCGCCGCCTGCGCCCTGCCGCGGGCCCCCTGGGCCGAGGCGAGCGCCGTGAGGGCGAGCCCCAGCACCAGGGCGACCGCGATGAGGCCGAGCGCCAGCACGGTTCCCGAGCCGCGGTCGCGCGGCCTCACGGCTCGCTCCACGCGACCGCCGCCCCGCGCGCCTGGAGCGGCGAGCGCGACAACCAGCCGCCGACCACGGGCTGGGCGACCCGGACCTCGACCCACGGGTCGCCGCGCGCCACGGTCACCGTGGCGTCGGGCCCGGCCACCTGCCCGACGACGGCGCGCACCGCCGCGTCGTCCTCGCCGATCGCGACGGCCCGGGCGGCGGCGCGCGCGGCGTCGGCTGCCTGGAGCTGTGCGTTCGCCGCCGCGGCGAGCGTGAGGACGGCCACCAGCACGAGGACGACCGCAGGCAGCGCGAGCGCGAGCTCGGCGGTCACGGTGCCGCGCTCACGGTCGCGGAACCTGCGCCCGAGCCGCCACCGCGCACTGGTGGCCGTCACCCTCATCCGATCGACAGGGCGCGCTGGATGATGCCGAGCAGCATCTCGCGCACCTCGCCGCTCTTGAGGATCGCGATGAGCAGCCCGGCGAACCCGACCGCCGCGATGGTCGCCACCGCGTACTCGGCGGTCGCGAGACCGGCCTCCGGGTCTTCGCCGCGGACGCGAGCGAGCAGCCCCGCCCACCCCGCTCTCGCTCCGTGCACAGCCTTCATGGGTGTCTCCTCCGGGTCCGTGGCCCGCCTGTCGCGCGCCGTGCCGCCCACTGTGGCGGGCCCGAGACCCGGCCCGCTGGACCGAGCGGCGCCGCTGTGGAGCGAGGGCCCCGCAGACGGCCTGTGGACGGCCAGGCCCCTCCCACCAGGCCCCTCCCGAGCCGCTAGGTTGCGTCCTGCTGTGCCAGCCAGGTGAGGATCACCCGGTTCGTCTCCTCCGGCAGCTCCTGCTGGATCCAGTGACCGCAGTCCAGGTCGACCACGTCCACGTCGGGCACGAGCTCGGCGAGCCTCTCCGACCTCGCGACCATGTCCCTGGAGCCGTAGATCATGAGCGCGGGCTGCTTGACGACGGGGTCCACGTCAGCGAGCAGGCGCCAGTTGCGGTCGAGGTTCCTGTACCAGTTGATGCTGCCCGTGAAGCCTGTCGCCTCGAAGGCGGCCACGAAGACGGCCAGCTCGGCGTCACTCATGACGGGCTCGCCGAGCGGCACCTCCGCCCTGGCGAGCTGCATCAACGCCATGCCCGGCTCGGGCGCTCTGAGCGGCTCGTTCTTCCGGTACAGGTTCCGCAGGAACCGGGACGCGCTCTCGTCGAGCACGGCGTCCGCGACGCCCGGCCGGCGGTTGAAGTGGACGAAGTAGAAGTCCCCGCCCAGCGCCTCTTCCATGACTTCGATCCAAGGCCGCTCACCACGCTCCTGGTAGGGCAGGCTCAGGTTGATCACCCGGTTGACCCGGTGGGGGTGCAGCAGGGTCAGCCCCCAGACGACGAACGCTCCCCAGTCGTGACCGACGAACGTGGCGTCCTCGTAGCCGTAGTGGTCGAGGAGCGCGACCAGGTCTCCGGACAGGTGCTCGATGTCGTACTCGGTCACGTCGGCCGGCCGGGACGAGCCGCCGTAGCCGCGCTGGTTCGGGACGATGACGTGATAGCCCGCGGCGACGAGTGCGGGCACCTGGTGGCGCCAGGAGTAGGCGTGCTCCGGCCAGCCGTGGCACAGCACGACGGGCCGCCCCGCGTTGTGCCTGCCTGCTTCGAAGACTTCGAGCTCCACGCCGTTGACGGCTACCAGGGTGGGCTCGGGGAAGTCGGGGAGACGGTGACTCGGTGGGTTCATGCCGCCATGGTGCACACGGGTACCGGTCAACCCGTGTCCGGTTCTCCGCGCGACCGCCACCTCTTCCCGCGAGACTGGTCGGCAGCGGCTGTCGATTCCGTCGGTGGTCACGCGTCATCGTGATGAAGGACCCACCACCCACTCATCTGGAGGAATCATGAGCACCGAGTACGCGATCCTCATCCACGCCCCGGAGGACGGCACGCCCGCCATGCGTCCGGACCTGGCCGCGGAGATCATGGCCCAGCACGACGAGTTCTCGCGCCGCGTCGTCGCCGAGGGGCACCGCATCACGGGCGGCGTCGAGCTCGAGGCTGCCGGGACGGCGACCCTGGTCCGCCCGGGCGTCGGGACGACCGAGGGCCCGTTCACCGAGCTCGCCGAGCAGATCGGCGGCCTCTACCTGGTCGTGAGCGACGACCTCCCCGGGCTCGCGACGATCATCGACGAGGTGTTCGCGGGCGACGGCTGCACGTACGAGATCCGCCCCACGGTCGACCACGGCGGGACCGACGGCGCGACCGACCCCGAGGCTGCCGTCGCGTCGACCGCCGGCGTGGAGGTCTGACCCGTGAAGGTCATGTTCCTGCTGTACGAGGACGAGCAGGTCTGGGCCGCGGCCTCCGCGGAGGAGCGGTCCCGGTACATGGTGCAGCACGACCAGTTCGCGGCGTTCCTCCATGAGCGCGGGACGCTGGAGGCCGCCGAGGCGCTGAGCACGGTCTCGGCGGCGACCACGGTCCGGCGCCGCGGTGGCGACGTCGTCGTGACCGAGGGCCCGTACGCCGAGCTGACCGAGCAGCTCGGCGGGTTCTACCTCGCGGACCTGCCCAGCATCGACACCGCGATCGAGGCCGTCGCCCTCCTGCCGCAGTACACGGTCGAGCTGCGCCCGGTCGTGGACGTGGACGACCTGTGAGCCGGCGCCTCGGAGACCACGGGTGACGGAGGCGGGCGACGCGCTCTCGGCCGCCTGGCGGGAGCACTGGGCGCGGTTGCTCGCGATGCTCATCGCGCGCTACCGCCGCCCCGACCTCGCCGAGGACGCGCTCGCGGACGCGTTCGCCGCTGCGGCCCGCACCTGGCCCGCCGACGGCGTGCCGGACTCCCCCGCCGCCTGGCTGCGCACCGCGGCCGGGCGGCGGGTCCTCGACCGGCTGCGCGCGGAGGCTGTCGCCGTCCAGAAGGTCCCGCTCATGATCGTGGCGGCGAGGTCCGCGGCGGACGCCTCGGAGCGAGTGCCCGGCCCGCCCGACGACGGCGCGCACCTGCCCGACGAACGGCTGCGGCTCGTGTTCTCGTGCTGCCACCCGGCGCTGTCTGTCGAGGCGCGCACGGCGCTGACGCTGCGGTTCGTCGCGGGTCTGCCGGTCCCGGACATCGCGCGCCTCTTCCTGGTCCAGGACTCGACCATGGCCGCTCGCCTGACGCGCGCGAAGAAGCGCTTGGTCGCGGCGGGCATCCCGTTCGAGGTCCCGCCGCCCGAGCGGCTGGGCGAGCGGCTCGACGACGTCGCCTCGGTCCTGTACCTGACCTTCACCGCGGGCTACGCGCCGGGCACGGGGACCGACGTCCTGCGGGTCGCGCTCGCGGGCGAGGCGATCCGCCTGGGTCGCCTGCTCGACGAGCTGCTGCCGGACCGCCCGGTGGTGCGTGCGCTGCTGGCGCTCATGGTGCTCCAGCACTCGCGCCGGGACGCACGGACCGCGGCGGACGGGTCGCTCGTGCTGCTCGCGGACCAGGACAGGTCGCGGTGGCACGGTGAGGAGATCACGTCGGGCCTCGCGCTGCTCGCGTCCGTGCCCGACGACGTCGCGGGCCTCGCGCACGAGTACCGCCTCCAGGCGTCGATCGCCGCCGCGCACGCTGTCGCGGGACGTGCCACCGACACCGACTGGGGTGCGATCGCCGACCTGTACGCGGAGCTGGAGGTGGCCACGGGCTCGGCCATGGTGCGGCTCGCGAGGTCGGTGGCGGTCGCCGAGGCCCAGGGGCCGGTCGCCGCCCTCGCACTGATCGACGACTTCGAGGGCATCGACGAGGTCCTGCGGACGAACCACCGGCTGCCCGCGACGCGGGCCGAGCTGCTGGCGCGGGCCGCCCGGCCGGCGGAGGCCGCCGCGTTCTTCGAGGAGGCCGTCCGGCGCTGCGGCAACGCGGCCGAGCGTGAGCACCTGGCGCGGCGGTTGGCCGAGGTGCGCGCGGCCGCACGGCGGTGATCCCTGCATGCGCCGCGTCGGTGACCCCTAGCCGCTCAGTTCCCCAGCACCCCGCCCCCCAGCGACAGCAGCACGGGCAGCAGACCGATGAGGACGAACGCCGGCAGGAAGCACACGCCGAGCGGCAGCACGAGGTGCACCGCGAGCCGCGCCGCGGCCTGACGCGCAGCGGCCTGCTGGTCGCTGCGCAGCTGCTCGCCCGCCGCGCGCAACGCCTCCCCCGGCGCCGCTCCCTGCTCCCACGCGAGCCCCAGCGCAGACTGCACCACGGCCAACCGGGCAGGCGCGCCGACCCACGCCTCGGCCCACCCTGCGCCGAGCACGACCGCAGCCCCCGCGCGGGCGAGCGCGGCGCCGTCGGGCCCTCCGATGGCCTGCCCCACGGCCCCGAGCGCACGCGGGACGCTCGTCCCGGCCCGGACCGCGGCCCCGAGCAGCTCGAGCAGGACTCCGATCTCCACGGGGCCCGCGGGCCCTGTCCGGCTCCCCGCCGCACGCCCACCCCTCGTGAGCTCGTCGAGCCGCACCCCGACACCCGCCCGCGCGACCCACCACGCGCTCGACGCGACGAGGCACCCGCACGCGACCGCGACGACCACGGGCCAGTCGACGACCGGGGACCACGCGCTCACGGCGGCGCCCCCACCGCACGGGCTCGTGCCACGAGACGCCCCGACCACCGACGACCGACGAGGAGGAGCACCGCGCCCGCGAGCAGCCCGGCAGACCCCACGCCCCCGCCGAGTGCCGTCGCGAGCGGGTCCACCCCCAGCGCGACCCCGAGCAGCACCCCGACGAGCGGCAGCCACAGCAGCACGCGCGCCGTCGCGGCGGGTCCCGCGAGCGAGGCCTCTCGGTCGGCCCGGGCCTCGGACTCGGCCGCGAGCGCCCGCGCGATCGACTCCAGGACCTCGCCGAGCGGCGCGCCGACGTCGGCGGCCAGTCGGCTCGCCCCGACGACCGCGGCGACCTGTCCCTCGGCCTCGACCGATCCGCGGGCCCCCACCACGGCGAGCAGGTCGCCGCGGTCGGGCACCCCCTGCTGGTCGACGCGTACCCCGGCGGCCGAGACCCAGGCGGCTCCGGGGGCGGCCCCTGCACGCAGCAGCGAGGCGACGTGCGCGACGACGAGACGCACCGAGGACGTCGCTGCCGTGCGCCGCCACGCGAACAGCCGGGCTCCTCGGACTCCGCGGGCCGGACGCCCACCGGCGACCTCCACCGCGGACCGCCCGGGCGGCGCGAGCCCGACCCACACCACGCACGCGACGAGCAGGCCGAGGCTCACGCCCCGCCCCACCGGTCGACGAACGCGTCCCACCCGGCCCCGTAGACCGGGTCCTGCTCGCGGTCCCAGGTCGCGACGGGGTCGACCACGAGCTCTCCGCGGGCGTCGCGCCGCACGACCCCGATCTCGGCGAGGTACCGCACCCGCCCGGACCGCCGCAGGTGCAGGACCACGTCGAGCGCACCGGCGGCCTGGGCCGCGACGGCCTCGCGCGGCATGCCCGCGAGCGCGGCGAGCGCCTCGAGGCGTGCGGGGACCACGGCCGCCGCGTTGGCGTGGATCGTGGCGAGGCCGCCGTCGTGCCCCGTGTTGAGCGCCATGAGGACCTCACGGACCTCGGCGCCGCGGCACTCGCCCAGGACGATGCGGTCGGGTCGCATGCGCAGCGCGTTGCGGACCAGGTCGGCGAGGTCGACGGCACCGGCCCCCTCGACGTTAGGGCGTCGGGCGGTGAGGGGTACCACGTGCGGGTGGTCGGGCACGAGCTCGCGGGCCTCCTCGACGCACACGATCCGTTCGTGCCCGGGGACGAGGGACAGGAGCGCCGCGAGCAGGGTCGTCTTGCCCGTTCCCGTGCCGCCCGAGACGAGCATGTTGGCGCGTTCCGTCACGAGGCGTCGGAGCACGGGCGCCCAGCACCGGTGCAGGCCTCCTGAGTCGACGAGCTCGTCGAGCGTGAAAGCCCGGGAGCGGAGCACGCGCAGCGAGATCACGGCCCCGGACTCACACACGGGCGCGATCGCGGCGTGCAGGCGCGTGCCGTCTGGCAGCCGGGCGTCGACGAGCGGGCTCGCGTCGTCGAGCCGCTGCCCGCCTGCGGCGGCCAGCCGGACCGCGAGCGCCCGCACCTGTGCGGGGCTCCCCAGGTGCAGAGGGACCCGTTCGAGCCCCGCACCACGGTCGACCCACACCTCCGCGGGTGAGTTGACGAGGACGTCGGTGACCTCGGGGTCGTCGAGCAGGGGCTGGAGCGGCCCGGCACCGTAGAGCTCGGCGCGGGCGCGCCGGGTCAGGTCCGCGAGCGCGGTGCTGCCGAGCACCCGGCCCGAGCCGCGCAGGGCCGCGTGGAGCTGGGCGTCGTCTGCCGGGGCGCCCCCGACGAGCTGCCCGCGCACCTCGGCGAGCAGGGCGTCGTCGAGCGCGTCGCCGGTCACGCGGCGCCCCGCGACGCGACGCCGGCCCCACCGATCGCGACGGCCAGCTCGGCCCCGGCACGGCCGAGGGGTCGCCGGGCCCGGACGTCGGGTCCCTCGCCGCGCTCGACACGCGCGGCGTGCCCACGGTCCCAGGGGACGACCGCGGCGAGCGGCAGCCCGACGACGTCGCTCACGTCCCACGGGTCGAGGCGCCCGGGTGCGGGTCGCCGTGCTACGAGGCGCAGGGCGCGCCCGGCGCCGTGCCGGGTCGCGAGCGCCGCGGTCGCGACGGCCCCGGCGACCGACGGCAGGTCGAGCGGGGTCACGAGGAGGAGCGTGTCGCAGGCCCCCACGAGGGCCGCGTTCCCGGTGCCGGCGGAGTCGGCCCCGTCCCCGTCCAGCACCGAGCGCGGCAGGTCGAGGACGAGGACGTCGCACGCGTCGGCGAGGGCCGAGCAGACGTCCACGACCACGCCGTCGTCGAGGGTCACGGGGTCGGCGCGGTGCGCGCTGAGGACCGGTACGTGCCGCCACGTGGGAAGGAGCCCGGCAAGCGCGGGACCGTCGACGGCGCCGCGCGCGTCGCGCAGGTCGGACCAGCGGGGCCCGTCCCGGTGGTCGATGCCGAGCAGCACGTCGATCCCGCCGCCTCGTGTCTCGAGGTCCACGAGCACGGTGCGCCGTCCTGCCCGCCGCAGCCCGTCCGCGAGCGCCGCTGTCACCGTGCTCGTCCCTGCCCCGCCACGTGCGCCGATCGCACCCACCACGGCTGCCACTGCCCTGCCCATGGACGTTCCCCCCTGTCGCCGGCCCGGGACCGGGCCGGGTCCATCCTGGGGCGAGAATCCTGCACGTGGGGGCTGCGTCGTCGGACCTGTGGAAAACCCGGGCCGCGCGGCACCTGTGGTCGACCGCGCGGGACGCCCCGGACTCAGCGCTCGAGCGCGAGGTACTGGTGCGCGTACGCGATCGCCATCCCGCCCTCGCCGACCCCCGCCGCGACGCGCTTGACCGAGCCCGAGCGCACGTCGCCGATCGCGAAGACCCCTGGAGCGCTCGTCTCGAGCGCGAACGGTCGCCGGTCGGCCGTCCACCCCGGCGCGGCCGCCGCGTCCCCGCCCGTGAGGACGAACCCGTGCGTGTCGCGCGCGACCTCGGGCGGGAGCCAGCCCGTGACCGCGTCGGCGCCGATCATGACGAACACGACGGGCAGCGCGCGCCGGGTCGTGGTCCCCGTCGCGGAGTCCAGCACGTCGAGGGACCCGAGGGCCCCGTCGCCGTGCAGGTCGGTGATCTGGTGCCGCGTCTCGACGCGGATGCCGGGGTTCGCGGCGATCTGGTCGATCAGGTATCGCGACATGCTCGCCCCGAGGGACGGCCCGCGCACGAGCATCGTGACCGACCGGGCGTGCCGCGAGAAGAAGATCGCTGCCTGCCCCGCGGAGTTGCCCGCCCCGACGATGCAGACGTCCTGCCCCTGCGCGAGCGCGGCGTCGCTGCGTGCTGCCCCGTAGTACACGCCGTTGCCGAGGAAGCGGTCGACCGACGCCAGGGCGAGCGAGCGCCACTCGACGCCCGTCGCGACGATCGCCACGGGAGCGACGAGCGTGTCGCCGCCGTCGAGGACGACCTGGTGCGCGCCCGGGTCGATCGCGCCGACCGTGCGCGTCACGACGATCTCCGCCCCGAGGCGCTGCGCCTGGGTGAGGGCGCGGCTCGCGAGGTCGTCCCCCGAGATGCCGTACGGGAAGCCCGTGTAGTTCTCGATGCGGGTCGAGGTCCCGGCCTGGCCGCCCGGGGCCAGGCTCTCGACGACGAGCGTGCGCAGCCCCTCGGCGGCCGCGTTGACCGCCGCGGTCAGCCCTGCGGGACCGGCCCCCAGGATGACGACGTCGTACTCGTCGTGCGCCGGTTCGACGGCGAGCCCCACCGCGCGGGCGACGTCCCTCATCGCGGGGTCGGCGAGCCGGGACCCGTCGCGGAGCTCGAGCACGGGGTGCGCGAGGCCGTCGGGCTCGTCCGCCGGCTCGACCACGACCCGGTCGAACGGGACGTGGTTGCGCGTCAGGAACGTCGCGAGGTCCCGGACCCGCGCGTCGAACCGCGGGCCGATCACGCACGCCTCCGCGACGGGCTTCTCCGACGCGTGCGCCTGGAGCGCGTCGAGGTAGGAGCGGGCGAGGCTCGCCACGTGGTCCGGCACGGAGGGCGCCATGGCTGCGAGGGTGTAGAAGACGGCGGCCTCGAGCTTGATGATGCGGGACGCCTCGGTCGCCCGCCCGCTCGCGGGGAACGCCGTGCTCAACGTCATGGGGACCTCGCCGAAGAACATGCCGGGGGTGCGCACCCCGATCACGCGCTCGGTGCCACCCACCATCTTGGTGACCTCGGCCCTGCCCTCGATCACGACGAAGAACGCCCTCTCGTCGCCCTCGTGCGCGAAGTACTCCCCCGGCAGGAGGCGGATGTCCTCGACCGCGCCCACGAGGAACTCGAGCGGCTCGGGCGGCAGTGGCTCGAACATCGAGACGGCGCGGAGCTCGGCGAGCGTGATCATGCGTGCCTCCAGCGGGCCGGGTCACAGGGGTGACCGGCGACGCGGCCTCGGTGCCGCGGAGCCGTCCACGGCGAACGTACCGCGCCCCGGTGCGCACGACATCCGCTCACCTCGGGACCACCCTGGAACCGGGACATTCCGCCCCACCGGTCGCCGGTTGCGGCTAGGCTCGCCGGGTGACCCATCCCCAGGACTCACCGCAGCCCGGCCACCGCCCCACGACCGGCGCCCGCGAGGGGCGCCCGCGGAAGGTCGCCGCGTTCTTCGACCTGGACAAGACGATCATCGCGACGTCGTCGACCGCGGCCTTCTCCAAGCCCTTCTACGCGGGCGGGCTCATCAGCCGCGGCGACGTGCTGCGCAGCGCCTACGCGCACTTCCTCTACATGGTGGGCGGAGCGGACGCCGACCAGACCGAGCGCATGCGCGCGCACCTGAGCGCGCTCGTGACGGGCTGGGACGTGCGGACCGTGTCCCAGATCGTCGAGGAGACGCTGCACGAGTACATCGACCCGGTCGTGTACGCGGAGGCCGTCGACCTCATCGTGAGCCACCACGACCGGGGCCACGACGTCGTGATCGTGTCCGCCTCGGGGTCGGAGGTCGTCGAGCCCATCGCCGCGGTCCTGGGCGCCGACCACTACGTCGCGACCCGCATGGAGATCGTCGACGGACGGTACACGGGCGAGATCGACTTCTACGCGTACGGCGAGAACAAGGCCATCGCGATCCGTGAGCTCGCCGAGGTGCACGGCTACGACCTCGACGCGTCCTACGCGTACTCGGACTCGATCACGGACGCGCCCATGCTCGCCGAGGTCGGGCACGGGTTCGCGGTCAACCCCGACCGCACCCTGCGTCGCCTCGCGGGCGAGAGCGGCTGGGGCACCCTCACCTTCACGCGCCCCGTCACGCTGCGCACCCAGCTCTCCCCGCCGCGCACCGCGGCCGTGGTCGGCGGCGCCGTGACGGCCGTGGTCGTCGCGTGGCTCGTGTGGCGGGCCGTGCGCGGGCGGTCGGGCGGCGCGTCGCAGGAGGGCACCGCCGCGTAGGAAGCCCGTGCCCGACGGCGGAGCACGGGTCGCGAGACCCGCTCACCACCGGGCGTCGCGCGGGGCGCCCGACGGCGTCGGCGTTCGAACCGAGTCCTCGTTGTCCGGGTCCTCCCGGCTCGGGATCGAACACCTCGTGGAGGTTCCCGCGATCCGCTCCCCACCCCTTGCGCGGCACCGGGGGCAGGCGTATCAAAGAGGGACAACAGCACCAGGGGCGGGCGGAACCCACGCGCGAGAAGTCCACGCATAGGACTGGCTGACCGGGCTTGACCCGTTGCAGCACCTACCCTCGCAGCACGCTTGTTAACCCTCGCCCCGCTGGCGAGCACGGCGTCCCTCCGGGGGCGCCGTTCCCGTGTCCGGGCCCCGCGCCGAATACCCTGGCTCCATGACCTCAGCGCCGAGCGTTTCCTCGTCCATCACCGTCCGCCTCCAGGTCGAGGCCAGGCCCACCGCGGTCAGCGAGCTCACGACCGCGATCGAGCAGACCGGCGGGATCGTCTCGGCGCTCGACGTCACGGCGTCGGGCCACGAGCGCATCTCGGTGGACGTGACGGTCGCGACGCGCGGCGAGTCGCATGCCGAGGAGATCGTCGAGGCCCTGCGCGTGCTGCACGGGGTCAGCGTGGAGCGGGTCTCGGACCGTACGTTCCTGCTGCACCTGGGCGGGAAGCTCCAGATCGAGTCGAAGGTCCCGATCCGCAACCGTGACGACCTGTCGATGATCTACACGCCGGGCGTCGCGCGCGTGTGCGAAGCCATCGCGGCCCACCCCGAGGACGCGCGCCGCCTGACGATCAAGCGCAACACGATCGCGGTCGTCACGGACGGGTCGGCGGTGCTGGGCCTCGGGGACATCGGACCGCTCGCGTCACTGCCCGTCATGGAGGGCAAGGCCGCGCTCTTCAAGCGTTTCGCGGACATCGACGCGTTCCCCATCGCGCTCGACACGCAGGACACCGACGAGATCGTGCGCACGGTCAAGGCCATCGCGCCGGTCTTCGCGGGGATCAACCTCGAGGACATCTCGGCGCCGCGCTGCTTCGAGATCGAGCGCCGGCTGCGCGCCGAGCTCGACATCCCCGTGTTCCACGACGACCAGCACGGTACGGCGATCGTCGCGCTCGCCGCGCTGACGAACGCGCTCAAGGTCGTGGGCAAGGACCTGGCCGAGGTGCGGATCGTGCTCTCGGGCGCTGGCGCCGCGGGCACGGCGGTCCTCAAGCTGCTCCTGGCCGCGGGCGCGCACGACGTCGTGGTCGCGGACGTCGAGGGCGTGGTCCACCCCGACCGCCCGGGCCTGTCGCCCGCGCTCGCGTGGACAGCGATCAGCACCAACCCGCGTCGCGTGAGCGGCACGCTCGTCGAGGCGCTCGCGGGGGCCGACGTCTTCATCGGCGTCTCCGCCCCGGACATCCTCACGGGCGACGACATCGCGACCATGGCACCGGACTCGATCGTGTTCGCGATGGCCAACCCCACCCCGGAGGTGGACCCGGTCGAGGCCGCGCAGCACGCCGCGATCGTCGGCACGGGCCGCAGCGACTTCGCGAACCAGATCAACAACGTGCTCGCGTTCCCCGGGGTGTTCCGCGGCCTGCTCGACGCCCAGTCGCACAAGATCACCGACACCATGCTGCTCGCGGCGGCCCGCGCGCTCGCGTCGACGATCCACGAGGACCAGCTCAACCCGACGTACATCGTGCCGAGCGTGTTCAACCCCGAGGTCACGACGGTCGTGGCGGCCGCGGTCGAGGCCGCGGCCCGTGCGGAGGAGGCCGCCGCGTCCTGACGGCACGCGTCGACACGGGCCCGCTCGCCGAGTGTGCAGTTCGGGCTCTTGCTCGCGCCTGGGGACAGCCCGAGGTGCACACTCGGCGTGGCCCGATGCCCTTCCTCCCGTGGCGGTTCCCGCAGGGCGGACACGAGTGCGACGACTTGTGGGCTTTTGTCAGCACCTTCTCCCATTTCGAGAAACAGTGACCCCGGTCACCCGATGGGGTCTAGACTCGCCCAGTCGGGGCAGGACAGGCCCCGTCGCTCGACGTGTCTCGCACCCTTCCGCCGCCTCGCGGGCGGAGGGGATCTCACGTCACGAGCCCCGCACCAGAGTCGATGCGCACCGGAGGTAAGAGTGCCTGAGAATGTGACCACCACCGAGAACCAGGTCGACGGGCAGCCCGAGTCGCCGGGTCTGGAGAACCTCCTCCACGAGGAGCGCAGCTTCCCGCCCAGCCCCGAGTTCGCCGCCCAGGCCAACGCCCAGGCCTCGCTGTACGAGGAGGCCGAGGCAGACCGTCTCGCGTTCTGGGCACGCCAGGCCACCGACCTCGTGTCGTGGAGGACCCCGTTCACCGAGACGCTCGACTGGTCGAACGCCCCGGTCGCCCGCTGGTTCGCCGACGGCACCCTCAACGCGGCGTACAACGCGGTGGACCGTCACGTCGAGGCCGGCAACGGCGACCGCGTCGCGATCCACTTCGAGGGCGAGCCGGGCGACACCCGCACCGTCACCTACGCGGACCTGCAGCGCGAGGTCTCGCGCGCGGCCAACGCCCTGGGCGCTCTCGGCGTGACCACGGGCGACCGTGTCGTCATCTACCTGCCCATGATCGTCGAGGCCGTCGTCGCGATGCTGGCCTGCGCCCGCATCGGCGCCCCGCACTCCGTGGTCTTCGGCGGGTTCTCGGCCGACGCGCTGCGCAGCCGCATCGCGGACGCCGAGGCCAAGGTCGTCATCACCGCGGACGGCGGCTACCGCCGTGGTGCCGCGTCGGCCCTCAAGCCCGCAGTCGACGAGGCCCTCGCACCCAAGGAGGGCGCCGAGGCCACGACGGTCCAGCACGTCCTGGTGGTGCGGCGCACCGAGCAGGACGTGGAGTGGACCGAGGGACGCGACGTCTGGTGGCACGACGCCCTCGAGGCGGCCGACGTCCAGCACACGCCCGTGTGGGTCGAGGCCGAACACCCGCTGTTCATCCTCTACACGTCCGGCACCACCGGGAAGCCCAAGGGCATCCTGCACACGACGGGCGGCTACCTGACGCAGGCGTCGTACACGCACAAGAACGTGTTCGACCTCAAGGCCGAGACCGACGTCTACTGGTGCACCGCGGACATCGGCTGGGTCACGGGTCACTCCTACGTGACGTACGGACCGCTGCTCAACGGCGCGACCCAGGTCATCTACGAGGGCACGCCCGACTCCCCGCACCAGGGCCGCTGGTGGGAGATCATCGAGAAGTACAAGGTCTCGATCTTCTACACGGCCCCCACCGCGATCCGCGCCTGCATGAAGTGGGGCGAGGAGATCCCGAACAAGTACGACCTCACGAGCCTGCGCGTCCTGGGCTCCGTCGGAGAGTCCATCAACCCCGAGGCCTGGATGTGGTACCGCCGCGTCATCGGCGGCGACAAGGCCCCGATCGTCGACACGTGGTGGCAGACCGAGACCGGCGCGATCATGATCTCGCCTCTGCCGGGCGTCACGGCGACCAAGCCGGGCTCGGCCCAGGTCCCGCTGCCGGGCATCGTCGCGGACGTCGTCGACGACAACGCGCAGCCCGTCCCGAACGGTGGCGGCGGCTACCTCGTCCTGTCGGAGCCGTGGCCGTCCATGCTGCGCGGCATCTGGGGAGACCTCGAGCGCTTCAAGGACACCTACTGGTCCCGCTTCCAGGGCATCTACTTCGCGGGCGACGGCGCCAAGAAGGACGAGGACGGCGACATCTGGCTCCTCGGCCGTGTCGACGACGTCATGAACGTCTCGGGCCACCGCCTGTCGACCACGGAGATCGAGTCCGCGCTGGTCTCGAACCCGCTCGTCGCCGAGGCCGCGGTCGTGGGCGCCACGGACGAGCTGACCGGGCAGGCCGTCGTCGCGTTCGTCATCCTGCGCGGCGAGCACGCGGCCCGTGCGGCGGACCCGGAGGGGGCCGCCGCGGTCGAGCTCGAGCTGCGCAACCACGTGGCCAAGGAGATCGGGCCCATCGCGAAGCCCCGCAAGATCCTCGTGGTCCCCGAGCTGCCCAAGACGCGGTCCGGCAAGATCATGCGCCGCCTGCTGCGCGACGTCGCCGAGAACCGCGCGGTCGGGGACGCGACGACGCTCGCGGACTCGTCCGTCATGACGCTCATCGCGTCGGGTCTGGCGAAGCCGGCGGGCTCGGAGGACTGAGCCCTGAGGGGCGTCCGACAACCGGGTCCGGTTGCCGGACGCCGCTCGGGTCCGGCCGCCGCTCGTCAGGCCGGCTCGGGCGCTGCGTCCTTGGACGGCCCGACGCCGTCGCTCGCGTCCCCCGCCTCGGCCGCCTCGTTCGCGGGGCTCGTCGCGAGGACCACGCAGCCCGCGAGCGCGACGAGCGCCGCGACGGCGACGGCCGGGTCCCAGCCCGAGCGGATCGTGTCCCCGAGCACCGCGATGCCCACGGCCCCCGGGACGACGACCTCGACGACCGACAGGATCGCGGCGTTCGTCCCGACCTTGCCGTGCTCGAGCGACCGCAGGTAGGCGAGCGCGCCCACGACCCCGAACACGACGATCGCGATCGCGAGCGGCTGGAAGATCGTGTCCCAGATGTCCCCCGAGGCGTGCGCACCGCGCGCCGCGACGGCCGCGCCCGAGTACCCGAGGGCCCCGATCACGGCGAGAAGCACGGGGCTCCCGGCCTTGTAGAACACCAGCGCGAGGACCGCGAGCCCCACGGCCACCCCGATGAGCACGGGTGCGAACCAGTCCGGCGGGACGGGAGCGGGTTGCTCGCCGCCCGCGATCCCGAGCACCACGAGCGCCGCCACGATCGCCGTCATGGCCGCGACGTCGATCCGCCGCATGGGCACCGACAGGAACACCCTGGCGAGCAGGACCGTCACGACGAGCGAGCTCGCGAGCACGGCCTGGACCACGAACAGCGGCAGGTGGTCGAGCGCGACGAGCGAGAACAGCCACGCGACGAGGTCCACCGTGAACGCGAGGATCACCAGCGGTTGCCGCACCACCGCGAGCCCCTGGGCGCGGCGGGCCGCGACGGCCTGCATGACGGTGCTGACGCCGTAGCCGATCGCGGCGGCGACGGCAGCGAGCAGGCTGAGGAACACGGGACCTCCTGAGGGTGCGCGTCTCGGGACGCGGGGAGCCCCCAGTCTTCCCGGCGCGGGCGTGCGTCGCGCGGCGACCCGCCCGCACGGTCGCCCCGCGTCGTCGGGCCCCGTCTGTGCCGACCGGTCGGACACAGGGGCGGCCCCTGCCGTTCACGGGGGCGAAACGCACCGTGGTTACCGTGACGGCCATGCGCATCGAACCCCTCACCTTCCCCGCGCCCGGTGGCGGCGCGCTCGTCTCCCCGCCCTCCCGCGGCGGGTCCGCGGTCCGGCCCGGCCGGCCGGGAGGATCCGGCAGGCCCGGCCAGGACGGCCGACCTACGCCGGGCCGCCCCGGTCCGAGCGCCCCTGCCGGGCTCTCGCTGCTCGACAGCCTCGCCGCCAGGACTGCCGACCTGTCGCACCTCGCGGACGTGCTGATCGACTGCGTCCAGGGCGGTGCGAGCGTCGGCTGGGTCAAGGCGCCGACCAAGGAGGCCGCGACGGCCTGGTGGTCCGCGTTCCTCGCGGACCCGGAGCACCGCACGTGGGTCGGTCGCGACGACTCGGGGAGGATCGTCGCGACCGCCTCGCTCGCCCTGACCTCGAAGGACAACGGCGCGCACCGCGCCGAGGTCGTCAAGCTCCTGGTCCACCGTCAGGCTCGCGGGCACCGCTTCGCGCCGGGGCTCATGGCGACGATCGAACGTTTCGCACGCACCGAGGGGCTGTCGCTGCTGACGCTCGACACCGAGACGGGCAGCCTGGCCGAGTCCCTGTACCGCCGGTGGGGGTGGACCGAGGTCGGCGCCGTCCCCGGGTTCGCCAGGGTCGCGGGCGGCGCGCTCGTGTCGACGACGATCTTCTACAAGCAGCTCGGCGCACGCTGACGGCGCGCGCTACCCCTCGGCGAGGAGCTCGAGGATCGCCGCGCCGTAGCGCTCCCGCTTGGCCGCGCCGATCCCGCTGACGTCGGACAGGTCGTCGATCGAGACGGGGTTGCGCTGCGCGAGCGCCCGCAGGGTCGCGTCGTGGAAGACGACGTAGGCCGGCACCCCGCTCTCCTTCGCGGTCGCACCCCGCCAGGCGCGCAGCTTCTCCATGCGTGCTGCGGCGTCGGGGGTCAGCTCCGCGTCGGCCGCCGCGGCTGCGGGCTTGCGGGTCCGGGACGTCTTGGTCCGCACGTCCCGGCGCAGCCGGACCTCCTGCTTGCCGCCGAGCACCGGGTCGGCGGCCTCGGTCAGGCTCAGGGTCCCGTAGCCCTCGCTGTCGACGCCGAGCAGGCCTTGCGCGAGGATCTGCCGGACGACCGTGCGCCACTCGGTGGCGCTGAGGTCCGCGCCGACACCGAAGACCGGCAGCTGGTCGTGCCCGAGCGAGGTGATCCGGGGCGTCGGCTTCCCGGTGAGGATGTCGACGACGTGCCCGGCGCCGTAGCGCTGCCCCTGACGTTCCAGGCGCAGGACGGTCGAGAGGACCTTCTGCGCGGCGACGGTCCCGTCCCAGGACTCGGGCGGGGCGAGGCACGTGTCGCAGTTCCCGCACGCGGGCCCGTCCTGGCCGAAGTACGCGAGGAGCTGGACCCTGCGGCACGTGATGGTCTCGCACAGGGCGAGCATCGCGTCGAGGTTCGCGCCCATGCGCCGTTTGTGCGCTGCGTCGCCCTCGGACGTGTCGATCATGCGGCGCTGCTGGACGACGTCCTGGAGCCCGTACGCGAGCCACGCGGTCGACGGCAGCCCGTCGCGCCCTGCGCGGCCCGTCTCCTGGTAGTACCCCTCGACCGACTTGGGCAGGTCGAGGTGCGCGACGAACCGCACGTCGGGCTTGTCGATGCCCATGCCGAACGCGATGGTCGCGACCATGACGATGCCGTCCTCGCGCAGGAAGCGCGACTGGTTCGCTGCGCGCAGTGGTGCGGGCATGCCCGCGTGGTAGGCCAGCGCCGGGATCCCGTGCGCGTTCAGGTGCTCGGCGGTGGTCTCGACCGAGGCGCGCGAGAGGCAGTAGACGATGCCCGCGTCCCCGGTGTGCTCGGCCCGGATCAGGTCGACGAGCTGGGTGCGCGGGGAGTCCTTGGGTGCGATGCGGTAGGTGATGTTGGGGCGGTCGAAGCTCGAGACGAAGGTGCGGGCGTCGTGCAGCTCGAGCCGTCGGACGATCTCGTCGGCCGTCTGCCGGGTCGCGGTCGCGGTGAGCGCGATCCTCGGGACGTCCGGCCACGTCTCGGCGAGCACGGTCAGCCGCAGGTAGTCGGGTCGGAAGTCGTGGCCCCAGGCCGAGACACAGTGGGCCTCGTCGATCGCGAACAGGGACACCTTCCCCGCCTGCAGGAGGCGCACGGTCTCGGGCACCCCGAGGCGCTCGGGGGCCAGGTACAGCAGGTCGAGCTCTCCGGCCAGGAAGGCGTCCTCGACCGCGCGGCGCTCGGGCACCGACTGGGTCGAGTTGAGGAACCCGGCCCGTGCCCCGAGGGCGGACAGCGCGTCCACCTGGTCCTGCATGAGGGCGATCAGGGGCGAGATGACCACACCCGTCCCGGGCCGCAGCAGCGCGGGGATCTGGTAGCACAGCGACTTGCCGCCGCCCGTGGGCATGAGGACGAGCGCGTCCTGCCCGCGGAGCACGGTGTCGATGATCTCCGCCTGGTCGCCCCGGAAGTGGTCGTACCCGAAGACGGTCGTCAGGACGTCGAGCGCGGTGCGGGTCTCGGGCAGGGCGGATGCTGTCACGGGGTGGGTGCTTCCTTCACGATCGGGTCGGCCGGCGTCCGGGGGATCGCGGCCCATCCTTCCTCAGGAGCCTGCTCGCGACCAGCACGAGGTATGCCACGAGCAGGGCCGCGGCGCCCCAGGAGAGCGCCGAGTACGACGAGACCGCGATGACGATCCCGGCGAGCACCCCGCCGACGGCTCCGCCGAGGTTCATCGCGAAGTCGGAGAGCCCCTGGACCTGGGTCCGGTCGGTCGCGGGCGTCGCGTCGATGAGCAGCGCGGAACCGGCCACGAGCCCGCACGACCAGCCCACGCCGAGCAGCACGAGCCCGACGGTCAGTCGTGCCGAGTCGTCGCTCGGCGCCCCGGCGACGATCACGGCCGAGGCGAGCAGGATCGCTCCGCCCACCACGAGCACGCGGGAGTGGCCGACCCTGTCCGCGGCCCACCCGATCACGGGGCTGAGCACGTACATGCCCGCGATGTGCGCGCTGATGACGATCCCGATGATCTGTAGGCTCGCGCCGCCGTGCCCCATGTGCACGGGGGTCATGGACATGAGCCCGACCATCACGAGGTGGCTCACGACGATCGCCGCGAGCGCGAGCTGCGCGGTCGCGGACGCGCGGATCACGGCCCACCCGGCGGCGAGCCCGGCGCGGAAGCCGGGGCGCGGCGGCGCCGGGGTGCGGGTGGTGCCGGGGGCATCCACGAGGCCCGACGGCGCCGCGTCCTCGGGTGCGTGGGCGGGGGTCCGGTTCGTCCCCGCCACCGCGCGCGCCGCGGCCACGTGGAGCGGGTCGGGGCGCAGGAGCAGCCAGACGGAGGCTGCGGCCGCGGCGAACGCGAGGGAGGCGACGAGCAGCGGTGCGGCGGACGTGCCGTGCGCACCGTGCTCCCCGGCCGGGCCGGGCAGGAGGCCGAGCTTCTCGGTCGCCCCGGCAAGGTTCGGCCCGAGGACCGACCCGATGGTCGTCGCCCAGATCACGACCGAGAGGTCGGTGGCCCGGCGTTCGGGGCGGGCGAGGTCGGTCGCGGTGAAGCGCGACGCGAGGCCGGTCGCGGAGCCGGCCCCGAAGAGGAGCATCCCGGCGAGCAGCAGGGGCCAGGTCTGGAGGAAGGTCGCGGTCGCCGCGAGGAGCGCGCCCAGGAACGCGACGACGTACCCGGTGGTGAGGGACCGGCGTCGGCCGTGGCGTTCGGCGAGGCGCGAGAGCGGCAGGGCGACGATCGCGGCGCCGACCACGGCCGTGGTCTGGGCGAGTCCCGCGATCGCGTCGGAGCCCGAGAGCTCGGACGCGATGAGCGAGCTCACCGAGATACCGGTCGCGACCCCGATCCCGCCGAAGACCTGGCTCGCGGCGAGGACCGAGACGGTCCGCCGCTGGACGCGGTCGACGGGCGGGTCGACCGTTCGGTCGGCAGGCTCGGGCAGGGGTTCGGGGGTCACCTCGGCAGCCTAGTGGCGGGCGCCGTCACGGAGCTGTCAGAAGGAGCGCGCCCCGGGGCCCTCGCGGGTTCTGCCCCCTCCGCGTCCAGGACCCGCAGCACGGCCCGCACCGCCTCCCTCCCGGCCCGGTTCGCCCCGATCGTCGACGCGCTCGGCCCGTACCCGACGAGCTGGACGCGCGGGTCGGCGACCACGGTCGGCCCGTCCATGACGATCCCACCTCCGGGCCCGCGCAGCCCGAGCGGTCCGAGGTGGTCGAGCGCCGCCCGGAATCCCGTGGCCCACAGGATCACGTCGGCGCCCTGGTGCGTCACGCCGTCGGGACGGGCGCCGGGGTCCCATGCGACGCCGTCGGGCACGACGTGCGAGAACATCGGCAGGCGGTGCAGGACGCCCGAGGCGATGCCCGCCTCGTACGCGGGCGTGAGCGGGAGGCCCGTGACCGACACGACGCTCTCCGGGGCCAGGCCTGCGCGCGTGCGCTCGTCGACGAGGGCCACCGCGTCGCGGCCCCGGTTCTCGTCGAACGGGCCGCCGACCCACACGGGCTCACGGCGCGTGACCCACGTGGTCGAGGCCGCGTGCGGGGCGATCTGGAGCAGGAACTGCGTCGCGGACGCGCCGCCGCCCACGACGACCACGCGCTTGCCCGCGAAGTCCTCGGCGGCACCGAAGTCGTGCGTGTGGAGCTGCGTGCCCGCGAACGTCTCGCGGCCCGGGTACCAGGGCCAGAACGGCTTGGTCCACGTCCCGGTCGCGTTGACGAGCGTCCGCGCACGCCAGGCCACCGGCCCGTCGGGCGTGGTCGCCTCGACGAGGAGCGCACCGGACGGGTCGTCGCGCACCTCGCGCACCGCGACGGGCCGCAGCACCCGCAGGTCGTTGACCTGCTCGTACGCACCGAAGTACCGCCCGACGGCGGTGCTCGCGCTCTCGTGCGGGTCGCCCGCGTCGAGGGCCAGGCCGGGCAGGTCGTGCACCGCGTGCGTCTGGGCCATCGTGAGCGACGGCCAGCGGAACTGCCACGCGCCACCCGGGGCTGGCGCCGCGTCGAGCACCACGAAGGTGCGCAGGGCACCCGAGGACGCTCCGCCGTCGGGCCTGCTCGACGGGAGGCCGTCGCTCCCGAGCGGGACCAAGCCCCGCCGCCGCAGGTGGAACGCGGCCGAGAGCCCGGCCTGTCCGGCGCCCACCACGAGGACGTCGACGTCGAGGGGCTGGGCGGGTCCGGGCGAGGTGCTCACTCCCGTACCAACCCCGCGCGCGCCGGGACCCATCCGGGACCGCCCGTGACGCGCCGCACAGCAGGGCGGGCACGGTGGGGAAACCCCGTGAACGTCCCGTGGACCTTGGCGGCCTCCTGGGTGTCCGCCCGGTGCGACCTGTGCGCGGCGGGCACCCTGGAGGGGTGACCTCGTTCGACGCCCTTGCCGGCGGGCCCCTGCCGGGCGCCTCGCTGCTGTCCGCGACCGTGCCGCTCCCCGAGCCCGAGACCGCCGCGACCCTGCCGCCCGCGGTGCTGCGCGAGCTCGCGGGACGCGGCGACTGGATGTCCTCGTGGTGGACGGTCGTCCTGCTCGCGGCCGCCGCGGTCGGGGTCGCGGTCCTCGTCGCGTGGGACCGGCGACGTCGTGCGGCGGCCCGCCGGGCGGACGACGGCGAGAACGACGGCAGGGGCCGCCGGACCGGGGCCTGGCGCGCCTGGGTCGGGACGATCGCGTCGGGGCTCCTCGTGATCCTGTCCGTCACGGTCGCGGTCAACGCGTACGCGGGCTACGTGCCCAACACCGCGGCCCTGCGCACCACGATGGCCGGGTGGGGGCTCGTCGACCCGCCGCCCAGCCACCGGGACGAGCCGTCGGAGCGCGACGGGTCCTCCGCGGCGGGGTCGGTGACCTCGACGCCCGTCACGGCCCCGGACCTGCGCATGGCCGACGGCACGACCTGGGTCTACACGCCGCCCGGCTTCGACCCTGCGGCGCCCACGCGCTACCCCGTCGTCTACCTCTTCCACGGCAGCCCCGGCCAGCCGAGCGACTGGTTCGCCGCGGCCGACAGTGCGAACGTCATGGACACGCTGCTCGAGGCCCACCTCGTCGAGCCCATGATCCTCGTCGCGGTCGACGTCAACGGGCAGGGCCCCTCGGCGCGCGACACCGAGTGCCTCGACTCGACCACGGGCGGCGCCCAGGTCGAGACGTACGTGACGGACGTCGTGATCCCGTGGGTCGACAAGAGCTTCCCGACCGTGCCCGACCGCGAGCACCGTGCGATCGGCGGGATGTCGTCGGGCGGCTTCTGCGCGCTCAACCTGGGACTGCGCCACCTCGACACGTTCGGCGCGATCATGGCGCTCGAGCCGTACGGCGACCCGGGAGACGGCGGCCGCCGGATGCTCGCGACAAAGGAGGAGTTCGACGCCAACTCCCCCAGCCGCTACCTCCCGACCATGGACTTCCCCGAGCCCGTCGCGGTGTTCCTCGACGGCGGCACCGAGTCGCCGCACAAGGACCGCGAGGCCAACCGCCGGCTCGCCGCGGTGCTCACCGAGCGCGGCCAGACCGTCGAGCTGCGCGAGGAGAAGGGCCAGGGGCACACGTGGGCCATGGTCCACGTGGGCCTGCCGTACGGGCTGATGTTCCTCTCCGAGCACCTGGCGCAGCCCTGAGCCGGGCGCTCGACGACCCGCCGACAGCTCGGTGACCGCGCACCCGACGTGATGGGATGGAGCCATGCGCTCCCCCCTCGAGATCGGCCCGCTCGACCCGGCCACCGCGGACGAGGTCCGTGCCCTGGCCGTGGCCGCCCAGGAGTCCGACGGCGTCGCCCCCCTCTCCGAGCAGCCCCTCCTGCGCCTGGGCGTCGACGACGAGGACCTCACGCACGTCGTCGCGTACGACGACGAGGGAACGGTCACCGGGTACGCCCAGGTCGACCGCGGCGGCGACGTCGCGAGCGCCGAGCTCGTGGTGCACCCGGCCGCGCGCCGCCGTCGGACCGGCCGCATGCTGCTGCGCACCGCGCAGCGCGACGCGACCCTGCCCGCGCGCTCGGGCGAGCCCGGCCAGCACGGCGGCGTCCTGCACGTGTGGGCGCACGGCGACCTCCCCGCGGCGCGGGCGTTCGCGGCCGATGCGGGGCTCGTCGTCGTGCGCGAGCTGTGGAGGATGGGGCTCGACCTGCGGTCCGGGACGTGGGAGCGTCCCGAGGTCCCCGCGGGCCTGCGCCTGCGCACGTTCCGCCCCGGGCCCGACGACGCCGCCTGGCTCCTCGTCAACGCGCGCGCCTTCGCGCACCACCCCGAGCAGGGCCGCCTCGGCCAGGCCGACCTCGACGCACGCGTCGCCGAGGACTGGTTCGACCCCGAGGGCTTCTTCCTCCTCGAGCGCGAGGACGGCTCGCTCGCCGGTTCCTTGTGGACCAAGGTGCCCACCGACCAGACCGGAGACGTACGCGAGGGCGAGATCTACGTCGTCGGCGTCGACCCCGACGCCCAGGGCCAGGGGCTCGGGAAGGTGCTGACCGCCGTCGGGCTCGCGCACCTCGCCGCACGCGGGCTCGACCGCGCGGTCCTCTACGTCGACGGCGACAACGCCGCCGCGACCCGCACCTACCTCGGGGCCGGCTTCGGCAAGGACACGGTCGACGTCCAGTACGGGCCGCCGGCAGTGAACCCCGTCACCCAAAGTTCACCGAGTGATGCCACCATGAAGTCATGACCGACTCCACCGTCCGTCCCGGCGTCCGGACCTCCGCGCGCCCGGACCAGCAGCCGGAGGCCGTGCGCGCGTCCAGCCCGCGAGCCGTCCTCGACCCCGAGCTCGCAGCGCACATCGCCGAGCACATCGCCGAGGAGGAACCGGTCACCGGCACGATCGACGTGGAGGTGCTCGACGCCGAGCCCTTGCCCGCCGACCGCTTCGCCGACCGCGAGCTGAGCTGGCTCTCGTTCAACCAGCGCGTGCTCGAGCTCGCCGAGGACGAGACGCAGCCCCTGCTGGAGCGCGTGCGCTACCTCGCGATCTTCGCGTCGAACCTCGACGAGTTCTTCATGGTCCGCGTCGCAGGACTCAAGCGACGCATCGCGACGGGCCTCGCGGTCACGGCCGCGTCCGGGCTGACGCCGCGCCAGGTCCTCGACGCGATCAGCGAGCGCGCGCACGAGCTCATGGCCCGCCACGCCGCGGTGTTCTCCGACCAGGTGCAGCCCGCGCTCGCGACCGAGGGCATCTCCCTGCTGCGCTGGGAAGAGCTCGACACGCGCGAGCAGGAGCGCCTGCACAAGTTCTTCCGCAAGCAGATCTTCCCCGTCCTCACGCCGCTCGCGGTGGACCCGGCGCACCCCTTCCCGTACATCTCGGGGCTCTCGCTCAACCTCGCGGTCGTCGTGGTCAACCCGACGACGGGCAAGGAGCACTTCGCGCGCGTCAAGGTGCCGCCGCTGCTGCCGCGCTTCATCGCGGTCGACTCGCGCGGGCGCCCGTCCGCACCCAGCTCGCAGGCCGCCGACCCGGACAAGGGCCCGACGTCGTTCGTGCCGCTCGAGGACGTCATCTCGCAGCACCTCGACCACCTGTTCCCCGGCATGGAGGTGCGCGAGCACCACACGTTCCGCGTAACGCGCAACGAGGACGTCGAGGTCGAGGAGGACGACGCCGAGAACCTGCTCCAGGCCATGGAGAAGGAGCTCCTGCGCCGCCGGTTCGGCCCGCCCGTGCGCCTCGAGATCGCCGACGGGATCAGTCCTCGCATCCGCCAGCTCCTCGTGCGAGAGCTCGACGTGGCCGACGACGAGGTCTTCAAGCTGACCGCGCCGCTCGACCTCACGGGGCTCAACCTCATCGCGGACCTCGACCGCGCGGACCTGCACTACCCGCGCTTCGTGCCGACGACCCACCGCTTCCTCGCGGAGGTCGAGAGCGCGAGCCCGACCGACGTGTTCGCCGCGATCCGCGACCGCGACATCCTGCTGCACCACCCGTACGACTCGTTCTCGACCTCGGTCCAGACGTTCCTGCAGCAGGCCGCGGCCGACCCGAACGTGCTCGCGATCAAGCAGACGCTGTACCGGACGTCGGGTGACTCCCCCATCGTGGACGCACTGATCGACGCGGCCGAGGCCGGGAAGCAGGTCCTCGCGCTCGTCGAGATCAAGGCCCGCTTCGACGAGCAGGCCAACATCTCCTGGGCCCGCAAGCTCGAGCAGGCGGGCGTGCACGTGGTGTACGGGATCGTGGGGCTCAAGACCCACTGCAAGCTCTCGCTCGTGGTCCGCCAGGAGCCCGAGGGCCTCGTGCGCTACTGCCACGTCGGCACGGGCAACTACAACCCCAAGACCGCACGCCTGTACACGGACCTCGGGCTGCTCACCGCGGACCCCGAGGTCGGCCAGGACCTCACGCGGCTGTTCAACCAGCTGTCCGGCTACGCACCCCAGTCCCGGTTCCACCGGCTCCTCGTCGCGCCCCGCTCGGTGCGCTCGGGGCTCGTCGAGCGGATCGAGCGCGAGGCCGTCGCCGCCCGCGAGGGGCGCGAGGCGTGGGTCAAGTTCAAGGTCAACTCGGTCGTCGACGAGACCATCATCGACGCCCTGTACCGGGCCTCGCAGGCCGGTGTGAAGGTCGACCTCGTGGTCCGCGGGATCTGCGCGATCCGCCCGGGGGTGCCGGGGCTCAGCGAGAACATCCGGGTGCGGTCCATCCTGGGCCGGTTCCTGGAGCACTCGCGCATCTTCGCGTTCGCCAACTCGGGCGGCCCGGCGATCGCCGACGGCCCCGAGTCCGGGCCCGAGGTCTTCATCGGGTCGGCCGACCTCATGCACCGTAACCTCGACCGCCGCGTCGAGACCCTGGTGCGGCTCGTGGACCCCCAGCAGGTCTCGGACCTGATCGACCTCATCGACGTCTCGATGGACGACGGCACGGCCTCGTGGCACCTGCAGAGCGACGGGTCGTGGGAACGGCACGCGACCGGCCCCGACGGTCCGCTCATGGACATCCAGTCGACCCTCATCACCCGACAACGCCGGCGGCTGGGCATGGGTCGATGAGCTCGTCCTCGTTCGCCCCACTCGTGGACACGCTCGGCCCCACGCACGTCCCCCACGCCCCCGTGATCGAGTCCGCGGGCGGGCTCGTGTGGCGGGTGCGTGACGGTGAGCTCCAGGTCAAGCTGGTGCACCGGCCGCGCTACGACGACTGGTCCTGGCCCAAGGGCAAGCTCGACCCGGGCGAGGCCTTCCAGACGGCCGCCGTGCGCGAGGTCGCCGAGGAGACGGGCAGGCCCGTTGTCCTCGGCGTACCGCTGCCGGGGCTCCAGTACCTCACGCCCGAGGGCCGTGTGAAGCGCGTGCACTACTGGGCTGCACGGCAGGCCAAGCGGGTCCGCGACGCGGGACCGCTCGCCGCGCGGGCGCCCGTGCCCCCGGTGTCGGTCGACGAGATCGACGACGCGGTGTGGCTCGGCGTCGAGGACGCGGCTCGGCGCGTGACCCGCAAGGCGGACCGCGGGCCGCTCACGGCGCTGGCCGAGGAGTTCACCCAGGACCGCCTCGCGACCCGCGTGGTCGTGATCGCCCGCCACGGCAAGGCGGTGATCCGCGCGGCGTGGCACGGCGCCGAGGAGGACCGGCCCCTCACGCCCGCGGGTCACGCACAGTCGGTCGCGCTCGTGCCCGTGCTCGCGGCGTACGGCGTCAATGCCGTGGTCACGAGCCGGTGGAACCGCTGCGAGCAGACCATCTCGCCGTACGCCGAGGCCGCGCGGCTGGACCGGATCTCGATCGACCACCTGTCCGAGGCGCAGCACGAGCGGTCGCCCTCGCGCGTCGCCCGCACGGTGCGCGAGCTCCTCGAGTCCGAGCGGTCGACCGTGCTGTGCACGCACCGCCCCGTCCTGCCCACGGTGCTCGACGTCCTGGGCCAGCACTCGCGACGCCCCGTCGCGAACGCCCTGCCGAGCAAGGACCCGTTCCTGGAGCCGGGCGAGATGCTCGTGGCGCACGTCGCGGACACGTCCCGGGGGCCGAGGGTGCTCGCTGCGGAGAAGGTCGCACCGCCGCTGCACTGAGGCGGTGCTGTCAGGACGAGCGTGACCCTGGGTGCACACGGACTCTGGCACCCCTGTGGTCGGCACCAGGTCGTGAGAACAGGACGAGCGTGGCCTCCGGGCCACGCTCGTCCTGACAAGAACTTGAGAGGGGACCGTCCTCAGAGCAGGATCGGCGACAGGATCCAGTACATGATCGCGGCCACGAGCGCGGCGGCGGGGATCGTCAGGACCCACGCGATGCCGATGTTCTTCGCGACGCCCCAGCGCACGGCCGACAGGCGCTTGGTCGCGCCGACGCCCATGATCGCGGACGTGATGGTGTGCGTCGTGGAGACCGGCGCGTGCAGCGCGAACGCGTTGACGTAGAGCACGATCGCGGAGACGGACTCGGCGACGAAGCCGCGCGCCGGGTCGAGCTCGATGATCTTGCGTCCGAGGGTCCGCATGATGCGCCAGCCGCCCGAGTAGGTCCCGGCGGAGATCGCGGCGGCCGCGGCGAGCTTGACCCACAGGGGGATGCCCTCGTCGGGGCTTGCCCAGCCGACCGTGAGGAGCGCCATGAAGATGACACCCATGGTCTTCTGCGCGTCCTGCAGGCCGTGGCCCAGGGCCATGGCCGCTGCGGACACGGTCTGCGCGAGGCGGAAACGGCGCGTGGTCTTGGAGGGGGCCGCGCGGCGGAACGCCCACAGCAGGCCCACCATGACGATGAACGCCAGGCCGAAGCCGACGAGCGGGGAGAAGATCATCGGCAGGACGACCTTGTCGACGATCGAGGCGCCGTAGATCGCGAGCCCGCCGGCGAGCCCGGCACCCACGAGGCCACCGATCAGCGCGTGCGTCGAGGACGACGGGAGCCCGAACCACCACGTGATGAGGTTCCACACGATCGCGCCGACCAGGGCGCACAGCACCACGACGAGTGCCGTGTGCGGTGGTACGTCCTCGAGGTCGACGATCGAGGTCGCGATGGTCTCGGCGACCTCGGTCCCGAGGAGCGCGCCGGCGAAGTTCATGACCGCTGCCATGATGAGCGCGGCACGCGGCGTGAGGGCCCTCGTCGAGACGGATGTGGCGATCGCGTTGGCCGCGTCGTGGAATCCGTTCGTGTAGTCGAAGCTCAGCGCGAGCGCGACGACGAGGACGACCAGAGCGAATTCCACGGGGCTCAGGACTCCTTGAGCGCGATGGTCTCGACCATGTTCGCGACCTTCTCGAACGCGTCGGCGGCCTGCTCGAGGATCTCGATGACCTCCTTGAGCTTGATGAGGAGGATCGGGTCGGAGACGTTGTCGAAGAGCTCGGCGAGGAGCTTGCGGTGGATCTTGTCGGCCTGGTTCTCGAGGCGGTTGACCTCGACCCAGTACTCGGCGAGGTCGTTGAGCGAGCGCAGGCGCGGCATGGCCTCGGCCGTCAGCTCGGCGGCGCGCTGCAGGACCTGGACCTGCTCGCCGACGCGGGCGGGCAGCTCCTCGATCTTGTACAGGACGATGAGGTCCGCGGCCTCTTCCATGTAGTCCATGCAGTCGTCGAGCGCGGAGGCCAGCCCGTAGATGTCGTCGCGGTCGAACGGCGTGACGAAGGTCTGGTTGAGGCGTCGCATGATCGTGTGCGTCGCGTCGTCGGCCAGGTGCTCGGTCTCCGCGAGCTTCTTGGCGAGCTCCTTGCGGGTCGGGCGGTCTGCGCCGAGCAGCTCGGCCAGGAGGTTCGCCCCGGTGACCAGGTGCTGAGCGGAGTCGGCGAGGAGGTCGAAGAACGAGGTATCGCGCGGGGTGAGGCGCAAGCGCACGGGAGGCTCCGAAAGGGCTGGACGCTGGTGGGTTTTCACAGGCAGATGACGACCGCACGGAGCGATCGTCACCCGGATGTCACAGGTGTTCTGTTGGAAGGTGACGCTGTGGTGAGTGGCGCCAGAGGGCGCGTTAACGCATCTCTAACGCTCGTCAAATGTAGCCGAACTGTCGCCTGAACGTTCAATCGCTCTCGGCGACCGGCGGGAGCGTCCGAGGGGCCCTGGGTGGGCACGCCGGACGGCGCTCACGTCGTGGTGGGGGCGACGCCGGGCCGGGAGCGCCTGTCGGCGCGAAGGCCGCTCGAAGCGGCTGATGTTGGAGCCCGGGGCTACCGCGACCCGACGTCGTGAACCATCGTACGCCCGCGTCCCGGAGGCTTCGAACCCGCAGGTCAGAGGGCACGTCGAGCCATCGGGAGAGCCCTCGCGGTGCTTCAGCGCACAGGGAACGCGCACCGGCCCGACGGCGCCGCGTCAGTCGAGCTTGTCGGCCCGCCACAGCGCGGCGGAGTGCTCGAGCTCCTCGGCCGTGCGCAGCAGCGACGAGGCGCCGCGCGTCATGCGCAGCGCGGAGTCGGGGTCGCCGGCCTCGCGCGCGTCGGCGTCGAACGCGGCGCCCGTGGCGAGGATGCGGCAGAACGCGGCGGCTCGTTCGAGGGCCACGGCGAGGTCGCCGGCGAAGACGCCTGAGAGCACGGCGTCGGCGAGCTCGCGCACGTCCTCGGGACCGGGCGGGCTGACGACGCCGGCGACGACCTCCTGGACGGGGGCAGCGTCGACGCCGAGGCGGTACCGCAGCGCCACGGTCTGCGGGTCGCGGCGCACCCACTCGCGCAGGACGTACAGGCGCCAGAGCGCGCCGGGCAGGGTCGCGGGGGCCGAGTCGGCCCAGAGGCCGGACACGACGTCGAGGCCTTCGGTCTCGACGAGGCGGATGAGGCGGTCGACGACCTCGGGGTCCTCGGCGGCGCGGGCGCCGTGCACGATCGCGGCGGCGGTCGTGTGGGCGATCTGGTCGCGCAGCGCGGGGTCGAGGTCGCCGGGGAGCTCGTCGGCCTCGCGCGGGTCGAGCATCGCGGGGCGGCGCGGGCGGTGACTGGGGGCCGGTTGTTCGCTCACCTCTCGATCGTACGCAGGGAGCCGGACGCCGGGACGCCCGTGAGGCGCTCGCCCACCACGACCGGTACAGATGTCCCAAGAACGTGCTCGCTGCAACTATTGCCCTCAGCAACCATCTGGGTTTATGGTTGCTTGCAGCAACTAAGGAGATCTCTCGCGTGCCCCTCTCCCCCAGCCCGTCCCTCGACGCCCCCGTCACCCCGTCCGCCGTCCCCACGGCATCCCCCTCGGAGTCCACGAGCACCCCCCACGAGCAGGTCCTCGACCTCCCCGTCAAGGAGCTCACCGTCGCCCTCGAGGAGCTCAACCGCGCCCAGCGCGAGGTCTCGGCCCGCCTGGCGCGCGAGCTCGACTTCCCCCGGGCGTCGCTCGGCGCGCTGCGCCTCCTGCAGCGCTGCGGCCCCCTCCAGGTCACCGAGCTCGCGCACCACCTCAAGGTCGACCTGTCGGTCGCGAGCCGACAGGTCACGCACCTCGTCGACGCGGGACTGGTCGAGCGGACGGCGTGCGACGACGACCGGCGCGCCCGCAGCGTGACCCTCACGCCCGAGGGCCGGGAGAAGGTCGACGAGACCTTCCGCCTCCTCATGAGCCGCACGGCCGAGACGTTCGCGGGCTGGACCGCCGAGGACCTGCGCGCATCGATCGACCAGCTCGGGCGTCTCACCGAGGCGCTCTCGCGCGCCTGACCGCAGCGCTCCCGCGCCCCCGCACCACACCCAGGGCGACCCGGCCACCCTGCCCGGCCTCGCCGTCGGGCACTGCCACGACCTTTCGACGACAAAGCACGACCTATGAATGTGAGTCCCGTATGAGCGCTACCACCACCATGACCCGCAGAGAGGTGCTGGAGTCACTGTCCGGCATCCTCCTCGGGATGTTCGTCTCGATCCTCGCGACCTCCGTGGTCTCGAGCTCGCTGCCCAAGATCATCAACGACCTGAACGGGTCGCAGTCGTCGTTCACCTGGGTCGTCACCGCGACCCTGCTGACGACCACCATCTCGACGCCCATCTGGGGCAAGCTCGCCGACCTGACGAACCGCAAGGTCCTCATCCAGCTCGCGCTGGTCGTCTCGGTCGTGGCGTCGGCCCTCGCCGGCCTGTCGCAGAACGTCGGCACCCTCATCGCGTTCCGTGCCCTCCAGGGCATCGGCGCCGGTGGGCTCATGGCGCTCGCCATGGTCCTCATCTCCGACATCATCTCCCCGCGAGAGCGCGGCAAGTACATGGGCCTCATGGGCGCGATCATGGCCGTGAGCCAGATCGGTGGCCCCCTCCTCGGCGGCGTCCTGACCGACACCGTGAGCTGGCGGCTCAACTTCTTCGTGGGCCTGCCGTTCGCGATCGCCGCGATCGTCGTGCTCCAGCGGACGCTGCACCTGCCGCCCATCCCCCGCCGCGTCGTGAAGATCGACTACTGGGGTGCGCTGCTCATCAGCGTCGGCGTCTCGACCCTGCTGCTGTGGGTCACGTTCGCGGGCAACAACTTCGAGTGGGTCTCGTGGCAGAGCGCCGTCATGGTGATCGGGTCGCTGCTCGCCCTGGTCGCGGCGGTTCTCGTCGAGAAGAGCGCGGTCGAGCCCATCATCCCGCTGCACCTGTTCAAGAACCGCACGTTCGTCCTCGCGGTCCTCGCGAGCGTCGCGGTCGGCGTCGCGATGTTCGGCACCGCGGTCTTCCTCAGCCAGTACATGCAGGTCGCGCGCGGCAAGACGGCGACCGAGTCGGGTCTGCTGACCATCCCGATGATCGTCGGGACGTTCGTCGCGTCGACCCTGATCGGGCAGCTCATCACGCGCACCGGTCGCTACAAGGCCTTCATGGTCACGGGCGGCGTGCTGCTCGTCGGGTCGCTGTTCGCCCTCTCGACGATCGACTACCACACGAGCTTCGTCCTCATCAGCGTCTACCTGTTCTTCCTCGGCGCGAGCATGGGCATGCTCATGCAGAACCTCGTGCTCGCGGTCCAGAACACCCTCGACGTGTCCGAGATGGGCGCCGGCACCTCGACCGTCGCGTTCTTCCGCACGCTCGGCGGCGCGATCGGCGTCTCCGTCCTGGGCGCGGTCCTCGCGAGCAAGGTCACGAGCTCCATCCAGGAGGGCCTGGCCAAGATGGGCGTGCCGAGCGACGGGACCGGCGGCACCGTGCCGGACGTCTCGACCCTCCCCGCCCCGATGCGCGACCTCGTCGAGCGCTCGTACGGCGAGGGCATCGCGGAGATCTTCCTCGTGGCAGTGCCCCTCGCGGTCATCGGCCTGATCTGCGTGCTGTTCCTCAAGGAGGTGCCGCTCGGCACCAAGTCCGGCCTCGACGAGCGCCTCGAGCGCGAGCTCGCCGCCGGTCTGCCCGACCTGACCGACGAGATTGAGCAGGAGCACGAGGGCGACTTCGCGGCCGCCGAGGGCTCGGTCCTCGCGGGGGCGGGCGCACCGGGCGCCTCGTCGTCGCAGGGCACCGAGCGGGCCGCCGACGGCCCCGCTCGCGGGGGCAGCACCTCGCGCTGACCTCCTCTCGCAGGACCTCACCCGGGGCCGTCGTGGATGCATGTTCCACGGCGGCCCCGCCGCACGCCATGATGGGGCGTGTGATCCCGCCCTCGCCGACCGACCAGCCGGAGCCGACTGTGTCCTCTACGCCCACCACGCCCGCCGCCGACGACTCGCCGCTCTACGCGCTCGAACGCGAGCTGCGCGTCCTGACGCGCCGGGCGGGCTCGTCCGCGAACGCGATGGCGAAGCGCATCCACCCCGACCTCGACGCGAGCGCGTACCCGCTCCTCGCCCACATCTGGGCCAACCCGGGCGTGCGCGGGTCGGACCTCGCCCAGCAGTTCGGGGTGGGGCGCGCGACCATCTCGCGGCAGCTCGCACGGCTCGAGTCGGTCGGGATGGTGGACCGCGAGGTCGACCCCGACGACTCCCGCGGCCAGATCATCACCCTCACCGAAGCCGGGGAGACGCTGCTGCGGACCACGCACGAGCGTCGCGTCGACTCCATCTCCCAGGCGCTGAGCGACTGGTCACCCGACGACGTCGCGGCCCTCGCCGCCCTGCTCCACCGGTACTCGGAGGACGTCGTGCGCTGGCAGGCGTCGCGCTGACATGACGTCGGGGGACGCACCGGCGGGGCGGCCGGGTCGCGCGCTGTCGCCCTGGCCTGCCCGACGGCGCAGCCGCCCTCGCGTCCTGGCCGTCCTCGCGGCCGTGGTCGCCCTGGGCCTCGTGGTGACGACGCAGGTCCCCGACCCTGTCGGTGACGTGGTCGGGGACCTGCTGTACGCCGTCGCGGTCTACGCGGCGCTCGTGCTCGTGGCTCCTCGGCTGCGGCCGTGGGTCGCGGGAGCCGTGGTGCTCGTGTGGTGCTGGCTCGTGGAGATCCTGCAGGCGACGCCC
The DNA here is from genome assembly GCF_037145535.1 of Oerskovia sp. USHLN155. NCBI lineage: Bacteria > Bacillati > Actinomycetota > Actinomycetes > Micrococcales > Cellulomonadaceae > Oerskovia > Oerskovia sp. USHLN155. Next base: position 91,035 of record NZ_JBBCXG010000004.1, read on the forward strand.
GTCGTGGCGGCCGTGCTGGACGTGGTGCCCGCGGCCGCCTGGGTGCTGGGGAGCACGTTCAACCCGCGCGACCTGGTGCTCTACCTGTTGGGTGCGCTGCTCGCGGTCGGTCTCGACGTGCTCGTAGCCGTCAGAACCTCGCGGGTGTCAGAGCGAGCGTGACCCCGGGGTCACGCTCGCTCTGACTGGGGTCCTGCTGCTCAGGCGCCGGCGTCCTCGAACGTCAGGCTGAGGCTGTTCATGCAGAACCGGTCGCCCGTCGGGGTCTGCGGCGCGTCGTCGAACACGTGACCCAGGTGCGAGCCGCAGTTGGCGCACCGCACCTCGGTGCGGACCATGCCGTGGCTGCGGTCCTGGATCAGCTCGACCGCGTCCGACTCCTTGGGCGCGTAGAAGCTCGGCCACCCGCAGTGCGAGTCGAACTTGGTGTCCGAGCGGAACAGCTCGTGCCCGCAGGCCCGGCACCGGTAGACGCCCTCGCGCTTCTCGTCGAGGAGCTCGCCCGTCCAGGGGCGCTCGGTGCCGGCCTGCCGGAGCACCGCGTACTCGTCAGGAGCCAGCTCCTCTCGCCACTGGGCGTCGGGCTTGGCCACCGGGTACACCTTCTGCGAGAACAGGCTTCCGGTCGTGTCGTGGGTCTCGTTGGTCATGCTCCACCTCCGACTGCGACAACCGTGACGGATGTCCGGGTGTTCCCGTCAACCCGTCGCCGAGGGTGACGGACTTGCCTGCCGAGGGTGACGCTGACGGTCGCCGACGGTGACGGGGCTCGACGGTGCGCTTCGGCCGGGACGCAGAGGACCCCGGTGGTGATCCGAAGATCACCACCGGGGTCCTGAGTCGTGTCGTCACCCTCGGCGGGCTGGTCCGTCACCCTCGGCGACAGAACGCGTCACCCTCGGCGGGCGAGCGAGCGACGAGCAACCGGCCGTCAGTACGACGACGACGAGTACACCGTCGCCGAGCCGCCGCCGCGCTGCGCACGACCACGGCCGCCACGACGACGAGCCTGCGCACCAGCGCCGCCCTCACCGCCCTGCGCCGACTGGCCGCGACCACCCTGGGCGCGCTGCGCCGTCGGGCCTGCGGACTTGGCCGGGACCGACGTGCGGGCCGCACGCGACCCACCGTTGCGCGACGGCGTGCCGCGCTTGGCCTGCGTCTGCGGCGGCGTGATGTCCGCGGGACGGACGTACTCGGCGACCTGGCCGACGAGCGCCGTGATGGCCGCGTCACCGGGGGCGACGGGCTGCGGCTGTGCCGTGATCTTCGCCTTGCGGGTCAGGTCCTTCACGTCGTTGCGCTGCTCGGGGAGCATGACGGTCACGACGACGCCCTCGGAGCCGGCGCGAGCCGTACGGCCCGAGCGGTGCAGGTACGCCTTGTGCTCGGCCGGCGGGTCCACGTGGACGACCAGCTCGATCTCGTCGACGTGGATGCCACGCGCGGCGATGTCGGTCGCGACGAGCACGCGGACGGACCCGTTCGAGAACGCCTCGAGGTTGCGCTCACGCGCGCCCTGGCCGAGGTTGCCGTGCAGGTCGACCGAGGGGATGCCCTGTGCCGTGAGCTGCTTCGCGAGCTTCTTCGCCTGGTGCTTGGTGCGCGTGAACAGGACGCGACGGCCCGTGCCCGACGCGAGCTGCTGCACGACGTCCTTCTTCGCGTCCGCGTCACGGACCGCGAAGATGTGGTGCGTCATGTTGGAGACGGGCGACTCGGCCGAGTCGACCGAGTGGCTCACCGGGTTGCTCAGGTACCGCTTGACGAGCTGGTCCACGCCGTTGTCGAGCGTCGCGGAGAACAGCAGGCGCTGGCCGCGCGTCGGGGTCTTGTCCATGATGCGCTTGACGCCGGGCAGGAAGCCCAGGTCGGCCATGTGGTCGGCCTCGTCGAGGACCGTGATCTCGATGCCGTCGAGCGACAGGACGCGCTGGTTGAGCAGGTCCTCGAGGCGGCCCGGGCACGCGATGACGATGTCGACACCCGCGTTCAGCGCGCTGACCTGACGGCTCTGCGCGACGCCACCGAAGATGGTCGTCGTGTTCAGGCCCAGGGCCTTCGCGAGCGGCTCCATCGTGGCGTTGATCTGGTTGGCGAGCTCACGCGTCGGGCACAGGACCAGGGCGCGGGGGCGACGGGCGGCGCGGCGCGTGTCCGACTGGGACAGGCGCGTGACGACCGGCAGCGAGAACGCGAGGGTCTTGCCCGAGCCCGTGCGGCCACGGCCCAGGACGTCGCGACCCTTGAGCGTGTCCGGCAGCGAGGCCACCTGGATGGGGAACGGCGACTCGATGCCCTGGCTGGAGAGCTCGCGGACCACCGTGGTGGGGATCGCGAAGTCGTTGAAGGTCAGGCCCTCGGGCACGACGGTCGGGACCGACGAACGCACCGGGGCGGGACGCTGCTCGCGCTGCTCACGGGGAGCGCGCTGCTCGCGGTTGCCACCGGCGGGGCGGCCCTGGCCGGCGCCGCGGCCGTCGCGAGAGTCGCGCTCACGGACCGGGCGACCGTCGCGGGTCACCTTGGCGGGACGCGAGTCACGGTTGTCACGCTCGTCGCGGGAGTCGCGGGCCGGACGGGCCCGGTCGTCACGAGCCGGGCGGTTGGTGTCGCGGGACTGCTGTCCCTGCGACGAGCTGGTGCGGGGGGCTGCGGCGTTCGGGCGCACGGCAGCACGGATGGGGTTGTTCAAGGGTTTGCCTCTCGGGCGTAGGGTCGGGGTTCGCCGCAAGAAATCCAGGGAACTCCACGACGCTGGGCGCGCAGAGATGCGCAGCCACGGTCACCACTCTCTCATGACTGGGGCGCACGTGCGTCGATGGTGATCGACGTCTCCACATCCCTCACCGATCCCTCACCTCCCGGTGGCTCACCCAGGGGCTCGCCCGGACCTCTCACCTCCCGCACGTGCGGGCGTGGTGGAATGTCGCCCGTGGACTTCATGAGCTCCGTGGGCGACGTCATCGGTCAGATCTGGTCGGCGGCCACGACCCCCGTGCCCGCACCGGCCTCGGCGGTCGTGCTGTCGATGTCGCTCGTCGCGCTGATCGTCGTGGTGTTCACGCCCGTGTGGCGGGTCGCTCGGCACGTCGTGACGATCGCGCACGAGGGCGCGCACGCCATCGCGGCGCTGCTCACCGGGAGGCGCCTGACGGGTATCCGCCTGCACTCCGACACGTCGGGCCTCACGGTCTCCTACGGCAAGCCGCGCGGCTTCGGCATGGTCCTCACGGCCTTCATGGGCTACGTCGGCCCGGGCCTCGTGGGGCTCGGGGCGGCCGCCCTGCTGCGGGCGGGCTACGCCGTCGGGCTCCTGTGGCTCCTGGTGCTGCTGCTGACCCTGATGCTGTTGCAGATCCGCAACTGGTTCGGCCTGTGGTCGGTGCTGGTGAGCGGTGTGGCGCTCGTCGTCGTGTCGTGGGCCGCGACGCCGCCCGTCCAGAGTGCGGTCGCGTACGCCGTGACGTGGTTCCTGCTGCTGGGCGCGATCCGGCCCGTCCTGGAGCTGCAGATCTCCCGCAGCCGCGGCAAGGCCCGCCAGTCCGACGCTGACATGCTCGCGCGGCTCACCGGCATCCCCGGGCTCGTGTGGGTCGGGGTGTTCCTGCTCGTGACCGTCGGCGCGGCCGTCCTGGGCGGGTACTGGATCGTGTCGCCGGCGGCTGCGTGAGCCTGATGGCCCACCGCAGCGGGTGACGGCCCCCAGAGCGAGCCTCACCCACCCTGCCTAGCATCGGGGCATGGCTCTCTCCCCCGCGTTCTCGGCGGTCTCGCTCGCCGCTCTGCTCGGCTCCTCCGGCGTCGTGCACCTGGCGCGCCCGCAGGTCTTCGAGCCGCTGATACCCGACGCCCTCGGGCCCCCTGGCCCGTGGGTCACGTGGAGCGGCGTGGCGGAGCTGGCGTGCGCGACGGCGCTGCTCGTCCCCGCGACGCGTCGCGCCGGCGGCCTCGCGAGCGCCGCACTGCTGGTCGCCGTCTTCCCCGGGAACGTGAAGATGGCGCTCGACTCGCACCCCGGAGCCCGGTCGTGGGCCCGCAAGCCCGTCGTGGCCTGGGGACGCCTACCGGTCCAGGTGCCGCTCGTGGCGTGGGCGCTGGGGGTCGCGCGGCACGGCTGAGCGCCCCTCGCCGTCGACGTCGTCAGAGCGCACGACGACGGACCGCCCGCTGTGCGCGGACGGCCCGTCGGGGTGATCGGGTGCGTAGCCCTGGCCGGGCCGGGAACCTTCCGAGGAGGAGGGGGTCGGCTCCCGGGACGGGCGGGCCGCGCAGCCGGTCGAGACGTGGTGCGGGCTGTCAGGCCCCGCAGGTGGTGCCGGGCCGGTCAGGCCTGCGGCGTGAGGACGAACCCAGGTCCCTCGGTCGCGCGAGGGTCGGTGTCCAGCGTGAGGTTCGCGAGCGCGATCGAGGTGGTCGGCTCGACGAAGACTCGCGCGTCGCCGCTCTCGACGACCGTGTCGTCGGGCTGCGGGCTCGGGACGAGGGCCAGCTCGAAGTCGCCGGACTGCGGCGCCGACTCGGCGATCCGGAGGCCGCCACCGTCGGGCACTCCGGCCCGCGTGGTGAGGTCCTGGACTGCATCGCGGGCGTTGTCGGTCAGGGTGAGCATGGAAGCTCCTCTCGGTTGCCTGGGGACGCACGGGCAGTCTTGCGACGAACCCTCGGCGTGCGCCTTTCGGTTGCCTCCAACCAAACAAGGATCGGGCCCGATCGCAAGGTCGGGGGCCGATTCACGGCGTGTCTCTCACCCAGTGGGATCGAGCGCGACAGGCGCCCGCGGGGCACGTAGGGTGCGCGCCCCGCGCGGACGCGCCGCCGGGACTCACCAGGCCCGACGGCGCCGCGCACCACCCGTGGGCACCTCGCCGTGGGCGGGGACTCGGCGCGTAGACTCTGCGCGGGCCTTGGTGCCGCCTCGGACGAGGCGCGCGCACGGTGCCCGGGCCTCTAGCTCAATGGCAGAGCTGCGGACTTTTAATCCGTAGGTTGTGGGTTCGAGTCCCACGGGGCCCACCGTCCTGAGTCACCGCACCGGCCGCTTCCCTTCGAAGAACCGGTCGAGGTCTGCCCGACGCAGCGCACCTGCGACCCCGCCGGCGGTGAGCTCTGCGACGAGCCGCCGTGACAGGTCGCGCAGGGGTTCGTTGTTGATGCTCGAGTGGTGGCACATGAGGTCGAACGCCTCGTCGGCGGGCAGACCGTAGATCGCCATGACGGCGCCCTTGGCCTGCTCGATCGTGGAGCGGCTCGCGGACGACGCCCGGATCGCGGCCGTGGCCTCGCGCTGGGCGAGCTCGCGCTGGGTCGTCGTGAGGTCGATGAAGTAGCCCGAGACGTGCGTGGTCTCGCCGGTGCGGCGGTCGAGCCGTCCGCGTCCGACGACGCCGAGCGTCCGCGTCCGTCCCTGTGCGTCGACGATGCGGTGGACGGAGCTGAAGGGTTCGCCCGTTGCGACGGCGGCGAGCAGGACGTCCTCGACGCGTTCGCGGTCCTCGGGGTGCTTGTGCGCGAGCATGAGCGCGGTCGTGGGCATGATCTCGCCGGGCCGGAAGCCGTGCATGGCGTACAGCTCGTCGGACCACCACCAGCTCTGGTCGGACAGGTCGAGGATGAACTGGCCGACGATCTGTGGCGCACCGCGCAGCAGGGCCTCGGCGAGCTCGGGGTCGAATCGGCGAGACGGGTTGTACGAAGTGGTCAAGTAGGCCCCCAGGGCATGGGAAAGGAGCGGGCCTACTTCCAGACTCCTCGGTGATACTAGCCCGGATCCGTTGCCTCACCTGCGAGGACGGCCCGACGGCGCACCGCCCGTCGAGCGGGCACGATCCGTGCGCAGCGAACCGGTCCGGGAACGACGAAGCCCCTGCCGGCCGGGGCTGAGCAGGGGCTTCGTGAACGTTAGGTGGTGGCGCGATGCAGGGGGTACTTCGCGCCACCGAGGAAGACATTACCCCCTACGAGCGGGTGGTGACGAACCGCGTTCGGATGGCGGGCGATCGGACGCACTCCTTCCGATCTCGCCCCTCGCGCTCGACGTCGGGACTCCCCTCGTCATCGGCGATCTGGGCCGCGACGAGCCCGTGGCTCGGCTTCTGACCAGGCTCCGGCCGGGACCGTGCGCGCATGACGACTGACTCGCACGTCCCATGCATAGAGGGGGTGACGTCCCACTCAGTGAGCACCGTCGGCATTCCCAGGATCGACACCTAGGGTTTGCCCTACGCCCGCCCCCTGTGTGGCATAAAACACCACGTACCAGGAGGTTCTTCGAATTGCGGGCAGCGGCCTCCTATGTGCAGAGTGGGACAATGGTATGGGTTACGGTGGGGCTGGTTCTCGTGGTGCTCGGCGTATCGCTCGCCGTGCGCGCCGCGTGGGCCGTGCGTGCCGGTGAGCAGCGCGGGCACTCCAGCTCCGGCGGTCACGGCATGGGCATCGCCCTCGGCGCCGGCATCGCCTTCTGGGGAGCTGTGATCACCACGATCGCGCTCATCGTCAACAACAGCTGACCTCCGAATGAGCTGACCACCTCCTGCTCCGACCTGTCAGGATCGAACGCATGAAGCGATCCTTCGACGACCTCGTCTCCGAAGCAGCCTCCGTCTCCGTCGACGGCTGGGACTTCTCCTGGCTCGACGGCCGCGCGACCGAGCAACGTCCGTCCTGGGGCTACGCCCGCTCGATGGGCGAGCGCATGGCCACCGCGAGCGCCGCCCTCGACCTCCAGACGGGCGGCGGCGAGGTCCTCGCCTCGGTCCCTCGGTTCCCGCGACTGGCCGTCGCGACGGAGGGCTGGCCCCCGAACGTCACCCAGGCCACTCGGCTCCTGCACCCGCTCGGCGTCGCGGTCGTCGCCGACGCGGACGAGCCGCCCCTGCCGTTCGCGGACGAGGCCTTCGACCTCGTCGTGAGCCGCCACCCCGTGAAGCCGTGGTGGTCCGAGATCGCGCGCGTCCTCGCCCCGGGCGGTACGTACTTCGCGCAGCACGTCGGCCCGTACAGCGTGTTCGAGCTCGTCGAGCACTTCCTGGGCCCGCAGCCCGAGGAGGTCCGCAACGGCCGCCACCCCGACGACGACCGTGCCGCGGCGGAGGCGGCCGGGCTCGAGGTCGTCGACCTGCGGTTCGAGGAGCTGCGCACCGAGTTCTTCGACGTCGGCGCGGTGATCTACTTCCTGAGGAGTACCGCCCGCAGCTCGCCTCGCTGCACGAGCAGGTCGAGGCCGAGGGGCCTTTCGTCGCGACGACGACGCGCTTCCTGGTCGACGCGCGCAAGCCGCGCTGACCGCCCGGACGGGAGCGCCGCCGTCGGGCCGGGTGGAGAGGTGTCGCCCTTGACACCCCGGCCGAGCCACCGGCGTCAGCGCCGGCGTGGTCGAGCGGGTTCAGCTGCCGAGCCCCGCGTTCCCCCGCGTCAGGTCTCCGAGGGCCGCGAGCGCCCGACGCTTGCGGTCCGCGGGGTCGATCGTCCGTTCGTCCCCGGGGTTGGCGCGGCGCACGGGCTTGCCTGCGCGGTCGCCGGACTCGACGGTGCGGGGCATGCCGGGTGCGCCGGCCGCCCGCGTGGACCGGGAGCGCCGGTGCGGGGTGCTCGGGGCGAGGAAGTAGGGGCGTTGGGTGCTCATGGGCTCTCCTCGGGTCGTCACCGCCCCGCTGCCGGGGCCGTGGTGTCGATCCTGAAGCACTGTCGTTTCGTCCGTGTTGCGAGCGCAGGACATCGAGGTGTCGTCCGCACGACGCTCCGGCCGGCCACCGGCCAGTAGCCTCCTCGCATGACGACGCACGAGCGCGAGATCACGTCCTCGGTCGACCTGTGCCTGCCGGACGGCCGGCTGAACCCGGACGCGGTCGGGTGGACGCGCACCCCGCTGCACCGCGCGAACCTGCGCGGGTGGGGGCGGACCAAGCGCTGGGAGTACTGGGGCGTGACGACGCCGACCCACGTGGTCGGGATCGTCGCGTCCTCGATCGACTACGCGGGCGTCCACGGTCTGTACGTCCTGGACCGGGCGACGGGCGAGGAGACGGTGACCGACGTCGTCGTGCCTCTTGCGCGGGGTGTGCTCATGCCGGGGCGCAGCGGCGTCGGCCGCGTCGGGGCGCGCGCGAAGGACCTCGCGATCGTGATCGAGCAGCGCCCCGGGTCCACCCGCATCAGGGCGGCGTCGCGCGACGTGAGCCTCGACCTGACCGTCCCGCTCCCGCCCGGGCACGAGTCGCTGGGGGTCGTCGTCCCGTGGAGCGACCGGCTGTTCCAGTACACGGTCAAGGACGTCGCCCGCCCGGTCCACGGCGCGCTCACGGTGCGCGGCACACGGCACGACGTCAGCGCCGACGACTCGTTCGCGGTGCTCGACCACGGTCGCGGCCGATGGCCCTACGCCATGACGTGGAACTGGGCCGCGGGCAGCGGGCACGGCCGCGGCATCCAGCTCGGCGGCGGGTGGACGGACGGCACGGGCGCCACGGAGAACGCGCTCCTGGTGGACGGGCGGATCCACAAGATCGGCGCGACGCTCGACTGGACGTACGACCGCACGGACTGGCTCGCCCCGTGGCACGTCTCGGGCGACGGGGTCGAGGCGGTGTTCACGCCCTTCCACGAGCGGGTGGCACGCACCGAGCTGCTCGTCGTGGGCAGCGAGACGCACCAGTGCTTCGGCACGTGGTCGGGCCATGCGCGCACGGACGAGGGCGCGTGGGTGGACCTGGACGGGCTGGTCGGCTGGGCCGAGGAGGCACGGCAGCGCTGGTAGCCGCACGGGGTCTCCGCAGGCCCGACGGCGCCGCTCACCTCGGACGTGGACAGCACCTTCGCGACGCTCGCCTCGGTGCCAGACTGCCGCCATGGCGACCGTCCACGACGAGATCACTCCCCGGCTCTCCCGCTTCGTGCTGTCCCAGCCAGTGTTCTTCGTGGGCACGGCCCCGCTCGCGGGTGACGGGCACGTCAACGTCTCACCCAAGGGCATGGGGGGCACCTTCGTGGTGCTCGACCCGCACCGGGTCGCGTACCTCGACTACACGGGCTCGGGGGCCGAGGTCGCGGCTCACCTGCAGGAGAACGGGCGCATCGTGGTCATGTTCTGCGCCTTCGAGGGACCGCCGAACATCGTGCGCTTCCACGGCCGGGGCCGGTACGTCCTCGCCCGCACGCACGAGTTCGACGACCTGCGCCCGCTGTTCGCCAAGGAGCGCGAGTCGGGGCAGCGCGGCATCGTCGTGGTCGAGGTGGACCGGGTCTCGGACTCGTGCGGGTTCTCGGTGCCGCTCATGGACTTCGTGGCGGACCGTGACGTCCTGGACCGGGCGCACGACCGGCGAGAGCCCGAGTACTTCGACGCGTACTGGCAGAAGAAGAACGCGACGAGCATCGACGGGCTGCCCGGCGTGGACATCGCGCCGCTGGCCTGACCTACGTCGCGTCGAGGTACGCCCGCCCACGCGGCGAGATGCGGTAGCCCACGGGCAGGCTCTCGGTGAGACCGAGCTCCTTGAGCCGCCGGACCCGGATCTTGAAGTAGTCGCGCTCGACGCCGATCGAGGTCGCGAGCTCGCGAGCCACGACCTCGGGTCGGGCGACGATCAGGTCGAGGTAGTCCCTCGTCCACGGCTCGGGCGCCGCCCGGTCCATGCGGGCGAGCTTCTCCCGGAGCGCCTCGACCTCCTCGGCGGACAGGTCGGCCTCCTGGCGCAGCGCGACGCGCGGGTCCTCCCCCACGTGCCGCAGCCCGATCCGGTACAGGTCCCCCTCGCCCTTGGCGGCGGCCCAGGCGAGCGCCGCGTCGGCCGAGCGGAACCCTGCGGCGCGCGCGTCGTCGTCGGGCAGGACGGGGACCCCGTCCACCTCCGCCACCCGGTCGATCGACGTGACCTCCACGACCCCGATCCGCGTCCTCATCCGGCCGCCCGCGCGCACGCGCGGCGCGAGCCAGCGGCGGTACGCGAGGGACACCGTGCCGTCCTCGAGCCCGCTGAGCGTCTGCCGGGTGAGCAGCATGCCTCCAGGGTACGAAGACGGGCCGCGGCGCGCAGGGGCGCGCCAGGCCTGCCGGCCGCCGCACGCGGCCTCAGGGAGCGGCGCGGACCGCGGCGACCGGACGCGCCCCGCGAGGGATCACGACCCGCGCGCTCACTCCCCCGCCGGGAAGGGGCGTCAGGCTCAGGCTCCCGCCGTGCAGCTCGACGATGCGGGAGACGATCGCGAGCCCCAGACCGTTGCTGCTGCGGTCGGTCACCACGTCGTCGCGGGTCCTCGCGACGGAGCCGATCTGGCGGGCGAACGGCTCCAGGGCGATCCTGAGCTCGTCGTCGGTCAGGACGCGGCCGCTGTTCTCGACGGTCAGGACGACGAGCCCCGCGTCGACCAGCGCGATGCGGGCCCACCCGCCCTGGGGCAGGTTGTGCCTGATCGCGTTGCGCAGCAGGTTGTCGACCACACGGGCGAGGAGGACCTCGTCGCCCGGCACGACCGCGGGCGCGACGTCCACCTCGACGCGGACGCCGCGCTCGGTGGCCTCGCGCGCGACGTCGTCGACGGCGTCCTCGACGACGACGTCGAGGTCGAACGGCGCTCGGACGATCGGCGACCTGTCGAGGGCCGCGAGCTGCAGGAGGGCCGCGACGAGGTCCGTGGCGCGTCGGTTGGTCACGTCGAGGCGTTCGAGCAGGCGCGGGAGGTCGACGGCGTCGGGGTCCTCGCGCGCGACGTCGAGCATGGTCTGGGTGACCGCGAGCGGTGTCCGCAGCTCGTGCGACGCGTTGGCCGCGAACCGCTGCTGCGCGGCGAACGCGCGCTCCAGCCGTTCGAGCATGGTGTCGAACGTGTCGGCCAGGTCCGTGAACTCGTCCCGTCCGCGCCTGGTGCCCCGGGCCGAGATGCGGTGCGACAGGTCGCCCGACGCCGCAGCCTGCGCGGCGGTGTTGAGGTCCGTGAGCGGACGCAGCACCCGCCCGGCCACGAGCCACCCACCCACGGTCCCGACGACGGCGAGCGCGCCCATCGCCACGACGCAGGCCTGGATCAGCGAGTCCAGGATCTGGCCCCGCGACGCGATGAAGAGATGGGCGTCCGACGGGTTCGCCGCCGTGAGCGGGTAGTTCGGGACGAAGCGCATGACGGCGTACACGATGACGGACATCGCGAGCCCCGCGGCGAGCAGGAAGGCCACATAGCTCAGCGTCAGGCGGAGCCGGGCGGTCTGGCGCAGGAACCTCACGACGCCTCGCCGCTCGGCGCGCCGACGCGGTACCCCACGCCTGGCACCGTGTGCACGACCCAGGGGTCGCCCAGGCGCTTGCGGAGCGTCGAGACCGTGACGCGCACGGCGTTGGTGAACGGGTCGGCGTTCGCGTCCCACGCGCGTTCGAGCAGGTCCTCGGCGCTCACCACGCCGCCGTCGGCGGCCAGCAGGACCTCCAGGACGGCGAACTGCTTGCGGCTCAGGCGCACGTGCTCGCCGTCCCGGTAGACCTCCCGGCGGAACGGGTCGAGCCGCACACCGGCGGCCTCCAGCACGGGCGGGAGCGGAGCCGGGCGGCGCCCCAGGGCCCGCACGCGCAGGATCAGCTCGGGCAGCAGGAAGGGTTTGGTCAGGTAGTCGTCGGCGCCGATCCCGAAGCCTCGGGTCTTGTCGTCGAGCGTGCCCGCCGCGGTGAGCATGAGGACCCGGGTCGGCAGGCCTCGGGCCACGATCGACCGGCAGACGTCGTCGCCGTGCACCCCGGGCAGGTCCCGGTCGAGCACCACGACGTCGTACGCGGTGTGGCCGAGCATCTCGAGAGCCACCTCCCCGTCGAGCGCGACGTCGGCGGCGACGGCCTCGCGCCGCAGCCCGGTCTGCACGGCCTCGGCCAGGAACGGTTCGTCCTCGACGACCAGCACCCGCATCGATCCTCCACCCGCTCGTCGGCCCGGCCCCTCCGACGGCGGGCCCGCCCCGCCAGTCTAGGAAGTGGGGTGTGTCGAAAACGTCTGCGAAAAGTGAGACGCCGGGACAACATGCCGACGGGTGCAGTGGTGGTCATGGACACACGTACCCCACCGCCCTCGTTCGCCCCGGTGCCCACCCCCGCACCGCCGCAGGACGGCGCGCCCCGACCTCCCCGCCCGAGCGCCCGCCGGCGCCGCACCGCCGTCCTCGCCACGGCCGTCACGGTCCTCGCCGTGGTGGCGGCGCTCACGTGGGCCTTCCTGCCCGACGCCGACCGCGGCCTGCGCACGCTCGTCGCCGACACGCTCGGCACCGAGGACGCGGGTACCGGGGCCGGCGCAGCGGGCGCCGAGCCCGGGGCCGGCGTCGCGCCGGACCTCCCCGCCCAGGACGACCCGCGCCAGGAGGACGACACGATCGACCCGTTCGACGACCAGCACCCCGCGATCGCCGGGCTCGACGAGGACCTGCGTACAGCGCTCCAGTCCGCGGCACGCGACGCGCAGGCGGCGGGCGTCGACTTCTGGGTCACGTCCGGGTGGCGCAGCACCAACTACCAGCAGAGCCTCCTCGACCGTGCGGTCGACCGGTACGGCTCGCTCGCCGAGGCCCGGAAGTTCGTCAGCACGCCCGAGACGTCCGAGCACGTGCAGGGACGGGCGGTCGACATCGGGCCGACCGACGGCGCGGACTGGACGATCCGCAAGGGCGCGCGGTACGGGCTGTGCCAGACGTACGCCAACGAGATGTGGCACTTCGAGCTGGCCACCACGCCGGGCGGCACCTGCCCGCAGCCCCTCCCGGATGCCGCGGGCTGAACCGTCGTCAGCCCAGCCGCAGCTCGACGTTGACCGCGCGCACCAGGTCGGCCGGGAGCTTGGCGACCTCCCGGTCGTAGGTCAGCAGCCCGTTGGTCTCGTCCTCGACGTCCGAGACCTGGGTGTAGACCGTCGCGGCCAGGCCGCGCGCGATGGCGGGCACGACCTGCTCGCGGTGCAGCGCCTCGAACGCGGCGCCGAGCGCGCCTGCGTCGGCGTACGTCGCGTACCCGAAGTCCTTCTCCCCGGCGACGTGCCCCTCGACCCGCAGGCTGTAGCCGCCGTACTCCGAGAGCACGAGCGCCCGCCGGTCACGCCGTGGCGGTACGCGGAACGGCTTGAGGTACACGTGCAGGCTCCGCAGGTTCCCCGCGCCCTGGTCGTGCCAGCCGCTCGCGTGGTCCACCGACCGCGTCGGGTCGAGGGCCTTGACGCGGGCCGCGACCTTGGCCGCGTCGAACTGCCCCCAGGCCTCGTTGAACGGCACCCAGACCGCGAGGCTCACGACGTCGCGCAGGTGCTCGACGGTCGCGTCGACCTCGCGGAGGAACTCCTCGCGCCCCTCGGCGTCGCCACGGCCGAACAGGGCGTGGAACCGGTCGCTCAGTCGCAGCGGCAGGAGCACGGGCGCCTTGACGACCGCGGGCCGGTACGGGCCGCCCCCGTTGACCATGTCCTGCCACACGAGCATCCCGAGCCGGTCGCAGTGGTGGTACCAGCGCAGGGGCTCGATCTTGATGTGCTTGCGCAGCATGGTGAACCCGAGGTCCTTCATGGTCGCGATGTCGTGGACCATGGCCTCGTCCGACGGTGCGGTGAGCAGCCCGTCGGACCAGTACCCCTGGTCCAGGACCCCGGCGTGGAAGTACGGTTCGCCGTTGAGCAGCAGGCGCGGCACCCCCTGCGCGTCGGGGCCGACGCCGAACGACCGGAGCCCTGCGTAGCTGCGCACCTCGTCGTCGCCGAGGGTCACCGTCACGTCGTACAGGTGCGGGTCCGCGGGCGTCCACAGGTGCGGGTCGGGCACGGGGACGCGGGCGACCACGCCCACGGGCGCGTCGACCTGCGCGACGAGGGTGGCGCCGTCGTGCACCTGGATGCGCGCCACGGGCGTGTCCTGCCCGACGCCGCCGCCCGCCCCGGCGGGCGTCTCGCCCGCGTGGACGGTCACGTCGAGGCGGCCGCCCGGGAGGTCCGGCACGAGCGTGAGCCGTGCGACGTGCAGGGCGGGCACGGCCTCGACCCACACGGTCTGCCAGATACCCGACTGCGCCGTGTACCAGATGCCGCCCCGCGCGAGGTTCTGCTTGCCGCGCGCGTGGAAGCTGGTGTCGCTGACGTCGGTGACCTCGACGAGGAGCTCGTGCGCCGCGCCCGGCGCACCGGCGAGGGCGTCCGTGACGTCGCACGCGAACGGCAGGTAGCCGCCGGTGTGACGCCCCACCTCGACGCCGTCGACCAGGACGCGGCACGACTGGTCGACCGCACCGAAGTGCAGCAGGACGCGGCCGTCGTCGGGCACGAACCCGTCCGGGAGCGACAGGTCGCGGCGGTACCAGAGCGCCTCGTCGGGCTGGAGCTGGCGCCCCACCCCGGACAGCGGCGACTCGGGCGAGAAGGGCACGACGATCTCGCCGTCGAACTCGTCGGGCACGGTGCCGCCCAGCGAGCCCGCCGGACCGGGACCCTGCGCCGTGACGGCGTACTCCCACACCCCGTTGAGGTTGAGGTAGCTGTCGCGGGCGAGCTGCGGGCGCGGGTACTCGGGCAGCGGCGCGTCGCGGTCGAGCGTGGCGGTCCAGCGCGTGGGCAGGGTCGCGCTCATGCAGAGGACTCCAAGCGACGGGGGTGCGAGAGACGGGAGGGATCAGGAGTATCACGCCTGGGGCCGCGCCGCCGGGTCAACGGCCGAGGAAGCGCTGGGCCATCGCCTGCAGCTCGCCCTGCTCCGCCCTCCAGTCCTCGGAGAGGATGCGGAACACGAGCGGCCCGACGAGCTCGGCGACCAGCGCGCCGACGTCGTCGCTCTCGTCCAGGGCGCCGCGTTCCTGTGCGTCACGGATGACCGCACGCGCGGCGTCGCCCAGCACGTCGGTGCCGCGCAGCAGCTCCGCGACCTGCCGGTCGTGCTGCGCCTCGCCCAGCAGGGCACGGTAGGCGAGCCCGGCGTCCGAGCCCGTCAGGAAGGCGGAGAGCGCAGCGAGGAAGCTGGTGACCTGGGTCTCGGCGTCGGGACCGGGCGGCACCGAGAGCTCGCGAGCGGCGTCGGCCGCGCTCGCCTCGAGGAGGATCTCGGCCTTCGACGACCACCAGCGGTAGACGGTCTGGCGGCCGACCTTCGCCCGCTCGGCGATGCCCTTCATCGTCATCGCGGCATAGCCGTCCTCGACGAGCATGTCGTCGACGGCGCGGAGCACGGCCAGGCGTGCGTCCTCGCTGCGTGGGCGGCCGAGCGGTCGCGTGGGGTCAACCATGCACCGACGCTACCAGTTTCGATGCTCGCTGTACCGAAACTTCGACGACAGCAGTCCGACCCACCATAACGAGACTCGGTGTATCGAAACCTGCTAGCCTTTCGAGACACATTGACTCGATACCAAGGAGTGCCGTCCATGTCACCCACCACGGCAGAGCCCGCGCGCGGACCGTCCCGGCGCGCGATCACCGCGACGGCGTTCGCCTTCCTCGTCACGATGATGGGAACCACGCTTCCCACCCCGCTCTACTCGATCTACTCGGCCGAGCTCGCGTTCTCCCCCCTGACCGTGACCGTGCTCTTCGCGGTGTACGCGGTCGGCGTCGTCGGTGCCCTGTCGCTCTTCGGCCGACTCTCCGACGACGTCGGTCGGCGCCCCGTGCTCCTGGTCGCCGCAGGCCTCGCGCTCCTCAGCGCGGCCCTCTTCCTCCTGCCACCATCGCTCCCGCTGCTCGTCGTCGCACGCGTGATCTCGGGCCTCGGCGCAGGGCTCATGAGCGGCACGGGAACCGCTACGGTCATCGACCTGTTCCCGGCGGAGAAGAAGGCTGCGGCCGGGACGCTCGCCGTCGCCGCGAACACCGGCGGGCTCGCACTGGGCACGCTCCTCGCGGGCGTCCTCGCCTCCGCCGCCCCCTCGCCCCTGACGACTCCGTACGCCGTCCATCTCGTGCTGTGCGTCGTGGCGCTCGTCGGCCTCCTGGCCTGGGCACCCGCCCCTGCCCACCTCGGTCGCCTGCGCGTCCAACCGCGCCGCCTCCGCGTCCCCGCCTCGATCCGGGGTGCGTTCGCCCGCGCGGTGCTCGCGGCCGGGACCGGATTCGCCGTCACCGGCGTGCTCACCGCCGTCACGGCGCTGTTCCTGGCCAGGGAGCTGCATCTCGAGAGCCACGCACTCGCCGGATCCGTCGTGTTCCTCGCCTTCGCCGGCATGGCGGTCGGCCAGCTCGTCGCCCGACGGATGCGGCCCCGCGTCGCGCTTCCGGTGGGGTGCGCGGGGCTCGTCCTGGCGTCCGCAGCCCTCGCGACGGCGCTCGCCGGTGCGACGCTGGTCCCGTTGATCGTCGCCGCGACCGTGCTGGGCGTCTCCGGTGGGCTGTGCCTGAACGCGGGGATCGCCACGACCGTCGAGCAGGTCCCTCCCACCCAGCGCGGCGAGGTCTCCTCGTCCTTCTTCGCGGGCCTCTACCTGATGCTCGCCGTGCCGGCGATCGGCGTCGGGCTGCTCACGAGCGTCGTCGGTCTCCGCGAGGCGGGCCTCGTCTTCGCGGCCGTCGTGGCAGCCCTCGCCGCCGCCGTCGGGACGGTCGAGGTCGTCAGCGCGCGCAGGGCCGACTGACCCCTACGCGCCGAGCACGGGTCGGCGCGCGACCGTCAGCACGTGCGTGTCGGGCCAGTCGACCGGCTCACCCGTCGCTGCGTCCGTCAGCGTCGCCACGGGCGCGAACGAGTGCTCGACGAGCCACTCGTTGCGCCACGCACCGCTCTCGGGCCCCAGCTCGAAGCCCGCACCCGCCAGCAGGTCGGCCCACGCGTCGCCGTCCAGGTCGCAGAACCGCTCGTGGCACTCGGACAGCCAGTTGTCGGCGTAGTCCTTGGTCGTGAGGAACTCCATGGCGTCGCGCAGCGTGAGCCGGAACGTCGCGGGCTCGACCTCCTCGACCGCGAACGACGCACCGGACAGGCGCGGGAAGTCGACGGCGAACTGGCGCATCCTGGAAGCCGTCGACAACGCCCGGACGTGCGCGGCGACGTCGGGCCGCGCCCACTCGTCGAGGTCCGTCACGACGCCCGGGCTCGCGCCGTCGTCGTCCCGGAGGGTCAGGTGCACCACGCGGGCGCCGCCCGCGGGGCCGCACACGTCGCTGTTGATCCAGACCCCGCCCGGGCGGGTGTGGACGAACGTGCGGTGAGCGAACCGTCCGACGTCGAGGACGCCCTCGCCGTACGAGGAGATCTCGTGCGTGAGCGCGATCGTGACGGTCGTGTCGACGCTGCGCTCGGGCATGACCTCACCGCGCAGGATGTTGGCCTGCACGAACCACACGTTGGGGTTCGCGAACACGCCCTGCGTCTTCTTGTGCTCGGCCTCGGCCACGAGGTGGCGCGCGACGTCGACGCCGAAGAGGTCCGACTCGTGCAGGCGTGGCTCGGCCGCGACGAGCTCGAGCAGCCCTCCTGTCGCGCAGCCGATGTCGACGATCCGCCCGGGGAGCACGTACGGGCGCACCTGCTCCCACTTGCGGCGCGAGGCGTCCTCGAACGCCGCGGCGTACGTCCGGTAGTCGCGCGTCGCAGTGAGGTCGCCGTCGCCCGAGACGACCGGGTCGGCGAAGACCTGGGCGATCTGCGCCTCGAGCCCGTAGCGCCGGAAGAAGCCCGGCACGACGGGGTGCGCGACGTCGGTCCACGTCGGGTCCCCCGCAGCCAGGCGCCCGACGGCGTCCCACGGGCGGGCGGGCCCCTCGCCCTGGGCGTCGGTCGCGTCGAGCTCGACGCCCACGACCCGGAACCCGAGCTCCTGGTAGGCCGCGATGACCTCCGGGGTCGAGCAGGCCACGACCGTGTCGTGCGGGTCGAGCGTCACGGCGTGACCGGTCGCCGTCTCGACGGTGGTCGCGACGAGGTGCGCGAACCGCGGGTGCGGCGCCACGTCCGGGACCGGGACCACGAGGCTCGGCAGGTGCTCGACCGCCGTCACGTGCTCGATGAGCGCCTCGCGCCGGTGCCCCGGGACCGGGTTCCGGCGCGTGCCCGCATGGTTCGCGGACGTCACGGCCCACACCACCACCGCGTCCGGGGAGCAGCGCACAGGCACGCCGTCGAGGTCGCTCACCAGCCCGGCGCGCAGCGCCCGCAGGTAGTCGACCTGGAAACGGGTCACGAGGTGGTGGCGTCCCGGGAAGAGGACATGACGGACGAGGGGGGTCGAAGGCACCCGCGTACCTTCGCGCGCCGACGGGGTCCGTCGCAAGCGGAGGCGCTCCCCTCGTCACCGTCGGCGTTCCGTGCCATCGTGGAAGAGGCGCCGACGACGCCACCCCCTGTGGATCTGCCGTGGACAAGGAGCACCCGATGGTCTCGACGACGAACGCATTCAGCAGCTTCTCGGTGAACGACCTGGACGCCGCGCGGGCGTTCTACGCCGACGTCGTGGGCGTCGAGGTCGACCAGACGCCCATGGGTCTCGACCTGCGCCTCGGGTCGGGCGGCCACGTGTTCGTCTACCCCAAGAAGAACCACGTCGCAGCGTCGTTCACGGTCCTCAACTTCGGGGTCGACGACGTCGAGGCCGCCGTCGACGAGCTCGCCGCGAAGGGCGTCGAGTTCGAGCGCTACGTGGGGTTCGACCAGGACGACAAGGGCATCGCCCGCGGCCCCGAGGGCCCGGCGATCGCCTGGTTCAAGGACCCGGCGCGCAACGTCCTCGCGATCCTGAGCAACCTGTGAGCACCGCGGTCTCGTCGCACGAGCACCTCCTGGCGGCGCACGGCGACGCGATCGGGGCGTTCGACCACCTGGTCCGGCGGGTCCAGGACGACCAGTGGGACCTGCCCACGCCCGACGACGAGTGGACCGTCCACGACCTCGTCAACCACCTGGTCTCCGAGCAGCTCTGGGCGCCCGAGCTCCTCGCGGGCCGGACGGTCGCCGATGTCGGCACGGTCTTCGACGGCGACGTCCTGGGCGACGACCCGGTCGACGCGTGGATCGACGCGTCGACCCAGTCGCGCGAGGCGTTCCTCGCACCAGGCGCCCTGGACCGGGTGGTGCACCTGTCGTACGGCGACGCCCCGGCGACCGAGTACGCGCACCAGATGACGTTCGACCTCACGGTCCACGCGTGGGACCTCGCGCAGGGCATCGGCGTCGACGCGGACCTGGGCCCGCAGCTCGTGTCGTTCGTCCTGGGCTACGCCCGGCGCCGCAAGGGCATGTTCGCGGCGAGCCGCCTGTTCGCGGGTCCGCTCCCCGTGCCCGACGACGCGTCCGACCTCACGAGGCTGCTCGGACTGGCGGGGCGTCAGGCCTGAGCGCGGCGGGCTTCGCAGGGACGACGACGGCGCCCGGCCCGGGTGGGCGGGGCGCCGTCGAGGTGCGTGGCTGCCTCAGGCTTCGGTAGCCGCCTCGGTCTGGCGGCGGGCGATGCGGATCATGTCCTCGCGGGGCACGACCTTGATGCGCTCGCGCCCGTGCGGCTCCCCGAGGGTGCGCTCGTGGGCGTCCAGGACCTCCCAGTCGGCCCACTGGACCACGTCCACCCCGCGCTCGGTCAGGAACTCGACGATGCTCTCCGGCTCGGGGTGGGCGGCCGTGCGGGAGTCGGCGAGGTCCTCGACGAGGTGGCGGACGGTCTCGGACGCGTCGGACTTGGTGTGCCCGATCAACCCGACCGGGCCACGCTTGATCCACCCCGTCGCGTACACACCCGGGATCTGCGCACCGTCGATGTCGATCACCCGACCCTCACGGTTGGGGATCACACCCTTGAGATCGTCGAACGGGATCTCGGGCAACGGCGACCCGAAGTACCCCACCGCCCGGTAGACCGCCTGCACCGGCCACTCGAAGAACTCCCCCGTCCCGCTGACGGTCCCGTCCCCGTTCAACCGGGTCCGCTCGGTGCGCAACCCCTCGACCCTGCCATCCCCCAGCACCGCGACCGGCGCGTGCAAGAAGTGCAGGTGCAACCGCCGCGACGCCGTGAACTCCGACGGGTCCTTCAACGTCCAGTCCGTCAGGGTCTTGACGACCTGCTTCGTCTGGTTCGACGAGTTGATCGCCGCCATCGACCCCTCGTCGAACTCGAAGTCCTCCGGATACACGATCACGTCCACGTCCGGCACGTGCCCCAGCTCACGCAGCTCGAGCGGGGAGAACTTCGCCTGCGCCGGACCACGGCGCGCGAACACGTGCACGTCCGTGACCGGCGACTCCTTGAGCCCCCGGTACACGTTCTCCGGGATCTCCGTCGGAAGAAGATCATCAGCATGCTTGGCCAGCACCCGCGCCACGTCCAACGCCACGTTCCCCGCCCCCAGCACCGCGACCTGCTGCGCCTCCAACGGCCACGTGCGCGCCACGTCAGGGTGACCGTCGTACCAGGACACGAAGTCCGCCGCACCGAACGAACCCGGCAGATCGATCCCCTCGACCGCCAACGCCGCATCCCGGATCGACCCCGTCGAGAAGATCACCGCGTCATAGAACTGCCGCAGATCATCCAGCTTGAGATCCACCCCGTACTCCACGTTCGCCAACAACCGCACATCACCACGCGCCAACACCTTGTGCAACGCCACGATGATCTGCTTGATCCGCGGATGATCCGGAGCCACCCCGTACCGCACCAACCCGAACGGCGCAGGAAGACGCTCGAACAGGTCGATACCGACCTCGACACCCGTCTTCGACAGAATGTCCGCCGCATAGATACCAGCAGGACCAGCGCCAACAATGGCGACACGCAAAGGACGAGAGCTGCTCACAGGAAAGAACGCCTTCCGGTCGAGGAGGGGAGGGGCGGTCCACGCCGGGGTCGGCAGCCGCACGCTTCGACGGTACGTCCTCAACCAGGGTTGAGGTCAAGGTGCACGGTGGAGGCGGTGAGGAGGACCCTGGGGACGGCCGTGCGTGACCGTCAACTGATCATCGACCTGTCCGTGAGTTATCAGTTACCGCGTAAGTGATAACTTATCGAGGTGGTGAGTTATCAGATGCGCTGGCCCTCGCTGGCCGCCGAACAACTTGAGTGGCTCTCCGTACGCGAGAGCACGACGGGCAGGAGACCTGCGCGCCGCTACACAGCCTCAATCGTCCCACCGATCGCCGAGCTGCCCGTAGTGCTCCCCGCCCCTCTTTCCACCGAGGTCGAGGACGCATCCCGTGAGATCACGCGCTTCGACACTGAGATGGGCAGCGAGCTCGCCCCCTTCACGGCAGTCCTCTTGCGCAGCGAGTCCGCCGCGTCGTCCAAGATCGAACGACTGACTGCGTCCGCCCGCCAGATCGCCATGGCCGAGCTCGGAGCGGCAAGATTTGGATCCAACGCGCCCGTCATCGTTGCCAACACGCGCGCGATGCGCGCAGCACTCGCGTTGGCCCACCAGCCCGACCAGGACACGGTCCTGCACATGCACCACGCCCTCATGGAGCATGACGACCCAGAACAGGCAGGGCGTTGGCGGACTGAGCAGGTGTGGATCGGCGGAGTAGACCACTCGCCGGCGGGAGCCGACTTCGTCCCTCCGCACCACGAGCGGGTGCCGGGGGCAATCGACGACCTCATCGCATTCATCAAGCGTGACGATGTCCCTCCGTTGGCACACGCCGCGATAGCCCATGCGCAGTTCGAGACGATCCATCCTTTCACCGATGGCAACGGGCGCACCGGGCGCGCTCTTGTCCAAGCGATGATGCACAGCTCCGGTCTGACACGGAATGTCACGATGCCACTGTCCGCGGGCCTCCTCGCGGACGTCGGCTCGTACTACGCCGCACTCGATACCTACCGGCAAGGGCACCCGGAGGACCTCATCAGTCAGTTCGTCCACGCCAGCGCTCGCGCGGTCGACAACGGACGCCGCCTCGTACAGGAAGTTCGCTCGATCCGTGCCGAGTGGGACTCTCGAATCACGGCGCGCCGGGGTGCGCGTACCTACGAGGTCGCCGACCTCCTCACCCGCCAGCCGATCATCAACGCACAGGTCCTGAAAGAGGTGCTTGGGATCGGGCCGACGAATGTCCGGCGTCACATGGACCCGCTCACCCAAGCCGGGATCGTCACTGAGACACGGGTCCACCGCAAGGGCGTCGTGTGGTCAGCCCTGCAGATCCTTGGCGCACTCGACGACTTCGCCGAGCGGGCCGGCAAACGCCGCCCCGGTTACGGAAAGGCAGCACCGCTGCCGTCTGCCCCTGAGGACTCTGGAAGCCCGGACGGGTCCGCGAACCGTCAGGGTTCGTAGCCCTCGACGAAGCCTCGGATCTCCCGTCGCAGGTCGTCCTCGGTCATCGGCTCTCCCCTCGAGCTACCGATCGAGAACCCATATCCCTCGATCGGCCCGTTCCGCCAGGAGAAGTCGTAGCTCCCGGGTTCGTGGGGCCTGTCGGTGACCGTGAACTCCTGACCGTCGACCGTCAGGTGCCACACCTGAGGTGACCTCCGAGGTGCAGCGCTGACACGGCTCTGCAGCCGCTCGATCCGCGGCCTCAGGAGCGCGTCCATCACCGCCGGGTCCTCCCATGTCTGGACGCTGACGAGCAGCCGGTGCGGGCCGAGGTCCCGGTGCCACGCGCCGCCCACGGGAACGAGCTCGATGTCGTAGACCACCGGGACGTCCGGGTCGCCGATCGGCTCCGGGACGTAGCCGTCGGGGAGATCGGCCTCCGAGAAGAAGAAGTTCGGTCGCACCATCTGCTCGGCCCACGCCCGCGCCTCGTCGACGACGGTGTCGAACACCGTCGCCAGCCGCTCCGACGCGGGCCTGACGTCGCGCCCGGTGGGCACCTCGATCAACCGGTCCCACCACTCGCGCCACCCGTCCGCGAGCGCCGCGGCCTCGTCGCCCGACAACGCCTCGACCGTGATGCGGGGGACGAGCGCCGGGACGTCGTAGGCCACGGGCAGCGCCAGACGGTCGCGGAGGAACAGGGCCACCGTGAAGCCGGTGCCGCGCCCCACGTTGATGTTCCGCAGGTCCTGTTGTTCGTGCGTCATCGCTCACCTCGTCGTCGGGCCCGGCAGGAGCCGGACCGCCCATGCTAGGCCCTCTCCGCCGCCGCCCTGGAGATGGCTTTCCGGCGTCCCCGATGACCTCGCGTCGAGGCGCCGATGAACGCCTCGGGAACGTTCGGGGAACGAAGCCGCTGAGGCCACTTCTCGGACACTTCGCCCTCCTAGGGTGACGGCGTCCACCCGCTCGTGACTGGAGCCCCACCCCATGACCTCCGTGTCAGCCCCCGTGCGCCCTGCGCCACCTGCACGCCGTCGGACGATCCCCGGACGGGCCTCGGCTGCCCGGTCCCGCTTCTCCCGCCCCACCCCGCGGGCCCTGCGCACCTGGCTCGCGTTCCTGCTCCTCGCGGGGCCCAACGTGGTCCTGCTGCTCGTGTTCGTCTACCGCCCGCTGCTGCAGAGCTTCTACTACTCGACCCTGCAGTGGAACATGGGCTCCCCCACGGCCCGCTCGGTCGGTCTCGGCAACTACGTCGAGTGGTTCCAGGACCCGACGACGGCCGACGTCATGGTCACGACGGGCGTCTTCACGGTCGCGACCGTGGGAGGCTCGCTGGTCCTTGGCCTGGGCCTGGCCCTGCTGCTGAACCGCCGCCTCAAGGGCCGCGGGTTCGCGCGGACCGTCGCGTTCGCGCCCTACGTCCTGTCGGGCGTCGCGGTCGGCATGCTGTGGCTGTTCATCTTCGACCCGCGCTACGGCCTGCTCTCGGCCGGCCTGCGCGCGATCGGGCTCGAGTCCCCCGACTGGTACACCACCTCGCCCTGGGCGCTCGTCATGATCATCGTCGTCTACCTGTGGAAGAACGTCGGGTACGTCGCCCTGATCTTCCTGGCCGGTCTCCAGGCCGTCCCGCAGGAGCTCAAGCAGGCAGCCGCCCTCGACGGCGCGTCCTCGGCCCGCACGTTCCGATCGATCGTCCTGCCGCTGCTCGCGCCCACGACCTTCTTCCTCACGGTCACGACGCTGCTGAGCTCGCTCCAGTCGTTCGACATCATCCAGGCCATGACGAAGGGAGGGCCGCTCGGCTCGACCACGACCCTGATGTACCAGATCTACGAGGAGGGCTTCGTGACCGGTCGCGCCGGCTACGCGTCGGCCGTCGCGACGATCCTCTTCCTCCTGCTGCTGGTCGTCACGGTCGTCCAGCTGCGCTTCGTCGAGAAGAAGGTGCACTACGCATGAGCGTCCAGAACCCGGTCCGGGACGTCCCCACCACCGCACCTCGCACGACCTCGGGCGCGCCCCGCGCTCAGCGCCCCGGGTCCCCCGTGGACGCACCACCGGCCCCCGGCGGTGCCTGCCACGGCCCGAGCGGCGCCCGCGCGCCGGAGCGCAAGCGCCGTCGTCGGCCCCTGCACCTGGGCTCGTACGCGACCCTCCTGGTCGCGACCGTCGTCATGGCGCTGCCGCTCGTGTGGATGGTGCTCGCGAGCTTCAAGCGCCCCGACGAGCTGTACTCGATCCCGCTCCAGTGGCTCCCG
Organism: Oerskovia sp. USHLN155; assembly: GCF_037145535.1. Taxonomy (NCBI): domain Bacteria; kingdom Bacillati; phylum Actinomycetota; class Actinomycetes; order Micrococcales; family Cellulomonadaceae; genus Oerskovia; species Oerskovia sp. USHLN155. The sequence goes on from NZ_JBBCXG010000004.1 coordinate 115,484, forward strand.
CAGAACCTCGACCTCGCGAACTACGTCCAGACGACGCAGAGCATCCCCGTCGGGCAGCTGTTCCTCAACAGCGTGGGCCTGACGGTCGTCGGCTCGACGCTCAAGCTGCTGCTCGGCCTGTGCTGCGCGTACGCGCTCGTCTTCCTCGACTTCCCGTTCAAGCGCGCGGTGTTCGTCCTGGTCCTGTTCACGCTGCTCATCCCGCAGCAGATCACGATCATCCCCAACTACACGCTCGTCGCCCAGCTCGGGTGGCTCAACACCTACCAGGGCATCCTCGTGCCGGGACTGGCGAGCGCGTTCGGGACCTTCCTGTTCCGTCAGCACTTCCTGTCGCTGCCGATCTCGATCCTCGAGGCCGCGGAGCTCGACGGCGCCGGCCACTGGCGCAAGCTGTGGCGGTTCGTCGTGCCGCTGTCCTACCCCACGATCGCGGCCGTCGCGCTCGTGTCCGTCGTCGCCGAGTGGAACGACTACCTGTGGCCGTTCCTCGTGACCGACGACGCCGAGAAGATGACGCTCCCCGTGGGCCTCACGCTCCTGCAGAGCGTCGACGGCATGAACAACTGGGGCGTCCTCATGGCCGCGACCGTGCTCGTGACCCTCCCGATCCTCATCGTCTTCCTGTTCCTCCAGCGCCGGCTCGTCGCCGGGCTCACCGCCGGAGCCGTGACCGGCTGACCTGCCGGTCCTCCCCTGTCCCCCCGGCACCTGCCGGGTCGCTGTTCCCCACCCCAAGGAGCATCACGTGAACCAGCCCCTGCCCGCCCAGTGGACCCCGTCGCGACGCGACGTGCTGCGCCTCGGCGGCCTCGGCGCCCTCGCCCTCACCCTCGCCGCGTGCGCGGGACCGACCGTCGGCGGCGGCACGTCCGCCCCGTCCGCCTCCGCGGGCACCGACTGGTCCACGATCAAGCCCGCCTCGCAGATCACGTGGTGGAGCAACCACCCCGGCGCCTCCAAGGCCATCGAGGAGGAGCTCATCCGCCGCTTCAACGCGAAGCACCCCGACATCGCGGTCAAGCTCGTGACCGCGGGCGCCGGGTACGACGAGGTCGCGCAGCGCTTCCAGGCCGCGTCGTCGTCGAACAACCTGCCCGACCTCGTCATCGCGAGCGACGTGTGGTGGTTCCGCTACTACGTCAACGGCCAGGTCATGCCGCTCGACGACGTGTTCGCGCACCTCGACGTCGACGTCGCCGACTACAACCCGACGCTGTACGGCGACTACGCGTACGACGCCAAGCACTGGGCGGTGCCGTACGCGCGCTCGACGCCGCTCTTCTACTACAACAAGGACCTCTGGGCGAAGGCCGGCCTGCCGGACCGCGGCCCCGCGACGTGGGCCGAGCTCGCCGAGTGGGCCCCCGCCCTGCGCGCCCAGGTCCCGGCCGACGGCGCCCCCCTCGGGCTCGCGACCGGCACGTCGTGGGCCGCCTGGTGGTTCGAGAACATGCTGTGGGGCCAGGGCGGTCAGTACAGCGACGAGTTCACGGTCACGCTCGACACCCCGCAGGCGCTCGCCGCGGGCGACTTCCTGCACGACCTGTTCCACGGGTCCAAGGTCGCAGGCGTCGGGACCGACGCCGGGGCCGACTTCGCCGCCGGCATCTTCGCGTCGACCATCGGGTCCACGGGCAGCCTCACGGGTCTGCTCGACGCGGCCACGTTCGAGGTCGGCACGGCCTACCTGCCCGACGGCCCGAGCGGCTCGGGGACGCCCACCGGCGGCACGGGCCTCGCCATCCCGGCCTCGCGCACGCCCGAGCAGCAGCTCGCCGCCGCGATGTTCCTCGCCTTCCTCACCGACGCGGACAACACCGCATACTTCTCCCAGAACACCGGGTACATGCCGGTGCGCACGTCCGCGGTCGAGGGAGAGACCATGAGCAGCATCTACGCGGCCACGCCGCAGTTCCGCACGGCGGTCGACCAGCTCGCCGAGAAGTCGCGCTCGCAGGACTGGGTCCGGGTCTTCGTGCCGGGCGGCGACCAGATCCTCACGGACGGGATCGAGCAGATCGTGCTCAAGGGCACGCCCGCCGCCGAGGCGTTCGCGTCGATCACGCCGCGTCTCGAGAAGGCGTACCAGGAGAACGTGGAGCCCTACCTGTGACGGGCCAGATCCAGGTCGTCGCGCACCGCGGGAACTCGTCCGTCGCCCCGCAGAACACGCTCGCCGCGTTCGAGGCCGCGTGGCGCGCGGGGGCCGACAGCATCGAGCTCGACGTGCAGCTCACCGCGGACGGCGAGGTCGTCGTGATCCACGACGACACCCTCGACGCCACGACCGACGCGACCGGTCGCGTCGACGCGCTCCCGCTCGCGGGCGTCCGCGCCGTGGACGCGGGCTCGTGGTTCGCCCCGGCCTACGCCGGGCAGCGCGTCCCGACGTTCACGGAGCTCCTGGACTTCCTCGTGACCCACCCGGGCATCGATCTCCTGCTGGAGATCAAGGGCGACTGGGGTCCCGACGACGTCCGCAAGGTCACCGAGCCCGTCCTGCGCGCCGGGCTCGCCGACCGCGTGATCGGGCAGAGCTTCTGGCCCTCGACGGTCGCAGCCCTGCAGAAGGTGGCCCCGGACCTGCGCCGCGGACTGCTGATCGGCGAGCGCTCCGACGGCCTGCTCGCGACGTGCGCCGACCTGGGCGTCATGACGTGCAACCCGGCGGGTCACCTGCTCGTCGAGCGGCCCGGCCTGGTCGACGAGCTGCACGCCGCAGGGCTCCAGGTCATGGTGTGGACCTTGAACGAGCCCGCGCAGTGGACCCTGGCCCTGGTGGCCGGCGTCGACGCGGTCATCACCGACCGTCCCGACCGGCTGCGGGGGTGGCTCGCCGCGCGGTGAGACCGGCACCCGGGTGCGCCCGGACACGCGCGACGTGACGCGCCGCAGCACGTCGGGACGCGGGCAGAGGCCCCTGGATCGAGCGATCCGGGGGCCTCTGCCCGGTTCTCGGCAGGGACGGCACCCCCTCTCCGCCCGGTTGCCGGTTCCTCGGTGTCGGCCCACGATGGCGGAGCGGCCACTGGCGACCGCACGCGACGTATCGAACCGGGGGCGGGTATGCGCAGAGCGTTGGACGGGCGGCAGGGCACTCACCGGTGGCGGCGCGCCACCGCGGCGCTCGGTGTCGCCGCGCTGCTCGGCGTCGGCGCGGTCGTGGTCGCCCCCGTGACGCCTCCTGCGCTGGCCGCCTCGCCGCCCGACACCGTCGACACCGGCGACCCGCCGCCGCCCGCCGACCCGACGACACCGGGCGGCCTCGACGAACCGGCACCCGCCCCGGACGAGACCGTCGTCGAGGTGCCGCCGGTTGGGCCCGAGATCGTGCCGAACGCCAACAACCTGCCGGTGGCCAGCGCCCGGGCACCCCCGCCCTGCTCACCCTTCAGGCAGCGATCAACGCCGCCCCCGCCGGCGGGACCGTCTCGTTCGACCCGAACGACTACGCGTTCACCGGCACGATCACCATCCCTCGCACCGTGACCCTCGACAGCAGCGGCGCCTCGACCCTCTACACGCGGTTCACGGTCGCCGGAGGCGGTCTGACGCTCGACGACGACGTCACGATCGGCGCGGCCAACACCGGCGCGATCGTCTCGGTCACCGCGTCGGACGCCGTGCTGTCGAACCTCACGATCCGCAACCCGACCCCGGTGGCCCGCCCCACGGGGGTCCAGCTCGGCGCCAACGTGACGGGAGTCGTGATCGCCGGGCTGGACATGGACGGCGCAGGTGAGGCGTCGTCGTACGGGATCAACCTCACGACGGGCTCTGCGACGGTCACCGGTCCCGCCATCACCGGCGTCGCCACGGGCATCGTCGCGACCGCAGCCTCGACCGCGGGCGGCGTCGTGATCTCCGGTGGCGCGATCGGCGCCTCGACGTCGGGCATCTCGCTGGGCACGACGACCACGCCGCGCGTGTCGGGCATCAGCGTCACCAGCACGCCGAACAGCACGGGCACCGGGGTCGACCTGGCGAACTCCTCCGGCGCCCTGGTCGACGCGGTCACCGTGACCGGCTTCGCCCGGGGCTTCGGCACGGCTCCCACGAACCCCCGCACCGGCCCCACGATCACGGGCGCTGTCGTCCAGGAGAGCACCCGGGAGGGCATCTCGCTCGGTGCGACGACCGGGGCACGGATCACGGACGCCCGGCTCACGCTGGCGGGGGCCAACCAGTCGACCGGCATCCTCACCCTCCTGGCCACCGGGGTCGTGATCGAGCGGCCCACGATCACGGGCGCCATGTACGGCATCACCACGAGCGCCACCAACACGGGCGCCGGCCCCACGATCACGGACCCCGTGATCACGGCGTTCGGCGGCATCACCCTGGGCTCGACCCAGAACGCCGTCGTCACGGGCGCAGTGCTCGACGCCGGTGCGTGGGGCGTCTCCGGCACCGGCGTCAACCTCGTCAACGCCGGACGCGTCACGGTCTCGGACGTGTCCGCCACCGGGTTCCTCTACGCGATCGGGGCGCAGTCCAACTTCGACGACGACTCGGACCGTGTGAACATCTCGATCTCCGACATCGACGTGGTCGGTGCGCCCGACGCGTCGAGCGGCGTGTACCTGCTGGGTGCGCGCGACGCGACGGTCTCCCGCGTCACCGCCGACCTCACGGGCGCGGCGCTCGTCATCCACCAGTCGATCGGGGTCACGGCCCAGGACATCACCGTGACGGGTCACGAGGGGCCGACCTCCGTCACGGGCGCCGCGATCCTGCGCGCCTACGGGTCGCAGGACGTCGACGTCGACCGCGCCTCGATCGACGCCGGGTCGTACGGGTTCTTCTACTCCGCGACCGACGGGTCGACCGTGACGAACGCGACCGTCGCGAACCTCGTCGAGTACGGCGTGTACGGGCGCAGCGTCGCGAACCTCGACGTCGGCGCGACGACGTTCACCGGCAACTCCGGGGTCGGCCTGTTCGTCGTCACGACCCCTGCCAACGGGATCAGCCACGACATCGCCGTGCACGACAGCACCATGACCGACAACGACGGCGGGATCCGCGTGCTCCAGGGCACGACCGCCGTGCAGGTCGTGCGCAACACCGTGAGCGGCCAGCCCGACGTCGTGTCAGCGGGCCCGGCCCACGACCTCCTCGTCGCCGACAACGCGATCTCCCAGACGGGCGGCGACGGGCTCGCCGCGATCAGCGTCGCCCCGTCATGGGCCGACGGCGCGCTCCCGGACTCGTACTCGTCGTCCGACGTCCGGGTCACGGGCAACGCGTTCACGGGCGGCGGCACCTGGATCCAGGTCGGTACGGCGGACCCCGCGTCGCCCGAGGCCGCCCGGCGGACGCTGCGCGACGACGTGCTCGTCACGGGCAACTCCTTCCCCGCGGCCAGCACAGCGATCCGCACGTACGCGAACGCGGTCGTCGGCGAGGACTCCGCACCTGCCCTCGCCCGTGCGCTGCCCGTCGACGGCCCGGTCGCCGTCGACGCCCGGGACCACGGCACCCCCAACGACTGGGGGGCGGCGTGCCGAGCCACGGGCTTCCTCGACGGCGTCCCGTACTACGACGGCGGCGGCGCCGAGGTGTACGAGCTCACCGAGGCCCCCGTCCTGTACCCGATGAGCTGCATCGACCTGTCCCTGACCCAGGCGCTCGCCGTGGCCCCCGGCGCCGTCCTGCGCGCGGGCGACCTGGTCACCTGGACGCTGACCCCGCACAACGCGGGCCCGCGCGTCGCCCCGGCCGGGTGGACGATCACCCAGCTCCTGCCCGACGGCGCCACGCTCGTCTCGATGACGGGTGACGGCTACACGGTCGACGGGACCACGGCGACCGCCACGGACGACCTCCCCGTCGACGCCGACGGTCCGCCGCTGACCGTCACCGCCCGCGTGGTCGCCCCTGCTCCGGGCGCGGGCAGCATGCGCGACGTCGCCTACGTGACTCCCGCCCCCGACACCGACCTCGACGAGGACGGCTTCGTGGACCCGGTCGTGGAACGGCTCAGCCCGCTCGTCGTGCCCACGATCGACACCGACACCGATGCCTCCCCGACCGACAACGACGCCCAGGGCGTGTGGTCGACCGTGGGCGACACCGTGCCCGGACCGCCCAGCCCGTGGACCCCGTCGGGACCGGGTACCGGCGGGGCCGGCGGGGCCGGCAGCTCTGGGCCCGGCAGCGCGAGCACGCTCCCCGCCACCGGGGCGGACGCGGCCCTCGCTGCTCTCGCCGCGCTCCTCCTGCTCGGCACCGGGATCGCTGTCACGACCCTGTCGCGCCGGCGACCAGGCAGCCGCTGACACGCTGCTGGCCGGGACCGCCTGCCGCTGCGCCTCCTCACTTCTCAGCGTTCGGGTCGACGCCCGCGGCGATCTCCGCGAGCGCCGCGAGGTGCGCCTCGACGGCGCGCCTGCCCTCGGCCGTGAGCTCGACCCACGTGAGGCGCCGGGCGTCGGGGCGGTCGGGCGAGCTCTCCTTGGTCACCGTGACGAACCCCGCGTCGGCGAGCACGCGCAGGTTCTTCGAGAGGTTCGCGTCGGTCAGGCCCAGCGTGTCGCGGAGCACGGCGAACTCGAGCTGCGCCCCTCGCCGGAGCACCCCGCAGATGCGCAGGCGCGCAGGCGAGTGGATGACCTCGCTGAACACGGGGACGACGTCGGTGCTCATGCCCCGGCACTGTCCGTCCCGGCGGACGTCCCGGCGAGCTCCTGGCGGAAGAGCTCGTCGTACCGGGGGCCGAGCACCAGGGGCGTGACGAGCCCGACCGCCGCGGGGAGCAGCACCCACCCGTACGGGACCGGGGTGACCTTGACGACCACCATGGCCACGAAGCAGGGCACGAGGATCATCATCATGATCCGGTAGACGCGCCTGGATCGCGGCCCGGCCGGCAGGCTGAACCATAGTCCGTGGCGCCGCCTGTGGACGACCACGAGCGCGGGCAGCGCGAGGATCGCGACGGGCAGCAGGATCAGCGACGCCGGTGACGGCAGCGCCTGCGACACGATGATGACGGCGACGATCGCTCCGAGGAGCGGGTAGTACCACCGCGGGGTGACGAGCCGTTCCGCGAGAGTCGCGTCGTCGGCACGTAGGCTCGCCAGCGCCTCGCGCGCCTGCGCGGCGGAAGGGCGTTGCGTCGCGGGGTCGCCGACGGACATGTCGTTTTCCATGATGGCAAACGTATTGCTGACTTGCGCAGTTGGCAAGTGACTTCGGTGATCGGCCGACGCCGGGCGGAGGCGTGCGGCCCGGCGGCCGTGCTCAGCCCCCGCGCTCAGCTCCGCGCGTCGACCATCCGGGCCCCCGACACGACCCCCGACACCCCGCGCCGGTCGCGCGTGAACAGGACCGAGACGACCGCCACGAAGGCGACGAGCGACCCCAGGGGCGCTGCGACGTCGGGCAGGAGACCACCGCCGGGGACCTCCGCCAGGACCAGGCACACCCCCCAGAGCCCGCCCGACGCAAGGCCGCGCACCACCCGACGCGCCGTGGTCCCGCGGCCCAGGCCGCCCGCACCGACCGGGCCCTCGGCGACGTCCGCCGTCCAGCGGGGCTCGAGCCACATGGCCCGCTGCCCCCACGACGCCCCGCTCCCCAGGAACGGCGGCACCAGCAGGACCAGGACCACGGGCACGAGCGACCCGAGCACCACGTCGACCGCGCCCGCCTCGAGCGGGACGTCCTGCCCCAGCGCGACGAGCGCCACCCGGTAGAACAGGACCAGCACCGTCCCCGTCACCGACACCAGGAACGCGTCGAGCAGCATGCCGAGCCACCGCCGCCACACCGTGACAAGGCGCGGCACCCCCCGCTCGGTCGCGAGGTCGGTCGAGCGCGGCATCCACCGCAGGACGACCGGCGCGATCAGCGCACCGATCAACCCGCCCAGAGTGTTGGTCAGGAGGTCGTCGACGTCGGCCAGGCGGTACGAGCACGGGATGAGACCGAAGATCCCCGTGCCCTGCGTCGTCTCGATGAGCAGCGACGCCGCGAACGCCGACAGCACCGTGAGCGGCAGCCGCCACCCGAAGAAGCGCCGGACCAGCACGCCCCACGGGACGAACAGCACCACGTTGAACACCGTCTGGAGCACGGCCGGGCTGCGCAGCCGCGCCGCCGCGCTCATGCCCGCGGTGTCCCGGCGGATGTCCTCGACGAACTGGAACGGGTTCAGCTGCGGCCCGGAGAACCCGTGCTGCGCGCACCACTGCGCGAGGTCGCCCGAGGGCAGCGGCAGCAGCGTGTACGCCACGAGCGCGACGCCGTAGACCGCGACCGCCGCCGACCCGAGCAGGCGCAACCAGCTCAGCCGCCCGTACCGGCGGTACTGCCAGACCACGATCGGCAGCAGGAACATCACGAAGACGACGACTCCGCCGATCACGCCCACGTACGCGGGCCAGGTCCACCTGCTCACGACGAGACCCTAACCAGGGGTGCCCTGCGCGGCGCGGTGGACCCGGGTCGTGTGCGTCACGTCGGGGCGGCGACGGCCCGCGCGGGGTGGTGGGTCGGTCACCCTCGGCAGGAAGGTCCTTCCCCCTCGGCAGGCGGGCGCGTCACCCTCGGCGTCAGGCGTCGCCGTCGTGACCGGCGTCGCCGTGCGACTCGCCGCGCCCCAGGTCGCGGTCGCCGAGGCGGTCTCGGTCACCAGGGCGCGCCGCCGCGTGGTCCCAGCCCCGTTCGTCGGCGTCGTCCTGCGATGCCGCTGCGTCGCGCTCGTCCTCGACCCGGTTCCGCTCGGCCGTCTCCTCGCGCTCGTCGATGACCTCCTGCCCCGGACCTGCGAACGCCTTGGAACGCTCGACCCCCTCGGCCGTGCCGCTGAAGAAGGCCGACTCGGACGCGCCGCCGGGCAGGTCCTCGGGACCGATCTCCCCCGTGTCACCCGCGTCCGCACCCGCGAGCGCCGCCTCGACCGGTGACATGACCCTGGTCTCGACGACGTCCTGCGGGGCGCTGACCGTCCCGATCACCCGCGTCTGGTCGCGCACCGAGACGCGGCGGGTCGCCTGACGGGTCGACAGGGGCGGCTGTCCCGGGATGCCCGGCCCCACGGGGATCGCGGGCGGGAGGTGGACCTCTGGTTCCGGGATCGCGGGCTGTGCCGCTGCGCCGTCGGCCTGCGCGTGGCCAGGCGCGACGTCGGGCTCCTCGCTGATGCGGCCCTCCTCGACGCCCTCGAAGCGCGTGCGGGGCAGCGAGTCCGCGCTCGACCGCTGGAGCCACTCGACGAGCCCCTCGCGCACGAAGCACCGCAGGTCGAACAGCGTCGGGGCGTCGCGGGCGCTCACGAGCGCACGCACCCGGACCACGCCGTTGATCGCGTCGGTCACCTGCAGGATGCCGACGCGCTGGTCCCACAGGTCGGTGTGCGCGAGGAGCCGCTTGAGCTCGGCGCGCATGGCGCCGAACGGCACCCGGAAGTCCAGGTCGAGCTCGACCGTGCCCAGCAGGTCCGCGGCCCGCCGGGTCCAGTTCTGGAACGGCGTCGTCGTGAAGTACGTGCACGGCATGATGAGGCGCCGGTCGTCCCACAGGTGCACCACGACGTACGTCATGGTGATCTCCTCGATCCGCCCCCACTCCCCCTCGAGGACCACGACGTCGTCGACCCGGATGCCGTCCGTGAACGCGATCTGCATGCCCGCGAACACGTTCGCGAGGGACGTCTGGGCCGCGAGGCCCGCGACGATCGAGATGACACCTGCCGACGCGAGGATGCTCGCACCCGCGGCGCGCGCCGCGGGGAACGTCAGCAGGACCGCGGCGATCGCGCAGATCACGATGATCGCGACGGTCAGGCGTCGCACCACGATGATCTGCGTGCGGATACGCCGCGCGTGCCGGTTGTCGACCACGTCGACCCGGAAGCGCTTGAGCGCGCTGTCCTCGAGCACGAACGCGAGCGCCCCCACCCACCACGCACCCGCCGCGATGAGCGCGATCAGCAGGGCGTGCTCGACCGCGGGGCGCCAGCTCACCGAGGGGTCCGTCGTGACCCGTACGGCGATCCACACCGCGACGATCATGAGCACCGCACGGTCCGGGCGGCGCAGTCGCCTCGAGATGTCCCGCGCGAGCTCGCTGCGCCGCCCGAGGCGGTTCACGACCGCCGAGAGGATCGTGCCCAGCACGAACGCGACCACCAGCGCTCCTGCGACGGCGGCCAGGGTCAGTGCGACATCCGTCGCGTTCTCGATCTCGTCGTCCATCCGTCCACGCTATGACCGGGCGCTGGAAGTCGCCTGGACAGGCGCTGGGCGAGCGCCGCCGTCGGGCGTCCCTACGACGGGGCGACGAGCCGGCCGGGCACCTCGTCGGGCGGTCGGTGGGCGCGCCTCAGCGCGCGAGCCACGGTGCCAGACGGCGCGTCACCCACGGCAGGACGGCGTACGTCATGATCGGGGTCAGCACGAGCGTCGTCACGAGCACCCTCGGGACCACGGGCAGCTCGCCGAAGCTCGGGACGGCCCACGACATGAGCAGCGTGAACGCGAGGTTCACGGGGAAGAACCCGAGCCAGATGCTCACCGACTGCTTCCACCGGGCCGGCGCACGCTCGGCGCCGACCTGCGGCTCCTCGACGCGGGCGGGGACGTCGAACCAGCCCTCGATGCCCGTCCTGCGCTCGACGCGCTGGTCCTCAACGAGCCCCTGCCCCTGCTGGAGCCACGCGACCCGCTCGGGCGAGGAGTCCCACGCGTCGAGCGTCGCCTCGTCGGCGAAGCGGTAGAGCATGTGCCAGTCGTGCGAGTCCTTCGCGGCGCGCACCCAGCCCGACCCGAGGAACCCCGGGTACGTGTTGGCCATGTTGACGCCGGTCTGGACCCAGCGCGTCGCGTCCGGGACCAGGTCGGGGTGGATGCGGCGGTGGATGGAGACGGTGACGGGTCGGTCCGGGGATCGCCCGGCCGTGCCCGTGGAAGGGACGGTCATGAGGGCGAGTACACGATGCCGACGTTTCCGGGGTGTGACGACCCGGCCGTCGTGGGACGGTGCGTCCCGACAGGTGGGCGCCCGCCGGGGCCTGCCGAGCGCGCTCCGGGGGGAGAGCGCGCCTACGCCGAGGCCCCGTGCTGGTCGAGCAGGTGCCGTGAGACCGTCTCGATCACGCCGTACGGGATCGGGTCGGACAGCATGAACTTGAGCGTCCCCTTGGAGGCCCGGTAGGGGGCGACGAGCCGCTCGAAGTCCACGTCGCCGTCGGGCACGGGATAGAGGCTCACGTGGTGCTTCCACCCCGCGAAGTACACGACGACCCGGCCACCCACCGTCACGGCCGGGATCTGGTAGCTGATCTTCTCGCCGGCGTCGGGCACGACCCGGTGGATCGTCCGGCGCATCTCCTGCAGGACCGCCTGGGTCTCGGGCGGGAACGAACCGATGTAGTCGTCGACGGTCTCGAACGTCCCGGTCATGCCGGCCTCCCCGTGCTCGGGCCCCGCGGGCTGCGGGAGTCCTTCCCCTACTGTCTCGCGCGAGCGGGTGAAAGGCCTCCGGAGCGTCACCGTCGGCAGGCCGGGCCGTCACCCTCGGCGCGCCTGCTCGGGCCGACCCGACCATACTGGCGACATGATCTCCTGGGACCTGGCCCTCGCCCTGCGCGAGGCGGGAGTGCGCTGGCACCCCGAGTCCGGCGATCGGTTCCGGCTCCTCGGCACGGGCCCCACGGGCGACCTCTTCACCGTCAGCGACATGACGATCGAACCCCACGAGTTCGACACCGGCGTGATCCTCGGCTTCAACGGCACGACCGAGTGGGCGCTCGACTCCGTGGCCCTCGAGGACGCGCTCTGGCACCCGCTCGAGCCCCAGCTCCGCACCCTGCTCGGCGGCACCTTCCGCTGGCTCCAGCGCTTCGTCGAGGACGACGACGTCCCCGCCTACCTCGTCGAGATCGAGCTCGGCGGACGCCCGCTCACCTTCCGCGGCTACGACCCCGCCGACGCCTACGCCGAAGCCCTGCTGCACCTGGTCGCGGCGTCGTCGGGACCGGTTGACCCGTCACCCGGCTCCTCCGGCGCCCGGACGGACACCGCCGGCGGACGCGGGGTGGCGACCTGAACGCCGAGGGCCCTCCCGTGGACGCGCCACCCGAGCAGGTGACGCCGACCGACGACGCTCCCACGGCCGCCCCCCGCGACACCTCGCCGGACACCACGGAGACCGGCGCCTCCCCGGCCGAGACCGCCCCCGGGACCCCGCACCGGACCCGGTTCCCCCTGCTCTCCGGGATCCGCCACGCCCCCTCGACCCTCCGCCGGGTCCTCCAGGCGCTCGGCAACGAGGCGACGCCTGACGAAGAGCCCGACGTCCCGGAGATCTCCCCGGACCTCGTCCCGCTGCTGCGAACGCTCGGCCGGGCGATGCTCGACTCGGGGCAGTCCGTCAACGACGCGCAGGACGTGCTCAAGCAGGTCGCCGACCTGCACGGGGCGCACACCGTGCAGACCCTCGTCCTGCCGACGTGCGTCTTCATCCGCGTCCAGACCGCCTCCGGCGTCGTCACGGACTTCACCGACGCAGCGGGCAGCGGGCTCGACCTGGACCAGATCGGCGCTCTCTACGCCGTGATCCGCGAGCTGCGGAACCAGACGATCGACCTCGCCGACGCGCGCGCCGAGCTCCGAGCGATCCGGCGTCGGCCGCCCAGGTTCGGTGCCGTGCTCACGGTCGTCGGGCACGCGATCCTGACGCTGGGCTTCGGCCTGATCCTCAACCCGACCCTGGACCTGCTGCCCGTCTTCCTCGTCCTGGGGCTCGGCGTGGGTCTCCTGCGGTGGCTCGCCGCGCGCTGGCCCACGCTCAGCACGGCCCTGCCCGTCGTCGCGTCCTTCCTCGTGACGGTCCTGGCGATCCAGGTGGTGCACCCCTGGCTCGGCGACAGCCCGCTGCAGGTCCTGGTCCCGCCGCTCATCAGCTTTCTGCCGGGGTCCGTCCTGACCGTCGCCGCGATCGAGCTCACGAGCAACCAGATCGTCTCGGGCGCGAGCCGGCTCCTGTACGGGATCGCCCAGCTCCTCCTGCTCGTGTTCGGCGTCGTCGCCGGTGCGGCGGTCGCGGGCGACCTGCTCGCCGGGCACGGCGGCGAACGGATGGGGTGGTGGGCCCCGTGGGTCGGCGTCGTGCTCGTGGGCGTCGGGCAGATGCTCTTCGCCTCGACCCCGCGCCGGAGCCTGCCCTGGGTGCTCGTGGTCCTGTTCGCGGCCTACGCGGCCCAGCTCGTGGGTTCCTACGTCGCCCCGGAGATCTCGGGCTTCTTCGGTGCTCTCGTGATCGTGCCGCTCGCGACGCTCGTCGAGCGGACCCGCACCGGCCCCCCGGCGATCATCACGACGCTCCCGGCCTTCTGGCTCCTGGTGCCGGGAGCCCTGAGCTTCCTGGGCCTCTCGGAGCTCGTGGCGGGGAACACGGGCTCGGTGTCGGACATCGCCAACGCCGTCGTCGCCGTCTTCGCGATCGCGTTGGGCATGCTCGTGGGTACGGCCCTGACTCGCGACGCGAGACGCGTCGGTCGTACCTTCTTCACCGAATAGGCCCGGACCCGGCACACCATCACCAGCGGATCCTTGCTCCACACGGCCAGAGCGCTCACAAACGTAGTTGAAGATGGAACGAGTTGGCAGGCACCGAGGACCGTCCTCGCATCCCATCTGCTGACGCACGCGGCTCCCACGTCATCCGGACGCGCCGCGACTCAGGCCGCTGAGGCTCCAAGAACGACTCCCGTCACCGCGACGGCACGGTACGGCGTCGAGCTCCCGCTCGACCGCCGCAGTGCGCACGCGGTCCGGCCTCGGCCCGACGAACGGAACATCGGAACACCGTGACAACTGCACTGCTCAGCTCTGCCGCGCCCACGGCGCGACGCCCGCTCCCGGGCACGGACGACCGTACGACCTCCCCCCTCGGCGCAGCCGACCAGCCGGGTCCCGGCACGAGAGGGGGCCGCTGATGGGAAAGCACTCCCAGCGCCGCTTCGCCGCGACCCTGCCCGGGCGCTCCCTGCGCCGACGGTCCCCCTTCGCGGTCGCGGCAGCCCTTGCCGCGGTCGCCGTGACCACCACGGCCGGCGCCGCCAGCCTCGTCACCACCCCCACCACCGCCCAGGTCGCCGCGGCGAGCACCACCGGCACGGCGGCCTCGACGGTCACGAGCGTCGCCGGGGCGAGCGCCTCCACCCCTGAGGAGCAGGCCGCCCTCGAGGCGGCGAGCACCGAGCTCGTGCGCGCCGAGTACCTGGCGAGCGAGGGCACGTCCTCCCTGGCACCCGAGCAGCTGGCCCAGATCACCGCGACGCGTGACCAGCTCCGCCAGCTCCTCAGCGCCGCGACCACCACGGAGAACGCGGACGAGGCCGGCACCGGGGCGGCGAGCGTGCCCGCCGACGCGGCGACCGACACGTCGCTCGACGCCGGTGGGCTGGACTCCGGGCCGACGCTCGAGGCCTCCGGGTCGGACGCCGCCCTCGACGGGCGCGACACGTTCCGTGCGAGCCGAGCGGGCACCGAGGGACGCGAGTCCCTCACCGCCGACGCCGGCACGACGACGCCGGAGGCCGCGCCCGCCGACCCCGCTGCCGACGCGCCGGCCGAGCCCGCTGCGGCGGACGCCGACCCGGCGACCGTCGAGGCAGACCCGTCCGGCCAGGCCCAGATCGCCCCGACGATCGACGAGATCGGCGCAGCGACCGAGGCCCTGCGCACCCTGCTCGACTCGACGTCCGTGACGGTCTCGGTCGAGCCGGGACCGCCGTCGGCCGAGGAGATCGCCGCCCAGCAGGCCGCCGAGCGCGAGGCCATCGCCGCCCAGCAGGCCGCCGAGCGTGCGGCCATGGCCTCTCAGCTCGCGGCGTGGGCCAACAGCACTGCCGGGTACTCGAACGGGAACATCCCCACCGACCTCCTGTGCTCGCCGAGCTTCGCGCCCGGGCACTTCGTGCGCTGCGACGGGGTCTACTACCTCGAGCAGCTCAACACGGCCTACCGGGCCGCGTTCGGCACGGACATCTCGGTGACGTCGTCCTACCGGTCGTACGCCTCGCAGGTCTCCGTCAAGGCGTCGAAGGGCAGCCTCGCGGCTCCCCCCGGCACCTCGAACCACGGCATGGGCCAGGCGCTCGACCTGGGCGGCGGCATCAACCAGTTCGGCACCGCCCAGTACAACTGGATGCGGGAGAACGCTCCGGCGTACGGCTGGGACAACCCGACCTGGGCGCGCCCGGGCGGGGCGAACCCCGAGGCCTGGCACTGGGAGTTCGGCACCACGTACTGACCTGCAGGCCAGGACGCCCGCGGCGCCGAGACGGCCGCCGTCCCGCGAGGGACGGCGGCCGTCGTCGTACCCGGGAGCTCTCAGCCCCTCTCAGCCCCAGGTGGCGGCGATGAGCAGCATCGTCACGAGGAACCCGGTCGCGAGGTTGAGCCACAGGAAGCGGCGCCAGCCCGCGTTCGCCCGTTCGCAGTCCTCGTCGCGCACCGACCAGAACGAGGCGACGTTGGCGAGGTACGGGAGCGGGAGGAGGGCCGCGAGCCATCCCGGCCAGGGGAGCAGGGCGAGCAGCACCGCGGCGACGAGGTAGGCGGCGGCCGCGACGACGACGGTCCGGTGCGCCCCGATCACGGTCGCGACCGAGCCGATCCCCCCCTCCCGGTCGGCCCGCACGTCCTGGACCGCGCCGAACGCGTGCGACGCCGCTCCCCACAGCACGAACGCCACCAGCACGGGCCACACGGTCCGCGCCCCGAGGTCCGCCCCGACGAGCACGAGCGCGTAGAGCAGGGGCCCCACGAAGTGCATGGCCGAGGTGAACGAGTCGAGGAAGGGCCGCTCCTTGAAGCGCAGCACGGGCGCCGAGTAGGCCACGACGAGGAAGACCACGACGGCGAGCGTCAGGTTCGCGGCCACGTCGCCCTGGAGCAGCAGCCACGCGAGGAACGGGACGTTCGTCACGGCGCACGCCCACAGGATGCGCCGATGGGTCGCGCGCGCCGTCGCGGGGTCCGCGAGCGCACCCTCGATCCCGCCCTTGCGCGGGTTCCGCAGGTCCGACGCGTAGTCGAACACGTCGTTGATCCCGTACATGAGCAGGTTGTAGGGGATCAGGAAGTAGAGCGTCCCGACGACGAGCGTGGCGTCGACGCGACCTCCCGTCGCGACGAGGTAGCCGGCCGCGAAAGGGTAGGCGGTGTTGATCCAGGAGAAGGGCCGAGAGGCCGCAGCGATCTCCCGGAGCGCGACGAGCGGCCCCGGCGCGGCCCCGGGCTCGACCGCGACCCCGGTCACGACTGACCTCCCGCGTGCCGACGTCGCCGGCCGTCCCCGACCCAGGTCCACACCGCGGGCAGCAGCATGACCGCGGCGAGCGGGTAGGCGAAGTCCTCGAGCGGCGCACCGACGAGGTAGATCCCGAGGATCTTGTCCGGGGCGTAGGTGTAGAGCCCGACCGCGATCATGATCGTGTCGAACACCAGCGTCAGCACCACCATGACCACGGCCGTCCACAGGAGCGGCCCGGCCCGGTGGCGCCGGAGCGTCCACACCGTGACGAGCGCGACGAGCGCCAGGACCACGAGGTTCAGGACGATGTTGGTCATGCACCGGCTCCCGTCGTCGGACCGTCGGAGGCCCTGGCGGGAGCGTCTGCGGGTACCTCGTCCGCCCTCGCAGCGCCCCCGTTCGTCCGCCGGGACGCGCGCCCCCGCACGCGCAGGTCGAGGAACCGCCAGACGAGCAGGGTGTTGTAGCAGAGCAGCGTGAGGAAGACGGCCTCCTCGACGGGCAGCTCGGGTGCGAGCTGGAGCCCGGTCATGTGGGGGGAGTCGCCGCGCGCGAAGATCCCCAGCGCGAGCCCGGCGACGTCCCACGCGAGGAAGAAGAGCACGCCGACCACGAGCGTGATCGCGGTCCGGGCCGGGTCTGCCCAGAACGCGAGGCGGAACCGGCGGTCGAGCACGGCGAGCCCGCCGAGCGAGACGAGGAGCGCCCCGAGGTACGCGAACCCGATCATGAGACGCCACCCCGCAGGCGCTCGGGGCGACGGCTCGCGGCGAGGAAGCCCGGGCGCAGCGGCGTCGGGAGGGGCCGGGACGAGGTCTCGCCGAGGAGCCGCTTGGCGACGAGCTCGGCGCTGATGAGGCACATCGGGAGCCCGACGCCGGGGGCCGTGCCCGCTCCCGTGTAGTAGAGGTTGGCGACCTTGCGCGAAGCACCCGGAGGGCGGAACATCGCGCTCTGCGCGAGCGTGTGCTCCATCCCCAGGGCCGTCCCGCGCCAGGACGAGAACTCGGTCGCGAAGTGGGCGGGCCCCAGGACCCGACGCGTCACGACGCGCCCGCGCAGGTCGTCGATCCCGGCCCAGGCGCCGACCTGGTCGAGGTAGCCGTCGGCGAGCCGTTCGAGGTCGGCCTGCGACGCCGCGGACCCGCCGAGCGTGGGGTCCGCGGGGAAGGGGACGAGGACGAACAGGTTCTCGTGGCCGGGCGGGGCCGCGGGGCGGTCGATGGTCGCGTCGTCGGTCGCCGACGTCCGCGAGACGTAGAGCGAGGCGGGGGTCGGGACCCGCAACGAGTCCACAGGGCTGTTGGCCGCGTCCCCCAGGACGTCCGAGAAGTTGCCCTGCCAGTCCTCGGTGAAGAAGAGCGAGTGGTGGGCGAGCTCGGGCAGCTCTCCCCGCACGCCGGCGAGGATCAGCAGCGCCGAGATCCCGGGACCGCGGTCGTCCCACGCGGGCGCGGGCAGGTCGGCGTAGGCCGGGGGAAGCAGCGCGGTCTGCGTGTGGTGCAGGTCCGCACCGGACACGACGACGTCCGCGGGCACGACCTCGCCCGTGCTCAGCCGCACCCCGGTCGCGACGCCTCGCGCGCGTCGCCGGGACGGGCCGGTCCGCACGCGGGGCGACGCTCCGCCGTCGGGCACGGCCACGGCAGGTGCGACCTCGATCCCGACGACGTCGCTCGCCGTGCGGATCGTCACGCCTTCCGAGCGGGCGAGCTTCTCCATCGCCTGGACGATCGTGTACATCCCGCCGCGCGGGAAGCGTACGCCCTCGACGAGGTCCAGGTGGCTCATGAGCGAGTACAGCGCGGGCACCCGGTAGGGCGACGAGCCGAGGAAGACCGCGTGATAGCCCAGGACCTGGCGAAGGCGCGGGTCGTGCACCCGGCGCTCGACGCGGTCGGCGAGCGAGCGCCCCAGCAGGGCCGCGAGGCGTGGGAGCCGTCGCAGGACGTCGCGCCCGATCGCCCGGTCGGGGCGCTCGAACGTCGTGTAGAGGAAGTGGTCGAGGGCGAGGCGGTAGGCCTCGGTCGACTCCTCGGCGTAGGCCCGCATGCGTTCGCCGTCCCCCGGCGAGAGCGCGTCGAATCGTGCCCAGTTGGCCTCCGGGTCCCGGGTGACGTCGAGGACGGTACGGACCGGGGGGAGGTTCGTGGCGCCGTCGGGCTGCTCGGACGACGGGGCCCGCTCGAAGAAGACGCGGTACGACGGGTCGAGGGGGACCAGGTCGAGATGGTCCTGGGCGCGCTCGCCCAGCAGCGCGAACCAGTGCTCGAAGACCTCGGGCATGAAGTACCAGGAGGGTCCTGTGTCGAAGCGGAACCCGTCCAGGTCGAGCGTCCCGGCCCGCCCCCCGACCCGCTCGTGACGTTCGAGGAGCGTGACCCGCGCACCACCTCTGGCCAGGAGCGCGGCCGTCGCGAGACCGCCGACGCCACCGCCCACGACCACGACGTGCGGCATGTCGGGCGGGGCGTCGTTCACAGGGCTCCTCGGGGATCGGCGAAACGGGCAGAGCGCGAGGACGTGACGGGCACGTCGCGCCGCAGCGACTCGCGCGCCGCGGCACGGGCGGCGACGACGAGCTTGACCGGGTCCGGGACGCGCACGCGTGCCCGGAGCAGCTCCTCGGGGGCTGTCGAGGAGAGCCGGCCGAGCAGGGAGTCGTAGAGCGCGAGCGTCGCGGCGACCGCCATCCGGGCCCGCCGCGGGAGCGACGGGAGCGCGGCACGCGCGGCGTCGAGGTCGCTGCCGATCTCGGCGAGGATCGCGTCGACGTCCTCCTGCGTGAGGTCGGCGGGCGTGATCCCGGGGAAGTAGCTGCGCCCCAGCTCCTCGTGGTCGGTGCGCAGGTCGCGCAGGAAGTTGATCTTCTGGAACGCGGCCCCCAGCCCCTGGGCGCCGCGCAGCACGGCCGCGTCGGCGCGGACGACGGGCTCACCGGGACGTCGGCCCGCGTTGAGGAACACCGCGAGGCACATGAGCCCCACGACCTCGGCCGAGCCGTGGACGTACTGCTCGTAGCTCGCCTTGTCGTGCACCTGGACCGTGAGGTCCATGCGCATCGACGCGAAGAAGGGGTCGATCTCCGCGTGTCCGATCCCCGTGCGCCGGGCCGTACGGGCGAACGAGTGGACGACGAGGTTGGTCGAGTACCCGCTCGCGAGCGCGCGAGCGGTCTCCTCCTCGAGTCCCGTGAGGAGCGCGTCGGCCCCTTCGCCGCGGCGGGTGTCGACGACCTCGTCGGCCACGCGGACCAGGCCGTAGACCGCGTCGATGTCTCGCCGCGCCACGCTCCCCAGGAGCCGGGACCCGAGGCCGAAGGACGTCGAGTACCCGGTCAGGACCGCCCTGCTCGCGCGGGCAGCCGTGCGGTCGTACAGCATCTGCGACACGTGGACCTCCCCCTTCATGGTCTCGGACGCTCGGCCTGCTGGCATCCCAGGCGTTCCGGGCATGGCACACCCCTTCATCCTCAGCCTGCTGAGTAATTTTGCTCAGCATACTGAGGATCTGACGGGATGTCAGTGCCGGACATACGGAAGGGCCCCCTCGCACGAGTGCGAGAGAGCCCTTCCGGTCACCTCGGAGGCTCAGACGTCGATACGACGAGGCCCCGCCTGCCAGGCCTCCCAGGCCGAGGAGATGATCTCCTCGAGCCCCTGCGAACCGCTCCACCCGAGCACCTTGTTGATGCGCTCGGGCGAGGCGACGAGCTGCGGCGGGTCGCCCGCACGACGCGGGAGGATCTCCGCGGTCACGTCGAGACCAGACACCTTCCCGATCTCGTCGATGACCTCACGGACCGAGGAGCCCGTCCCCGTCCCGACGTTGAAGACGTCGTACGCACGCTCGTCCTCGTCGAGGTAGCCGAGCGCCGCGAGGTGCGCCTCGGCCAGGTCCAGGACGTGGATGTAGTCGCGGATGCAGGTGCCGTCCGGCGTCGGGTAGTCGTCGCCGAAGATCTTGGGCTGCTCGCCACGCTCCAGACGGTCGAGGACCATGGGGACGAGGTTGAGGATCGCCGGGTCGCCCAGGTCGGACCAGCCCGCACCGGCGACGTTGAAGTAGCGCAGCGCCACGAACCGCAGGCCCCAGGAGCGGCCGGCCGCTCGTCCCAGCCACTCGCCGACGAGCTTCGTCTCGCCGTAGGGGTTGATCGGCTCGGCGTGCAGCTTCTCCTCGACCAGGGAGACCGACGGCATCCCGTACGTCGCCGCCGACGACGAGAAGACCAGCCGGTCGACCCCCGCCGCCTCCATCGCGGTCACGAGGTTCGTGAAGCCGCCGACGTTCTGCTGGTAGTACCAGGCCGGCTTCTCGACCGACTCGCCGACCTGCTTGCGGGCGGCGAAGTGCACCACCGCGGTGACCTCGTGCTCCACGAGGGTCGTGGTCAGCACCTCGACCGCCTCGGCGCTCGACACGTCGAGCCGCACGAGCGGCGCTCCCCCGACCCGCC
Source organism: Oerskovia sp. USHLN155 (assembly GCF_037145535.1). Lineage (NCBI taxonomy): Bacteria > Bacillati > Actinomycetota > Actinomycetes > Micrococcales > Cellulomonadaceae > Oerskovia > Oerskovia sp. USHLN155. The sequence continues at coordinate 136,215 of NZ_JBBCXG010000004.1, forward strand.
CTTCCTGACCGGTGCTCAGGTCGTCGACGACGACGACCTTCTCGCCCCTCTCCTGCAGCAGCCGCACCACGTGCGCCCCGATGTACCCCGCCCCGCCCGTCACCAGAATCGTCATGGGACGAGCGTAGATCGACGCGGGAGCGGTTCTCGACGTCGACGCCCCCGCGAGACGCCCGGCGATCAGTGGTGGACCGACTCCTCGGTCTCCTGCATCGACGGCGGCTCGATCTGGAACGTGCAGTGGTCGACGTCGAAGTGCCCGCCCAAGCACTCCTTGAGGCGCTGCAGCACCTCGGTCCCGCCGCCGCACGCGAGGAGGTCCTCCTCCACGACCACGTGCGCCGACATGACGGGGACTCCCGAGGTGATGGTCCAGGCGTGCAGGTCGTGGACGCCCACGACACCGGGGATGCCCTCCATGTGCGTGCGGACCTTCTCGAGGTCCACGCCGGCCGGGGTCGACTCGAGGAGCACGGCCGCGACCTCGCGCAGGAGCATGAACGCACGCGGCAGGATCATGAGGCCGATCGCCACCGACGCGAGACCGTCGGCCCCCGGGAACCCGACCGCGACGAAGAAGCCGGCGACGATCACCGCGACCGATCCGAGCAGGTCGCCCAGCACCTCCAGATAGGCACCCCGGACGTTGAGGCTCTCGGCCTGACCGGCGGACAGCAGGCGCAGCCCGACCGCGTTCGCGACGAGACCGACGACCGCCACCCCGATCATGAGCCCCGCCTGGATCTCCGGGTCCGGCGACCGGAACCGCGAGACGCCCTCGACGATCGCCAGCACGGCGACCGTGCCCAGGATCAGGGCGTTGGTCAGCGCCGCGAGGATCTCCGCACGCTGCCACCCGAAGGTCCGCGTCGGGGAGGCCGGGCGGGTCGCGAGCCAGCTCGCGAAGAGCGCGATACCGATCCCGGTCGCGTCGGTGAGCATGTGCCCGGCGTCCGCGAGGAGGGCGAGCGACCCGGAGACCAGCGCGCCCACGACCTCGAGCGCCATGACACCGAGCGTGATGCACAGGACGATCACGAGCCGACGGCGGTGCGCGCCCGTCGCGGTCGACGCGCCGTGCGAGTGGGAGTGGGAGTGGCCGCTCACGGTGTGCCCTTCGTCGCGTCGACGATCCGCTCGGCGTCGGCCAGGATGTGCGCGACCTCGGGGCGTGCGAGTCGGTACCAGGACGAGCGCCCCTCACGGCGTGTCTCGACCAGGCCCGCCTCGCGCAGCGTCGCCAGGTGGGCCGACACCGTGGACTGGGCGAGCCCCAGCTCGCGGGTCAGGTCGACCACGCGGTGCTCCGCGACCGCGAGGAGGTGCACCACCGAGAGCCGGTGCGGCTCGGCGAGGGCGTGCAGGAGGCGCGCGACCGCGGTGTGGTCGTGCCCGACGACGGGCGGTGTGCACGGTTGCTGCGGATGCTCGGCCGCCGCCTGCTCGGCGGGAGCCTCGGTCATGGGTCGGCGCGCTCGCAGGTGCGTGCGTGCGCTCGTCTCCCTTTTCATCGTCATGCGGCGATGTTATCGCCTATCGACGATGAATGCTAGGCCCACCCGAGCTCGTGCAGCCGGTCGTCGTCGATCCCGAAGTGGTGAGCGATCTCGTGGACCACCGTGACGACGACCTCCTCGACCACCTCCTCGCGCGTCTCGCAGATCGCGAGAGTGGGGTTGCGGTAGATCGTGATCCGGTCCGGGAGGGCACCCGCGGCCCACATGAGGTCGCGCTCGGTCAGCGGGACCCCCTCGTACAGCCCCAGCAGCTCGGGGTCGTCGGCGGGCGCGTCGTCCTCGACCAGGACGACCACGTTGTCCATCTGCTCCGCCAGCTCCTCCGGGATCTCGTCCAGCGCATCGCGCACCGCGTCCTCGAAGTCCTCGCGCGTCATCTCCACCACGAGACCATCCTCCCTTGCCGCAGCCGGGCCCCGCCTCGCATCCACCGCCTCGCTGGGGCCCTGCACACGGCTCCGAGCACCGTTTTGCACGGCAGCCCCGCTTCCCCGTATGCTGACGGAGGTCTCTCGGCGACTCGTGCCCCGCAGGCGGTACGGGTTGTCCAGGAAACTAGGCCCCCATCGTTTAGCGGCCTAGGACGCCGCCCTTTCACGGCGGTAGCACGGGTTCGAATCCCGTTGGGGGTACTCGGAAGGATCCGATTAACGGATTCGCCCGGCAGTGAGATACGATTCTCGAGGTTCGAACGGCGCAGGCCGGGAGAAACTCACGCAAGGCCCTGTAGCGCAGTTGGTTAGCGCGCCGCCCTGTCACGGCGGAGGTCGCGGGTTCAAGTCCCGTCAGGGTCGCTCGACAGCGACTGCCCGGTCATCATGACCGGGCTTTCGTGTCAAGGCTCTGTAGCTCAGTTGGTAGAGCGTTCGACTGAAAATCGAAAGGTCACCGGATCGACGCCGGTCGGAGCCACTTCCACGAAGCCCCGTCTCGTTTCATACGAGACGGGGCTTCGTCGTTCCCACCGGTCCTGGCTGCCGGGCCCGCACCGCACCCACCCCGACCGGACCACCCGCGCCGAGCGACGCCGTCGGGCCGCACCGTGCGCTCGTGACGCACCGGGGACACCCCGCCAGTCCGACGAGACGGGTCTCCCCGCTCGAGACGGGTGGAGCAGATCGTGACGCACGCACCCGTCTCGGACCCAGGCACCCTTCTCGCCCGCCCAGCACACCGGACGAGCACTCGCACGCCCGGCGCGCGGAATTGCCCTCGGGGCGGTTGACCGGTTGAGTGGGACATGAAGAACCGACTCTTCAGGGCGCGAGTCCCCCTCGCGCGCACGGGCGCCCCGACCGGAGCGCCAGGAAGGTGACCACCATGAGCGACTGGGACGACGGGCAGCCCCCTCCCCCGAGCCCGAAGCCCTCGATCGGCAAGCTCGTCGAGCAGATGTCCGAGCAGGCCACGCGCCTCGTCCGGACCGAGATCGCGCTCGCCAAGAAGGAGCTGACGACCAAGGCCGCCAGGTCGGGCATCGGGATCGGCATGTTCGTCGTGGCCGGCGTGCTCTCGCTCTACGGCCTGGGCTTCCTCCTGCACTCGGCGATGGTCGGGCTCGCGCACGCCGTGCCGCTGTGGCTCGCGGCACTCATCGTCGGCGTCGCCCTGTTCCTCCTCGCAGGCATCCTGGCGTTCGTAGGCAGCAAGCAGCTCAAGAAGGGGATGCCCCCGACCCCGGACGCGGCCATCGCCGGCATCAAGGAAGACGTCGCCACCGTGAAGGAAGGACTGCGCCCGTGAGCACCGAACCGACCCAGGCCGACCTGGAGGCCGAGATCGCCCGGACCCGGTCGGAGCTCGCGCGCACGATCGACGAGCTCACCGCACGCCTCGACCCGCGGACGCAGGCGGCGAACGTCGCGCACCAGACCAAGCAGGCCGCCGCCGACACGGGGAGCTTCTTCACAGGACGCGGGCTTCCCGAGCACGACCCGGCGCGCGCCCGCAACGTCAAGATCCTCATCGGGGGTGCCGTCGCGACGGTCGCGCTCGTCGCCGCGGCGATCCTCCGGCGCCGCTCCTGACGCACGCCGGGGCCGCGCGCCCCGCCCGAGCCGGCGGGACCGGGAGAACCGGCACAGCCCCAGGAACGACCGAGCCCGGCGCCACAGGCGCCGGGCTTTCGGCTGGTCGTGAGGAAGATCCTGGTCGTGAGGAAGATCCAGGTCAGGACGCGACGGGAGCTCCGGGAGACGTGTCCCGGGGCTCCGCATGGCCCGACGGCGAAGGCTGGGCGCGGGAACGACCACCGCGCCGTCGGTCAGCCCTTGTCGACGCCCTCGGCGTTCTCGCTCGCGGCACCCAGGAGTGCGCGAACCTCGGACTCGCGATAGCGACGATGCCCCCCGAGGGTCCGGATCGACGACAGCTTGCCGGCCTTGGCCCAGCGAGTGACGGTCTTGGGATCGACGCGGAACAGGCTCGCGACCTCGGCCGGTGTGAGCAGAACTTCGGACTCTCCATGGACGGACATCACTGCACCTCCTCCTAGCGACTGGCTGGTCCGACGGTGACGTCGGAACGCGACGACAGCGCTGCGCTAGCCCTTCCATTGTCGCAGCATGAGGATTTTGGGCGACTTGGCGGACAGGGTGAATTAGGCGGGGTATGGGTGGTACAGGTGTTTCGGACCGAGATCCGGGCGTGTCGCGCGTCCGTCGGAGCCGCCCCAGGCCGCTCCGACGACCCTCCGCCGGCGACCCCGCGGCCACCCGTCGAGGCCCCGTTGTGTGGAGACAGTGTGACAAGCCACCCGATCGGGGGACCCGAGTGGCTGGAATGCATCCGGAGCATGTACCGTTGGACTCTGAACAGACGAAACAACACTCCCGGGGCCGCACGTCTGAGTACGTTGCCGCCCCGCTTCTACGTTGAGGGGGTCGGAGCCATGGGCCGCGGCCGTCAGAAGGCTAAGCAGACCAAGGTCGCTCGTGCGCTGAAGTACTACAGCCCCGAGACGAACTACCAAGCTCTCGAACAAGAGCTCACTGGTCATAGCCACACGGATCTCGCGACAGATCCTCGCTACGGAGCGAGGTCTTCCGAGGACAACAACGGAGACTACGACCAGCCGTTCACCGGCTGGTCCGACGACCGCTGACACGACCTCACCCTCTTCCTGCGACCTTCGGGCCCCAGGTGGTCCGTGAGTCGACAGATCGCGAGTTCGTCGATCGACGAACGACCCGCGAGTCTGATCCTCGTACGACGAAGGCGCGCCCCGCACTTCAGGCCTAGGCCTGAGCTGCCGGGCGCGCCTTCGTCGTCCTGTCAGTTGCGGTAGTCGCCCGTCAGGCGCACGGCGCCCGCGTGCACGCCCTTGGTGCCGACCACCAGGTCCTCGCCGCCCGCCGAGGCGGTCACGGAGTCGTCCAGGACGCCGACGGTGCCCAGGACCCAGGCGGTGAGGCCCAGCTCCGCGCACCGCGCGAGGGCGGCGTCGGCGCCGTCCTCCCCCACGATCGCGACCATGCCCACACCGAGGTTGAGCGTGTTCTCCAGGTCGCGGCGAGGAACGTTCCCCAGGTCGCGGACCACCGTGAAGACCGGCGGGACGTCCCAGGACCCACGGTCGATCGTGCCGACCAGCCCGGCCGGCAGGACGCGGGCCAGGTTCGCCGCGAGCCCACCACCCGTGACGTGCGTGAACGCGTGAACCTGCGCGGCGTCGTCGTGCGCCAGGGCGAGGCAGTCGCTCGCGTAGACGCGCGTGGGCTCGAGCAGCTCCTCGCCGAGCGTCCGACCGAACTCCTCGACCTCGCGGTCCAGCTCCCAGCCCGCGTGCTTCACGACCGCACGCACCAGCGAGTAGCCGTTCGAGTGCAGGCCCGACGAACCCAGCGCGATGAGGACGTCGCCCTCGCGCACACGCTCGGGACCCAGGAGACGGTCGGCCTCGACGACGCCCGTCGCGGCGCCCGCGACGTCGTACTCGTCCTCGCCCAGGAGACCCGGGTGCTCCGCCGTCTCCCCGCCGACGAGGGCCGTGCCGGCGACCTCGCACGCCGCCGCGATCCCGCGGACGATCCCCGCGATGCGCTCGGGCACGACCTTGCCGCACGCGATGTAGTCCGTCATGAAGAGCGGCTTGGCCCCCACCACGACGATGTCGTCGACGACCATCCCCACGAGGTCGAACCCGATCGTGTCGTGGACGTCCATGGCCTGCGCGATCGCGACCTTGGTCCCCACGCCGTCGGTCGAGGTGGCCAGCAGGGGCTTGGTGTAGGTCGCGACCTCGCTGAAGTCGTAGAGCCCGGCGAACCCGCCCACGCCCCCGAGGACCTGCGGGCCGTGCGTGCGGCGCACGGCGTCCTTCATCAGCTCGACGGCCTTGTCGCCCGCCTCGGTGTCGACACCGGCTGCGGCGTACGTGAGACCTTCAGACACGAATGAACTCCTGGTGGTTGCGGCGCGCCCCGGTGGGGCGGTGCGTCGTACGGGGTCAGGGGTGGTCGAGGGCGGTCCCGCCGCCGACTCCCACGGAGAGGCTGCGCAGCCCGTCCTCCGGCGCCCCCAGCGGCAGCTCCGCCTGCTCGAGCAGGTGCTTGCCGAGCTGGTCGTCCGGGGGCAGCTCGATGGGGTACTTCCCGGTGAAGCAGGCCGTGCACAGCTGAGAGGCGGACTGCTCGGTCGCCGCGATCATCCCCTCCTCGGAGATGTACCCGAGCGTGTCGGCTCCGAGCGAGGCGCCCACCTCCTCGGGCGACAGGCCGTTGGCGATGAGCTCGGCGCGCGACGCGAAGTCGATGCCGTAGAAGCACGGCCACTTGACCGGGGGCGAGCTGATGCGGACGTGGACCTCGGCGGCCCCCGCCTCGCGCAGCATGCGGATCAGGGCACGCTGGGTGTTGCCGCGCACGATCGAGTCGTCGACGACGACCAGACGCTTGCCCCGGATGACGTCACGGAGCGGGTTGAGCTTGAGCCGGATACCGAGCTGGCGCAGCGTGTCCGACGGCTGGATGAAGGTGCGCCCGACGTACGCGTTCTTGGTCAGCCCCTGGCCGAACGGGATGCCCGACTCCTGCGCGTAGCCGACGGCCGCAGGCGTGCCGGACTCGGGGACCGGGATCACGAGGTCCGCGTCGATGCCGTGCTCGCGAGCGAGCTGGCGGCCCATCTCCACGCGCGCGGCGTGCACCGAGCGGCCGTTGATCGAGGTGTCCGGACGGGCCAGGTACACGTACTCGAAGACGCAGCCGGCACGCTCGACCGGGGCGAAGCGCTGCGAGCGCAGGCCTTCGCCGTCGATCGCGATGAGCTCGCCCGGCTCCACCTCACGGACGAACGACGCACCGACGATGTCCAGGGCCGGGGTCTCGCTCGCGACGACCCAGCCGCGTTCCAGACGTCCCAGGACGAGCGGGCGCACGCCCTGCGGGTCGCGCGCGGCGTAGAGCGTCTTCTCGTCCATGAAGACGAGGCTGAAGGCGCCGCGGAGCCTCGGGAGGACCTCCATCGCGGTGGCCTCGAGCGAGTGGTCGTCATCTCCGGCGAAGAGCGCGGTGATGAGTGCCGTGTCGGTCGTGTTGCCCCGGGCCAACTCGCCCCGGCGCTGTGCGCCGTAGCGCTCCGCGACGAGGTTCACGAGCTCGGCGGAGTTGGTCAGGTTGCCGTTGTGCCCCAGCGCGACGGTCCCCGACGACGTCGCGCCCAGCGTGGGCTGAGCGTTCTCCCAGGTCACGCCGCCGGTCGTCGAGTACCGACAGTGCCCGACGGCGATGTGCCCCGTCAGCGCGTTGAGGGCCGTCTCGTCGAAGACCTGGGAGACGAGTCCCATGTCCTTGTAGACGAGGATCTGCTCACCATTGCTGGTCGCGATCCCGGCCGACTCCTGACCGCGGTGCTGCAACGAGTACAGACCGAAGTAGGCAAGCTTGGCGACCTCTTCGCCGGGCGCCCAGACTCCGAAGACGCCACAAGCGTCCTGGGGGCCTTTCTCGCCGGGCATGAGGTCGTGGTTGAGAAGTCCATCTCCGCGGGGGGCCACGGCTCCAGTGTCCCACACGGTCGCAGGCTGACCGAAGTCACGCCCACGGGATGGACCGCGCACCCCGACGATGTTCTGGCTCCGCCTGCTCGCTCAGCGGCGCAGGCTGCGCTTGTCCGCCCAGATCGCCAGGGCGCCCGCGACGAGCGTCGTGAGCGTCGTCGTCCCCAGCACGACGACCGTGAGGTAGACGCCGGGCTTGAGCACGCCGCGGGACTCCGGGGAGCCGAGCCACGTGATCCCGATGCACAGCCCCAGGACGACCCCGACCAGAGCACCCGTCGTGAAGAACGCCTTGTAGCGGGGTGCGCGACGGATCGTCGTCGGGTCGATCATCGACTCGATCTCGACCTCGTCGCCACGGACGCCGCCGTCGTTCGCGTCCCCGGGGTCGGCCGACGCGGAGCCCGCGGCAGCCGGCGTGGTCAGAGGTGCCGGTACGGCTGCGCCGGTCTCCGGTGAAGCGGCGGGAACGGGGCCGTCGGAGGTCGCGTTCACGTCGGGGGTGGGGGTGCTGGGGCTCACGCGCCGACAGTACCCCGTCCGGCTGAGAATCCCCTGGGCCGCACCCGTGCACCCGGGCGCGAGACGCCGTGGGGCCTGCTCCCCCGAGAGGGAAGCAGGCCCGACGGATCCTCAGGCGATCAGTGCGTCAGCCGCACGTGACCGCCGGGTAGGCCACGTCGTAGGTCTCGTAGAAACCCTGACCGTCCTGCCACTTGTACGCCGCGACGCGCACCGTGCCGGCCGGCACGGACGTGGCACGGGTGTTGAACGACTGCGCCGCGATCTTGCCCGGCGCCAGCTTGGTGAACTTCTTCTCGCCGTACGCCGTCGTGAAGCGCACGTCGATCGGGAGCGTCTCACCGTTCGTCCCCTTGACCGACAGGTGCACGCGGCCCCCGACGCACTGGGCCTTGGCGCTCAGGTCGTCCATGACGACGTCGGGCAGGTCCGCACCCTCGACCGTGAGCGCCAGGCGCGTGACCGTCCCGCTCGGGGCCGCCACGACGTACACGCCGTACTCGCCCCCCGCGGTCTCCGCCGGGACCGGCACCTCGAGGCTCGCGGCCCCGTTCGTGACCGTGCCCGTGGCCACGACCGTCCCCGGGTTCGCCGGGTCGAACGCCGTGCCCGCAGGCACGAGGTACGCCGAGACGCCCGTGTTGAGCGGGCTGCCGAGCGACGTGAGGTTCAGGCGCGAGACCTGAGCCGTCACGGACTCGCCCGCGGTGACCGTCCCCAGACCGTCCGCGACCACGCTGCGACGAGCGAAGTCGGGGCTGAGGTTCGGGTGGGTCTGCAGGTACGAGATCCACGCGTCGCGGTCGATCAGACCCGAGTCACGCGCGTCCGTGCCCTGCGCGAAGACCCGGAAGTTGTCACCACCCGTGGCGAGGAACGAGAACGTCGCGACCCGGTACGTCTTGGCCGGGTCGAGCGGCTCGCCGTTGACGAGGACCGAGGTGACGTTGTCGCCGGGGGTGGCGTTCACGTCGGTCGTCTTGACGGTGTACCTGACGTTGTCCGACAGGCCCAGGGCCAGGAACGGACGCGACGGGCGCGTGCCGTCCGGGTTGGTCTGCCACTGCTGCTCGAGCATCGTCTCGACCTGGGCACCCGTGAGGGACACCGTCCACAGGTTGTTGACGAACGGCAGCACCGCGTTGGCCTCGGCGTATGTGATCACGCCGTCGTCGCCGTAGAACAGCTCGTTGCGCAGACCGCCCGCGTTGACGACGCCGAAGTCGGCGCCGCCTCGGGCCGGGTCGGCCAGCGTGTCGAGCAGCGAGGTCGCCACGAGGTTGCCCAGGGTCGACTCCGAGGCACGGTCGTCACGACCCGTGGAGGGCAGCGGACCCGATCCCTTGTACGTGCCGTCGACGTACGAGCCGCCCAGGAAGGCGGTCGTGATGTCCGCCGTGACCGAGCCGACGGGCTGAGCGCCGATGACCTCGGCCTGCGCGAGCGCCGCGTCGACGATCGTCTTGACCTCGGCCACGCGCGGGTACGCCGCGACGAGCTCCGGGGCAGGCGTCGTGGTGCGCTTGACGTTCGCGACCGAGTAGTCCGTGACCAGGTCCGTCGCGGTGTCGAACGTCAGGCTCACGTGCCCGATGTTCTCGCCGTAGCTGCCGGTCTGCAGGACCGGGCGGGTCCGGTCGGTCCCGGGGATCGGGGCCTCCCACGCGTACTGCTTGTGGGTGTGACCCGTGAAGATCGCCGAGACGCGAGCGTCCGTGTCGTTGACGATCTGCTCGAACGCGCCCTGGTGGGCGAGCTCCTGCTCGAGCGTCGAGCCGTCGGGCGTGCCCGCGCTCGCACCCTCGTGGTAGAGCGCGACCAGGAGGTCGGCCTCGCCGTTCGCCGGGTCGCCGTCACGCAGCTGCGCGGCGACGCGGTTCACGGCCTCGACGGGGTCCCCGAACGAGAGGTCCGCGATCCCGGACGGGGTCACGAGCGTCGGGGTCTCCTCGGTGACGGCGCCGATGACGCCGACCTTGACGCCGTCGACGTCGATCACCGCGTACTCCGGCAGGACCGGGTTCGTGGTGTCCTTGGCGTAGACGTTGGCGCCCAGGTAGGACCAGTCGGCCGCGTCGGTCACGCGACCGGTCAGGTCGGCGAAGCCCTTGTCGAACTCGTGGTTGCCCACCGCGGAGGCGGACAGGTCCAGGGCGTTGAGCACGTCGATCGTCGGCTGGTCGTCCTGCAGCGCCGACGCGAAGAGCGACGCGCCGATGTTGTCGCCGACCGAGAGGAACGCGGTGCCCGCCGGGTTGGCGGCGCGCAGCTGCTCGACGGTCCCCGCGAACGCGACCGTGTTCGCGTCGATCCGACCGTGGAAGTCGTTGATCGCGAGCAGGTCGAGCTCCTTGACCCCGCCCGGCTCCTCGCCGCCCAGCTCGAGGCCGACGACGATCGGGTCGTGGTCGGACGAGCGGAAGGCCGTCGTGTCGTACAGGTTCGAGACGTTGTAGTTGAAGCGGCTGTACTCGTTCGCGATGGGCTCGACCGAGTTGATGTTCCAGATGTCGGTGTCAGTGACCGCAGTCGCGGCACCGGGCGAGGCGAGCACGTGGTCGAGCGAGCCGACGAGGCCGTCGAACAGGTACGTCTCCTTGCCCGTGGTGGGACCGAGGTCGACGTAGCCCGCGTCCGTGAGGACCTTGATCGGGTCCTCCTGGGCGTAGGCGTTGAAGTCGCCTGCGAGCAGCACCTTGTCGGTGCCCGCAGCCGACGAGACCTGGTCGGCGAACGTCACGAGCGCCGTGGCCTGCTTGACGCGCGAGGCGTTCGAGGCGCCCTGCCCGTCTCCCTGGTCGGCGTCGGCCCCCGAGCCGGAGCCCTTGGACTTGAAGTGGTTCGCGATGACGACGAAGTCCGTCGAGGCCTCTCCCCCGGCGAGCCGGAAGGTCTGGGCGAGCGGCTCACGCGCGTTGTCGAAGGCCGCGACGTCGTGGATGACCGAGGCCCCCACGGGCTCGACGGCCGCCGGACGGTAGATGAAGGCCGTGCGGATGACGTCCTCCGAGGCGGGCAGCGTGGCCGGGGAGGGCACGAAGGCCCAGGTCCCCGCGCCGGCCGCGGCGTTGAGGCGGTCCGTGAGCGTCGAGAGCGCGGCGTCACGGTTCTTGCCGAACGCCTTGGAGTTCTCGATCTCCTCGAGCGAGACGACGTCGGCGTCCAGGGCGTTGATCGCCGCGACGATCTTGGTCTCCTGACGCTGCAGGTTCGCCGCGTTCGCCGCGCCACGGGCGTCGCAGCCCGTACGCACCGTGATCGGGTTGCCCTCGCGGTCCGTGTAGAACTGGCACCCGCTGAGCTGGTCGCCCGTCGTCGTGAAGTAGTTCAGGACGTTGAACGTCGCGACCGTCGCGTCGCCGCCCACGGCCTCCGGAGCGTCCGTGCGCGTGTTCGCGAACGTCGCGGGCTGGACCGCGGCCGCGTTGGCCGGGGTCAGCTCCGTGACGGGCTGGAAGTTCCAGCCGTCGAAGCGGTAGTCCAGGACCACGGGCGACGTGAAGGTCGCGAGCGCGCCGACGCGCACCGGGGCACCGCCGGTCAGGTAGGGCAGCGGCTTGGCCTTGTTCGCCGCGTTGTTGAAGTTGGTCGTCGCTCCGTCGTCGAGGTTGACGCGGCGGGCGTTGGCGTCGGCGACCGCTGCTGCGGCCTCCGCGCTGCCCGGACGACCGACCGACGTGGGCTGCCGCAGCGGCTCGGTGCCGCTCGCCAGCACGACCGAACCGTAGTAGTTCGTGTCGTAGTTGTCGGCGACGACGTAGTCACCGGCGGGCTGGACGAGCATGCCCTCGAGCTTCTCGCGGTCCACGGCCGTCGCGGGGAACGCGACGTTCGCGGGCTTGACGACCTCGGCCGGGTCCGTGAGGACCTTCCAGCCGGTCGCCGAGGGCGTGACCTGCGTCAGCCCGAAGTACTCCGAGACGACCCCCGTGACCTCGACGTGCTGGCCGACCTGCAGCGCCGTCGCCGCGGCCTTCGAGTACACGAACAGCCCGTCCGACGCGGTGTGCGTCGCGAGGTCGAGGTCGCCGCCCGAACCGGCGGTCTGGATGTAGAGGCCGTCGAAGCCGCCCGAGGGGTAGGTCGCGGTCACGACGCCGCGCGTCGTGACGGTCTGGCCCACGAAGGGGCTCGCGTCGCCCGTTCCCTGGATCTCGGCGATGGTCCTGGCCGTGCCGGGCTCGGGGTCCGGGCCGGGGCCGGAGCCGCCACCGCTGTTCTGCGGGGTCACCGTGCTGCTGACCGCGAAGTCCGCGGAGTTGTCGTCCGTGTCCGCGCCGGCCGCGCGGTTGAGCGAGCCGGGCACGGTGTTGGCCGTTCCCGCGGGAGCCGCCGCGGTCTCGAACGTGTTGGACGTGCCGTAGCCCAGGAGGTCCACGACCTGCGGGTTGGCCACGACCGAGCCCGGCGTGATCGTGATCGCCGAGGCAGACCTGACCAGCGCGAGCGTCCCGTTCTGCCCCTGCGGCGCGATGGTCCCCGTCGCGTCGGGCGTCGGCAGCGCGGCGCCGTTGGCGCCGTTCGACGCCCCCTGCACCAGGTAGTAGCCGCCCGCCTTGATCTTCCCCGTGAGCGGGACGACGCCGTTCGAGGCGCCCGTGCCCGTCGCGGACCGGTACTGGACCGACCAGCCCGTGAGGTCGATGTCCGCAGCCGTGGGGTTGTAGAGCTCGACGAACTTGTTGAGGTAGGGCGCGTTGGCGCTCCCGCCGTTGAGGTACGCCTCGTTGATGACGACGGACGAGCCGTCGACCGCAGCAGACGCCGACCCCGCGGCGACCGTGCTGAGCGCCGCCGTGGCGACGAGCGACGCCGACAGGGTGGCCGCGACCACACCTCTCCTGCGTCGGGACTGATGGTGACTACCGATCACGCTGACTCCTTCGTGTCGTGGCCGGGTTCCCGGCGCGCCCGCCTCGGCGCGGGTGGCGCGGGTGCAGGCTCTGGAATCCAACAGCAGGCTGATGAACACGTGGTGTCCGGCCGGTCTCCACCGGTCGAACGACCACGTCCCCCAGGCGTACGGCACCCTCCGGCCGGGGTGCGCGACGTCGTCGTGCGCGGTCCGGTCGACGGGCACCGTCGCCCGTTCGCCTCGCACGCTATCTCACGATGCAGACACCGTGAACCTCGAAGGGCCCATCCCGCTGTCGCCCGGCGCGGCCGCGGTGCGCGCCGAAGGTGACGGGGCCGCCCACCGAGGGTGACGGGGCCGCCCACCGAGGGTGACGCGCCAGCGCGTCCTGGCGCGCGGGCCCTACCGGTCGCGGCGGCGCGCGGCCTGCAACGGCAGCAGCGACGAGATGTCCGAGCGCTCCCCCGAGGCGCTGATGCGCCCGTCCGCGACGGCCTCCGGCCACTCGACCGCACCGGTGACCAGACCGAGCCACGTCTCGGGGTCGGTCTCGACGACGTTGGGCGGGGTCCCGCGCGTGTGCCGCGGGCCCTCGACCGCCTGGACCGCGCCGTACGGGGGCACCCTGACCTCGACCGCGTGGCCGGGTGCGACCTCGGCCAGCTCCTCGAGCGTGAAGCGGACGGCGGTCGTGACCTCGGGGCGTCCGGCGGCTCCGTCCTGCCAGGCGGCGAGAGCGGTGCGGCCGACGGCCGGATCGGTGCGGCGACGAGGAGGCATGGGTCCATCCTCCCGTGCTCGTCGCCGAGTGCGTGCCTTCGCTGCGACTCACCGGGCGTTTCGCTGCGGAATCACGCACTCGGCGGAGCCGGCCCCTCAGGCGAGCTCGAAGTCGACCCGGCGGCGCTCGACCGACGCCTCGCGCAGCCGAACCCTGACCGGGTCGCCCAGCGGCAGGCCGACGCCCTCGACGCTCGCGCGGACCGCAGGCTCGACGATCACGACCTGGCCGCGGACCACGTCGTGCGCGTCCGGCGTCGGCGCAGCGGCCGACGCTCCCTTGGCCGCCCGCCGGCGTCGCTCCTCGTCGTTCTCGACGTCGACGACCACGGCGTCGAACACGTCACCGACCCGCCCCGTGAGCAACGCCGCCTCGACGATGTCGACGCTCGCCCGCTCGTACGAACCAGCGCGCTGACCGGTTCGCGCCATGGTGCGCGGCAGCCCCGGCAGGGCGTCGCGCACCCAGACCGGCACGTCCTCGTCGGCGCACAGCGCGAGGCAGATCTCGGTCCCGTAGCGGTCGACCAGGCGGCGCAGCGGTGCGGTCACGTGCGCGTACTCGGCCGCGATCGCGGCGTGCGCGACGTCGTCGGGCACCTCGGCAGGCTGTCCCGTGCCGCCGAACGGCGCGTACGACGCCCCACGGAACAGCGACGTCGCCTCGTTGAGGAAGGCCGCGTGCCGCGAGCTCGCCGAGTCGAGGGTCGCGAGCAGCTCGCCATAGGTCAGGTCGCGGGGCCAGTCGATGCCGAGCGCCCCGGCCGTACGGCGCAGGCGCTCCAGGTCCCGCGGGTCTGCGGCAGGGAGCGTCCGGAAGATCCCCACCCCGCCCGACCGCATGATCCGGGCTGCCGCGATGCCCGTCAGCAGGGACACCTGCGCGTTCCAGCCCTCGACCGGGAGGGTCGAGCGGAACTCGAGCCCGAACGACCCGTCCTCGTGCGCCACCACGTCCTGCTCGGGCACGTTGAGGGACACCCCGCCGCGCTCACGCTCGCGTGCCTCGCGCAGCAGGCCGATCTCGCGCAGCAGGTCGAGCATCTGCCCCGCGTCCCCGGCGTCGAGCCGCGTCTGGACCTCCTCGTAGCTCAGTCGCGCCGTGCTGCGCACGAGCGCCCGCTCGACCCGGGCGTCGGTGATCTCGCCACGCTCGTCGAGCGTCACGTGCCAGACGGCGGCGGCCCGGTCCGCGTCCGGCAGGAGGCTCGCAGCGGCCTCGGACAGCACCGCAGGGTGCAGCGGCGTGCGCTCGTCGGGGCCGTAGAGCGTCATCCCCCGTTCGTTCACCTCCGCGTCGAGCGCTCCGCCCGGGGTCACGAAGGCCGCGAGATCGGCGATCGCGTACCGGACGAGGTAGCCGCCGGGGAGGCGCTCGAGGTGGACCGCCTGGTCGAGGTCCATGGAGCCTGGCGGGTCGATCGTCACGAACGGGACGTCGCGCAGGTCCTCGCGCCCGGTCGAGACATCGAGCTGCGCTGCCGCCGAGGCCTCCTCGACGACGTCCGACGGGAACTCGGCGGGGATCTCCATCTCCGCGCGCAGGGCGGCGAGCGCGGTCAGGACGGGATCGACCGTCGGCAGGATGGGGGCGACGGGCGCGACGCGCAGGTTCCGGGAGGGCACGTCCCGACTCTAGGGGGTGTCTGGCGCCGTCGGGCGGCGCGGCGGCTCCTCGCCGCCGGCTCCCGCCCTCGGCACACGACTGACGGCCCCAGGCCGTGGCCCGGAGCCGTCACTCGTGCGTCGGTCGCCTGCTCGCGCCGACACCGCCCGGCGGGGCCGTCCTAGAGGCCGGCCGTACCGAAGCGGTCACGCACCGCGGTGGCCTCCCCCGAGGCGGTCGCCGTGGATGCGAGCTCGTTGCGCACCTCGTCTCGCAGCTTGCCCTGGTTCTTCGGGTCGGGCGCCGCGGACAGAAGGAGCTTGGTGTACTCGTGCTGCGGGTTGAGGATCACGTCGTCGGACGGACCCCGCTCCACGATGTTGCCACGGAACATCACGATGATCTCGTCGGAGAAGTGACGTGCCGTCGCGAGGTCGTGCGTGATGTACAGGACCCCGAGGTTCTCCTCACGCTGGAGACGCGCGAGCAGGTTGAGGACACCGAGGCGGATCGAGACGTCGAGCATCGAGACCGGCTCGTCCGCGATGAGGAACCGGGCTCCCGGAGCGAGCGCACGGGCGATCGCGACGCGCTGCCGCTGACCGCCCGACATCTCGTGCGGGCGCTTCTCCGCGAAGACCTTGGCCGGGGTCAGGTTGACGCGAGTCAGCAGCTCCTCGACCGCCGCGTCGACGTCCTTCTGGGTCCGGGCGACCTTGTGGATGCGCAGGGGCCGCTCGAGGTGGTGCCGGATCGAGTGGAACGGGTTGAGCGACGCGAACGGGTCCTGGAAGACCATCTGGACGTCGTGACGGTACTTCGCGAGCGACGCCCACCGCTGCGCGCTCGGCGTCCCGTCGAGCAGGATCTCACCGGAGGACGGCGTCTCGAGCTTGGCGATCATGCGCGCGACGGTCGACTTGCCCGAGCCCGACTCCCCGACGATCGCGATCGTCTTGCCCGGCTCGAGCGTGAACGAGACGTCGTTGACCGCGCGCAGGCTCGTCTTCTTGAAGCCGTTGCGGATCACGAAGTCCTTGGTGAGGTTGCGTACCTCCAGGGCGCCCATCAGGCCACCTCTCCCGTGTTGTCCTCGGTGTCCCCACCGGCGCGGACGAAGGCGCCTCGTTCGCCTGTGAGGCTGGGGAACGAGGCGAGCAGCTTGCGCGTGTACTCGTGGGCAGGGGCGGCGTAGATCGCCTCCGCCGAGTTGAGCTCGACGATCTCGCCCTGGAGCATGACCGCGATCCGGTCGCTGATCTCCAACAGCATCGGCAGGTCGTGCGTGATGAAGATGACGGCGAACCCGAGCTGCTCACGCAGCCGCATGATCTCCCGCAAGATGCCCCGCTGCACAACCACGTCGAGAGCCGTGGTGGGCTCGTCCATGATCATGACCTGAGGGTTGAGCGCCAGGGCCATCGCGATCATGACGCGCTGGCGCATACCGCCCGAGAGCTCGTGCGCGTAGCTGTCGAGGCGCTTGGGATCCACCCCGACGAGCTCGAGGAGCTCACGACTGCGCTGGGTCTTCTCCTTGCGCGACATCCCTGGACGGTGCGTGTCGAAGACGTCGAAGAGCTGCGCCTTGATGCTGATGACCGGGTTGAGGGCGTTCATGGCCCCCTGGAAGACCATCGACACCTTGTCCCAGCGGAAGGCCCTGAGCGCGTTCCCGGACAGTGCCGCCACGTCGATGTCGTGGCCGTCCTTGTCGTGCAGGACGATCTCCCCGCTGGTGCGGAGCGCCGGCGGCTTGAGGAGCTGGTTGAGCCCGTACGCAAGGGTCGTCTTGCCGCAGCCCGACTCACCGGCCAGACCGAGGATCTCTCCGCGATGGAGGGTGAGGGACACGTCCTTCACCGCCTGGACCACGGGGGTGACCTGGTACTCGATCGAGATGTTGCTCGCGGTGAGCACCGGGATCGCCCCGGGCCCCGCTCCAGCGTCACCGGCTGGCCTGGCGGAAACGGTCGACGTGCTCATGCCTTGACCTTCTCGTCGTCTCGGGGCGCCACCGGCGCCGAGGCGACAGCCGACGGGCCGGAGGGGCGCTGCGTGGCGCGGCTCTTGCGGGCCTTGCGCACACTCTTGACCGCGGCCGGGGCCTGGCGCAGCTTGGGGTTGATGATCTCGTCGATACTGAAGTTGATGAGCGCGAGCCCACAGCCGAACAGAGCGATCATGAGGCCCGGAGGAACGAACCACCACCACATCTGCTGGGCCAGGGCGCCGTTCGCGCTCGCCTGGTTGAGGATCGTGCCCCACGTGATGGAGCCGGAGGGCCCGAGGCCCAGGTAGGACAGGCCCGCCTCGCCGAGAATCGCGAGGAGCACTGCGCCGAGGAAGTTGGCGGCCAGCAACGGGAGCAGGTTCGGCAGGATCTCCACGAGGATGATCCGGTGGGTCTTCTCGCCTGCCACCTTCGCGGCGTAGACGTAGTCGCGGCTGCGGAGCGACTTGGCTTGCAGCCGGAGAACGATCGCGGCCCCGGCCCAGGCCGTGAAGCCGAGGATGAGCGCGACGATCCACAGCGACCTGGTCGAGAGATAGGCCGAGATGACGATGACGAGCGGCAGCCCGGGGATGACGAGCATGACGTTGGTGATGAACTTGAGGATCTCGTCGGTCCAGCCGCCGACGTAGCCCGCGATGATGCCGAAGCACAGCGAGAGCACGAGGGCGAGAGTGCCGGCCACGAGGCCGACCATGAGCGAGCCGGCGCCACCGTTCGCGAGCTGCGCGAAGATGTCGACGCCAAGGTGGTTGGTCCCGAGCCAGTGCTCGGAGCTCGGCGGCAGGTACTGCTGGTTCTCGGTCGACGTCGGGCTCTGCGTGAAGAACGGCCCGATGATCGAGAAGACGATGATCGCGATCACCAGCGCGAGCCCGACGATGAGCTTCCCGGACCGGCGGGGCAGCATGGCCCGTAGTCCGCGCTTCGGGGCTGGTCCGTCCGTGGAAGCGACGGCGAACGCGTCGGGCGAGGTGATCGGGACGTCGGGCTCGATGCCTGGCGTGTGGTTCTCGGGCGGGAGGCCGTCGACCACCACGGACGCCGCGGGCGCGGCGTCCGCCGCCGGGGTCACGGCCTGTGCCTCTCGGATGTCGTCAGCCATTGTTCCGCGTCCTCGGGTCGATGAAGCCGTAGATCAGTTCCATGAGGAAGTTCGCCGCGAGCACCGAGACGGTGATCACGAGGAACGTCCCCTGCATCAGCGCGAAGTCGTTGGACTGCACCGACGTCAAGAGGAGCTTGCCGAGGCCCGGGTAGGAGAAGACCTGCTCCATGACCACCGACCCCGCGACCACGAAGCCGAGGGTGACACCGAATCCGGCGATGGACGGAAGCACCGCGTTGCGCGTGGCGTAGGTCGTCGCGACCCGCATGGGGCGCAGCCCCTTGGCTTCCGCCGTGGTCACGTAGTCCTCGGAGAGGGTCGAGACCATCATGTTGCGCATCCCGAGCAGCCAGCCTCCCACCGCCGAGATGATGATCGTGAGCGCGGGCAGCGTGCCGTGATAGACGACGCTGCCGACGAACTCCCAGGACCACTCGGGACCGTTGTCGAAGCTGAAGATGTCGTAGGCGCCGATGATCGGGAACCACCCGAGCGACACCGAGAAGACCGAGACCAGGATGAGCGCGAGCCAGAAGTACGGCAGGGCCTGCAGGAGGGTCGACGCCGGGATGACGTGGTCGACCCACGTGCCGCGCTTCCAGCCGACCCAGGCGCCGCCGACGATGCCGAGGATGAACGAGATGATCGTCGCGAGTCCCACGAGACCCAGGGTCCACGGGAGGGCCGCGCCGATCAGCTCGACGACCGGCTTGGGGTAGTACGTGATCGAGATGCCCAGGTCGCCCTGGAGGATCTTGCCCCAGTAGGAGAGGTACTGGTCCCACAGGGTGGCGTCGTCGTCACCGCCGAAGAGGAGGTCGATGCTGTTCTGCATCGCTGGAGTCAGCTCGCCGCCCTTGCGGACGAACTTGTCGATGAAGATCTGCTTGGGATCCCCAGGCATGAGCTTGGGGAGCAGGAAGTTCAGGGAGACTGCCGCCCAGAGAGTGATCACGTAGAACGTGATTCGGCGGACGTAGAACCTCATGATGCATATCCCTTGCTGCTCGACACTCCTCTTCGGCGGTACGACATCAGTTCTTCGGCTCGAGCTTCGAGAGCACGACGCCGAGCGAGACCGTGCTCCACGACGGCGGGAACGCGTACAGGTCCTCGTCCGTCGGCCAGCCCGTGAAGTCCTTCGTGTCGACGAAGGTCTGGGTGGCGTTCACGACGACCGGGATGTACGGGAGGTCACGCGTGATCTCCTTCTGGATGACCGCGTACTGCTCCTTCTTGAGGTCCTCGTCGTTCGTCGCGGCTGCCGCCGAGACGGCCGCGTCGACGACCGGGTTCGAGTAGCGGACGTAGTTGAAGCGACCCGACTCGAGCACCTCACCCACGGGGCCCGTGTACTCGGTCGACATCCACTGACGGTAGATCGAGAACGGGTCGTCGAGAGACGGACCGGTGATGCCACCGACCATGAGCTCGTAGGTGCCGGCGACGCGCGCGTCCGACATCTCCTGCTGCGTGACCTTGTTGTGCGTGACCTTGATGCCGGCCTTCGCGGCCTGCTCAGCGACGAGGTCGCCGACGGAGTTGTAGTCGGTCCAGCCGTCGACCGTGACGAGGGTCATCTCGACCTTCTTGCCGGCCTTCTCATAGATGCCGTCGGCGCCCTTGGTGTAGCCGGCACCCTCGAGGATCGCGGCGGCAGCGGCCGGGTCGGCGCTCTGCGGGCTCTCCTTCTCGACGTCAGGGGAGATCCAGCGGTCGTCGCGGCCGAGCAGCGCGAAGGTCGGGGAGACCACAGCGGCCTGGCCCGCGAAGGCCTTCTCGTTGATCTCGCCACGGTCGATCGCGAGGTTGAGCGCCTGGCGCACCGCGGCGTCCGTCTGGGCGCCCGTGCAACCGAGCGAGACGGTCGAGCAGGTGTAGAGCGTGGTCGGGTCCTGCGGGGTGTTGAGCATCGTCAGGCGGCCGTCACCGGTGATGCGCTCGGGGTCAGGGACGAACATGCCGGCCCAGTCGACCTTGCCCGTGGTGAGCAGGTCCTCGGCGCTCTGGTTGGCGTCGATCCCGAGGTAGCGGACCTTCTTGACCTTGGGCGCGCCTGCCCAGTAGTCCTCGTTCGCGACGACCGTGTAGGCCGCGTCGGTCACGGCGTCGACCTTGTAGGGGCCGGTACCGACCGCTTCGGTGTTGAGGTCGGAGACGATGTCGCCCATCTTGGAGAAGATGTGCTCGGGGACGACCAGGGCGGTGCCGAGGAGCTGGACCTCGGACGTGAACTGGGGCGAGTTGAACGTCCACTTCACGGTCGTGGCGTCGACGGCCTCGACCGAGGTGATGAAGTCGCGCTTGGTCGCCTCGTTCGTCTGCGAGTAGACGACGTCGTCGACCGTGAAGTCCTCGCCGTCCGTCCACTTGACGCCCTCGCGGATCTTCACCGTGAGGGAGAGACCGTCCTCGGACCACTCGAAGGACTCGCCGAGGCGAGGCTCCGGGGCGCCAGCCTGCGCCTTGTTGTAGTAGAAGAGCGGCTCGTAGATCGCGCCGTTCGCCGCGTGCAGCGGGTTCGGGGAGTAGGGGTTGAAGTTCGCGACCACGGGGGTCTGCGTGCCGGCCCACACGTTCAGGACACGACCCGCGTCGCCGCCGCCCCCCTCGGACTTCTCGCCACCGGAGCTGGAGCAGCCGGCCGCGAACATCGTCACACCGGTCACCAGGGCAACCGTCGTGAGCAGGCGCTTGCGCGCCACGCTTCGAATCATCATTGGTCCTCTCGAGTCGTCAACGCGTCGTCACGCTGATCGGCCGCTCGCCACCGTGCGAGCTCGTGGCAGGAACACTAACGAATCCCGGACGGGCTTCCGACCAATACAACAGGAAAGTTACCTAAATGAAATCTCGCCGACTCCCGAGAGCCCAGAAACCGCTAGATCCTGCGGGTTCGGGCCGGCATCCACGAGCAGCAATCGATGCGCAGTGCACAACGAACGCCCCACGGAGGGCGCGCTCCTGAGCGCGCGGCCTCCGTGGGAACGCTCCGACACGTGCCTCCTAGAGGCTCGCGAGAGCCTCGTCGACCGCGTCCCGCGCCGCGCGCGCGACGTCCAGGTCCGTGACGTCGTAGCCGGACCCGCCCCCGCCACCGGGGCCGCCGTCGTCGGACAGCGTGCGCTTGGCCGAGAGGTGGACCGCGTCCACCCCGGCCGCCACGAGCGCCCCCACGTCCTGCGGGCGCACTCCCCCGCCCGCCTGGAGCTGGACGCGCCCCGCGGAGTGACGCGCCATCTCCCGCAGCCGGTCGACCCCGTCGATGCTGCTCGGGGCGCCGCCCGAGGTGAGGACACGCGTGACACCCAGGTCCGCGAGGAGGTCGAGCGCCGACGTGACGTCCTCGACCACGTCGATCGCCCGGTGGAACGTCACGTCGCGCCCGCTCGCGGCCGCGACGAGAGCACGCACCGCGTCCGCGTCGACCAGCCCGTCGGCCGTGAGGGCACCGATCACGACCCCGGAAGCCCCTGCCGCCACCGCCGCGCGGACGTCGCGCACCTGCACGTCGAGCTCTGCCGCGCTGAACACGAACCCGCCCGGGCGCGGCCGGACCAGAGGGTGCACCTCGACGGGCACCCCGTCCCCCGCCACCTCGGCCGCAGCGGCGACCGCGGCCTCGACGAGCCCGACGCTCGGCGTCAGCCCACCCGTCGCCCCGAGCGCCGCGCACAGCTCGACGCGGCGCGCCCCGACCTGTGCGGCGATCCGCACGCCGTCGGTGTCCTGGACTGCGATCTCGAGGGCGACCTCGCGTGCCATGTGGGGATGCTCCTTGGGTCGGGGTCGGCACGCCGCAGCGCACCCGTGTCAGCGGTCAGCGTAGACCCGACGCCGTCACGCGCGCCCCGTGCGCCCGTGCCCCGTGCGCCCGAGAAGCGCCGAGAAGCCCCGACCTCCCGGAACGACGACGGGAGCGGCGCCCTCCGCGCACCGCGAGGCGCACGGGGCGCACCGCTCCCGTCGGTCGGCCGGGCCGCCCAGGGACCCAGGGACCCAGGGACCCAGGGACCCAGGGACCCAGGGACCCAGGGACCCATGGTCCGTCAGATGACGCCCAGCGAGATCATCGCGTCGGCGACCTTGGTGAAGCCCGCGATGTTCGCGCCCAGGACGTAGTTGCCCGGTGCGCCGTACTCGTCGGCGGTCTCCTCGCAGCGCGAGTGGATGCCCTCCATGATGTGCGCGAGGCGCTCCTCGGTGTACTCGAACGTCCATGCGTCCCGTGAGGCGTTCTGCTGCATCTCGAGGGCCGAGGTCGCGACGCCGCCCGCGTTCGCCGCCTTGCCGGGGGCGAAGAGCACGCCGGCGTCCTGCAGGAGCGAGACCGCGCCCGGGGTCGTGGGCATGTTGGCGCCCTCCGCGACCGCGACGACGCCGTTCGCGACGAGCTGCTTCGCGTCCTGCTCGCTCAGCTCGTTCTGGGTGGCGCACGGCAGCGCGACCGTCGCGGGGACGTCCCAGATGCTGCCGCCCGTCACGAGGCGTGCCCCGGGGCGACGCTCGACGTAGTCGGCCACGCGCCCGCGCTCGACCTCCTTGATCTGGCGGAGCAGGTCGACGTCCACGCCGGCCTCGTCGACCACGTAGCCCGACGAGTCGGAGAAGGACACGACGTTCGCGCCGAGCTGCTGAGCCTTCTGGATCGCGTAGGTCGCGACGTTCCCCGAGCCGGAGACGACGACGCGCTGGCCGTCGAAGGTCTGGCCCTTGGTGCGCAGCATGTGGTCGGCGAAGAACACCGTGCCGAAGCCCGTGGCCTCGGTACGCACGAGGGATCCGCCCCAGCTGATGCCCTTGCCCGTGAGGACGCCGGACTCGTAGCGGTTCGTGATGCGCTTGTACTGACCGAACAGGTAGCCGATCTCGCGGCCGCCCACGCCGATGTCGCCCGCGGGGACGTCCGTGTACTCGCCGATGTGGCGGTAGAGCTCGGTCATGAACGACTGGCAGAAGCGCATGACCTCGCCGTCGGACTTGCCGCGCGGGTCGAAGTCCGAGCCGCCCTTGCCGCCGCCGATGGGCATGCCGGTGAGCGAGTTCTTGAAGATCTGCTCGAACCCGAGGAACTTGACGATCCCGAGGTACACCGAGGGGTGGAAGCGGAGGCCGCCCTTGAACGGGCCGAGGGCCGAGTTGAACTCGACGCGGAAGCCGCGGTTGATCTGGACGTGGTTCTGGTCGTCGACCCACGGCACGCGGAAGATGATCTGGCGCTCGGGCTCGCAGATGCGCTCGAGCACGGCGGCGTCGACGTACTGGGGGTTCTTCTGGAGCACCGGCCCGAGCGAGTCGAAGACCTCGCGAACCGCCTGGTGGAACTCGACCTCACCAGGGTTGCGGGCGAGGACCTCGTCGAAGACGGACTGCAGACGACTATCCATGGAGTGCTCCTCGGCAGGGCGGGCTTTGAACCGCACCAGGTTACGTACTCGTAAACATCGCCGTACTCCCGTCCCACTCTGGGAGACGCCAGGCTCATGACCTGGGACGCCGCCCTTGCTCGGGGCAACAGTTCGAGGTCCCACCTCCGGAAACCTCCGTCCACCCTCTGAGAATTCTCGACCTGATCGGTGCAGATTCGCCCCTCCAGGTCTATACCCCTACCCAGAGGTCACGAGCACCAGCGCGAAGCCCCGGCTCGCTGGTCAGCAACCCCTTCACGACGGGGTGCTCCGGGAGATGACCTGGCCGCGCCGGCACGACGCGGCAAGCGTGCAGCACGACGACAGTGAGGAAGCGATGACCCAGCACCCCGCAGCACCCCGCCCGACGCAGACCGACGACCCACGACCGGCCGTGGTAACCCTGGTCGGCAACCCGCGGCCCGGTTCACGGACCTTGACCGCCGCCCGGACGGTCGCGGCCCGCGTCGCCGACCACCTGGGCCTCGCCCCGGCCGACCCGACCCCGGCCACGATCGACCTCGCCGAGATCGCCACCGAGATCCTCGCCCCCGAGCACCCGCGCGCCGACACCGCGCGGGACATCGCCGCGAGCGCCGCGGTCCTGGTCGTCGCGACGCCCGTCTACAAGGGCTCGTACACCGGGCTGCTCAAGGCGTTCCTCGACCTCTACGGCCCCGACGGCCTGGCCGGGGTCGTGGCCGTCCCGGTCGTGGTGTCGGGCAACCCCGCGCACGCTCTCGCGGGCGAGGTGCACCTGCGCCCGCTCCTCGTCGAGCTCGGCGCGACGGTCCCCGCGCGCACGCTCACCCTCCTGGACTCCCGGCTGGGCGAGGCCGATCTCACGAGCACCGTCGACGCCTGGCTCGACCACGCGGGAGGGCCCTTGCTGCGGGCGGCGAGCGCCGCCGTCGGGCAGGAGACCACCCACCGGACCGCCCCCGAGCTCGCCGAGGTGACCCGATGACCGCCGAACCCACGACCCGCTCCGACGTCGCCGGACTCGCCGGGCTCGAGGCCCTGCTCCACGAGCAGGACGAGCCGCAGCTCAGCGCCGACGCCTACAAGGCCGTGTTCCGGCAGCACCCCGCGGGTGTCGCGGTCGTCGCGCTCGAGCACGAGGGCCGCCCCGTGGGCTTCACGGCGACGTCGGTCATCTCGGTCTCGGCCGCGCCGCCACTGCTCGCGTTCTCGCTCGCGTCGACGTCGTCGTCGTGGCCCGCGATCTCGGCGGCCCGCACGGTCACGGTCAACTTCCTCAGCGCCGACCAGGACGACGTGTCGGCGCGCTTCGCGACGAGCGGGATCGACCGCTTCGCGGCTGGCGGCTGGTCTCCCCTCGAGTCCGGGGAACCCGTGATCGACGGCGCGCTGTCGTGGGTGCGCGGCCGCATCATCCAGCGCACGCCGGTGGGCGACAGCTACCTGGTCTCGCTGCGCGCGCTCGCGTCGGGGACCCGGGCGGACGCGACACCGCTGGTCTACCACGACCGGTCGTACCACCGGATCGGGGACCACTCGGCTCTCTGAGCCGCACGGACCGGGGCCCGACGGCGGAGCGCGCCGCCGTCGGGCCCCTCACCCGTGCTGCCGGGTCACCAGCTCCACCCGCGCGCGCTGAGCTCGAGCTCCTCGCGCAGCCGCTCGTCCTCGTCGCTGCGCAGGCCCGCACGCAGCGGGGCGGCCTCGACGTCGAGCCCGCTGAGCCGGCACGCCTCGCGCAGCAGCGCGTCGTACGCACCCTGCGCCGCGAGGTAGTGGTGGGCGCGGGCGTAGACGTCCGGGTCGGCCTCGACCGCGCGCAGCTCGTCGGCGAGCCGCCCGAGGCGGATCTGGAGCGCGAGCGCCACGAGAGGATCGGGTGCCCGACGGCGCCGCTCCCGCAGGGTGGTCCGGTGCGGTCCGAGCGGTGGCAGGGCATCCGCGGAGGGCCGGTCGACGCGCACCATGAACCAGGCGATGGCGGCGACCAGGGCCGCGCCCACCGCGCCGGAGATCACGAGGAGCCACATCGTCGGAGCCTTCTTCCGTGCCCGTGCCCGGCGCACGCGAGGGCCTGCCGGACACTTCCAGCCTAGGCCGAGCGGGAACGCTCCGCCAGGGTGGCGGCCCTGCCCGGCCGGCCCCTCGCAGGCTCGCCCGTCGGGCCTACCGCGCCGTGAACCCCTTGGCCCGGCGGGCGTCGGCGGGCCCCCAGAGGTCGGTCTTGACCTCGGCCCTGACCAGCGGCACGACCTCCTCCGCGAACCGGCGCAGCACGTCGTCCTGCCGGGCGGGCTCCAGGAGGTGGTTGATCGAGACCGACTGGAGGTCGTGCCCGTAGCTCTGGTGGTAGTCGAGGATCTTCTCGGCCACGCGCTCGGGAGAACCCACGAGGGCGGGGCCGCGCTCGACGGCCTCCTCGATGGTCCGGAAGCTCGTGACCTTGCCGACCGCGGACGGGTCGTGCTTGCGCAGGTCCGCGCGCGCGACCGCGCCCTCGTAGATGGGCCGGAACTCCTCGATCGCCTGCTCGGTGGTGTCGGCGAGGAACAGCCCGCCGGACCCCGACCCGACGAAACCGTACGCCGGGTCGTGCCCTGCGGCCGCGTACTGCTCGCGGTAGTGGTCGATCAGCACCTGGTAGCTCTCGCGGGGCTGGAGCGCGTTGGCGCTCACGATCGGGTCGCCCCACCTCGCGGCGAGCTCGACCGCGAACCGCGAGGTCGCGGACCCGTGCCAGATCCGGAACGCGCCGTCGTACGGGCGGGGCAGGGTCGTGGCGCCTCGCAGGTCCGGGCGGTGGCGGCCCTCCCAGTCGACCTCCTCGCCGCTCAGGAGCAGACGGAGCAGCTCGTAGTTCTCCTCGAGGTACTCGTACTGCTTCGCGAGGTCGAGGCCCAGCAGCGGGTACTGGAGGGCCTCGTTGCCCTTGCCGATGACCATCTCGAACCGACCCCGGCTGAGCTGGTCGATCGTCGCGTAGTCCTCGGCGACGCGGATCGGGTCGAGCAGGGACAGCACCGTCACGCCCGTGCTCAGCAGGATGCGCGACGTCCGGGCGGCGATCGCCCCGAGGATCACCGTCGGCGCCGAGGACAGCACGTCCCCCGCGTGCCGCTCCCCGACCGCGAACGCGTCGAGGCCGAGCTCCTCCGCCAGGACCGCTGTCTCGACGACCCGCTCGAGCCGGTCGGCCGCGGGGACCGCCTCGCCCGTGACGGGATGCGGCGGGTTGAAGACGATGTCGAGGACCTGAAAACGCACGGTGGGGGCTCCTTCTGGGGTGGGGGACGGTGCCGAGGTAGAGGGTTGGCGTCGAGGTAGAGGGCTCCGGACCTCTACCTCGACCAGAGCCCTCTACCTCGCGGAGGGGGTGGAGAGTGGGGAGCGGGGTTCAGGCCGCCTGGGTCTGCGCGGCCTCGGCGTCGCGCTTGGCGACCTCCTCGCGCACGATCGGGATGACGTAGCGGCCGAAGTCGGTCGCGTCGTCGAGCAGGTCGTAGCCACGAGCCGAGATGATGCGGACGCCCAGGTCGTAGTACGCGAGCAGGGCCTGCGCGACGGTCTCGGGCGTCCCGACGAGCGCGTTCGAGTTGCCCGCTCCCCCGGTGGCCCTCGCCGTCGCGGTCCACAGGGCCGTGTCGTACCGGTCGCCCTGCGCCGCGATCTCCAGGAGGCGCTGCGAGCCCGCGTTCTCGGGCTTGTCGATCGGGTGGCGACGGCTCAGCACGCCCCCGGCCGCGGCCTTGCGCTCCTCGATCCGGTCGAGCACGCGGTGGGCCTTCTCCCAGGCGAGCTCCTCGGTGGCTCCGATGATCGGGCGGAACGCGGCGTGGATGCGCGGCGGCGTCTGCCGACCGGCGGCAGCGGCCTCGGCATGTACGCGCTGGATCTGCTCGGCCGTGCGGTCCAGCGGCTCGCCCCACACCGCGTAGATGTCGGCCTCGGCCGCACCGACCCGGAACGCCGCGTCGGAGGAGCCGCCGAACGAGATGGTCGGCGTGCGCCCCTCGAAGGGCTTGGCGTCCAGCACGAAGTCGTCGAGGTCGTAGAACGTCCCGTGGTGGTCGAACGGATCGGCGCTCGACCACGCCCTCTTGACGATCTGGATGTACTCGTGGGTGCGGGCGTAGCGCTCGTCCTTGGTCAGGGTGTCTCCCTCTCGCCCCTGCTCGTGGTCGTTGCCGCCCGTGATGAAGTGGACCGACAGCCGCCCTTCGGAGAGCTGGTCGAGCGTCGCGAAGGACTTGGCTGCGAACGTCGGGTAGGAGACGTTGGGGCGGTGCGCCAGCAGCAGCTCGACCGTGTCGAGGCGGGCCGCGGTCCAGGCCGCGAGCGCCGACGGCTCGGGGCCGCTCGACCCGTAGGCGAACAGGACGCGGGTCCAGCCGTTGTCCTCGTGGGCGCGCACGAGGCGCTCGAGGTACTGCTTGTCGAAGGGGGCGGTCGTGCGGGCGGTGGTCTCGGAGGCGTCGCTCGTGGTGGCGATGCCGAGGAACTCGACGGGCATGGTGTTCTCCGTGGTGGGGTGGTGGGGTCGTTCGATGGGTGGCCTGATGCCGAGGTAGACCCGTCCGCGCGAGGTAGACCCGCGTGTGTGCGCCCAGGGGTCTACCTCGCGCCGGGGGGTCTACCTCGGCAGCAGGGGTGGCGGGGGTGGCGGGGCCGGCGCCGGGGTGAGGTCGAGGCCGTACGCGTGCAGCCGGCCGCCGCCCTCCCCCTCGATCACGCGGGTCTCGCGCTCGGGCAGGCGCCGGAACCCGAGCGCCTCGTAGAGCCGGTGCGCGCGGGTCATCTGCGGGCCGGAGTTCATGACGACCCGCTGCACC
The DNA here is from genome assembly GCF_037145535.1 of Oerskovia sp. USHLN155. NCBI lineage: Bacteria > Bacillati > Actinomycetota > Actinomycetes > Micrococcales > Cellulomonadaceae > Oerskovia > Oerskovia sp. USHLN155. The sequence goes on from NZ_JBBCXG010000004.1 coordinate 164,834, forward strand.
CCCTGGGCGCGGGCCACGTCGAGGACGTGCCGCGTGAGCGCGGCCCCGATCCCCCGCCCCCGGGCAGCGGGCGCGACGCCGAGCAGCCGGAAGTCGAGCTCGCCGTCGAGGGCCAGGGGCGAGATGTGTCGGCCGGGCAGCGGCGTCGCGACCGTCCCGAGCAGCGCGCCGGTCTCGTCGTCGACCGCGACCCACACGTCGTGCTCGGCCGCGCGGCTCGCGACGTCGCGCAGCACGGCCCGGTACGAGTCCGAGATCGAGTACTCGTGCCCGTACGCCGCGTCGAGCAGGTCGGCGACGGCCTCGTGCTCGGCGGGGGTCACGAGCCGCACGGTCACCCCGGCCCCCTCCCGGGGCGACCCCGCTCCCCGGTGGGTGTGCTCGCCCGGGCGAGCGGCGCCGTCGGGCGGGCTGTCCGCGCGCGGGCGCGACGTGGTGGGGGCGCTCATGCGCGCTGCCGGACGGGCTCGTGCGGGCCCGACGGCGCCGCTCCCGTCCCCGGCTCGGCCGGGAGTCCCGCGTCGCGCCAGGCGGGGAAGCCGCCCTCGACGTGCGTGACGTTCGTGTAGCCGCGTGCCGCGAGGGCCTCGGCGACGGGGCCCGAGCCCCGCTCGGAGCCGCAGACCACGACGACCGGGGTGTCGAGCGACACCGCAGGGGCGGAGGCGGAGCCGAAGATCGCGTCGAGGTCGTCGCGGTCGGTGACCGTGGCGCCGGGGATCGTGCCGGCGGTCGCGCGGCCGCCCTCGCTGCGGACGTCGATCAGGAAGGCCCCGTCGGCGACGCGGGCTCCCGCGTCGCTGGCCGGGGTGAGGAGGGGCTGGGGCTGGGTCATGTCGTCTCCTGGGTGTGGTGGGTGGCGGGTGCCGAGGCAGAGGGGTGGCGTCCTCTACCTCGCGAGGGCGGGTTCGCGGGCGGCCGCGACGCCCGGCCGGGCCGCGTCGGTCGGCAGCAGGCCCCAGTGCCGGGCAAGCAGGTCGAACGAGCGGGCCCGGTCGGCGGGGTCGTGGGCGGCGGTCGTGACGACGATCTCGTCGGCCGCGGTCACGCGCGCCAGGGTCTCGAGGCGTTCGACGACGGTCTCGGGCGACCCGACGAACCGCGTGTCGACCCGGTCCTGGACCGCGGCCCGGTCGGCGTCCGACAGGTCCTCCCACGCCGGCGACGTGCCGGGCGCCGGGTAGGCGATCGCGCCGCCGGCCCCGCGACGGATCGACAGGACCCAGGCCGTGAACGGCTCGCCGATCCGGCGGGCCTCGTCGTCGGTGTCCGCGACGAGGACGTCGGCCGAGACCACGACGTACGGGCGGTCGAGCACGCCCGGGCGGAACGCCGCCCGGTACGCCGCGATCGTGTCGAGCGTCGCGGACGGGCCCACGTGGTAGTTCGCGGCGAGCGGCAGGCCGAGCTCGCCCGCGACACGTGCGCTGACCCCACCGCTCGACGCGAGGACGAACAGGTCGAACGCCGCACCCTCGACGGGAGGGCTCGTCCACCCGGTGCCCGCGCCGTCGGTGAACGTCCCGGCGCGCAGCCCGAGGACCAGCTCGAGCTCAGCACGGAACTCCCCCGGGGTCCGGCTCGCGCCCACGACCTCCTTCTGTGCGAGCAGCCGCTCACGCAGCGCCGAGTCGGAGAAGTCGACGCCCGGCGCGGCGGGGACCAGGAGCCCGTCGACCACGCGCGTCCCGGCCGGCCGGGCGGGGGCGGGCGGGACCGGCGGTGCGGCCGGTGCCTCTCCCGTGCCCGACGGCGGAGCCTCGCCACTCGCGCTCTTCCCGCCCTTCGCGGGGGGCGGGGTGAAGGCCCGGCCCAGGCCCAGGTCCACACGCCCCGGGTGCAGGGCCGCGACGGTCCCGAACTGCTCGGCCGCGATCAGCGGGCTCGTCGTGCTCAGCAGCACGGCCCCCGACCCGACGCGGATGCGCGACGTGCGCTCCGCGACGAGGGCCGCGAGGACCGCGGGGGACGCCGACGCGACGCCGGGCGACAGGTGGTGCTCGGCGAACCAGATGCGGCGGTAGCCGAGGGCGTCCGCCCGGACCGCGGTGTCGAGGGTGTCGCGCAGTGCCTGCGCCCCCGTCGACCCCTCGCTCACGACGGCGAGGTCGAGGATCGACAGCGGGACCCGGGTCGGGGGCGAGGACTGAGGGACGGTCGGCTGGTCGGAGGTGGTCATCGGAAGGTCCTCTGCGAGTCGGTGGGGGCGCTGGGTGCGGGACGAGAGACGGGTCAGCGGGACGGCAGGCCGCGGGCCGCGAGCGCCGAGTGCAGGTGCGCGTGCCCGCGCTGGGGGCCGGGGATCGCGAGCCGGTCGACCACGCGGCGCCGCCAGCTCTCCGTGAGGCCCTCGTCGCGGTAGAACGGCGCGATGACGTCCTCGTAGGCGTCGACGTGCTCGGCCTGGGCGTCGAGGTCGTAGGTCTCCTGGTGCAGCACGGCGGCCTGCGGCAGGCGCGGCTTGACCCGCTCGCCTCCCGCGGGGTCCGGGTGCCCGACGACGAGGCCCACCACCGCGACGGTGCCCTCGGGCAGGCCGAGCTCGCCCGCGACCTGCTCGGGGTGGTGGCGCAGCGCGCCGATGTACACGGTCCCGAGCCCCAGCGACTCCGCGGCGACGACGGCGTTCTGCGCGGCGAGCGCCGCGTCGACGAACGCCACGACCGTCGAGTCCAGGTAGTCGGTCCCCTCGAGCGAGGTGCCGTGCGCCGCGCCGATCGCGCGGGCACGCGCCAGGTCCGCGACCCACACGAGCAGGAGCGGTGCCTGCCGGATGTGCTCCTGACCGCCCGCGAGCGCCGCGAGCCGGTCCTTGCGCTCCAGGTCGGTGACCGCGACGACGCTCCAGAACTGCATGTTGGACGACGTCGGGGCGGACTGCGCGGCCGCGACGAGCGTCGGCAGGACCGTCTCGTCGAGCGGGTCGGGCAGGTAGGCGCGTACCGTGCGGTGCCGCAGGATCCCGTCGATCGCCGCGGTGGGCGGAGCGAGGGGGACGGACTGGTCGGGGCCGTAGCGCTCGGTCAGGGGCGAGGCCTCCGCGGGTGCGGCCTCGGAGGGAGCGGGGTCGGCGGGCGTGGTCTCGGCGAGGGCGGCAAGGTCGGTCGTGGTCGACATGGTGGCCTTTCGATGGGTCGGAGCGGATCGAGGTGGTGGGTGTCGCAGGCGGTCTGCCGGTCAGCCCGCCCGGCCGGGGACCTGCGCCACGGGTCCTCGCGCGAAACGGGCCAGGGAGAACAGGCGGTCTGCGGCCTCGGGCGACGCGTCCGGGTCCTCGCGCGCCAGCTCGGCCAGGACGCGCCCGATCGACGGCGCGAACTTGAACCCGTGCCCCGAGAACCCCGCGGCGATCACGACGCGGCCCACGCGGTCGAGCACGAAGTCGTGGTCCGGGGTCGTGGTGTACGTGCACGAGACGGGCACGAACCGGTCGGCGTCGGCGCCCGGCACCCACGTCCGGACGTAGTCCTGGAGCTGGGCGAGCTGCCCCGGCTCGGGACGGAAGGTCCGCCGGTCGGGGTCCGTGCGGGGGCCGACGCCGTGGAACCCGACCTTGATCCCCTCCCCCGGGGTCGCGAGCCCGTAGACGCCGCTGGGCCACGCGTGCGGCTCGGCGGGGGCGTGCGTGAACGCCGGCCAGGTGCCCTCCGCCGGCGCACCCGGGGCGAGCGCGAAGTGGGCGGGCTGCTCCTGGGTGACGACGAGGGACGGGAGGGGCGCGGCGCCGTCGGGCTCGGGGAACGCCTCCCCCAGCAGGCCCGCGCTCCACGCACCCACGGCGACCACGACCGTGCCTGCGACCAGGTCCCCCCGGTCCGTGACGACACGCACCGAGCCCGGACCCGGGTGGACGTGGCGGACGTGCACGCCGTGGCGGACGTCGGCACCGTGCGCGCGGGCCGCGGACTGGAAGGCTGCGACCGCGCGGTCGGCGTGGACGCGCCCGGCCGTCGCGGTCTCGTGCAGGACGTCGCCCTCGAAACGCAGGCCCGGCCAGCGGTCGGCGGCCTCCTCGGGGCGCAGCCACTCGTGCGGGATGCCCCGCGCGGCGAAGGCGTCCCCGATCTCGGTGCGCCGCGGGACACCGTGGCTCACACCTCCCGTCAGCGTGAGGACCGCGTCCGCGCGCAGGCCGGCGTCACGCTCGAGCTCGCGCCACAGGCCGAACGCCTCCTGCGCGAGGTCGAGGTACGCGGGCTGGGAGTACGTCGTGCGGTAGATGCGCGACGCGCCGTGCGAGGCGCCGTTCGCGTGGCCGGGCTCGAAACGTTCGAGCAGGACGACGTCGTGCCCTGCGCGCGCGAGCTGCCACGCCGCGGCAGACCCCATGACGCCGCCGCCGACGACGACGTGCGACACGTGCTCGGTCATGCTGGCTGCCTCTCTCGGGGTGGTCCGGCACCCACGGACGGTGGGCCGGTGCTCACAGAAGGTGGCCGGTGCCGCCGGCCCGCGGGTCCCAGGAGGAGCCCCGCAGGCCGGGCGGCCGTCCGGTCAGGGCTTGGGCAGCCCGGGCGGGTTGGTCTCCGAGGCGGCGATCGCCTCGTCCTCCAGGCCCCAGTGCTCGAGGAGCTTGGCGTAGCTGCCGTCCTCGATCGCGTGGTTGATCGCCGCCGTGACGGCCGGGGCGAGCTCGCTGCCCTTGAGGGTCGCGACCGCGATCTGCGCCGTCGCGGGCCAGCCGCCGTTGAGCGTTCCCACGACCTTGTACTGGTCGGGCGCGGTCGCGGCGCTGTACGCGAGGCTCGCGTTGGGCCCGACGTACACGTCGAGGCGACCCGAGGCGACCGCGAGCAGCGCGTCCTTGTAGTCCTCGTAGTACTCGGGCTCCCCGCCCTCGACGGGGTCGAGGCCTGCGGCGACGTTCTCCTCGTTCCAGGCGAGCAGGATCTTCTCCTGGTTGGTGCCCGACCCGACGCCCACCGTGAGGCCCGCGATGTCCTTGGCCTCCTTGATCGCGGGCACCTTGTCGTTCGACGCGCCCGAGAGCCAGCCGAGCTGGTCGTTGCGGTAGGACGAGAAGTCGTACAGCTCCTTGCGCTCCTCCGTCACGGTGACGTTCGAGATCACGGCGTCGACGTCCCCGGACTGCAGCGCGAGCGGCCAGTCGGCCCACGCCTTGACCTCGAGCTCGAGGTCGAGACCCAGGGCGTCCGCGACGAGGACCGCGATGTTGGGCTCGTTGCCGATGGGCGTCTTGTCGTCGTCCGCGAGGAACCCCAGGGGCGGCAGCCCGCCCGCGGTCGTGGAGACCTTGAGGACCCCTGCGGCCTTGACGTCCTCGGGCAGGAGCGCGATCGCCTCGGGCGACTCGGTCGTGTGGATGAACTCCTGGTCGGGGGAGGTGTCGATCACGAGACCGGCGGCCTCCGCGGCCTTCTCGTTGTCCGCCGTGCCGGGCTCGGCGTCGGCGTTCGTCGCGCACGCCGCGAGCAGCGCGAGGAGGGGAAGGGTCGCGACGGCGGCGACCGCGCGGTGGGAGAGACGGGCGGGGCGGCGGCCGGTGCGGGACGCCGCGGAGGAGCGGGCGGGCGCGCCGGAGGTGTGCAGGGACATCGTGTTCTCTTTCGTGGTGGGTGGGAGTGCGGTGGGGCGGGTGACGCGGACCGGGCAGCAGACGTGCCGTGGCGTCACAGGACCTTGTCGAGGAAGGCCTTGGTCCGGTCGTGGAGGGGCGCGTCGAGGACCTGGGCGGGCGGTCCCTGCTCGACGATGCGGCCCGCGTCCATGAAGACGACCGTGTCGGCGACCTCACGGGCGAAGCCGATCTCGTGCGTGACGACGACCATGGTCGTGCCGCCGTGCGCGAGGTCCTTGATGACGTCGAGCACCTCGCCGACGAGCTCGGGGTCGAGCGCCGACGTCGGTTCGTCGAAGAGCAGGACGCGGGGCCGGGTCGCGAGCGCGCGGGCGATCGCCACGCGCTGCTGCTGGCCGCCCGAGAGCTGGCGCGGGCGGGCGTCGACCTTGTCGGCGAGGCCGACCCGGGCCAGGAGCTCGCGCGCCTCGACCTCGACCTCGGCGCGCGGTCGGCCCTGTGCCGAGACGGGCGCCTCGACGACGTTCTCGAGGGCCGTGAGGTGCGGGAAGAGGTTGAAGCTCTGGAACACGAACCCGATCCGGGTCCGCTGGACGAGGATGTCCTTCTCCTTGAGCTCGCGCAGCGTGTCTCCCCGGCGGGAGTACCCGATGAGGTCGCCGTCGACCGCGACGAACCCGCGGTCGACCTTCTCCAGGTGGTTGATGACGCGCAGCAGCGTCGACTTCCCCGAGCCGGACGGGCCGAGGATCACGTTCACCTCGCCCGGGCGGACCACGAGGTCGATGCCCGCGAGCACCTCGAGCGTGCCGTAGGACTTGTGGACGCCGCGGACCTCGACGAGGCCCAGGGGCGTCGCGGCCGGGCTGGCCGGTTCGGCCGCGGGACGGGTGGTCGTGGCGGTCATGCGGCACCTCCGGGGTGGCGGTCGGTCGCCCCGGTGCGGGTCAGGTGACCGCGCCCGACGGCGGCGCGCGCCGCGTAGGCGGGGGGCAGGTGGGCGGGCGCGGGGCGTCCGGTGATCCGGGACCACGCGACCTGGAGCGTCCACCGGACACGCTGGACCGGGGTCGGGGGCAGCGTGCGGACGGCGCCCTTGGCGTAGTGCCGCTCGACGTAGTACTGCGCGATCGTCAGGACCGTCGTGATGATGAGGTACCAGATGGCCGCGACCATGAGCAGCGGGACAACGCGCTGGTTGCGGCCGTAGATGACGCCGATCGTGTAGAACAGCTCGCCGTACGCGAGGACGTACACGACCGAGGTCCCCTTGACGAGGCCGATGATCTCGTTGACCGACGTCGGCACGATGGTCCGCATGGCCTGCGGCAGCACGATGCGCAGCGTCTGGCGCGAGCGTGGGATGCCCAGGGAGGCCGCGGCCTCGTGCTGGCCCTGGTCGACCGAGAGGATCCCGGCGCGCACGATCTCCGAGGAGTAGGCGGCCTGCGACAGGCCCAGGCCCAGGATCGCGGCACCGAACTTGTCGATCACGTCGAGCGTCCCGAACTCCAGGAACCCGGGGCCGAACGGGATGCCGAGCGAGAGCGTCGGGTACAGGTAGGCCAGGTTGTACCAGAGCAGGAGCTGCAGGATCAGCGGCACCGAGCGGAACACCCACGTGTACGCCGACGACACGGCCTGGAGCAGCGGCGACCGGGACAGGCGCATGAGCGCGAGGACCGTCCCGAGCCCGAACCCGATGACCGCGGCGACCGCCGTCAACCGGATGGTCCCCCACAGCCCGCCCAGGACCGAGGGCCACGTCAGGTACTGCGCGACGACCGACCACTCCCACTTGGGGTTGGTCACGAGCGAGCTGACGACCATCGCGAGCAGGACCGCGACGAACGCGGTCGCGACCCACCGGCCCGGGTGTCGAGCGGGGACGACCTTGAGGTCCTCCCAGCGCGGGGTGGCCTCGTCGGGAGTGGTGGGCCCGTCGACGACGGACCGGTCGGTGGTGGCGGTGGCGCCCGGTGGGTCGGGCAGGGACCCGGGGGGTGGGGCGAGCTGGCGCGACTCGTCCTGCGGGAGGGAGAGGGTGCTCATGGTGGACCTCGGTGGGAGAAGGGCGGTGGGAGTGGGCTGGACCTGCCGTGTCAGAGCGAGCGTGACCTCGGGGTCACGCCGGTTCTGACACGTGCGGACAGAGCCACTTCTCGAACGCCAGAGGGCCGATCTCCTCGGGGTCGCGCGTCACGTCGAACAGCGGGGTGTATCCCGCGCTGAGGTACAGGCCTGCGGCCTCGGGCTGGCGCGGCCCGGTCGTCAGGTAGATCCGGGGGTAGCCTCGCTCGGCCGCGCGGTGCTCGAGCTCGCCGAGGACCTGTCGGGCGAGCCCGCGCCGCCGGTGGGCCGAGTGGGTCCAGATGCGCTTGAGCTCGGCGGTCGCGACGAGGGGGACGCCGTCGTCGGAGTGCGTGGCACCCTGCGCGTGGGGCCCGGAGCCGGGCCGGGTCCGGCGCGCGGGCTCGCCGACCTCGGGTTCTGCCCGACGGCGGAACGCACCACCCGCGACCGGCTCGCCGTCCGCGAGGAGCAGCACGAGGTCGCCGTGCGGGGCCGCGAAGTCGGCCGCCGGGTAGTGCTCCATCTCGGCGCGCAGGTCGTCCTCGTCGAGGAGGCTGCGGTAGCGCGAGGCGTACTCGTGCGCGAGCTCGTCGAGCAGCGGGCGCACGAGAGGGTCGTGCAGGTGCACGGAGCGGATCGTGACCGCCGTCGTGGGCGCGCTCATCGCGGCACCTTCTCCCCCGCCTCGACCGAGAACGGCAGGACGTTGCCCTCGACCGGACGCGGGCACGTGCCGAAGTCGGTGAACGCGTAGGGCAGGTTGAGCGTGCGGTTCAGGTCGAGCCGCAGCGTCCGGGCGGCGTCCTGCCCGGCCGCGCGCTCGTCCTCGGACACCTCGACCTCGTCGGTCGCCTCGGCCTTGTCGGAGGCTGCGGCGCGGTCGACGAACAGCACACGCCAGTCTGCGACGCCGGGGGCCGGGTCGGTGAACAGCAGGCTCGCGCCACCGCCCGGCGTGCCCGTGAGCCGCAGGGTCGTCGTCAGGCCGTCGCGCGTGACGTCGACCTCGCCCACGACCTGCACGTGGTGCTCCAGTCCGGGCTGCGCGCCGCCCACGACCTCCGCGACCGGCTCGTCGTACCAGCGGACAGGTGCGTCGAGGACCCACGACGGGTCGTAGGCGAAGGTCGGGACACCCTCGAACGTGACCCGGGTGCGGGCCCGGGGGTCACGCACGCGCAGCCCGTAGCGCCCGGTGCGCCGCACGAGCTCGACCGCGACCGGAGAAGCCGGGTCGGCGCCGTCGGGCACGAAGGTCGCGACGAACGTCGACGCACCCTCCGCGACGTCCTGGACGTGCGTGCCGCGCAGCGCGTCCTGGCCGCCGGCCGGGACGATCGCGTCGGCCGCCGCGGCGCGCAGGTGCACGCCGTCCGCGTCCGACCACCACTCGCCGGGCAGGCCCGGGAAGGACGTCGGGGACTCCGGGACCCAGTGCAGCGACGTGAGGGTGAGCCAGCCGTGCTGCTCGCGCAGGGTGCGCTCGCGCTCGGCGTGCCACGCCGACCACACGGCCGCGGCGGCACTCGGCGCCGAGCCGCCGGACGGCTCGACGGGCGTGCCCGTGGGTGCGGACGCCGTGTGGCGGCCGCGCGTGGTGACGCCTGCCGGGGACGTGGTGCTCGTCGTCATGATGCTCCTTCGGGGCTGGTGGTCGGGCGGTGGTCGGGCTGGTGGTCGGGCGGTGGTCGGGCAGGTGGTCGGGCTGTCGAGCCGGGTCAGCGCGACGGGGCGGCGGACGCGGCGCTCGCGGTGGTCCCCGCACCCACCTCGGGGCGCGAGAGCCCGAGGTGGTCGCGGAGCGTCGTGCCCGTGTACTCGGTGCGGAACGAGCCGCGTTCCTGGAGCAGCGGCACGACCTGGTCGAGCACGTCGTCGAGGCCCGTGGGCGTCAGGTGCGGCACGAGGATGAAGCCGTCCGACGCGTCCTCCTGCACGTGGCGGTCGATGTCGTCGGCGACCTGCTGGGCCGTGCCGACGAACCCGCCGCGGCCGGACACCTCGATCACGAGGTCCCGGATGGACCAGCCGTTGGCTGCGGCCTTCTCGCGCCACGCCTTGACGACGGGCGCCGGATCCTTGATGTGCCGGACGCGGCCGCGCGTGATGTTCAGGTGGTCGAGGTCGGGCTCGACGTCGGGCAGCGGCCCCTCGGGGTCGTACGCCGTGAGGTCCCGCCCCCAGACCTGCTCGAGGAACGCGATCGCCGTCCGACCCGGGACCTGCTGGAGCCGGATCTCCCGCGCACGCTCGGCGGCCTCCTCGGCCGTGTCCCCCAGGACGACGACCGTCGCGGGGAGGATCTTGAGCGAGTCGCGGTCGCGACCGTGGGCCGCGAGGCGGGACTTCACGTCGGCGTAGAACGCCTGACCGTCCTCGAACGCGGAGTGCGCCGAGAAGACGACGTCGGCCGTCGCCGCCGCGAAGTCGCGCCCGTCGGCAGAGTCGCCCGCCTGGAACAGGACGGGGTGCCCCTGAGGCCCGCGCGGGGTCTCGAACCGGCCGGACACGTCGAAGTGCTTGCCCTGGTGCGCGAACGGACGCACGGACCCCGTCCGCACGAGCTCGTCCTCGTCCACGGCCTCGCCGTCCCACGAGTCCCACAGCTGCCGGGCCAGGGCGACGAGCTCGCCCGCGCGCTCGTACCGTTCCTCGTAGGGCAGGAAGCCGCCGCGGCGGAAGTTCGCTCCCGTGAAGGCGTCGGGGCTCGTGACCAGGTTCCAGGCTGCACGCCCCCCGGACAGGAGGTCGAGCGTCGCGAACTGGCGGGCCAGCTCGTAGGGCTCGTTGAACGTCGTGTTGACCGTGCCCGCGAGGCCCAGGCGATCGGTGACCGCGGCGAGCGCGGCCAGGACCGGGAGCGTGTCGGGGCGGCCGACGACGTCGAGGTCGTGGATCTGCCCCTTGTGCTCGCGCAGCCGCAGGCCTTCGGCGAGGAAGAAGAAGTCGAGCTTCGCGGCCTCGGCCCGGCGCGCGAGGTGCTCGAACGAGCTGAACTCGATCTGGCTGCGCGAGGCCGGGTCGCTCCACACGGTCGTGTTGTTGACGCCCGGGAAGTGGGCGCCCAGGTGGATCTGCTTGCGGGGCCGGCCGTCGTGCGAGCGGTCCGACGAGGCGGGGGTGGGGTGCGTCATGGTGGCGGGTCCTCAGGCGATCGCGGCGGCGTAGCGGTTGGCGGGGCGTGCGAGCCCCAGGGTGTCCCGCAGGGTCGTGCCCGGGTAGGTCGACCGGAAGACGCGGGCCTCCTGGAGCAGCGGCACGACGCCGTCGACCAGCGCGTCGAGGTCCGTGCGCAGCGAGGACGGACGGATCGTGAACCCGTCCGCGGCGCCCGCCTCGAACCACTCCTCGACGACCTCCGCGAGGTCGCGGGCCGTGCCCACGTGCGTGAGCGAGTCGGTGTCCCACGTGACGCCCTCGAGCCCTTCGAGCAGGTCGAGCCGCGCCTGCGCGCTGGCCCGGTCCTGCCCGATCACGGCGTAGAGGTCGACCAGGACGCGCAGCTCGTCGGGGTCACGGCCCGCCTCGGCGGCCGCGGCGCGCACCTGGTCGCGCAGCGCCTTGGCCGCGTCGAGCGTCGTGGCCCGCACCCGCACGACGTCGGCGCGGCGGCCCGCGAGGGCCAGCGCCTCCACGGAGTCCCCGCGCACCACGACCGGCGGCTGCGCCTGGGGCGAGCGGGGCGTGATCGAAGGGCCCTTCACGGCGAACCGGACGCCGTCGTAGTCGACGTAGTGCACCTTGTCGCGGTCGATGAACCGCCCCGAGGGGACGTCGCGGATCTCGGCGTCGTCCTCCCAGCTGTCCCAGAGGCGGCTCACGACCTCGATCGCCTCCTCGGCCTCGGCGACCGCGTCCGCGGTGCCCTGGACCTCCTTGCGCCCGAACAGCGCCGCGGCGGCCTCGCTCGTCGACCAGCCCACCTGCCACGCGGCGCGGCCCGAGCTCACGTGGTCGATCGTCGCGATCGCCTTGGAGACGTGGAAGGGCTCGGTGTGCGTCGTGTCGACGGTCGCGACGAGGCCGATCCCCGTCGAGCGGGGGGCGAGGCGCGAGGCCACGAGGGCCGCGTCGAGCCGACCGCGGAGCGTCGTGTTGCGCGTGGGCTGGAGCGAGAACGTGTCGTCGAACAGCGCGAAGTCGAGCACGCCGCGCTCGGCGGTCGCGACGAGCTCCTGGAGCCGGTGCGCGTCGAACAGGCGCGGCGACTGCGAGCCCACGGCCCGCCACGCACCCGCTCGCGCTCCGGCGTCGGACAGGTCGACGCCGAGGTGCACCGAGCGGCGTGGTCGCTCGTCGAGCAGGTCGTCGATGCCGGCGAGCACGTCGAGGTCGTCCTCGACGGACCGGGACGCGGACTGCTCGTCGGGCTGGGCGGTGGGGGCGAACAGCGGCGTCAGGTTCGAGTCAGGCATGGGTCGTTCCACTCCGGGAGGTCGGGTGCGGGGTCGCTCGGCCGCCGCCGCAGGGGTCGGCGGGCGGCCGCGACGGGTCGCGAGAACTGGGGTGCAGCGGGTGGACCGCCGGGCGCGGTGGCGGGTGGCGTGGCTCGCCGCAGATCGGCATGCCGCGGCGACCCGTTCACGGGCGGGGCGGTTCAGGGACGAGCCGGTGCGGCTCGGGAGGCGTCAGGAGGAGCGCAGGCTCAACAACAGACGCGGCCCGGGACGACGGGGCGCCCGGGGGAACAACACGTTCGACGTGCGGGACCGGCGGGGGACGCGGCGAGCGTGACGCTGGTGTCCACGGGTCCTCCTCCGGTCGTCGGTGCGTGGGTGCGGCGGACGGGGTGTCTGCCGATGGCCCGGAATGTATGCCTGGGCACCGGGCGTGTCAACGACTTGGGCCAACCGTCCGCATTCTGGACCGAATCAGTAGAGATTGAGACTCGAACCGGTCCGAATCGGACACCACGGTCAGCGCGGCGCCATCCGGATACCGCCGTCGAGGCGGATCACCTCGCCGTTGAGCATGGGGTTCTCGACGATCGCGCGCACCAGGTGCGCGAACTCCTCGGGGCGGCCGAGGCGGCGCGGGTGCGGCACCTGGGCCGCGAGCGACTCCTGGGCCTCGGGCGGCAAGGACGCCATCATGGGCGTGCTGAAGATGCCGGGCGCGATCGTCATGACCCGGATGCGTCTGTCCGCGAGGTCGCGCGCGAGCGGCAGCGTCATCGCGGCGACGGCGCCCTTCGACGCCGCGTAGGCGGCCTGGCCCACCTGGCCGTCGAACGCCGCGACGGAGGCGGTGTTCACGATCACGCCGCGCTCCTCGGGGACCTCGCCGCGCGGGTCGCCGTCCAGCGCGACCATGCGCTCGGCCGCGAGCCGCGCGACGTTGAACGTCCCGACCAGGTTCACGGTCACGACCTTCTGGAACGACGCGAGGTCGTGCACGCCGCCCTTGCCGAGCACGCGCCGCGCGAGCACGATCCCCGCGCAGCTCACCGCGACGTGCAGCCCGCCCAGGTCGGCGGCGGCGTCGAGCGCCCGGGACACGTCGTCCTCGTTCGTCACGTCGGTCGGCACGAACCGGACCGCATCGCCCAGGGCGTCCGCGAGCGCCTGACCGGGAGAGCCCGCCAGGTCCGCGACCACGACGCGCGCCCCGGCGCCGACCAGCTCCTCGACGGTCGCCCGCCCCAGGCCCGAGGCCCCTCCGGTCACCAGCGCGACCTTGCCCGCGATCTCCACGTCCCACTCCTTCGTCGACGGTCTGGGCAGCGTAGCCCGGGGGCGAGGAGGTCCGCAGGGCCGGGCGCCGCCGTCGGGCTGGCCGAGCGGGCCGGGCGGGGTGGCGCGAGGATGAGACATGCTGCTCGCCGAGGTCGCCGCCACGTCCGACGCCGTCGCCGCCACCCGCTCGCGCCTCGCCAAACGTGCGGCGTTGGCCGACCTGCTGCGTCGGGCTGCACCGGACAGGGAGGCAGGCCGGCCCGGTGACGACGTCGAGATCGTCGTGTCCTACCTCGCGGGCGAGCTGCGGCAGCGGCGCACGGGGCTCGGCTGGGCGTCGTTGCGCTCGCTGCCCCCGCCCGCCGATTCCCCGACGCTCACGGTCGAGGCGGTCGACGCGACGTTCGAGGAGATGGCGGCGCTCTCGGGTCCCGGCTCGGACACCGCCCGGTCCGCGGCGGCCACGGCGCTGTTCGCGGCGGCGACCGAGCGCGAGCAGTCGTTCCTGCGCGGCCTGGTCGCGGGCGACCTGCGGCAGGGCGCGCTCGACGCCCTGGTCGTGGACGCGGTCGCGGAGGCTGCGGGCGTCCCGGTCGACGCGGTGCGTCGTGCGGTCATGCTGCGCGGCGCGACGGGTCCGGTCGCGCGCACGGCCCTCGAAGCCCCCGGCCCGACGGCGGCGCTCGCCGCCCTGGCCGGGTTCGGCCTCGAGGTGGGTCGCCCCGTGCGGCCCATGCTCGCGCAGTCGGCCCCGGACGTGGCGGCGGCGTTCGACAAGCTCGGTGTCCCGCCCGCGGCGGACGACCCGGGACACCGGTTGTCGGTCGACGTGAAGCTCGACGGCATCCGCATCCAGGTCCATCGGGACGGCGACGAGGTGCGGGTGTTCACGCGCTCGCTCGACGACATCACCTCGCGCGTCCCGGAGATCGTCGCGGATGCGCGAGCCCTGGCCTCGGAGCGGTTCGTGCTCGACGGCGAGGCCCTCGTCGTCGGGCCGGACGGGGTGGCCCGGCCCTTCCAGGAGACGGCCGCCCGGTCGGCCACACGCGACGCCCCCGCAGCGAGCGGAGCGGACGAGACCGCGCTCGCGGGGGCGCTCGCGCTCCGCCCGTACTTCTTCGACGTGCTGCACGCCGACGGCGACGACCTGATCGACGCCCCGCTGCACGAGCGGCTCGACGTGCTCGACCGCGTCGCCGGGTCGTTCACGGTCCGTCGCCTGGCGACCTCTTCTCCCGGCGCTGCCGAGGAGTTCTTCGCCGAGGCCGTGCGCGAGGGGCAGGAGGGCGTGGTCGTGAAGTCGCTCGACGCGCCCTACGCAGCAGGGCGCCGCGGCGCCGGGTGGGTCAAGGTCAAGCCGCGGCACACGCTCGACCTCGTGGTGCTCGCGGTCGAGTGGGGGTCGGGGCGCCGGACGGGGCTGCTGTCCAACATCCACCTGGGCGCCCGCGACCCCCAGGGCGGGTTCGTGATGCTCGGCAAGACGTTCAAGGGCATGACCGACGAGATGCTGCGCTGGCAGACCGAGCGGTTCCTCGCGCTCGAGACCTCGCGGACCGACTACGTCGTGCACCTGCGGCCCGAGCAGGTCGTCGAGATTGCGTTCGACGGGCTCCAACGGTCCACGCGCTACCCCGGCGGGCTCGCGCTGCGGTTCGCGCGCGTGCTGCGCTATCGCGACGACAAGACCGCCGACGAGGCGGACACGATCGAGGCGGTCAGGGCGCTCGCGTAGCGGACATCCCGTCCCCAGCCCTAGGCACGGATCTCGCGTCCCTTCTGTGACCGGGATTGTCGAACACTTGTGCCAGGATGACGACATGGCAACGTGGACCGAGGACATCGTCGACGGTCTGCGGGCACTGGGGGGCACCGGCACGCTCAGCGACATCTACAGTGCGGTCGGCCCACTGCGCCCAACGC
The DNA here is from genome assembly GCF_037145535.1 of Oerskovia sp. USHLN155. Classification (NCBI taxonomy): domain Bacteria; kingdom Bacillati; phylum Actinomycetota; class Actinomycetes; order Micrococcales; family Cellulomonadaceae; genus Oerskovia; species Oerskovia sp. USHLN155. Next base: position 180,047 of record NZ_JBBCXG010000004.1, read on the forward strand.
TTCCCGAGTCGTGGCGCGACATCATCCGTCGCAACATCCAGGACCGCTCGTCCGACTCGGCCGGGTATCGCGGTGCGCAGGACCTGTTCTTCTCGGTCTCCGGACTAGGGGCCGGAGTGTGGGGACTGCGCAGTCTTGCCATATCGACACCCGACGCGATCGACAAGGACGCCGGGTCCGAGGCGCCCGGACGGACACCACAACTCATCTACAGAGTCTTGCGCGATACGGAGCTAGCGCGTCAGCTCAAGCTTCTCCACCGGGACCAGTGCCAGCTCTGCGGCCTGGCACTCCGACTCTCAAGCGCAAGGACCTACTCAGAGGCCCACCACGTGGTGCCCCTTGGGGCACCACATCATGGACCCGACACAGCGGAGAACATCCTCGTTCTCTGCCCAAACCACCATGCACTCTGTGACTACGGGGCCATCGCTCTCGATGTCGCCTCACTTCGTCAAGCGAGCGGCCATCGCCTTGCGGAGTCTTCGGTGGAGTACCACAACACCCACATCGTCGGCGCACGCTTCTAGGACCCTCGTCGCCACGAGTCAGGACGCACGGCCCGTTCTCGCGTACCTCGCACGCAGCACCGTCGGGCGCCGCCAACCCGGTTGAGCCGGTTAACCCGGAGGAACCGGGCGAAACATCGTCTCGGGGACCGGATGGGGCCTTGTGCCGTCCCGGCGGCTGCCGCCAGGATCGCCGCCATGCGCTTCGACGTCAGCCTCCACGAGCACGCCGGGACACCCGTGCGCCTCGTGGTGCGTCGCGCCGTCGACCTGCGTCGCGTCGCCGGCTGTCTCTGTCGATAGCCCCGCCCCACCCCGGCCGTCGCTCGCGTCGACGACCGGCTCCGCTCTCCTCGCGCGCTCACCGTCCCGCTCCCGCCGTCGCACACCTCGCGCACCGGCGGACCGAGAGACCACCCTTCCCACCCTGCCGTCGGCGTACTCGCGGACGGCAGGGCACCCGTACCCGACTCCCTGGAGCTCCCATGCCCCGCACCCTCAGACCCCACGCCCTCCACCCGGCCCGCACCGCCGTCCGCACCGCCGTCCGGGCCGCACTGACCGCGGGCCTCGCCGTGACGCTCGTGGCGTGCTCGGCCGCGAGCGCCGAGGAGGCCACGGTCGGCGAGTCCGGCCGGGCCGTGCTGCGCTACGACGGCTCGGTCGGGCAGGTGACGTTCCCCGAGCTCGCGGCGGACCTCGGCTACTACGAGAAGGTCGAGCTCGAGTGGGTCGGAGACTCGACGGGCGGCCCGCAGAGCATCCAGGCCGCCGCGACGGGCTCGACCGACTTCGGCGGCGCGTTCAACGGCGCGATCGTCAAGCTCAAGGCGTCGGGCTCTCCCATCACGTCCGTCATCTCCTACTACGGCTCGGACGAGCTGTCCTACGGCGGCTTCTACACGGTCGAGGGCAGCCCGATCACCGAGCCCCGGGACCTGGTCGGGAGGTCGATCGGCGTCAACACGCTGGGCGCACAGAGCGAGTTCCTCATCCGCGAGTGGCTCTCGCGCGGCGGGCTGAGCCCCGAGGAGATCGACCAGGTCGAGCTCGTCGTCGTGCCTCCCGTGAACGCCGAGCAGGTGCTGCGCGAGGGGCAGGTCGACGTGGTCGGGCTCTCGCGCGTCTTCCAGGACAAGGCTCTGGAGCGCGGCGGGATCACGCAGCTCTTCAGCGAGACGTCGCTCTACGGGAACTTCTCCTACGGGACGTACATCTTCCGCGACGAGTACATCGCGAAGAACCCCGAGGTCGTGGAGGACTTCGTGCAGGGCACGGCGCGCGCGATCCGGTGGGCGCAGGTCACCCCGGTCGAGGAGGTGCGCGCGCGGTACACGTCGATCATCGAGGGGCGCGGGCGCGGCGAGAGCACCGAGCTGGTCCCCTACTGGAAGTCCGCGAGCATCACGGCCCCCGGCGGCGTGATCGCCAAGGAGGAGATCGCGACGTGGATCGACTGGCTCGTGCGCGAGGGTGAGCTCGAGAAGGGCCAGTTCTCCCCCTCCGACATCTACACCAACGAGCACAACCCCTACGCGAACGGGACCTACGCGAAGGACGCGGGCCCCGACGGCGAGCCCGTCGAGGGCGCGCCGTGAGCGGCACGGTGACGGTCACGACGACCCGGCCCAGCGCGACGGGTTCCACGGAGGCGGCGGACGTCCCGGGGTCGACCCCCAAGCTCCGCCTCGAGCACGTGCACAAGGAGTTCATCGTGCGCGACGCGGCCGCGGGCCGCGGGGCACGCAAGCGGTTCACGGCCGTCGAGGACTTCACGCTCGACGTCCGCGCGGGCGAGTTCCTGACGGTCGTCGGGCCCTCGGGCTGCGGCAAGTCGACGCTGCTGGACCTGCTCGGCGGGCTCACCGAGCCGACGTCGGGCCGCATCCTCCTGGACGACTCGCCCGTCACGGGGCCGGGTCTCGACCGGGGCGTGGTCTTCCAGCAGTACGCGCTGCTCCCCTGGCGCTCGGCCCGCGCGAACGTCGAGCTCGGGCTGGAGGCCAAGGGCGTCGCGCGCGGCGCCCGGGCCCGGGTCGCGGACGAATACCTGGACCTCGTGGGCCTCACGGCGTTCGCGGACCGCTACCCGCACGAGCTGTCGGGCGGCATGAAGCAACGAGTGGCGATCGCGCGGAGCCTCGCGTTCGACCCCGAGGTCCTCCTCATGGACGAGCCCTTCGCGGCTCTCGACGCCCAGACGCGCGAGTCCCTCCAGGACGAGCTCCTGCGGATCTGGCGCGCGACGGGCAAGACGATCGTCTTCATCACGCACGGCATCGAGGAGTCGGTGTACCTGGGGCAGCGCGTCGCGGTCATGACGCCGCGCCCGGGCCGGTTGCAGACCGTGATCGACGTGGACCTCGCGGGGGCCGCGGACCCTGGCGGCGGCGACGGCGAGCACGACGACGTCCGCTCCTCGGCGCGCTTCGGCCGGTACCGGCACGAGGTGTGGAGCGCGCTCCACACACAGAAGGAGGACGCCCATGTCTAGCACCGTGACCCCGCACGCCCCCGCGCGGGGCGAGCCGCTGGCCCGCCCTGCGGCGGACACCGTCGCGTTCGCCGACCCGCCCACGCTCGGACGCCGTCAGGTGCTCACGGCCGACCAGGACCCGACGCCGTCCGTCGGTGCCCGCCTGCGCGGCGTCGGGGTACACGTCCTGCGGGCCTCGGCAGCGATCGTGCTGTTCCTGGTGATCTGGGAGGTCGCGCCGCGCGTCGGGCTGGTCGACAAGGTCTTCCTGCCGCCGCTCAGCGCGGTGCTCGAGTCCTTCTGGGAGCTGCTCACGAGCGGCGAGCTGGGCAAGCACGTCGGGACGAGCCTGACGCGGGCCGGCACGGGCTTCGCGATCGCGGTCCTGCTCGCGATCCCGCTGGGCATCGCGATCGGGTGGTGGGCGAGCGTCGCCCAGTTCCTCGGCCCCTTCCTCGAGCTGTTCCGCAACACCGCTGCCCTCGCTCTCCTGCCCGTGTTCATCCTCGTCCTGGGGATCGGCGAGACGTCGAAGATCACGCTCGTCGTCTACGCGTGCTTCTTCCCGATCCTCCTCAACACGATCGCCGGGGTCCGGACCGTGGACCCGCTGCTCGTGAAGTCGGCCCGGTCGCTCGGGCTGCCGCCCCTCCGGCTGTTCCAGAAGGTCGTGCTGCCGGCCGCCGTCCCGACGATCTTCACGGGTATCCGCATGGCCGGGACGAGCTCGATCCTCGTGCTCATCGCGGCCGAGATGGTCGGCGCCAAGGCCGGGCTCGGGTACCTCATCACCTACGCCCAGTTCAACTTCCAGATCACGAACATGTACGCCGGGATCATCGCGATCTCGCTCGTCGGGGTCTCGATCAACGCGGTGCTCGTGAGCCTCGAACGTCACTTCTCGCGCTGGCGCACGACGTGAACGGATCGCCAGTGAGCGACCCGGCCCCCGCACGAACCGTCTCCCGACCCATCCCACGACCCGAGGACGCACCATGACCGAGCACGCACCGGCCCGCCGGCTCAGCCTGAACCTGTTCATCCACCCCGCCGGCCACCACGAGGCGGCCTGGCGCCACCCGGACACCCAGCCCGAGCGCATCTTCACGGCCGACTTCTACACCGACCTCGCCCGCACGGCCGAGGCCGCGAGGTTCGACGCGGTCTTCTTCGCGGACGGCCCCGTCCTGCACGACGGCGTCGAGTTCAACAGCGTGGGCAGGCTCGAACCGATCCTGACGCTCGCGTCGATCGCGGCCGCGACGACGCGGATCGGCCTGATCGCGACCGCGTCGACCACGTTCTACGACCCGTACAACCTGGCGCGGCTCTTCTCGACGCTCGACCACCTGAGCAACGGGCGCGCCGGGTGGAACATCGTCACGACGGCGAGCGAGGACGCGGCCCGCAACTTCGGCCTGGACTCCCACCCGGACCACGTCGAGCGGTATGCGCGAGCCGCCGAGTTCGTCGAGGTCACCACCCGGCTCTGGGACAGCTGGGAGGACGACGCTGTCCTGATCGACCGCGCCTCGGGCCGCTACGCCGACCCCGCGAAGATCCACGACGCGGCCTTCCGCGGCGAGCACCTGCGCGTCGAGGGTGCGTTCAACGCCGCCCGCTCGCCGCAGGGCCACCCCGTCCTGGTCCAGGCGGGCGCGTCGAACGAGGGACGCGCGTTCGCGAGCCGCTACGCCGAGGCGATCTTCACGGCGCACCAACGCCTGTCCGACGCGCAAGCGTTCTACGCCGACATCAAGGCGGGGGCCGAGGCCTTGGGCCGGTCGCGCGACGCGGTCAAGATCCTGCCCGGCATCAGCCCGTTCATCGGGTCCACCGAGGACGAGGCCAAGGCACTGGAGCGCGAGTTCAACGAGCTCACCGTCCCCGAGTACGGCCTGCGCCAGCTCGAGAAGCTCACCGGGGTCAGGCTCGACCACGCGCAGCTCGACGGCCCCGTGCCGGCCGAGCTCTTCGCGGACGCGGGCGACGTGACCGACAACTCGCGCAGCCGCCTCCAGGTCGTCGCAGGCATCGTCGAGCGCGAGCAGCCCACGGTCCGCGGCCTGCTCCACCGCCTCGCCGGGGCGCGCGGCCACCGCGTCGTCGCGGGCACGCCCGAGCAGGTCGCCGACACGATCGAGGAGTGGTTCACGCAGGGCGCCGCCGACGGGTTCAACGTCATGCCGCCCTACCTGCCGGGCGGGCTCGACGACTTCGCCGACCACGTCGTCCCGATCCTGCGCGAGCGCGGCCTGTTCCGTACGGAGTACGAGGGCACGACGCTGCGCGACCACCTCGGCCTCGCGCGCCCCGAGAGCCGGTACGCGACGCACGCGGCGGACGCGCTCCCCGAGGCGGGCGACACGGACGAGGCGAGCGGCGCCGTCGGGCAGGAGGGGGCCCGGACCACGGAGCCGGTCCTGGCGTGAGCGCGGGCACGGGCTCCCCGCCGGTCAGGTTGGCGTGGACCGTCCACGTGCCCGCCGGGGTCTGGGGTGTCGCCCAGGGCGCGGCCGCACCGGTCGTCGCGCTCGCGGCGCGCGAGCACGGCGCGTCGCTCGGCGTCGCAGGCCTGGTCGTGGCGCTCGCCGCGCTGGGCCAGCTCGTCGGCGACCTGCCCGCCGGGCGGCTCGTGTCCCGGTTCGGGGAACGGCGCTCGATCGTGGGGGCGAGCGTGCTGGCCGTGGGCGGCGTCGCGCTCTGCCTGGTCTCGTGGTCGGTCGTCTCGCTCGCGGTCGGCGTGTTCCTCGCGGGCCTCTCGCAGGCCGTGTGGGGTCTCGCCCGCCAGACGTACCTGGCAGAGGCCGTGCCGTTCGCGCGCCGCGCTCGCGTCATGTCGAGCGTCGCGGCCATGATGCGGGTCGGGTTCTTCGTCGGCCCGATCCTCGGGGCGGCCGCGATCCTGGCCGTCGGCACGCGCGGAGGGTTCGCGGTGCAGCTCGTCGCGGTGTGCGTCACGGCGGTCCTCATGGGCCGCGTGCCCGACGTCGGACGCTCGCCTCGCGCACGCGCCGCACCCGGCGACGTGGCCGCCCGGAAGGCGGGGCTGTGGCGCGTGCTCGTCGAGCACCGCCGGCTGCTGCGCACGCTCGGCCTCGGGGCCGCGCTCATGGGACTCTCGCGGACGGCCCGCACCGTGCTCCTGCCCCTGTGGGCCGACCTCCTGGGCGTCGACGCCGCGACGACGAGCCTGGTCTTCGGGGCCAGCGCCGCGCTCGACGTGCTCGTGTCGATCCCCGCGGGGTACCTCATGGACCGGTTCGGTCGGCGCGCCCTCGCCGTCCCGTCGCTCGCGGTCCTGGCGGCGGGCTACCTCACGCTGCCGTGGGCGGGCGGCATCGCGTCCCTGGCGGTGGTGGCCCTGGTGCTCGGCTTCGGGAACGGGCTGAGCAACGGCGTCATCATGACGCTCGGCGCCGACGTCGCACCGCCCGCGCAGCGTGCCGAGTTCTTCGGGGCGTGGCGGCTCCTGCACGACGCGGGGGCCTTCGCGGGTCCGCTCGTCGTCGCGGGCACCGCCCTCGTCGCGCCGCTGGGGGTCGCCGCGCTCGTCGTCGGCGCGACGTCGGTCGCGGGCGGGGCGGTGTTCTGGCGGTACGTGCCCGTGTGGGCGCCGTGGCCGCGGCCGGTGCCGGTGGCGGTGGCGGTGGAGCCCGCGGCACCGGCCGGGGTCGCGAGCGAGACCGTCCCTCGGTGATGCTGGGTGTCCACGCCCGCTCACGGGCCGCCCGAGAGGACCCTGCCATGACCGACGACCGCGCTGCCGTCCCGCCCAGCGACCTCACGCCGCGCATCGGCAAGGTCGCGACGCGCGAGCTCGCCCACCACGGGTACACGCACTACGAGGACCTCACGCGCGCGACCGCCCAGGAGCTGCTCACGATCCACGGCGTCGGGCCGAAGGCGATCCGCATCCTGGGCGAGGAGCTCGCCGAGCGAGGATCGGGGTTTCGGGAGGCGTGACGCGGGGTCTCGGCACGAGCCCGTCGCCGATCTCGCGCCGACCACCCGCGGACTCCGTCTCAGCGACTCACGCTCTCCCGCGGGCCTGCGAGCTCCCCGAGCGCCGCGGCCTGCGCCCCGGTGAACGGCAGGTCGAACGCCAGGAGCGCGTGTGCGGCACGGCGGACCAGCAGCGCGACCCGCTCGGACTGGTCCGTGATCGCGCACTCCGCGTCCGAGAGCGCGATGTCGAGCTCGGTCGCGGACCTGTCGATCCCGACGTTCAGGACGCCCTCGCGCACGTCGTCCTCGTCCCCGTCCTCGACCTCGCTGTCCCACTCGGCCTGCGACAGCACGACGACCGCGACGAGCCCCAGCACGTCAGGTCGTTCGAGGGGGCTCCCGAGGGCCGCGTAGAGCCGCTTGCTCGCCTCGATGCCGGCTCCGGTCCACCCGTCGCGGGCCTCGACAGGTGCGCCCAGCTCTGCGGAGATCGACGACGCGTCGACGTCGACCCACCCGTACTCGGGGTCGAGGTGGAACATCTGGGCGGCGGAGTCGTTCGCGAGGCTCGGCCAGGCCTTCTCGCGCCGCGTGCTCAGGCTCACGAGCACGTCCTTCCAGATCATGCGGTTCAGCGGGTCCTTCCACCTCTCGACGTCCCACCGGTCGGCGAGGTATCCCTCGGGGTCGGGCGTCTCGTACGGCGCGACGGCAGGCGACGAGTCGTACGACCGCAGGTACGACGGGTCGCCCACGACGCGCGCGACGGCGTCGGGGCCGGCAACGATCACGGCGTCGACGGTCCGCAGGAAGCGGCGGCGCGCGAACGGCCGGTCGGGCCCGGTGAACGGGATCTCGCCCGCGAAGCGCGCGGCGGCCTCGGTGTCGAGCAGGTCGTAGGCCCGCTCGAGCTGGTCCTTGGCCTTCGCGAGCACCTTGGGGTCCATGGTGGCCGCGGCCCGGAGCCAGGCCTGCGTGCTCGACGGCGTCACGCGCCCGCCGTACGGAGCGAGCACCGTCCACAGCTCGTCCCACGTGGACGGGTCGGACTTCTTGCGGAACAGCGAGCCGAACAGCGCCATCAGGGCATCCTCACGTAGGCCGGGGTCCGCGACAGCGTAGCCGGGGGTCGCAGGTGCGCGGCGCTCAGGCCGTGATGACGTCGATGACCTCGGTGTCGTCGTGGCGGCGGGCCAGCGCCGTCACGACGGGCGGCTTGGGCACCGGCGGCTGCGCCTTGACGCCCGTGCTCTTGCTGCGGCGCGGGCGCGTCGGCACCGGGACGCCGAGGGACTTGAAGACCTTGCGCAGCTCGGCCTCGGTCCAGCCCGCGGCGAGCGCGTCGGAGAACGCCGTGGCGTACTCGCGCTCGGCCTCCTCGAGCGCTGTCTTGGCTGCCGCGACCTGCTCGGCCCGCTCGGCCAGGACGCGGCCCGAGTCCATGCGGTGCTCGAGGAGGTCGCGCAGCCGAGCCTCGTACGTGGTGGCGGTGTCGTCGTCGCTCATGCCACCAACCTAGGGCCTGACCTGCACCGTCGCCAGGATCGCCAGGTGATCGGTGCCCGGGATCGCGACGGGCCCGACGTCGTCGACCCGCATACCGGCGTCGACGACCACATGGTCGAGGTCCACGAGCGGCGGGTAGCGGCGGTCGGCGGGCCACGACAGGTTCAGGCCGTCCCCTGCGAGCCGGGTCGCGTCGGCGAACCGGTCCCCGAGCAGGTCGCGGAAGGCCGAGTGGTCGGAGGTCGCGTTGAAGTCGCCGAGCAGGATCTGCGACGTGGGGTCTGCGTGCGCCGCGTCGCCCAGCAGCGCGAGGTCGTCCGTCCACAGGTCGACCTCGCCGGGAGTGGGTGGGTGCGAGTGCACGGCCGTCACCCGCACGGACGTCCCGTCCACCCCGACGACGGCGCTCGGCTGGTGGAACCGGCTCGCCACGCCGTCGCGAGGGTCGGTCAACGGGGTCGCGCTCCACAGGCCGCTGCCCGCAGCCCCCTCGGTCGGGTGGGTCCTCGTCCACGCGTACGGCAGCACGTCCTCGATCCCGGCGGCCACGAGAGCGGTCTCGAAGTCGTCGGTCAGCTCGACGACGCTCAGCAGCTCGACCTCCTCCTCGCGCACGGCCTCGACCACCGCCCGGGCGTCCGCCCGCCCGTAGAGGGCGTTCGTCGCCATGACGCGCAGCGTCCCGTCCGCGCCCGGCTCGATCCCGGGGCCAGGGACGAAGAACGGCACGAGCCACACCGCGTGCGCGACGACCAGCACCCCCGCGACCGCGCTGAGCACCCAGCGCCGCCGGCTCAGCGAGAGCAACAGCACCACGAGCGCCGCGAGGGCGACCCACGGCGTGAGGGACACGAGCTGCGCGAAGGGCGTGACGCCGTCGAACCCCAGGGTGCGCGCGAGCGTGAGCGCCCCCACCCCCACCAGGCACAACGACAGGACGACCGTCCACGCGACGGCGCCCGCTCGCCGCGCCCTCGACGGCGGGCGCTCCTCGGTCAGGACGGGCGCGCTCACAGTGCCACCTGGACCGTGACCGCGAGCGCCCGGTGGTCCGAGCCGGGAACGACGAGCGAGTCGAGGTCGTCGACCCGCATGCCCGCGTCGACCACGACGTGGTCGAGGTCGAGGAACGTGGGGACCCGCTCCCCCACGGGCCACGACAGGTTCAGGCCGTGCCCGGCCGTGCGTGTCGCGTCGTGGAAGCGGTCGCCCAGGACGGCGCGGAACGACGCGTGGTCGTACGTCGCGTTGAAGTCGCCCAGCAGCACCTGAGGCAGGGGGTCGTCGTGCGCGCGCCGGGCGAGGTCGGCCATCTCCTGGTGCCACACGCCCGTGATCTCGGGCAGCGGAGGGACGGGGTGGACTGCGGTCACGCGCACGGGCGTGCCGTCCACGTCGACGGTGGCTGCGGGCATGGCGAACGTGCTCCACTCGCTCGTGTCGGGGTCGGTCAGCGCGGTCCTGCTCCACAGGCCGCTCCCGGGCGAGCCCGTGCCCACCTTGGCGTCGACGTGGTGCGGCATGACCGCCTCGATGCCCGCGGCCTCGAGACGGTCGTGGAAGGCGGCCGTGAGCTCGACGACCGCGAGCACGTCCGCGTCCTGCTCGTGGACCATCCGCACCACGGCGGCGGCGTCGGCCTGCCCGAAGTACGCGTTGACCGTCAGCACCCGCAGCGTTCCCTGGGCACCCGCCTCGATGCCGCGCCCGGGCACGAAGAACGGCGCGACCCACGCGATCTGCGCCACGAGCGCGACCCCGCACAGGATCGCGAGCAGCCGGCGCCGCAGGACCAAGGCCGCCGCAGCCACCAGCAGCGCGAGCGGGACGACCCACGGCGTGACGCCGACGACCTGCGCGAGGGGCGTGACGCCGTCGTACGGGACGGCGCGCACGAGCGTCATGGCCAGGACCACCCCGCCCAGGACCCACAGCCCCAGCCCGACGGCGCGCCCACCCGGGCGCTTGCGGCGGGTCGAGGTGGAGGCGACGTCGGGCGGGGTGGCCGGTGGCTCGGCCTCCGAGGCGCCGATCTCCCCCATGGTGCTGCTGTCCCCTGTCATGCAGCGACCCTATCGACCGGTTAGGGCCGTTCTGGGCCGGTCGGTCACGGGCGGCGGGCAGACCCGGTGCAGCCCGCGGAGGGATCCTGTGAACGCCGACGGGGCGGGGCGCGGAGGAAGACCTCGCGCGCCCCGCCCCGTCGGCGGCTCAGCGACGAATCAGCCGAAGATCCCCGGCAGCGTCGCACGGAACACCTGGTCGGCCTCGCTCAGCGGGATCGTGAAGATGCCCTCGACCTCGAGCGACTCCCCGGTCTCGGTGACCTCGGCGGGCTCGGTGCCGGTCTCGCCGATCTTGAGGACGGGCACGCCGCGCGCGACGCACGCGTCGACCAGCTTGGTCTCCTCGCCGCGCGGCACGGCGACGAGCGCGCGGGCCGTCGACTCGGAGAACAGGGCCTCGAACGGGGTGACGCCGTCGCGCGCGGCGAGGGCGTCGATCGAGACCTTGGCGCCGGTGCCGAAGCGCAGCGACGCCTCGAGGAGGCCCTGGACCAGGCCGCCCTCGGAGAGGTCGTGCGCGGCGGAGACCAGGTCGTCACGGCTGGCGTTGACGAGCACCTCGGCCAGGGCGCGCTCGGCCGCGAGGTCGACCTGCGGGGGCACGCCGCCGAGGTGCTGGTGGACGACGTCGGCCCAGGCGGAGCCGTCGAGCTCGGGGCGGGTCGTGCCGAGGAGGTAGATGGCCTCCCCGGCCTCGCGCCAGCCGGACCCGGTGGCGTGCGCGACGTCGTCGAGCACGCCCAGGACGCCGACGACGGGCGTCGGGTGGATCGACGAGTCGATCTGCCCGGGCTCTCCCGTGCCGTTGTAGAGCGAGACGTTGCCGCCCGTGACGGGAACCCCGAGGGTCTGGCACGCGTCGGCCAGGCCTTCGATGGCCTCGACGAGCTGCCACATGGAGTCGGGGTCCTCGGGGGAGCCGAAGTTGAGGCAGTCGGTGATGGCGAGCGGGCGGGCGCCGGTCGTGGCGACGTTGCGGTACGCCTCGGCGAGCGCGAGCTGGGCACCCGTGCGCGGGTCGAGCTTCGCGTAGCGGCCGTTGGCGTCGGTCGCGAGGGCAACCCCGAGGCCCGTGGACTCGTCGACGCGGATGACGCCGCCGTCGTCGGGCTGGGCGAGGGCCGTGTTGCCCTGGACGAAGCGGTCGTACTGGTTGGTGACCCACTCCTTCGAGGCGAGGTTGGGCGAGCCGAGCAGGCGCAGCGCGGTCGCGCGGAGCTCGTCGGCCGTCTCGGGACGTGCGAACCGCGCGGCGCCCTCACCCGTCGAGATGCTGTCGGCGTTGAGACCGTCCATCCACGTGGGGCGCGCGTAGGGGCGGTGGTACGTGGGACCCTCGTGCGCCACCGACCTGGGGTCGACGTCCACGATGCGCTCGCCCTGGTGGTCGATCGTGAGGCGCCCGGTGCCGGTGACCTCGCCGATGACGGACGTCTCGACGTCCCACTTGCTCGTGATGGCGAGGAACTCGTCGAGCTTGTCGGGCGCGACGACCGCCATCATGCGCTCCTGCGACTCCGACATGAGGATCTCGCCCGCGTTGAGCGACGGGTCGCGCAGCAGGACCGAGTCGAGCTCGACGTGCATGCCGCCGTCACCGTTGGACGCGAGCTCCGAGGTGGCGCACGAGATGCCGGCCGCACCGAGGTCCTGGATGCCCTCGACGACGCGTGCCGCGTAGAGCTCGAGGCAGCACTCGATGAGGACCTTCTCCATGAAGGGGTCGCCCACCTGGACCGAGGGGCGCTTGGCGGGGACGCCGTCCTCGAACGTCTCGGACGCGAGGATCGAGGCGCCACCGATGCCGTCGCCGCCCGTGCGCGCACCGAACAGGACGACCTTGTTGCCGACGCCCGAGGCGTTGGCGAGGTGGATGTCCTCGTGACGCAGCACGCCGATGCACAGCGCGTTGACGAGCGGGTTGCCCTGGTAGGAGGAGTCGAACACGAGCTCGCCGCCGATGTTCGGCAGACCCAGGGAGTTGCCGTAGCCGCCGACGCCCGACACGACGCCGTGCACGACGCGCGCCGTGTCCGGGTGGTCGACCGCGCCGAAGCGCAGCTGGTCCATGACGGCCACGGGGCGTGCGCCCATCGAGATGATGTCGCGGACGATCCCGCCGACACCGGTCGCCGCACCCTGGTAGGGCTCGACGAAGCTCGGGTGGTTGTGGGACTCGACCTTGAACGTCACGGCCCAGCCGTCACCGATGTCGACGACGCCCGCGTTCTCGCCGATGCCGACGAGGAGGTGCTTCTTCATCTCGTCGGTCGTCTTCTTGCCGAACGTGCTCAGGTGCACCTTGGACGACTTGTACGAGCAGTGCTCCGACCACATGACGGAGTACATCGCGAGCTCGGCGGCCGTGGGGCGTCGCCCGAGGATGTCGCGGATGCGCTGGTACTCGTCCGGCTTGAGGCCGAGCTCCGCGAAGGGCTGCGCCTCGTCGGGGGTGGCGGCTGCGCGCTCGACCGTGTCGAGGTTCGGCCGGTGCTCGGAGGTCGCTGCGGCGGGCGTCGGGGCGTTGCTGGGGGCGGTCATCGAATCCCTCGGGGTGGCGTGCCAGCCGGCGCGTTTCGACGAGCGAGTCATCGAGGAGGCGACCGGCACGGGGCTGCACAGGTGCGGCCAGTTTACCGGCGGTCGGGAGCGGTGGGGTCGGGCGTCCACGAACGCGCGCGGCGGACGGCTCCCGGGCACGTGGGCGGCGGGGTGCGGAACCCTCGGCGAGCGGAGATAGCCTCGCACGGTGACCTCCCTCGTTCTCCGTCGCCCCCGCCCGCACGCCACCGTCGCGGTGGTGGGCGTGGTCGTGGCCGCCCTGGCGACGAGCTGCTCCCTGCCCGACGGCGCCGCTCCCGTCCCGCCCGCGTCCGCGGCTTCCGAGGGGGCCGCGTCGGGAGAACCCTCGACGGCACCCTCACCCGAGCGGGCCACCGTGACGCAGGCCCTCACGGCCGACGGGATCGAGCTCGTGCTGACGGTGCCGATCGTGGCAGCCGACGGGACCGGCGGTGGTGAGGCCGTCACGGTCACCCCGGACGAGGACGCGTCGAGCCGCGTCACGTTCGCGCTGCCCGCCGACGAGGCGGCGCCCGTCGCCTCGTCGGGCGGCACCCCGACCGGCACGGCCGACGGCAGCGACGCCGTGAGCACCGCGGTCCCCGCGACGATCGACCTCGTCTCCCCCGCCGACGGCTCCCTGGTGCGCAACAGCGACGGCAGCGTCACCGTCCTCGACGCCGCAGGCACCCCGCTCGGCGGGCTGTCGGCGCCGGAGGCGACGGAGACGTCCGGAGCAGCAGGCCGCGCAGGAGTCGTGGTCGTGGCGCCGACCCGCGCGGAGGTGCACGCGAAGGCCCGGGGGGCGACGCCGTCGGGCACCGGGGGCGCCACAGGGGACGGTGCCGGTCCGGCGCAGGGCTGGACCGTGACCACGTGGCTCGGCGCGCAGGGCGTGCGCAGTGCGACCTGGGGGAACCGCGAGGGCGGACGCTCGCTCGCGGTCGACCCGACGCCGTGGGCGCGCCAGTCGGGCATCGTGGGCGAGGCGACGGCCTGGGCCCAGCTCGTCGCGAGCGAGCCCGAGGCCGCCTCGACGACCATGCGCGACCAGTTCGACTGCCACGCCCTCGGCGCGACCGACAAGAAGACGTGGAACCTGGAGCCGTGGCGCCCGGACGTCGGGTTCCTGGCGACGGCCGCGGCGCGCTGCAACCCGACCGCCTAGCCTCGGCCGACCCCGCCCCTCTCGGTGCCGAACATGCGGTTGGCGTCGAGAATCGGCCGGATCCGGACGCCAACCGCATGCTCGACCGACAGCAACCGCATGGTCGGCACCCGGCGCCCGGCATCCGGCGCCCCGGCTCGCACGCCGCGCTCAGTCGAGGCCCAGCATCTCCCTGACCGGTCCGACGCCGTGCAGCGTCACCTCGGGGCGCAGCGCCGCCGGGCGCGCGTCCCAGTCCGCCCGGTCGAGGCGGTACCGGACGTTGACCACCGGCTTGCCCTCGCGGGCGAGCGTCTCGGTGCCGTTGGGCCGGTAGCCGAGCTTGCGCGTGACGCCGTGGGAGGGAGCGTTGTCCTCCCAGGCCGACGTCGTGGCCGTCCGGGCGTCGAACCCCGTGAAGAGGAGCTCGAGGATCATGAGCCGCGCGAGCGTGCCGACGCCGGCCCCCTGGTACCGGCGCCCCAGCCACGAGCCGGACTCCGCCGTGCGGGTCACCACGAAGTCCGACGCCGTGAGCGCCTGCACGCCCAGCACCTCCCCGTCGCGCACCACGGCCAGCTCGACCGCCCAGGACGCGGGTGCGATCCGCGACGCCGCACCCCACTGGTAGGCCAGGATGCTGCGACCGACCTCGACCGCCGAACCGCGTGACCACGGGAACGCGAAGGGCATGAACCCCTCGTCGTGGATGCCCTCGCCGCCGACGGCAGCGAGCCGGTACAGGAGGTCCTCGTCGAGGTGACGCAGCTCGAGGTCCCCCGAGACGACGCGCAGGCCGGACGGAGGCCAGAGGTCGGTGGGCGTCGGGCGTGCGGGGGCGGCCCCTGCCGACGCGGGGGCGTCGGGGTCGGGTGCGTCAGGGACGGGATCGGGTGCCATCGGTGCAGCCTGGCGAAGTCCACGAGGTGCGTCAACAGGAATGACGCGACCCGCCGATCCGACCTGACGGCTGGTGGTCGTCAGGTCGGGCGGGCGGGTCCCGGTTCCCTCGGTGGCGGTACCGCTCCGCCGTCGGTCCGAGGTCGTTCGTGCGCCCGTAGCCGGGCCGAGCACGAGGTTGCACGCGGTCGAGCACGGGGTTGAGGCCGCAACGGGCCGGATGACGACCTCAACCTCGTGCTCGGCACCGAGATTGCGTCAGCGACGGGCGACCTTCGACCCGCCTCGTGCCGCCGCCTTGGCCGCGGCCTTCTCGCGGGCCTTGATCGACTTCTCGCTCACGGGCTCGTCGCCGCTCGCACGCAGCTGCCGGTAGTACTCGCGGGCCTCGTCCTGACGGACCTGCTCGGCCCCCGACGCGATCTTGGCGCGCAGGTGCTCGGGGCCGTAGCCCCAGGCGTCGACGAGGTCCTGCGCGTGCGGCCGCAGGCGGGCGACGAGGCGGTCGACGTACCCGCTGACGGTGCGCGCGCGCTGCGCCGACAGGCGCCCGTTGATGAGGTACCACGCGAGGTTGCGCTCGATGGTCGTGAGCCCGAACAGGTCGCGCACCCACGTGAGGACCTGGCGCGTGCCCGCGTCCTCGATCGTGTCGAGGGCCTGCGTGAACGCCTCCCAGTGCAGCAGGTCGGCGTGCGCCTTCGCCATCTCGATGAGCTCGTGCTGGTGCTCGTTGAAGAGCTCGGCGGCCTTCTCGGGCGTGGCCTTCTGGGCCGGGCGCAGGGCCGCGGCGACGTCGGCGACCATGGTCTCGACCCGGTCGGTCAGCAGGTCGCGCTGGTTGCCGACGTCCTTGAGGTGCCCGACGGCGCGGCGCGGGTCGCCCACGTCCGCGAGGGTCTGCGCGGCGCGCTTGAGCGGCGTGCGGTGCAGCGCGGCGTCGGCGGCCTGCTCGACGACGAACCGGGCCATCTGCCCGGGCGTGATGTCCTTGAACTCCTTGCCGTAGTCGGCCAGGAGCCGCTTGGCGACGAGCTGGAGCAGGACCGTGTTGTCACCCTCGAACGTGACGTAGACGTCCAGGTCGGCTCGCAGGCTCGTGAGCCGGTTCTCGGTGAGGAACCCGGCGCCGCCGCAGGCCTCGCGTGCCTCCTGCAGCGTGTCGAGCGCGAACCACGTGCTCATCGGCTTGAGCGAGGCCGCCATGGTCTCGAGGTCCTCGCGCGACTCGGGGGTGTCGTTCTCCCCCGAGAACACGGTGTCGAACAGGTCGAGCAGACGGTCGTGCGCGAAGTGCATCGCGTACGTCTGCGCGATGCGCGGGAGGAGACGGCGCTGGTGGGTGCCGTAGTCGAGGAGGACGACCTCGTCGACGGCCGACGCGCCGTTGAACTGGCGGCGCTGGTTGCCGTAGGTCACCGCGGTCGCGAGGCCCAGCTTCGATGCGGTGATCGCGGCACCGTCGAGCGAGACGCGGCCCTGGACGAGAGAGCCGAGCATCGTGAAGAAGCGGCGCCCGGGGCTGTCGATCGGCGAGGTGTACGTGCCGTCCTCGGCGACCTGGCCGTAGCGGGCCAGGAGGTTCTCGCGCGGGACGCGGACGTGCGTGAAGTGCAGGCGCCCGTTGTCGATCCCGTTGAGCCCGCCCTTGAGCCCGTCGTCCTCCCCGCCGACGCCGGGCAGAAAAGCACCGGCCCCTCCGTCAGCAGTGGTCTCGCGGATGGGCGCGTAGAACGCGTGGACGCCGTGGTTGACGCCGTTCGTCACGAGCTGCGCGAAGATGACCGCCGCGGTCCCGTTGACGGCCGCGTTGCCGAGGTAGTCCTTCCACGCCCCGCGGAACGGGGTGTGGACGACGAACTCCTGCGTCGCGACGTCGTACGTCGCGGTCGTCGCGATCGAGGCGACGTCCGAGCCGTGGCCCGTCTCGGTCATGGCGAACGCGCCGGGGACGGAGGCGTCCATCGCACCCGGCAGCAGGCGGTCCTGCTGCTCGGGCGTGCCGAGGTGCAGGATCGCCGACGCGAACAGACCCCACTGGACGCCCGCCTTGATCTGGAGCGAGGGGTCGGCGGCGACGAGCTCCTCGAACCCGGCGAGGTTGCCGCCCGCGTCGTCCTGCCCGCCGAGCCGCGTGGGGAACCCGCGGTGCACCTGCCCGATCTCGACGAGCGCCTTGACCTGGTCCATGACGCGCTCGCGGTGCTCGGTGAGCGAGAGTCCCTCGATGCGGTGGAAACGCTCCTCGCCGGCGGTCGCGCGAGCCTTGGCCCGCAGGTCCGCCCAACGGCCCAGGAGCTGGTGGGAGAGGTCGGCCACGGCGATGCGGACCTCGCCCGCAGGCATCGAGGGTGTGACGCCCGCGGCGGGGATCGACGTGGAGGCGGCTGCGCCGTCGCCGCGGGTGTCGCGGGCGGTGGTGCGGTCTGAGGTGGTGGTCATCGGGACTCCTGTGTGCCGGTGGTAGCCATGAGAGAGGTTCAGAGGTCGTCGGTCGAGGGGGCGGTGTCCTCCGCGGCGGGCGCTGCGCCCCGCCCGCGGGCCATGACCCCGACGGGTCCGCCCCACAGCCAGGCGGCGACGCGCTCGGTGAGCTCGTCACGGTCGGGGGCGTCGGGCCCGTCGTGGTTCCCGAGCCACCACTCGCCGGCGCCGCGCACGAAGCCGACGGCGCCCGCGGCCCACGCGGCGGCGTCGGCGGGGCTCACGTCGGTCGCGCGCGTGAAGGGCTGGGCGACGAGCTGGGTCACGGAGTCGAGGAACGCCGCGAGGGGCGCGGAGGCGGTGCGGGCCGTGCCGTCGGTGCCCGCGATCGCGCCCGTGCGGGTCACGAAGTAGTAGACGTTGGGCGAGCTCGCGATCATCTCGAGGTAGACGCCGACCATGGCGCGCAGCGCACGGCGCGGGGTCTCGGCGGACTCCGCGGCCTGGGTCAGGGCGTCGTGCATCTGTCCGACGACCGAGGCGCCGATCGCGATCTGCAGCCCCGTCTTGTCCTCGAAGTAGCGGTAGATGATCGACTTGGACGTGCCCGAGGCCGCCGCGATCTCGTCCATGGAGACCCCGGGTCCGCCCTTGTGGACGGCCTTGCGGGCCGCGTGCACGAGCTCGGCGCGACGGATGGCGCGGTGGTCGTCCCAGCGGGTCGAGCGGCCGTCGGTCACGGGGGCGGGGGGCGCGGTGCGTCCGGGGTCGCGAGAGAGCACGGCAGTGCGGGGTCTCCCGGCTCGTCCGTTCGTGTCGCCGTTGATCACGCAGTCCTCCAGTGGTGCCCGACGTCGGTGTCGTCCCTGGTCGTCCGTCCGGCGGTCCGCGAGTGGCCGGCCGGGCGGCGCCCCCTCGAGGCGGGGACCGCCGGGGCGCAGGGAGCGAGGGGTGTGACCCACCTCACGGTACCGAGAGTATCAGGTACTGTGGGTCTTGGACACCGCGTGGATCGCGCCCGCGGTCCCCACCCTCAGCAACGACGCGAGAGAGAGCAGGCGAAGTGGCCACCCCGAAGACACCCCAGACCACCACCCCCGGAACCGACGAGCGGCCGGACGCGCTGCCCGTCGAGCAGCCCGGGCGCACTCCCGCCCTTCGCGACGCCTACGTCCTGGGCGGCAACCGCATCCCGTTCGCCCGTGCGGGCGGCAAGTACACGGGAGCCAGCAACCAGGACATGTTCACGGCCGCCCTCGAAGGGCTCGTGGCGCGCTACGGCCTCCAGGGCGAGCGCCTGGGCGAGGTCGTCGGCGGTGCCGTGCTCAAGCACTCGCGCGACTTCAACCTGATCCGTGAGTCCGTCCTCGGCTCGTCGCTCTCCCCGCAGACCCCCGCGTTCGACCTCCAGCAGGCATGCGCCACGGGCCTCGAGGCCGTCGTGACCGTGTCCAACAAGATCCGGCTCGGGCAGATCGAGTCGGGCGTCGCGGGCGGCTCCGACACCGTGTCCGACGCGCCCGTCGCCGTGAGCGAAGGACTGCGCAAGGCGCTGCTCAAGGCCAGCCACGCCAAGACCCTGGGCGCTCGCCTCAAGGCCTTCGCAGCGGTGCGCCCGGGCGACCTGGCGCCGTCGACGCCCAGCACGGGAGAACCCCGCACGGGGCTGTCGATGGGCGAGCACCAGGCGATCACGACCGCGGCCTGGGGCATCAGCCGCGAGGCGCAGGACGAGGTCGCCCTGAACAGCCACCTGAACCTCGCCGCCGCATGGAAGGCGGGGTTCTTCGACGACCTCGTGACCCCGTTCCGCGGTCTGACGCAGGACCAGAACATGCGCGCCGACTCGTCCGCCGAGAGGCTCGCGTCGCTCAAGCCGGTCTTCGGCAAGCACCTCACGCCGAGCGCACCCACGCACGGGGCGGCGGCGAGCGAGGGAGGAGGACCCGCTCTGCCGACAGGGCCCACGATGACCGCCGGCAACTCGACGCCCCTGACCGACGGCGCCTCGGTCGTCCTGCTCGGGTCGCGCGAGTGGGCCGCCGAGCACGACCTGGCCGTCCTCGCCCGGGTGGTCGACGCCGAGTCCGCCGCGGTCGACTTCGTGCACGGCCACGAGGGGCTGCTCATGGCCCCGGCGCACGCGGTCCCCCGCCTGCTCGCCCGCAACGGCCTGGCACTCGAGGACTTCGACTTCTACGAGATCCACGAGGCCTTCGCCTCGACCGTCCTGACGACCCTGGCCGCATGGGAGGACGACGACTACTGCCGCACCGAGCTCGGCCTCGACGGCGCGTTCGGGTCGATCGACCGCTCTCGTCTGAACGTCCACGGGTCGTCGCTGGCCGCGGGGCACCCGTTCGCCGCGACCGGCGGTCGCATCGTCGCGACCGCCGCGAAGCTCGTGGCCGACAAGGCGCGCGAGACGGGCCGCCCGGCCCGCGCGCTCATCTCGATCTGCGCGGCCGGTGGCCTGGGCCTCGCCGCGATCCTCGAGAGCACCGCGAGCCCGGCCGTCACGCCCGCACAGAGCACCGAGAGCTGAGGGAGCCCACCATGACCGACAAGTACCTGTCCGCCGTGAACTCCGGCTTCACCAAGACCCTCGCCAAGAAGCTCGGTCTGCCCCGGCCCGCGGTCCTGCGCCGCTACCGCCCGGGCGACCCGCTCGTGCCCGGCCCGGTGCTCGTGATCGGCGAGCCCGGCTCGGCCAAGGACACGAACGCCGTCGCGCAGGCCCTGCTCGGGTGGGACCTCGACGTCCGGCAGAACGCCGGCGACGGGGAGACCCGCTGGGGGGCGATCGTGGTCGTCCTGACGGGCGCCACCAGCCCCGCAGACTTCTCGGCCCCCGTGCTCGAGCTCGGCGCGAACCTGCGCCGCCTCGCGCCGGGCGGGCGCGTCGTGACCGTCTCGCGTGCACCGGCCGACGACGACACGCCCCTGCTCGCCGCCACCCGCCAGGGCGTCGACGGGTTCCTGCGCTCGCTCGCCAAGGAGCTGCGCGCGGGCGCCACGGCCAACGGCATCCAGCTCACGGCCGATGCCGCACCGGACTCGACGTCGGCCCTGGCCACGCTGCGGTTCTTCCTGTCGGGCAGCTCGGCGTTCGTCGACGGGCAGCTCCTGCACGTGGGCCCGGCCGCGGCCGAGGCCACGACCGACTGGGACCGTCCCCTCGCGGGGCGCGTCGCGGTCGTGACGGGCGCGGCCCGCGGGATCGGCGCGGCCATCGCCCGCACGCTCGCACGCGACGGCGCGACGGTCGTCGTGGTCGACGTCCCCGCTGCGGGCGAGTCCCTCGCGAAGGTCGCCAACGAGATCAAGGGCACGGCCCTGCAGCTCGACGTGACGGCCGAGGACGCGGGAGCCCGCATCCTCGAGCACGCCCGGACCCGCCACGGCGGCCTGCACATCCTGGTCCACAACGCCGGGATCCTGCGCGACAAGCTGCTCGCCAACATGTCCCCCGACAAGTGGGACGCCGTGATCGCGGTCAACCTGCTCTCGCAGCTGCGGATCAACGAGTACCTGCTGGGCGCGAACGGCTTCTCGGAGGCCCCGCACATCGTCTCGCTCGCCTCGACGAGCGGCATCGCGGGCAACCGGGGCCAGACGAACTACGGTGCCTCCAAGGCCGGGGTCATCGGGCACACGCGGGCGACCGCGCGCCTCCTGGCCCCGCTCGGCGGCTCGGCCAACGCGGTCGCGCCCGGGTTCATCGAGACCGACATGACGGCCTCCATCCCGCTCGTCCAGCGCGAGATGGCGCGCCGCGTGTCCTCGCTCCAGCAGGGCGGTCAGCCCATCGACGTGGCCGAGGCCATCGCGTTCCTCGCGTCCCCCGCCGCGGCGGGCGTCAACGGCCAGGTGCTGCGCGTGTGCGGCCAGAGCCTGGTGGGCGCGTGACGGCCGCCGAGCAGGAGGCCCCCGAGCGCCGCAACCCGCGTCTCGTCACGCTGCCCACGCTGCCGGGGCTCGGCGGCCTGTACGCGAAGGGCGTGGCGTCGTCGGGCCGGATCGCCGTGACGCGCTCCCCCGTGGGGCGCGTCCTGCCCGGGCCGCGCGACGTCGTCCTGCCGGACGTCGTCTACCGCGTCGCCGACGTCCCGACCGCGGACGTGACCGAGCACCTGACCGCGTACCAGCGGCTGGTCGGCGAGCGCGTCGACGACACCCTGCCCGCCGGCTACCTGCACGTGCTCGCGTTCCCGCTCGCGACCGCGCTCATGGTCCGCGGCGACTTCCCGCTGCCGCTGCTGGGGCTGGTGCACGTGTCCAACGCGGTCTCGGTGCACCGGCCCGTGCGGGTCGGCGACGTGCTCGAGGTACGCGCGTCCGCCGAGAACCTGCGCGCCCACCGGCGCGGGGTCCAGGTGGACCTCGTGACCGAGGTGAGCACGGGCGGCGAGCTCGCGTACCGCGGTGTCTCGACGTACCTGGCCAAGGGCTTCCGGCTGCCGTCGGGCGAGGAGCCGCTCCCTGAGCAGACCGACGAGGTGCCCCGCGAGGACTTCGTGCCACCGTTCCCGACCGCACGCTGGGCGCTCGGCAGCGGGACGGGGCGCGCCTACGGCGCGATCTCCGGCGACCGCAACCCCATCCACACCTCGACCTTGGGCGCCAAGGCGTTCGGCTTCCCGCGGACCATCGCGCACGGCATGTACACGGCGGCCCGCGCGCTGGCCGAGGTCGGCGCCGCGCGCGGCGACGCCTACGACTGGACGGTCGAGTTCGAGAAGCCGGTCCTGCTCCCGGGCACGGTCCAGGTCGCGATCACCCGCACGCCCGACGACGCCGCTCACCCGGGCGGTTTCACGTACGTGGGGTGGAACGGGAAGAGCGGCAAGCGGCACCTCGGCGGGACGGTCACGCCGCGCTGAACGCTGCTCCTGCCGCTCGCCGAGAAGTGAGAAGACGCCCCTGGTCGGGTCAGATCAGGGGCGTCTGCTCACTTCTCGGCGGAGCTCACCCCGCGGTGCGCCGGATGCTGCGCCGCCACCGACGTTCGAACACCACGTCGTCGCCGTCACGTGCCACGACCTCGTCGTCGGTGTGGAAGTACTCGGCGTCGCACGTGATCTCCGAGCGCGTCACGATGCTCGCGTCCCACGCGAGGTCGGCCGGCGTGGCACCGGGTCGGCGCAGCCGCACCTTCCAGTCGGAGCGGGTGCGCGCGCTCAGCGGGTCGCGCCCGATCCAGTACCGCTCGAGCGCGTCCTCGGTGAACTCGAGCCCGTCGGGGTAGATGCGCGTCCCGCCGTACCGCGGGTCGACCTCGAGGAGCCACTCGTCGGCCGCGACGTCGCGCACGACGCGCCGCTCGGGTCGCTGGTCGGCGTCCTCCGGGTAGACGACCCCGAGCGGGGGCGCCTGCTCGGGCTCCTCGAAGGTGACGACCGGGTGCCCGCCGGGAGCCGCGCCGTCGTGCAGCGGGAGCTCGAGCGAGCTGCCCGCGGGCGCGACCGCGAGCGCCGCACCGCCCGGCTGCGGCCACACCCACGGCCAGTACGCCGACGAGACCGCGAGCCGGAGCCGGTGCCCGGGGGCGAGGGCGTACCCGACGCCGCTGAGCTCGAACGTCACGTCGCGCGTCGTACCGGGTTCCCAGGGGACGACGCGGTCGCGCCCCTCGCGGGCCGACAGGTTGAGCACGCCGCGGGTCACGAGCGTCGAGGAGCCGTCGGGGCCCACGTCGCACAACCGTGCCACGACCTGCCCCTTGTCGCCCGCGCACGACAGCCGCAGTCGGACCCGTGCCCGGCCCAGGATCTCGAGCCGCTGGGAGAGCGGGGCCGAGTCGAAGCACACGGACCGCCCGTCCTCCTCGCGCTGGTCGGGCGGCAGGTCCGCGTCGTTGCCGAACGGGAAGAAGCGCCCCGCGTCGATCCCGGTGTGCTGGGGAGAAGCCACGAGGCACGACGGCGGCACGTCCGCCAGGGCCCCCAGCTCGCCGCCCGCTGGGCCCGGGTGGGCGGGAAGGTGCGTGACGAGCGGGGCGGTCGTGCGCAGCACCCGGCCGAGGGCGTCGTCGGTGTCGTCCGTTCCGCCCGGCGCTCCCGCGAGCGGGAGGGCCGTGGGACGCACGTGCGGCGACGGCCACCGCTCCTCCCCGACCCAGCGGCCGGGCAGCTCGTCGTAGACCGTGGCGGGCGGCACGGACTCGGTGACCCATGCGCGCAGCACCGGTTCGTCGAGGGCGCCCGTGTCCTCGTCCTTGAGGAACTGGTCCCACCAGCGCAGGGTCTCCTGGAGGAAGCCGATCGAGGGGCCCGGGGGCAGGCCGCGGTCGGGGTACTGGTGCGACCAGGGACCGACGATGCCCCGGACCGGACCGCCCAGGGCGCGGTCGCCGTCGGCCGCCTGGTCCCCTGCGGCGACGAGCCGCAGGACCGTGTCGCGGTAGGGGTCGTTCCACCCGCCGACCGCGAGCACCGCGGCCTTGATCGCCGAGTAGTCCTCGACGACGCTGCCGTGGCGCCAGTAGTCGTCGCGCACCTGGTGGTCGAGCCAGGTGTGGACGAACGGCTCGGTGTGCTCGAGGCGGTCGAGCCACTGCTCCTTCCACCGGTCGCCCACGACGGCCGGGTCCGGGGGCCGGGAGCAGAACGCGAGCATGGTCGCGGCCCACGCGTGCATGTCGACCGCAAGCACCGAGCCGCCCGTGTAGTGGACGTCGTTGTCGTAGCGGTCGTCGGTCGAGCACACCGTGACGATCGCGCGCAGCGCCTCGGGTGCGAGGGCCGCGACCTGCAGGGCGTTGAACCCTCCCCACGAGATGCCGAACATCCCGACCTTGCCGCTGCACCACTCCTGCGACGCGAGCCACTCGACGACCGCGACGCCGTCCGCGAGCTCGGTCGGGGAGTACTCGTCGTCCTGGTGCCCGTCCGAGTTCCCGCTGCCGCGGATGTCGACGCGCACCGACGCGTAGCCGTGGCCCGCGTAGTAGGGGTGACGCTGCGCGTCACGCGGGGCGGTCCAGTCGGACAGCCGGTAGGGCAGGTACTCCAGGATCGCGGGGACGGGCGCGGGGTCGACCGGTCGCCACACGCGCGCGGCGAGGCGCGTGCCGTCGGCGAGGGGTATCCAGTGGTCCTCGACCGTGGTCTCGAACGGGAGCTCGGTCACGTACCGCATGGTCGTTCCTCCGGTGCTGGGTCGATCGGGTGGTGCGGGTGGTGCTGGGTCAGTGGACGGGGTGCATGGTCCGCTTCATCCAGGGCGAGAGGATCAGGACGACGACCGCGACGAGCACGGCCACGGCCCCGTTGAGCGTGAAGTAGAGGCCGTCGGGGATCTCGCCGTAGAACCTGACGGTCTGCGCCTGGATGCCGTTGGCGAGCGCGATCGACAGGAACCACACGGCCATCGACTGGCTCGAGAACGCCGCGGGCGCGAGCTTGGTCGTCGCGGACAGGCCCGTCGTCTGCAGCAGCACGTCACCGAGGCCCAGCAGCAGGAGCGAGGCCAGGAGCCACCACACGGCGATCTTCCAGTCGCCGCTCTGCCCCGTCACGGCGGGCACGAGGACCAGGTAGGACAGCCCACCGAGGAGTGCGCCGATCGCGATCTTCTTGGAGGCGTGCGGCTGCCGCGGTCCGAGCCAGGTCCACAGCGCCGCGACCACGGGCGCGACGAGCACCTCGACGCCACCGAGGAACGAGCTGAACCAGGCCGCGGGGGCCTCCCACCCGAAGATCGTGCGCTCGACGTGCTGGTCGGCCAGCAGGATCAGGACGCTGTACGCCTGGAACAGCACGAAGTTGAACGCGACCGACGCGAACCACAGCACGAGGAACGGGCGCAGCCTGCCGCGCTCCTCGCCAGTCACGCGCGGGCTGCGGAACATGACGGTGAAGTAGACGATCGGCGCGGCCATCGCGACCACGGTCAGCGCGTCGACGACGCCCGCGATGCTGAGTCGCCCCACGAGCGCGAGCCCGACGGCGAGGACCACCACCCCGGCCGCGACCCCTCCCAGGATCCACAGGGTCCGGCGCATCACGGCCGGCGGCAGGGGCGCCTCGGGGCCGCGCCCGTGCCCGGGGACGTGCTTGCGGCCCACGACGTACTGGACCACTCCGGCGGTCATGCCGATCGCGGCGGCCGAGAAGCCCCAGTGCCAGCCGACGTCGGCGCCGAGCCATCCCGTGACGAGGGGGCCGAAGAACGCCCCGACGTTGATGCCCATGTAGTAGAGCGCGAACCCGGCGTCCCGGCGCTCGTCGGTGGTCGAGTAGAGCTTGCCCACGAGCGTCGACACGTTGGGCTTGAGCAGGCCCGTGCCCAGGCTGATGAGGACCAGGCCGAGCCACGTCGAGAGCTCGGCGGGAATCGCCATGGTGTAGTGCCCGCACGCGATGAGGATGCCGCCCCACAGGACCGCGCGGTACGAGCCCAGGACCCGGTCCGCGATCCACCCGCCGCCGACCGAGACCAGGTAGACCATGGTCCCGTACCCGGCCGCGATCGAGGCCGCGGGCCCGGCGGCCATGCCGAGCCCGTCGTCCGCGACCGACGCGGTGAAGAACAGGACGAGGATCGCCTGCATCCCGAGGAAGGAGAACCGCTCCCAGACCTCGAGGCCGAACAGGGTCGAGAGGCCTCGGGGGTGCCCGAAGAAGGCTCTGTCGTCGGGGTCGACCGCGGGTCCTGCCGGTCGCGCGTCCTCGGTCGTCAACAGCCCTCCAGCGCTCGGTCAGCCCGTCGCAGGTCCGCGGAGGCATCCTTCCAACCTAAGGAGGTTCGGGCGAAGAGGCCACAGGGGCGCCTCAGGTCGGCCCGTCACCTCGCCCGCCGCGCGGTGCCCAGGCGATGCAGCCGCTCCAGCAGCCCGTCGCGGACCCCCGGCCACTCGTCCGCGAGGATCGAGAAGTAGGCGGTGTCGCCGCGCGACCCGTCGGGCGCGACGCGGTGGCTGCGCAGCACCCCCTCGGGTACGGCCCCGAGGCGCCGGATCGCCGCGATGGACCGCGCGTTGCGCGCGTCGGCCCGCAGCGCGACGCGCTCGACGTCGAGCACCTCGAACGCGTGCCGCAGCAGCAGGTACTTGCACGCCGGGTTGGTCACGCCGCCCCACCAGGGTCGGTCGTAGAAGGTCGATCCGAGCTCGACGCGCCGCTGGGCGGGCGACCACTCGTAGAGCGAGGTGCTGCCGCGGACGCACGTGGCGCCGTCGGGCGCGGACCCCGGAGCCACCGGCCCGACGACGGCCCACGCCAGGCGCCCCGGCGCCGCCACCGCCTCGCGCACGTAGGCGGACATCGCTGACGTACCGCGCGGCGTAGGCGATGACATCCCCGCCCACAGGGCGTCGTCGACGAACGCGCCGAGCGCGGGCGCGTGCTGCGCGGCGAGCGGCTCGAGCCGCAGCCCGAACCCTTCCAGGACGACGTCGTTCTCCATCCGGTCATCCTGCCCGACCAGTTGTGAAGGTCTCGTGGACCGCCCGTCACCCGAGATGCGAGTCCCCGCGACCCCTGCCTACGGTCGTCGGGAAGCAGCCACCACCACCGAGGGAGGAACCCCATGGGACTGGGAGACAAGATCAAGCACGGTGCCGAAGAGGCCAAGGGCAAGGTCAAGGAAGGCGCCGGCAAGGCGACCGGCAACGAGCGCCTCGAGGCCGAGGGCCACGCTGACCAGGCGAAGGCCAACGTCAAGCAGGCCGGCGACGACGTCAAGGACGCCTTCAAGAAGGACTGACGCCCCGACGAGGACCGCCCCGGGACCCGCTTGCGGGTCCCGGGGCGGTGCTGTGGACAGGGTGGACGCGGCGAAGGTCAGAGCGCGATGACCGGGGGCAGGTCGGGGACCGCGGCGAGGTCGCCCGGGCCGGCCGCGACCACGACGTCGAAGCCCCCTCCGAGCGGGACCTCGCCGACGGGCGGCACCACGGTGAGGACCGGCGGCCCCACAGGCACCGCGGCACCGAGCGCCCCGGCATCGGGCTCCCCGGCATCGGTCAGCCCGACCGGGCCGAGCACGGGCACGATGCGCGGGCTCGCGATGCGGTCGAGCAGGCCGAGCTCGACGCCCGCCCACTCGTGCGCCAGGATCGAGAAGCACACCGAGTCGGCACGGGTCCCGTCGGGCGCCGTGCGATGACCCCGCATGACGCCCTCCTCGTAGGCGCCGAGGCGACGCATCGCGGCGAGCGAGCGCGCGTTGCGCGCGTCCACCCGGAACCCCACGCGGTGCACGTCCCACGACTCGAACGCATGTCGGAGCAGCAACCATTTCGAGACCGGGTTGACGAGGCTCCCCCACGTGGAACGGGCGTAGAAGGTCCGCCCGATCTCCACGCGCCTGTCGTCGAGCGACAGGTCACGGAAAGCGGTGCTCCCCACCACGAGACCCGAGCCCGCGTCGACGACGGCGAAGGCCGTCAGCGCGCGGGTGGCGCGGGTGTCCTCGATGAAGTTCACCATCCCGACCTCCCCCTCGGGGAGGGTCGTACTCATGCCTGCCCACATCGACGGATCGACGATCTGGGCCAGCGCACCGGCGTGCGCGACAGCCAGGGGTTCGAGGCGGAACCCGTGGCCTTCTAGGTGGACATCGTGCTGCACAGCGCATATCAGAACACACGCAGGCGTCGCCGCCAAGACCACGGAGCGGTCGTTCGTGAACGACGAGGTGACGCCCCGGTGAACGTTGCGCTCCAGGCAACGTCTTCGCAGGTCAGAGGGTACTCACGCGGGGGCTGGTCCGCAGCCCACGGCGGCCGTGATGTTGCCTGCGGCGGCCGTCGCGAACAGGCCCGAGAGCCCCGCGACCTGCAGGAGCGGACGCGGGTCGTCGCTCACGACCCAGCAGCCGTCCACGACCTCGTACCGGGCCTTGGCCCCCTCGCTCACCCAGGTGCGCAGCGCGGTGACGAGACGGTCGATCTCCTCGCCCGTGGTGCCCACCCCGATCGACGCCCGGATCGCCCCGGCCGGGAAGCCCAGCCGGGCCAGGAGCGGGTGCGCGCAGAAGCGGCCGTCGCGCACGCCGATGCCGTGCTCGGCCGACAGGTAGGCCGCGACCAGCCCCGCGTCCGAGCCGTCGACCGAGAACGTCACGACCCCCACCGGGTCGACGGCGTCGGCCCAGGCCCGCACGACGCGCACGCCGTCGATCGCCTCCAGCCCCTCGACGAGGCGGGCCCGCAGCTCGGTCTCGTGCGCGACGAGCTCGCCGGGCTCGAGGGCCGCGAGCGCGTCGCACGCCGAGGCGAGCGCGACCGCGCCGATCACGTTGGGCGACCCGGCCTCGTGCCGTGCCGGGGCGCTCTGCCACGTGGTGCCGTCGAGCGTCACGTTGCGCACCGCCCCGCCACCGGCGAGGTAGGGCGTGCCGGAGTCGAGCCAGTCGCGGCGCCCGACGAGAGCGCCCGCACCGAACGGCGCGTACGTCTTGTGCCCCGAGAACGCGACGTAGTCCACGTCGCTCGCGGCGAGCGAGACGCCCCGGTGCGGGACGAGCTGGGCGCCGTCGAGCAGGACGCGCGCGCCGGCGTCGTGCGCCGCGGCCACGACCGCGGCGAGCGGCAGCGACTCGCCCGTGACGTTCGACGCCCCCGTGACCGCGACGAGCGCGTACGGGAAGCGGGCGAGCTCGGCGCGCAGGCCCGACAGGGTCTCGGCGACCGTCGCTCCACCGACGAGGACCGTGGCCCCGCCCGTGCGCTGCCAGGGCAGGAGGTTCGCGTGGTGCTCGACGTCGAGGACGAGCACGCGCCCCGGCGAGCCGTCCGCCTGGACCGGGACGCAGCCCGCGAGGAGGTTGAGGGAGTCCGTGGTGTTGCGCGTGACGATCGTGACGTCGTCCTCGCGCGCGCCGACGAACGCGCCGATGGTCTGGCGGGCGGCCTCGTAGAGGGCCGTCGACACCTGGGAGAGGTAGCCCGCGCCGCGGTGCACGCTCGCATACAGCGGCAGGACCTCGTTGACCCGGTCGGCCACGACCTGGAGCGCCGGGGCCGAGGCCGCGACGTCGAGGTTCGCGTACGGGACGCTGCGCCCGTCGACGAGGGGGACCAGGGTGTCGCTGCCCACGACGGGCAGCACGGCACACGAGGTGGGTGCTTCGATGACTGCGTGTGCGCTCATGGCACGTCCTCCGGTGGTCGTCGGAGTTCGCCGTGCCGGCCCCTCCGCGCTTGCCCCCCTCCAGATAGAGAGGGACCTGGTCGTCACCCGGGGCACCCCACCGCGGAGGAGGGTTGCCGGCCAGCAAACCGGGGTTTTGCGCTGGCACTCATGACCTGGTGTCCAGGATGGTCGAGGCCCGCAGAGCGTGTCAACCGGTGGGCACCGCGTCTCGGATGGTGGTCAGTGCGGTCTGTCAGGCGGGCGGGCCGGCTCAGCGGGGCGACGCGTCCGCGAGTGCCTGGACACGTCGCGCGTCGGCCCGGTACATGGTCGCGTGCGCCCGGAAGTCGTCGCGTCCGGTCGCGGCCGCACGCTCGTCCGTGAACGCCGCGAGCTCGTCGAGGCGAGCGACCACGACGGTCAGGACCTCGCGACGCGAGTACGGCATCCCGTACGCGCAGACCAGGGTGTCGAGCCGCGCCAACGGGTCCAAGCGCCCGACGGCGTCGCCCCCCTCCCCCTCCGCGGCATCCGCCACGAGGGGCGCGAGCCGGTAGCCCAGGTAGGCCAGGTCCCAGATCCGGGGGCCGGGGCTCGCGGTGTCGAAGTCGATGAGCCCGACCACGACCCCGTCGCGGAAGACCAGGTTGTACGGGGCGACGTCGTTGTGGCACACGACCTCGGCGGGCTCGTGCGGTGCGGTCTGCCAGACGGGTGGCGCGGGCGCACCGCCCGCGGCGAGGAACCCGACGCTCGCGTCGTGCACGCGCCGCAGCAGCGCGCCCGCGTCACGGAGCACCGACTCGTCCCAGACCCACTCGGGCAGCGGGTAGTGCGCGACGTCACCGGTGAGGAAGGACAGCACCTCGCGGCCCTGGTCGTCGGTCCCCAGCGGCTCGGGCACCTCGGTGACGCCCTGTGCTCGCAGGTGCCGCAGGAGCGCCTGGACCGTGGGCGTCCAGGGCCCTGCGGTCCGCCGGACGGTTTCACCGCGCCGCACCACGGTCGTCGAGTTCCCTCCGGCCAGGAGCTCCTCGGCCTGGTCGGGCGCGCGGTCCGGTTCGGGGAGGTGGCTCATGGGCAGGAACCTAGCCCGACCACCCTGCGAGACACCTGTTCTTTTCCGTGGTCACGGTGGCGTACGATCCGACGCAACCATCCAGAGCGGCTGAGTGACTTGGCACGATGACGCCGCAGCAACCCCCCGGTGACGGGCGAGGGTGCTACCGCCACGACCGATGGAGGATCACCATGAGTGCCCCCGACCGCGCGACCGCTGCCCCGGTCCCCGACGCCCGGCCCGCCGACGGCTACGCCGGCGACATCACGCCCCAGCAGGCGTGGGCCCTTCTCCAGAGCGACCCGAGCGCCGTCCTCGTGGACGTCCGCACCGACGCCGAGTGGCGCTTCGTCGGGATCCCCGATCTTGCCTCGACGGGCCGTGAGCCCGTCCTGACCCAGTGGGTCGACGTCACGGGCCGCCCCAACGCGGCGTTCGTCGCGGAGCTCACCGCGGCCGGGTTGAGCCCTGAGCGTCCGGTCGTCTTCCTGTGCCGCTCGGGAGCCCGCTCGATCGGCGCGGCCAAGGCCGCGACCGCCGCGGGGCTGGGTCCCGCGTACAACGTCCTCGAGGGCTTCGAGGGAGGGCTCGACGACGCCGGTCACCGTGGCTCCGACGGCTGGCGCGCCGCGGGCCTGCCCTGGACGCAGTCGTGAGCGCCGCGACCGGGGACGGCGTGCTCCGCATCCCCGCCGGCATCCCGGGCGGCTCGGGGCGAGGCCCGCTCCCCCGCTCGGTCCGCCCCGACACGCTCGCCGTGCGCGGCGGCCACGCCCGCACGAACTTCGAGGAGACGAGCGAAGCGCTCTTCCTCACGCAGGGCTACGTGTACGGGAGCGCCGCCGAGGCCGAGGCCGCGTTCACGGGCGAGGTCGACCGCTTCATCTACTCGCGCTACGGCAACCCGACCGTGCACACGTTCGAGGAGCGGCTGCGCCTCATCGAGGGGGCCGAGGCCTGCTACGCCACGGCGTCGGGCATGTCCGCGGTCTTCACGTCCCTCGCGGCGCTGGTCGGGGCCGGGTCGCGCATCGTCGCGGCCCGCGCGCTGTTCGGCTCGTCGCTCGTGATCTTCGACGAGATCTTCGCCAAGTGGGGCGTGCGCACCGACTACGTCGACGGACACGTCCTCTCCCAGTGGGAGGAGGCGCTGTCGACCCCCGCGGACGTCGTCTTCTTCGAGACCCCGTCCAACCCCATGCAGGACGTGATCGACGTGCGCCGCGTGAGCGACCTCGCGCACGCCGCGGGTGCCGTCGTCGTGCTCGACAACGTGTTCGCGACCCCCGTGCTGCAGAAGCCGCTCGAGCTCGGCGCCGACGTCGTCGTGTACTCGGCGACCAAGCACATCGACGGGCAGGGCCGCGTGCTGGGCGGCGCGATCCTGGGCTCCGAGGAGTACGTCAAGGGCCCCGTCCAGACCTTCATCCGCAACACCGGCCCCTCGCTCAGTGCGTTCAACGCGTGGGTCCTCGTCAAGGGGCTCGAGACCCTGTCGGTGCGCGTCAAGGCGCAGAACGCCTCGGCCCTCCACGTCGCGACCGCGCTCGAGGAGCTGCCCGGCATCACGGCCGTGCGCTACCCGTTCCTCGCCTCGCACCCCCAGGTCGAGCTCGCCAAGGCCCAGCAGAGCGGCGGCGGGACGGTCGTCACGTTCAACCTCGACGTGCCCGGCGCCGACGACCCGCACACCGACCCCGAGCTCCTCAAGAAGCGCACGTTCCAGTTCCTCGACGCCCTGCGGGTCGTGGACATCTCCAACAACCTGGGTGACGCCAAGTCGCTCATCACGCACCCGGCGACCACGACGCACCGCAAGCTGGGTCCGGAGGGGCGTGCCGCCGTCGGGATCGCGGAGACGACCGTGCGCCTGTCGATCGGCCTCGAGGACCCGCTCGACCTGATCGAGGACGTCGAGCAGGCGCTCGCCGCACGCTAGGCCCTCGGCCGCGCGCTGGGTGCGGAGTACGTGTCGCCGGAGCGAGTGATCGACGACACCCGCTCCGCACCCAGCGGCTGCGCAGGAATACCCCAGCCGTATCCCGGGGTTGCACCTGGCGATGACTACCTCGCCGCGCCTCTCCGTCCTCGACCTCGTCCCCGTCCGCTCGGGACAGTCCTCCGCCCAGGCCATCGCCGCCTCCCTGGACCTCGTGCGCCTCGCCGACCGTCTCGGCTTCACGCGCTACTGGTTCGCCGAGCACCACAACATGCCCGCGGTCGCGGCGTCGGCACCGCCCGTCATGATCTCGGCGGCCGCCGCGGTGAGCGAGCGGATCCGCGTCGGGTCGGGCGGCGTGATGCTGCCCAACCACGCGCCGCTCGTCGTCGCCGAGCAGTTCGCGGTCCTGGAGGCCATGGCCCCGGGGCGGGTCGACCTGGGCATCGGGCGCGCGCCCGGCAGCGACCCGGTCGTCACCGCCCTGCTGCGCAGCAGCGGCCCGACGTCCGACGTCGACCGCTTTCCCCAGCACGTCCAGGACATCCGCTCGCTCATGAGTGCCGAGGGCGCTTCGGTCCGCCTCACGACCGGTCAGGTCTACGACGTCCACGCGACCCCGGCCGCCGAGTCGGTGCCGACCGTGTGGCTGCTCGGGTCGAGCGACTACTCCGCGCGCCTGGCGGCCGAGCTCGGCCTGCCGTACGTGTTCGCCAACCACTTCTCGGGCGCCGGCATCGACGAGATCCTCGCCCTCTACCGCGACGGCTACCGCCCGTCGGCCGAGCACCCGACGCCGGAGACGTTCCTGACGGTCAACGTGTCGGTCGCCCCGACGCTCGACGAGGCCCGCGCCCGCGCTCTGCCGCAGGCCCGCATGATGGCCCGCCTGCGCTCGGGCAAGCCGCTGGGCGCACAGGAGAGCGTCGAGGACGCCGCGTCCACGCCGCTCGACGGTCTCACGTCCCAGATGGCCGACGAGATGCTCGACCGCTGGATCGTCGACGAGCCGCAGGCCGCGGCCCGCCGCGTGCGCGAGCTCGCCACCCGGCACGGCGTCGACGAGGTCATGATCGTGCCCGTCGCAGGCTCGCGCGCGGACGAGTCCCTCGACGCGACCCCCGGCCGCACGCAGACGATCGAGCTCCTCGCGGCCGCGCTCCAGGACTGACGGCCGTCCCGTGACCCCACCCGGCGACGACCGCACCCGACGGCCCGCCCACGCGGCGTCGTCGGGCGTGCCCGTGCGGGTCACGG
Source organism: Oerskovia sp. USHLN155 (assembly GCF_037145535.1). Classification (NCBI taxonomy): domain Bacteria; kingdom Bacillati; phylum Actinomycetota; class Actinomycetes; order Micrococcales; family Cellulomonadaceae; genus Oerskovia; species Oerskovia sp. USHLN155. The sequence goes on from NZ_JBBCXG010000004.1 coordinate 213,921, forward strand.
GCCTGGCCTCGGTGCTGCTCGCACCCAACCCCGGTCCCATGACGCTCGACGGGACCAGGTCGTACGTCCTGGCCGCACCGGGGGCCGGAACACGCGTGGTCGTCGACCCGGGGCCCGACGACGTCGCTCACCTCACCGCCCTGGCCGACGGCCCGCGCGTCGAGGTCGTGCTGATCACGCACCGTCACGCCGACCACACCGCAGGAGCGGCACGCTTCGCCGAGCTCACGGGCGCGCCGGTCCGCGCCGCGGACCCGGCGCACTGCCACCCGGCCCGTTCCCGCGAGGCGACCCCGTTGCGAGGCGGCGAGACGATCCACGCGGCCGGGCTGCGGATCGAGGTCCTCGCGACTCCCGGGCACACGGGCGACTCGACGAGCTTCCACCTCCCCGACGACGGACCGCACGGCAGCGTGCTCACGGGCGACACGGTCCTTGGTCGCGGCACCACGGTCATCGCCGAGCCCGACGGATCGCTCCGCGACTACCTCACGAGCCTCGACGCGCTCGAGTCGATCGGTGCCGCGACGGTCCTGCCTGCCCACGGCCCGCACCTGGGTGACCTGTCCGCCGTCGTGCGGACGTACCGCGAGCACAGGGCAGGCAGGCTCGCCCAGGTGCGCACGGCGCTCGGGGCCCGAGCGGGCGACCCGGTCACGGAGGCGCTCGTCGACGACGTGACCGCCTCGGTCTACGGCGACGTCGTCCCCGGTCTGCTCTCCGCAGCACGGCAGAGCGTCCGGGCACAGCTCCGGTACCTCGCCGAAGGGGCGTAGCCGCAGACACCCCGGGACGAGTCCGGCCGACGCGCCGGGCCGCGCGGCCGGTGGTTGACTGACCGCGTGACGCCCTCCGGACCCGACCTGCCCTCCGACCCCGTCCCCCGCGACCGGCTCGGGCCCGGCCCCGGGTGGCGCCTGGCGGCCGGGGTCCTGGTCGGGGTGGCGGTCGGGACCTGGCTCGGTTCGCAGGGCTACCTGCGGTTCGCGGTCCTCGCGGGGTGGAGCGTCGCCGCCCTGCTGTTCGTCGTGTGGACCTGGGCCGTCATCGCGCCCATGGACGCCCGGGTGACCGCGAGCCATGCCACGCGCGAGGAACCGTCACGGCGAGTGGCGCACCTGTTCATCCTGGCGGCGGCGGTCGTGAGCCTCGTCGGGGTCGGGCTCCTGCTGCTCGCGTCTCCCGCCGACAAGAGCGCGCAGGCGCTCACCGCGGTGTTCGCCGTGGGGAGCGTCGCGATCTCGTGGGCGGCCGTCCACACCCTGTTCGGGCTGGCCTACGCGCGGCAGTACTACACGGGCGTCGACGGTGGCATCGACTTCAACCAGGCCGAGCCGCCCCGATACCTCGACTTCATGTACGTGGCGTTCACGGTCGGGATGAGCTTCGCGATCTCCGACACCAACGTGACGTCGGGCGCGATCCGCCGGACCGCACTGGGGCACGCCCTGCTGTCCTACATGTTCGGGACCGTGATCATCGGCGCCGTCGTCAACCTGGTCGCGGGGCTCTGACCCCGTCGTCTCACCGGCTCCGGCGGGTCAGGAGGCTCGACACGAGCGCCGCGACCGCGGCCACCGCGGTGACGAGGAAGAGTGCGAGGGCAACCCTCAGCGGGGTGTACGCGATGCGCTCGGTCATCTCGCCCGTCGGGCCGAACCAGCCCCAGTCCGCGACCACGGCCTCGATGCGCGAGCCGATCGCCCCCACCCGGCCCGGCGCCGCGCCGAGCATCCCGGTCACCCACGCGACGCAGTCGATCACATGGGCGCCGAACACGGAGGAACCGGACAAGAGGGTGAGCACCGGACCAGGGTAACGGGTCGGGCGGCCAGGCAGCGGGTGATATCGCGGACGGACATACCCGCGGTGCGCGACGGCGGCGCTCACCTCGGGAGGTGAGCGCCGCCGTCGGGCAGTGCGAAAGTGTCGCGCGGGGCGACGGGGTTCTCAGGCCTGGACGAGCGTGCTCAGCACCGAGGTGAAGAAGCCCAGCCCGTCCGTGCCCGCGCGCGGGCCGGACTCGTTCGCGGGGCCGAACCCGGCCTCGACCGCGTGCTCGGGGTGCGGCATGAGGCCCACGACGTTGCCCGCCGCGTTCGAGATGCCCGCGATGTTGCGGCGCGAACCGTTGGGGTTCCAGCCCTCGTAGCGGAAGACGACACGCCCCTCGGCCTCGAGCTCGTCGAGCGTGCGCTCGTCGGCGACGAACTGGCCGTCCTGGTTCTTGAGCGGCACCGTGATGCGCTGGCCCGCGGTGTAGTCGCGCGTCCAGGCGGTGTCGGCGTTCTCGACGACCATGGTCTGCTCGCGGCAGATGAACGCGAGGTGGTCGTTCTTGATCATCGAGCCGGGCAGCAGGTGCGCCTCGGTGAGGATCTGGAAGCCGTTGCAGATGCCCAGGACGGGCAGGCCACCCTTGGCCGCGTCGACGAGCGAGTCCATGACGGGCGCGAAGCGACTGATCGCCCCGGCGCGCAGGTAGTCGCCGTACGAGAAGCCGCCCGGGAGCACGACCGCGTCGACCCCGTGCAGGTCCGCGTCCGCGTGCCACAGGGACACGGGCTCACCGCCGGCCAGGCGCACCGCCCGCGCCGCGTCGCGGTCGTCGAGCGTGCCGGGGAACGTGATGACACCGATCCGGGCCGTGGCCAGGCCGGTCGCTGCGGGGGCGCTCATCAGGCGCTCTCCCCGCCCAGCTCGGCCGTCAGCTCGGCGACGAGGACGACGTCCTCGATGACCGGGTTCGACAGGACCTTCTCGCCGGCCTCGCGGGCCGCGGCGAGCACCTCGGGGGTGACGTCGCCCTCGACCTCGAGCTCGAACCGCTTGCCCTGGCGCACGCCGGTGAACTGGGTGAAGCCCAGGCGCGGGAGCGCCCCGACGACGGCCTTGCCCTGCGGGTCCAGGATCTCGGGCTTGGGCATGACCTCGACGACTACGCGTCCCACAGGAGCTCCTCGGGAAGTTGGTCCGGCCGGCTCGGCTCGGACAGGTCCGCACGAGGCTCGGGCGCGCCGCGAGGGCGGCGACGAGGTCGCACGGATCTCGGTGGGTGGGGATTCCGGGGCCAGTTTACCCGGGCCGCGCACGGGGCCGGGTCGCGTCTCAGGCGTCGGTCGGGGCGGGGCTTCCTGGGTGCCGAGAACGAGGTCGTGGCCGTTCTGCGCGCCTCGGCGACCCCGACCTCGTTCTCGGCCGCTGGGATCGCACCTCAGGAGGTGGGTTCGGCGTCCCGGGGGTCGGGCGAACCGTTCGTGGGCGTCCGCCGCTCGACGCCAGGTGGCAGCGGAGCCGGCGCGCGCGGCGGCAGCGGCACGTTGCCCTCCATGACGTGCCGCCGCCAGGCGGTCCGGACCCTTGTCTTGCGGAACGCGAACCCGGCCAGCACCCCCACTGCGAGGAGGATGAGGTAGACCGTGGGGTCGGCGCCGATGAAGAGGAGGTCGTCATTCGTCCCGGGGCCGAGCTCGAGGACCACCCACGGCACGAACCACATGCCTGCGACGACAGCCATGCTGGAGAACGCCGCACGCCAGGGGTAGAGCAGGCCGTGGATGTCGTCCGCGACCCACCACCAGTACCTCTCCGGTAGCCGCACGTCGAAGCACCGGTACAGCACCCACCGCCACAGCGGCGGGCGCTCCCGCCGGCGAAGGCCCCAGCCGGCGCGCAGCAGGCTGCGGACCTCGTCGGTGCTCAACCGGTCGGGCGCGGGCGCCCCGGTGGCCTCTGCCGCCGCGTGCGCGACGTCCTGCTGGACCGCGAGGAGCTCGTCGCCGTGGACCTCGCGCCAGCGGCGTGGGTAGGCCCGCGCCCAGAAGCGCGCCGACCGTTCGAAGCGTTCGTCGGGCGTCAGGTCGCGGCGGCGCATCAGGCCAGCCCTCCGGCGAGCCTGCCCGACGTCGGGCGCGCTGCGGTGCTGCGCTTGTCGAGGGCCTTCTGCGCCCGGGCGGCGAGCTCGCGGAGCCTGTCCGTCTCCTGCTCGGCGGCGTGGCGGCCGTCGTCGGTGATCCGGTAGTAGCGCCGGAGGCGACCGTCGACGACCTCCTCACCTGCGGGCTCGACGAGGCCCGCGCCCGAGAGCCGGTCGAGGTTGCCGTACAGCGTGCCGGCGCCGAGGGCCGTCGCCCCGTCGGAGATCTCGGCGACGGCCTGGATGACGGCGTAGCCGTGCAGCGGCTCGGGGGTGAGGGACAGCAGGATCAGGTAGGCCTGCTCGGTCATGCGGAAGGACTTTCCGCCGGCCGGGCCGCTCGTCGCAGTGGGCATGGTCGATATATATCGCTCAACGACCCATGGGGCAACTCGCGCGGAGGCGGCCTCCTCGGACCGTGTCAGAGGCCTCGCCTACGATCGAACACATGTTCGATCCGTCGCTCGCAGCCCGCCCCGGGCCCGGGGTCCAGGTGATCGCCGCCGTGCTCTCACGGGACCGCACGTGCACCTTTCCCGGCTGCTCGGTGCCCGCGTTCCGCTGCGACCTCGACCACGTGGTCCGCCCTGCGCCGCGAGAGCCGGACGCCCCCGAGCCCGACGTCCGGCCCGAGGACCTCATCTCCCTGTGCCGGCACCACCACGTGGTCCGGGCACGGTCCGGCTGGCGCCCCGATCTCGCGACCGACGGCACGGTCCGCTGGACGTCACCGACCGGGCACCGCTACGTCCGCGAGCGCCTCGGCTCCCCGACGGGCTCCGGGCTCAGAACAGGGACTCGCCCGTGATCCGCTCGTAGGCCTCGAGGTAGCGGTCGCGCGTGCGCTCGACGACGTCCGCGGGCAGCGAGGGCGGCGGCGCGTCGGACGCGCGGTCCCAGCCCGAGGCCTCGGAGGCGAGCCAGTCGCGGACGTACTGCTTGTCGAAGCTCGGCTGCGAGCGCCCCAGCTGCCACTGGTCGGCGGGCCAGAAGCGCGAGGAGTCGGGGGTCAGCACCTCGTCGCCCAGGACGGTCGCGCCCGTGACGGGGTCGATGCCGAACTCGAGCTTGGTGTCGGCGAGGATCACGCCGCGCTCGCGCGCGATCTCCTCGGCCCGCGAGTAGACGGCGAGGGTCAGGTCGCGCAGGCGGGTCGCGGCGTCGAGACCGATGGTCCCCGCGACGACCTCGAACGACACGTTCTCGTCGTGCTCCCCCACCTCGGCCTTGGCCGCGGGGGTGAAGATCGCCTCGGGCAGACGCGACCCGTCGACGAGCCCCTCGGGCAGCGGAACTCCGCACACCGTACGGTCCACGCGGTACTCGACGAGGCCCGAGCCCGTGAGGTACCCGCGGGCGACGCACTCGACCGGGAACATCTCGAGACGGCGGCAGATCATGGCGCGGCCTGCGACCTGGTCCGGCACCAGACCGTCGCCCGGCATGGCGCTGGCCTCGGTGCTGACGACGTGGTTCGGGACGAGGTCCGCGAGCTTGTCGAACCACCACAGGCTGAGCTGTGTCAGGACGACCCCCTTGTCGGGGATGCCTGGGGACAGCACGTGGTCGAACGCGCTGACGCGATCGCTCGCGACGACCAGGACGACGTCACCGAGCGGGTGGGCGCCGCCGAGCTGCGCGAGGTCGGGCTCGTACAGGTCGCGGACCTTGCCCGAGTAGACGTGCCGCCACCCCGGGAGATCGAGGTGGGCCGTGTCGAGGGCGTCGCGCGAGTCAGTCACGGCGCCTAGTCTCTCATCCACGTCGCAGGTCTCCGGGGCCGTCCGGATGGCGGTGCGGCCGCCGGGCGCGCCGTCTCACCCGGCGCCCGGGGCGCTGGTCCCGCGAGTCACGGACGCACCGCCCCGGCGAGGTGGCGGCTGCGCCTGACCCACCGGCGGGCGCACCACCGAGAGCCCGTGGGAGGGTCCGCATTCCGCCCGGGAGGCGTTCTCCCGGCGTTCGTCCGAGCAGTCCGTCAGGACCCCGACGATCCGCGTCGGGCATCCTGCGCCGTCGCTCACCGTCACGGCACGGCAGTGGACACGCAGGTAGCGGCCGTCGGCCGCCAGCAGCCGGTGCTCCAGGTCGAGCTTCCCGCCGACGCCGCCGAGCTGGACCGCGAGCGCGACCTGGACCGCCTGGAGGTCCTCGGGATGGACCCGGTCGAGCCACTCCTCGGGGTCGGCAGCCTTCAGGTCGTCGGCAGGGAGGCCGAGCATCGCTCTCCAGGACGGCGAGTAGTAGACCGTGCCGGTCGCGACGTCCCAGTCCCAGGTCGCGTCGTACGCGGCGACCGAGGCCAGGGCATAGCGTTCCTCGCTCACGCTGATCTCCTCCGCCAGCCGCCGCTCGCGCAGCGCCGCCTCCTCGAGCTCCGTCCGCTGGGCTCGCAGCGCGGCGAGGTGATCCTCCTGATCGAGCGCGACCGCGAGCATCGCCGCCCAGTGGTTGTACTTCTCGCGTGCGCTGGTCGCACGGGTGTCGACCGGGCCGCCGATCACGAGGTGCCCCCAGTCGCTCGCGTCGAACGCCACGGGGATGACGAACGAGAGGGCGTCGGTGCTCAGGAGCGCACGCGGCGGGAACTGCGCCGCGGGAAAGCTGTGCCCCACGAGGCGCTGAGCGGCCAGACCGCCACGGACGCCGACGACCTTCAGCACATCCCCTCCCGGCCCGTCACCGGGCGGGCTCCAGAGGGCTATCGCAGCCGGACCCACCTGTCCCCTCGGCAGCCAGTCGAGGTGGCGCAGCGAGGCGCTGTCGGCGTGCATGAGCTCGAGGTCGAGCTCGTACTGGTCGACCATCGCACGCTCGAGGTTCCCCGACCGGACGAGCAGCGCGTGGGTGCACCCCTTGGCGAGCGCGACGAGAATCTCGGTCGTCACGTCGCCCAGTGCCCGCGAGCGCCCCTGCGGGCGCACCCGCGTCGCACCTACCCCGACCCCGACCACGGCACCGATCGACCCCGCCGGGCCGCGGCGCTTGATCCCGACCAGGAGCTCGGCCTCGAGCGCACGCACGGCCGGCACGAGCAGCTCGAGCGCCTCGGGCACGGGGCGCAGCACGGCGGTGCGGTCGGCGAGCGCGCGGTAGAACTGCGGTGCGGGCAGCGTGCCGCCGCCGGCCGCGTCCGTCATGGTGCCGACCACCGCCCGAACCCACCCACCGACGGCGCTCTCCCCAGACCCGGTCGAGCCTGTGCTTCCCGCCCCCCGGCGGGCACGCAGCACGACCGAGTCGTCGAGCACGGCGCGCGCGACGGCGTCGAGGCGGGCCATGGCGGTGTCGTCCTCCGCCACCTCGGCCGACGTCGGCTTGCCGTCGACGAGCAGGTCCGTCCTTGTGCTGTCGACGCAGCCGCACGACTCGCGGCAGACCAGCGTGGCCTCGGCGAGGTGCTGGCCGGGCCCTGCCTGCTCACCGTGGATGCGCGCGAGCAACAGCTCGGCGGCCAGCTCACCGACCCGGTCGTGATGGGGGTCGACCGAGGAGAGCCGCGGCCGGGACCGGGCACCACCGTCGGAGTGGTCGAAGCCGATCAGCGCCTGGTCGCGGGGAAGCACGAGGCCGGCGTCGGCGAGCGACCGGAGGAAGCCCACCGCATTGCGATCGGTGCCGGCGACGGTCGCGGTGGTGTCGAGCCCCTCCTGGAGCGCGGCCCGTCCTGCTGCCGCCCCCGCTGCCTCCTGGTTGTCGCGGGTCTGATAGATCCACTCGGGCCGGGGTTCGATCCCGTGGGCGCGCAGCGCGGTCTCGTACGCGGCGTGCCGCTCGACGAGGTCGTGCTGGCGCGGGTTCCCGAGAAAGCCGATGCGCTCGTGGCCGTGCCGGAGGAGGTGCTCGACTGCGGCGCGCACACCACCCGCGTTGTCGGGAGTGACCACGGGCGCCCCGAGGTCGTCGACCGTCTCGCTGATCACGACGAGAGGCTTGCCCGACCGATCGAGCCCACGCAGGACGTCGTGCTCGACCGCGGACGTCACCACGATGACGCCGTCCATCGCGTCCAGCCCCACGACCTGCCGGGGCGGCGGCCGGTCGGGGAACTCCTCCCGGTCCAGGTCGGCCGGATAGGTCTGGAACGCGACCACCCGGTGGCCCCCCGTCCGCAGTCCTCGTGAGATCCCCGCGAGGATCTTGCCGAAGTAGAAGCCGCCCACGACGGGTGAGAGCACACCGATCGTGAGGTTTCGTCGGTGGGTCGTGACATCGACCATGGTGTCCACTCCGTCGTGTACCGCGTTCTCCGTGCGACCGGTCCGCCGTCGGGCCGGTCGGGTCGTGCTGCGCGCGCCGCCTGCGGCATGCTGTGTGACCGTGGCCACATTCTCACGTCCGGAAAGCCCGATTGCTACCGGTAGACGTCCCACCATCACCGACGTCGCCCGCGCGGCCGGGGTGTCGATCGCGGTGGTCTCCTACGCCCTCAACGGGCGCCCGGGCGTCTCCGAACGCACCAGACGCCGCGTGCTCCAGGTCGCAGAGGAACTCGGTTGGCGACCCAGCGCCGCAGCCAGGGCCCTGCGCGGCACGCCCGGGACGGTCGCGCTGCTCCTGGTCCGGGACACGGTCGGGGCGACGTCGGCCGACGCCGATCTCGAGCTCGCCGACGGACTTCGCGACGTCCTCGGCGCCGACCTCCCGTTGGCCGTGCACCTCGTGGAGTCCCCGTCCGCGGCGGCGGCCGCGATCGCGACCTGGTGGGCCGAGCACCGCTACGACGCCTTCGTCATGACCGGGATCCGGACCGACGACCCTCGCCTCGCCGTCGTCGAACGGCTCGGCGTCGTGGCCGTGCTGGTCGACCACGTCTCCTGGCCCCGCCCGGCGGACCTCGACGACGGCCGTGGCGCGCCGAGGCGACAGAGGCCGGCCGGACCGCTGCACACCATGTCCGCGGCGGCCTGGGCCCCGCGGACGGTGGCCCTCGACGCCGCAGCGGACGTCAAGGTCGGCCGGCACCTCGGCGACCTGGGACACCGGCACGTCGCGGTGCTCGCGCCCGCGACGCCGCTCCGGTCAGGGCACGGCGCTGCGGACGCCGTGGGTGAGGAGGTCGACCGTCGAGGGGGCATCACGATCGTGGAGCCCTGCACGACGCTGGAGGACGTGGCGACGACCGCTCGTCGGCTGCTCGCGGCCCCGGACCGCCCGACGGCGATCGTCACCTCGGACGACCTGGGCGCCCTGGTCGTCCTCGACGTCGCACGCCGCTCCGGGCTGGCCGTGCCGTGGGACGTGTCGGTCGTCGCCGGTCGCGACGCCCCGGTGCTGCGCCTGTCGACCCCACCCGTCACGGCCGTCGCGCGGCCTCTCCGCGCTCTCGGGCAGGAGGCGGGGCGCCAGGTCCTGCACGCCGTCGGGCGACACGGGGGAGGCTCCCCGGACGACGTGGCCTCTCGGACGGTCTCCGGCGGACGGCTCGTCATCCGTGGCACCACAGCTCCTCCGCGCTGACCTCGCACGGCACATCGTTCGCCTGTCACCTCCGGTCCGCCGCCGGGTGATCGGCCGAGTCGTCCTAAACGTTTCACGCCGTTCCGTCCTCACCCGGTCCGTGACACGTTGCGCTCGACGCCGCACCCCCGCGGCACGGACCGGCCGGTGTCGTCCGGTCCGAGGACGAACCTCAGGAGGACCTCGTGTCACCAACCCCCCATCGGCTGCGCAAGGGCGCGACAGCCATGGCTGCTGCGGCGCTGGTCGCCGCACCCCTCACGCTCGCTCAGATCCCGGCCGCCGCCGCCGAGGCACGCGTCGCGAACCCGTACGCCGGTGCGACCCAGTACGTGAACCCGTACTGGTCGGGCGCCGTGGAAGCGGCCGCCGCCCGCGCCGACGGCGACCTGGCTGTGAAGATGCAGGCGATCTCGGACGAGCCCACGGCCGTCTGGATGGACCGGATCAGCGCGATCGAGGGCAACGTCGACGGCCCCGGCCTGCGGTACCACCTGGACGAGGCGCTCGCCCAGAAGGACGCCGGGGTGCCGATCGTCTTCAACCTGGTCATCTACGACCTGCCGGGTCGTGACTGCTACGCGCTCGCCTCGAACGGTGAGCTGCCGGCCACGGACGCCGGGCTCGTGCGCTACAAGAACGAGTACATCGACCCGATCGTCGACATCCTCGACGACCCCAGGTACGACTCGCTGCGCATCGCCGCGACGATCGAGCCCGACTCGCTGCCGAACCTCATCACCAACATCAGCACGCCCGACTGCCAGCAGTCCGCCCCGTACTACCGCGCGGGCGTGAAGTATGCGCTCGACGAGCTCCACACGGTCGGCAACGTCTACTCCTACATCGACGCCGCGCACGCGGGCTGGCTGGGCTGGCCGAGCAACTCGGGCCCCGCCGCCAAGCTCTTCGCCGACGTCGTGAGGTCGACGAACGCGGGCTTCGCGTCGGTCACGGGCTTCGTGACCAACACCGCGAACTCGACGCCGCTGGCCGAGCCGTTCCTCGAGGACATCCAGATCGGCGGCACGCCGGTCCGGTCGTCGAGCTTCTACGAGTGGAACGCCGACTTCGACGAGACCGACTGGACCGCGCACCTCTACGACCTCCTGGTCGCCGAGGGCTTCCCGGCCTCGATCGGCATGCTCATCGACACGTCCCGCAACGGCTGGGGCGGCGACGCTCGACCGACCGCGGTCAGCACGTCGACGAACCACAACACCTACGTCGACGAGTCCCGCGTGGACAAGCGCGTCCACCGTGGCGCGTGGTGCAACCCGGCGGGCGCCGGGATCGGTGAGCGCCCGCAGGCCACGCCCTCGGGCTACCCCGAGTCGCACCTGCACGCGTTCGTGTGGGTCAAGCCTCCGGGCGAGTCCGACGGCGCATCGACGGACATCCCGAACGACCAGGGCAAGCGGTTCGACCGTATGTGCGACCCGACGTTCGTCTCGCCCAAGCTCGCCAACCAGCTGACGGGCGCGCTGGGCGGGGCCCCGCTCGCGGGCCAGTGGTTCGACGCGCAGTTCGAGATGCTCGTCGAGAACGCCTACCCGGTCATCGAGGGCGGCGGCACGACGCCCGGCGACGTGACGGCTCCCACGGCCCCGACGGGCCTCGTCGCGGGCACGGCCACGGCCACCTCGGTCCCGCTCTCGTGGACGGCCTCGACCGACGCGGTCGGCGTGACGGGCTACACGATCTACCGCAACGGCGTGCAGGTCGGCACCTCGACCTCGACGAGCTTCACGGCGACGGGTCTGAGCCCCGCGACCACGTACTCGTTCACGGTCACGGCGCGCGACGCGGCCGGCAACGTCTCGACGCCGTCTGCCGCCCGGTCGGTCACGACCGCGGCGGGCCAGACGGACCTGCCGCCCTCGACACCCACGGGTCTGACCGCGGGGACGACCACGGCGAGCACCGTCCCGCTCTCCTGGAACGCGTCGACCGACGACGTCGGCGTGGCCGGCTACGTGGTCCTGCGCAACGGAGCCCAGGTCGGTACCCCGACCGGGACGTCCTTCACCGACACGGGTCTGACGGCGGGCACCACGTACTCGTACACGGTCCGGGCCAAGGACACCGCGGGCAACCTCTCGGCGGCCTCTGCCGCGGTGAGCGCGACGACCACGACGATCGTCGTGCCGCCACCCGGCTCGTGCACGGTCGCCTACTCGGCGAACAGCTGGGGCTCGGGCTTCACGGGCACCGTGAAGGTCACGAACACCTCGACCAGCACGATCAACGGCTGGAGCCTGGCCTTCGCGTTCCCGTCGGGTCAGACCATCACCAACTCGTGGTCGGGTCAGTTCACACAGTCCGGCGCGAACGTCACGGTGACCGGGCTCTCCTGGAACGCGAACCTCGCACCCGGCGCATCCGTCGAGGTCGGCTTCAACGCCGACCACAGCGGCACGAACGGTGCGCCCGTCGCGTTCGCCCTCAACGGCACGTCCTGCACGACCTCCTGACCAGGACGTCCGTGGCCCTCGGGCCACGAGGCGCCGTCCGGGTCCCCTGTGTCGGACGGCACCGGACGGTGAGGGCCCGCGAGCATCGGCTCGCGGGCCCTTCCTCGTCCGCCGGTCCGCCTCACGCGCACGGCCCTCACGGGCCGTCAGAGGCGCACGGTCAGCCCCGCGCGGCCTTCTCAGCGATGTCGGTGCGGTGGTGCGAGCCGGGCAGGACGACGTGGTCGACGCCCGCGTACACCCGGCGACGCGCCTCCGCGAGGTCCTCGCCGCGGGCGACGACCGACAGCACGCGGCCGCCCGCGCTGCGCAGCGTGCCCTCGTCGAGCGCCGTGCCCGCGTGCAGGACGTGCACGCCCTCGACCGCCTCGGCACGGTCGATGCCCGTGATCGGGTCGCCGCTGCGGACGGTGGAGGGGTAGCCGTTGGCGGCGACGACCACGGTGACCGCGGCGTCGTCGGACCAGCGCAGGCGCGGGAAGTCCGCGAGCTCGCCGCGAGCCGCTGCGCGCAGCACTGCGGAGAGCGGGGTCGTGAGGCGGGCCAGGACGACCTGCGTCTCCGGGTCACCGAAGCGCGCGTTGAACTCGACCACGCGGGTGCCACGGCTCGTGAGCGCAAGGCCCACGTAGAGGACGCCGGCGAACGGCGTGCCGCGGCGCGCCATCTCGTCGATCGTGGGCTGCGCGACCCGGGTCACGACCTCCTCGGTCAGGCCCTCCGGGGCCCACGGCAGCGGGCTGTAGGCGCCCATGCCTCCCGTGTTGGGGCCGGCGTCGCCGTCGAACGCGCGCTTGAAGTCCTGCGCGGGGGCCAGGGGGACGACGCTCGTACCGTCGGACAGGCAGAAGAGCGAGACCTCGGGACCGTCGAGGTACTCCTCGATGACCACGACGGGGTCCCCCGCACCGGGGCGCGGCGTCGCGAAGCAGGCCTGCGCGTGCTCGAGCGCCTCCTGGCGGTCGTCGGTCACGACGACGCCCTTGCCCGCGGCCAGCCCGTCGTCCTTGACGACGTAGGGAGCGCCGAACGCGTCGAGCGCGTCGGCGACCTGGTCGATGTCGGTGCAGACGTGCGCGAGTGCGGTCGGGACCGACGCGGCGGCCATGACGTCCTTGGCGAACGCCTTGGAGCCCTCGAGCGCGGCAGCCTGCGCGCTCGGCCCGAAGCAGTCGATGCCGGCCGCGCGCACCGCGTCCGCGACCCCCGCGACGAGCGGTGCCTCGGGGCCGATCACGACGAGGTCCGCGCCGAGGCTGGTCGCGAGTGCCGCGACGGCCCCTCCGTCGACCGCGCTGACCGCGTGCAGGGTCGCGAGCTCGCCGATGCCGGGGTTGCCGGGGGCGGCGTGCAGCTCGTGCGCCTCCGCACCGGTGGCCGCGGCCTCCTGGGCGAACGAGTGGACGATGGCGTGCTCGCGGGCACCCGAACCGATGACGAGGATCTTCACGGGACCGCAGTCTACCGATCCGGCGTCGTGGGCCCCTGGGCGTCCACGGCGTCGGGCGCCACGGCGGCACCGTCCTCCGCGGCGCGCTTCTTCGAGGACGGCATGAGCGCGAACCCGACGAGGGCGCACGCCGCGACGACGATCGGGATCCCGACGGCCGGGCGACGCAGGACCTCGACCGCGTCCCGGGCTCCCGGGATCCGGACCATGGGCACCAGGGCGTCCTCGACCACGTAGGGGTCGGGGTCGTCGACCGGGTTGTTGTCGCCGCGCAGCGTCAGGGTGCGAGCATCCCCCGGCCCGTCCTCGACCTCGACGATGCGGTGCGTGACGAGCACCCCGTCGCGCGTGAAGACGCTCACGACGTCGCCGACCTCGAGCGCCCGGGCCGGGACGCGGCGCGAGACGATCCCGTCGCCGACCTCGTAGGTGGGGATCATCGACCCCGAGACGACGACGAGGGACTGCAGGTTGCCCGTCTGGATGCCGAGGAACAGCACGAGTCCGAGCACCCCGGCGACCGCGGCGGCCGTGAGGAACGCGTCGCCGACGCGCTTGAGCCACTTCATGCGGGACCTCCGAGGACGGGTCGACGATGCGTCCACGGTGCCACGAGCAGTCCGGACCACGCTGCCGCCACGCGTGTCATCCCCAGGTCGACCAGGTCTGCGTGGCCGCCCAGGGGAAGACCTTGCGCGCGCCGGGCCCGGCGGCCCCCTCGATCCCGAGCTGCCCCTTGGCGTCACTGCCCCAGCAGAAGACCCGGCCACCCGTCGTCAGGGTGCACCCGTGGTCGACCGACACGTCGACGGTCTGCAGGAGTCGGTCCTCCCCCATCTGCCGGGTCAGGATCCGCTCGGGCCTGTCCCGCACCACCGGGACGCTCCACTCGTCCTCGTTGGCACCGGTCTGCGCGGAGGAGTTGTCGCCCCAGCAGTAGGCGGCGCCGTCGTGGGCGAGCACGCAGGCGGTCTTTCCGCCGAGGTCGACGAGCGCCGAGCGCAGCTCGGTCAGGGCACCGCGCACCTGGAGCGGGGTCGAGGACATCTCCACCTGGGCGCCGTTCGTCGACTGTCCGAGCTGCTTGGCCGAGTTGTCGCCCCAGCAGAAGGTCCGCTCGGCGTTGTCGGGGCCGGACCCGATGACGCACGCGAACTCGTCGGCGACCGAGACGTCGCCGCTCGTGAAACCCGCGAGCGCGCCCGTCGTCACGACCTTGACCGGGGTGAGGCTCTCGGCGGTCGTCCCGTCTCCGAGCTGGCCCCGGGCGTTCTTCCCCCAGCAGTAGGGGACGCCGTCCGCGACGAGGCAGGCGGAGTCGTCACCGACCCCGACGTCCGTCACCGTCGCGGACACGGGCAGGGCACCGCCCGAGACCTGGACCGGCGCGCCGGTGCTGCCCACCTGGGTGTGCGTGTCGCCCCAGCAGTAGGCCTTGCCCGCGGCGACCACGCACGAGCTCGACGCACCGAGCTCGAGGTCGGTGGCCGCCGACTCGTCGCCGTGCGCCGGGACGCGCACCGGCAGGGTCGAGCTCGCGACCCCCTCGACCCCGAGCTGGCCCTGGTCGTTGAGCCCCCAGCAGAACACGGCGTCGTCGGTCGTGGCGCAGGTGTGCGACGTGCCGGCGTCGATGTCGAGCACGGTCCGGCCCTGAAGCTCTCCACGCACGGGACCCACGAACACGTCGGACGACGTGGTGTCCCCCGTCCCGAGCTGGCCCACCGAGTTGTCCCCCGTGCACCAGACCTCACCGCTCACGAGGGCGCACGAGAAGTCGGCTCCGGTGGCGACCTCGGTCGGGATGCCGGCGGTCGCGATCGCGACCTCACCCTGGGCAGGGACGGCGTCGGTCCAGGCCGCGGCGGTCGGCTGCGGACCACCGGCGGCCCAGAGGGCGGTCACGACCACGAGCAGGAACGCGAGCACCGCGGCCACGCGCTCGCGCAGCCGACCGGGAGAGAACGGGTGGACACGGGTCGTCGCTCGGTCGGTCACGATCTCTCCTCTCGTCGTCGGCGGCGCACGAGCGCCGCACCGATCCCGAGCAGCGCCCCGGAGAGCGCCGCGAGGGTCCACACGTTCGCACCGGTCAGCGCGAGCGGACCGGTGCCCGAGCCGCCACCGGCGGCCCCCGAGCCGTCGGTCCCGCCCGCCGTGCCGGACCCGTCAGTACCCGACGGGTCGGTCCCGGTGCCCGGCGTCCCCTCAGCCTCGCCGCGCAGCGCGAGGTCGTACCGGATGCTGCCGGTCGCCCCCGCAGGGACGTCCTCGTCGAGCGTGACGGAGACCTTGAGCGCGGTCGTGGCCCCCGCGGGCAGGACGACGTCCTCGTGCGCAGCCCCGGCCTGCCCGCCCCGCCATCCGTCGACGAGGACGACCGCGCCGGTCGGGCAGTCGCCGTCGGCCCATGCGGCGTGGCACGCCTCGACGACGGTGCTGAGCGACGGTGCGAGCTCCCCGCTCGTCGTGACGCGGACCTCGACGACGGAGCCGTCGGTCGCGTGGGTCGAGGCCAGGTCGACGACGGTCGATCGGGTCTGGCCCGGCGACATGCCGTCGAAGGAGAACGACCGTGGCAGGGGGCTCACCTCCCCGGCCGACGCCCTGGCGGGCAGCTCCACGGCGACGGCGGCGCTTGCTCCTCCGAGGAGCCAGGCGCCGCCCATCGCGCAGAGGGTCGTCACCCCCACGACGGCGCGCGCCATGCGTGGGGTCGACGTCATGTCAGGGAGTCACCTCGGTACCCGTGACCTGGACCGTGATCTTCGCGGCCTTGCCCATGGCGCCCTGGTTCGGGCCCGTGACGCTCGTGTCGGGGTTCGTGAACTGGTACGTGACGTCGACCGGGACGACCTCGTTGGGCGCGAGCGCGTCGGGGTTCTCGCTCCCCGTGGGGTTGTAGGCGGCCGTGACCGTGAGGAACGACGCGGCGTCACCGGTGACCGTCACGACGGGGGTGTCGACGAGGTCCGCAGCGTGGGTCGAGGTCGCCGCGTTCCTGACCCACACGGTCCGGGTCACGGTCTCGCCGGGGGCGAGGTCCTCGACGACGGGGATCGTGAGCGCGACACTCTCGGTGGTGCCCTCCTGGAAGCCGGTGTCGGCACCGGTCACCGAGCCCACCAGGTTGAAGGACGAGGCGGACACGTCACCCGCGAACCAGACGTTGTCGCTCCACAGAGCGCTGGTCGCGGCGACGCCGACCCCGAGGACGACCAGACCTGCGAGCCCGATCTTGATCTTGCGGCTGCGTGATTCCTGCATGACGTCGACACCTGTCTCTCGGTCAGGGAGAGCGCGACGTACGGCCGGCGTCGTCCCTGAAGCTTCCTTGCGGTCACCCCAAGAAGCGCCGTTTTCTCGACATTCTTGGTACGCCAATACCATACCGGGAACAATTCTCGTGGTGAAGACACGCCAGCAGGTTCACCCGGGCAACTTGTGCACCACTGTCCGGTTTCTGACAAGCCGTGCGATGAACGTCACATGTGCGGAGCGTGCACGACGGAGGCCCTGCGCTCCGCGCGCCTCACGGCGAACGGGGCACAGGGCCTCGGCGTGGTCGAGACGACCGCTCCGACCCGTCCCCTCCAGGGGAGGACGGGCCAAGACCGGTACGTGCGTCCCGGAAATGCTCTCTCGGGGGCGCCCCCTCAGTGCAGCAGGTCGTGCAGCGGGATGATCGCGTCGCGCGACGGCCCTACGCCCACTGCCGAGACGCGCGCACCCGAGAGCTCCTCGAGCGAACGCACGTACGCCTGCGCGTTGGCCGGCAGGTCCTCGAACGTCCGGCAGCCGGAGATGTCCTCGGTCCAGCCGTCGAACTCGGCGTAGATCGGCTTCGCGTGGTGGAACGCCGTCTGGTCGGTCGGCATCTCGTCGTAGCGGACACCGTCGACGTCGTACGCGACGCAGACCGGGATCTTGGGGATGCCCGTGAGGATGTCGAGCTTGGTCACGACGAGGTCCGTGATGCCGTTGATACGGCTCGAGTAGCGGGCGATCACCGAGTCGTACCAGCCGCAACGACGCGCTCGACCCGTGGTCACGCCGTACTCGCCACCGGCCTTGAGCAGGTACTCGCCCATCTCGTCGAAGAGCTCGGTGGGGAACGGGCCCTCGCCGACACGGGTCGTGTACGCCTTGATGACGCCGATCACCGACGAGATCTTCGTAGGTCCCACGCCCGATCCCGTCAGCGCCCCGCCGGCCGTCGCGTTGGACGACGTCACGAACGGGTAGGTGCCGTGGTCGACGTCGAGCATCGTGGCCTGGCCGCCCTCGAACAGGACGTTCTTGCCCGCGTCGAGCGCCTGGTTGAGGATCAGGGAGGTGTCCGCGACCATCGGCTTGACGCGGTCCGCGTAGGCCAGCAGCTCCTCGACGGTCTCGTCGACCGTGATCGCGCGCCGGTTGTAGACCTTGACCAGCAGGTGGTTCTTCTGGTCGAGCGAGCCCTCGATCTTCTCCGCGAGGATCTTCTCGTCGAACAGGTCCCACATGCGGATGCCCACGCGGTTGATCTTGTCGGCGTACGCCGGCCCGATCCCGCGGCCGGTCGTGCCGATGCGGCGCTTGCCCAGGAAGCGCTCGCTGACCTTGTCCATCGTGCGGTGGTACCCCGCGATGACGTGGGCGCTGCCGGAGACCAGAAGGCGCGAGACGTCGACGCCGCGCGAGATCAGGTCGTCGAGCTCCTGGAAGAGGACCTCGATGTCGACGACGACCCCGTTCGCGATGACGGGGGTGACCCCGGGCGACAGGATGCCGGAGGGCAGCAGGTGCAGGGCGTACTTCTCGTCGCCGATGACCACCGTGTGCCCGGCGTTGTTGCCGCCGTTGAACTTGACCACGTAGTCGACCCGCGACCCGAGGAGGTCGGTCGCCTTGCCCTTGCCTTCGTCGCCCCACTGGGCACCGATGAGCACCACGCCTGGCATGGATTCCCCACTTTCAGACTGCCTGTTCCTCGGACCGGGTCACGGACCGGCACCGACCGGCACGTACGTCAGGACTGTCCGGTCGGCGAGCGACCGCGTCGCGCACCATCGACCGGGGGTCGACGCACGGCGCGTACCGCCGACGGGTCCTGCGCGGGCCCGAGGCGCGTCCGGGCGGCAGTCACCCGGAAGCCTGGACGAGTTTACCTGCCATTGACCTCGGCGGGCCCCTCGGCCCACCGTGGAGCATCCCGCGGCCCGACGACGCAGCGTGCGCGACGCCGTCGGGCGGCGGGAGGGAGCACGGCAGCGGGGCCCGGCGACCGCCCGGACCGACGTCCGGCGGCCCGGCACACCCCGGTCGCCGCAGGCGCCGGGGCGGGAATCAGCCCGCGAGGGCCCCGACCTCGTCGGCCGACGTCCCCGAGTCCACCAGGAACTGGGCGCAGCGCTCGGCCTCGCCGTCCTCGCCGATGAGCGACGCCGCGCGCGAGAGCGCGAGCAACGCCCGCAGGAAGCCCTGGTTGGGCACGTGGTCGGCCGGGATCGGGCCCTGACCGCGCCAGCCGGCGCGACGCAGCGCGTCGAGCCCCCGGTGGTAGCCCGTGCGGGCGAACGCGTACGCCGTGACGGCCGCGTGCTCGCCGCCCTCGCGCAGCGTGGCCTCGGCGAGGAGGGCCCACGGGAGCGAGGAGGCAGGGTGCGCGCCGGCGAGGGCGAACGCGTCGTCGCCCCGGGCGATCGCCGCGTCGACGTCCGGCTCGGCCGGGAGGCGGACGGGCGCAGGCCCGTCGAGGAGGTTGCGGTGCGTGGGTGCGTGAGACATCCAGCGATTCTCGCAGGCTCCTGACGAGCGCATGTGCAACGAGGCGCCCCGCACCCTAGAGTCATGAGCATGATCGAGATCTCCACGTCCCCCGCGACGACCACGCTCGTCATCGCCGGGGACCTCGATCTCGCGGAACGTGACCAGTTCCCGGAGATCGCGGCCCGCGTCGTCGGACTGCGCCGCCAGCTCCTCGTGATCGACATGTGCCGTGTGACCTTCATGGACTCGACCGGCGCGGCCTTCCTCATCTCGCTCGCCGACTCCGGCCGCAAGCGCGGCGGGGCGACCGTCCTGCGCGGCTGCGACGACCGGGACCTGTTCGTGCTCGAGGTGTGCGGGGCCCTCGACCTGTTCCGCATCGACGCGGACCACCGCTGCGACCCGCCGGTGAGCGCGACCGCCTGACGGGCCCTCAGGCGCCCTCGGACCTCGCCCCTCGGTCCGCGCGTTCCGCGGCCGACCGCAGCCTGGCCCACACGAGCTTGCCCGAGCCGGCCGGACGCCAGCCCCAGTCCGCGAGGCGCTCGACGATCTGCATCCCGAACCCGCCCATGCGATGCACGTGCCCGTCGGTCGACACGGGCGGCGCAGGGTTCGAGTCCTCGACCTCGACGCGCAGACCGTCCCCGGTGTCGAAGAGCCGCAGCGCGAGGTGCCCCCACCCGTGCAGGACACCGTTCGCGACCAGCTCGGACACGACCAGCTCGGCGTTGGCGCTGTCGCCGAGGTCCCACGCCTGGCAGGTGCGCAGGACCGCGTGCCGCGCCCGACCGATCGACGCGGGCTCGCTCGGCAGGAGCCAGCGGCGGCTGCGAGGGCTCAGGGCCGACGTCACCGGGTCCGTCACCGGGTCCGGGACACGGACCACGACGAGTGCGACGTCGTCCTCGGGGGCGTCGGCGAGGCGCGACAGGAGCTCCTCGCCGATGCCCGCGGAGTCGATCGCCGTGATCGCCCGGGTCGCCTCGACCAGGGCGTCGAGGCCCACGCGCAGCGCCCGGTCCCGGCGCTCGATGAGACCGTCGGTGTAGAAGAGCAGGACGTCCCCCGGCTGCAGGTCCGCCCGTCCCGTCGCGCGCGTCCCGACCCCGAACCCGACGAGCGAGCCGCCCGCCTCGTTCAGCTGGGTCACCTCCCCGCCGCGCAGGAGCAGCGGCGGCAGGTGCCCGGCCCGTGAGTACTCGATCGTCCAGCGCTGCGCGTCCCCGGTGGCGCCCTCGTCGGCGCTTGTCTCGTCGGCGCTTGTCTCGTCCGTGCCCGGCCCGTCGGTGCCGTGCTCGTCGACGCCGTCCTCGGACGGTGGCTGCTCGTCGTGCCGCACGAGCGACGCGTAGACGAGGCTCGCGGACCGCGGGATGCGCATGCCGACCACGAGCTGGTCCACGCGCTCGAGGACCGGCCCGGGCGTCGTGAGCTCGTACGCGTAGGACCGCACGACCGACCTGAGCTGCCCCATGGCCGCGGCCGCCTCGACGTCGTGCCCCACGACGTCCCCGATGACGAGCCCGACCACGTCGGGCGTGATCTGCAGGACGTCGTACCAGTCGCCGCCGACCTGGGCGTGCTCGGAGTTGGGCGCGTAGTACGTCCACACGTCGAGCCCGGCCACGTCCGCCTGCTCGGGAAGCATCGCGCGCTGCAGGGTCTCCGCGAGGCGGTGCTCCCGGGCGTAGAGACGGACGTTGTCGATCGCGAGACCGGCCCGCCTCGCGAGCGTGCGCAGGACCGCGTCGGCGCTCTCCGGGTCCGACACCGTGCCGGGCGAGGCGGGCAGCCCGCTCGTCGCGAGCACCCCCAGGACGCGGCGGCGCCCCGCGATCGCGTGGAGCAGCACCTCGCGCGGCGCACCCACGAGCGAGGAGGTGCGCTGCCGGACGTCCCGGCTCAGCCAGCCCGACGCCGACCACTGCGGGTAGTCCGCCGACAGGTCGAGCCGGACAGGACCGTCGATCCGTCCGTCGAGCAGGTCCTGCACGGTGTCCTGCAGGTCGATCACGGTCCCCGGGACCAGGAGGGCCGGCCCCGTCGCGTCGCCCAGCGCGTCGGTCTGCCCCATGGCCCCCTCGACGATGCCCGCACCGTCCGCGATGTACCGGCCGTGGCGCTGCCCTCGCCCGCTCGGTGGGGTCGTGGTGTCGATGCCCTCGGCGAACCGGAGCCCGTCGTCGTTCATGTAGAAGCCGGCCCACTCCACGAGCGCCCCCTCGAGGACGTCGCAGATCTCCCGCAGCGCGAGCGGGTAGTCCAGGTCGTTGAGCAGGTCCGAGGTCTCGGTGATGATCGCGAGCCCCGCGCGCTTGCGCCGTTCGAGCTCGAGCGACGCGAGCTGGGCCGCCGACCGGTCGACGTGCTCGGTGACGTCGACCATCGAGCCCGCCCAGTGCCCGACCTCGCCACCGGCCTCGTCGACGGGCGCGAGCGTGAGCTGCACCCAGATCATCGACCCGTCGTGGCGCTCGTGCTCCACGGTGCGCTTGACCTCGCGCCCCTCGAGGACGCCGGCCCGGAAGTGCTCGGCCTCCGACTGGTCCGCGAGGACGTCCGACAGGAACTGCGGCCGACGCCCGACGACCTCGTCGGTCGAGAAGCCCGTGAGCCTGCTGAACGCGTCGTTGACCCACAGCACGGGCATGCCCGCGGAGGCCGGTCCCAGGAGGAACGCCGCGACGCCCGCGCGCTGGACGGCACGGGCGAGAGTCTCCGCCCCGCCGTCCGGCAGCGACGTCCCACCGGCACGCGGAACGTGGCCCCAGGAGCCCAGACCCAGGCTCGACGAGCCGACCATTTCCACCTCCGAACGACACTGCCGTGAGCGCGTTACTGTCCCGAGTGGACATTCAACCGTAGATTGGTGATCTCCGAGACCTGTGCGGGTCCGGTCCACGCTGGGAGGAGCAACGTGCGCGACGGTAACACCACGGCTGGTAGCGAGCCCGAGGACCCCGAACTCGGGGCGAGCGGCGTCGTCACGGACCAGGCCGATCCTGCGAGCGTCCACGTCATCGTCGGGGCGACCCGGGCACGGATCGTCCTGTCAGGTGAGATCGACGCCGATCTCGGCGCCGACCTCCTGGACGCGACGGCCGACGCCGAGGCCACGGGCCTGCCCGTCGAGATCGACGCCCATCACGTGACCTTCATGGACTCCTCGGGCGTCGCCTTCCTCGCGCGGCTCGCGACCCGCGGCCCGCACCGGGTCCGGGTGCTGCGCGCCCCGCCGACGGTGCGGTTCCTGCTGGAGGTCACGCGCATCGGGGACATGCTCGACATCGTCGACGAGGACCCCGGCTTCGACCTGCCCGACGGCGTCACGCACCTCAACGGGAGCCGTCGCCTCCCGCGCACCGACCGCTGACGCGGCCCGCCCGGCCCACGCTCCGCCGTCGGGCACCCGCGCCCCGGACGACACGCAGCAGGCCCCGGTCCTGACGGACCGGGGCCTGCTGGCACTTCAGACGGCGGGACGTCCCGCCGGGGTCACCGCCCTGGTGGGCGGCTCACCGGGTTCAGCGGATCTTCTGGCCCGCGGAACGCAGCTGCTGCGACGCCTCGACGATGCGCTGAGCCATGCCGGCCTCGGCGAGCTTGCCCCAGGCACGCGGGTCGTAGGCCTTCTTGTTGCCCACCTCGCCGTCGATCTTCAGGACGCCGTCGTAGTTGCGGAACATGTGGTCGACGACCGGACGCGTGAACGCGTACTGCGTGTCCGTGTCGATGTTCATCTTGATGACGCCGTTGTCCACGGCCTCCGTGATCTCCTCGAGCGTCGAGCCCGAGCCACCGTGGAAGACGAGGTCGAACGGGTTCTCCTTGCCGATGGCGTCGCCGACGGCCTTCTGGATGTCCGCGAGGATCGACGGACGCAGCTTGACCGCACCCGGCTTGTAGACGCCGTGCACGTTGCCGAACGTGAGGGCCGTCAGGTAGCGGCCCTTCTCGCCCGCACCGAGAGCCTTGACCGTCGCGAGACCGTCCTCGACCGTCGTGTAGAGCTTGTCGTTGATCTCGGCCGTGTGGCCGTCCTCCTCGCCACCGACGACGCCGACCTCGATCTCGAGGATGGTGCGCGCGGCGACCGAGAGCTCGAGGAGCTCCTCGGCGATGATCAGGTTCTCGTCGAGCGGCACGGACGAGCCGTCCCACATGTGCGACTGGAAGGTGGGCAGGCCACCGTTCTTGACCTGCTCGGCCTCGATCGCGAGCAGCGGGCGGACCCAGGAGTCCAGGTTCTGCTTGGCGCAGTGGTCCGTGTGCAGGGCGATGGTGACGTCGTACTTCTTCGCGACCTCGGTCGCGTAGGCCGCGAGGGCGAGCGAACCGGTCACGCGGTCCTTGATCGTCGAGCCGGACGCGTACTCGGCGCCACCGACGGAGACCTGGATGATGCCGTCGGACTCGGCCTCGGCGAAGCCCTGAATGGCGGCGGTCACGGTCTGCGAGGACGTGATGTTGACGGCGGGGTAGGCGAACTTGCCTGCCTTCGCGCGGTCGATCATCTCGGCGTAGACCTCGGGGGTTGCGATAGCCATCTGCAGAACTCCAATGACGGAAGGAGGTGGGTGCCGACGACACTGCCGCGCGCCCTGTTATCCCCATGATTTTGTCATGGATCCCTACCGGGGGTGTCGCCCGTCCCTCAGGTGGACGCTCGTCACCACGGGTTGGGACGTCTCACGGAGCAGGCTGCGGGGCCTACCCGTCAGGAGATCGTGAGGTGCTGCGTGACCCATGCGTGCATCGCGATCGCCGCCGCGGCGCCCGCGTTGATCGACCGCGTCGAGCCGTGCTGCGTGATGTGCAGGACGTCGCGGCTCGCCGCCCGCGCCTCGTCCGACAGGCCCGTGCTCTCCTGGCCGAACAGCAGCACGCACTCGGGCGGGAACGCGTACCCCTCGAGGGGGATCGAGCCCGGCACGTTGTCGATCCCGATGACGGGGATGCCCGCGCCGCCGCGGGCGTCCGCGGCCCAGGCCAGCAGGTCCTCGACCTGCGGGTGGTGGCTCACGTGCTGGTAGCGGTCCGTGACCATGGCGCCGCGACGGTTCCAGCGGCGACGCCCCACGATGTGCACCCCGGCCGCGTTGAACGCGTTCGCGGTGCGCACGACCGAGCCGATGTTGAGGTCGTGGCCCCAGTTCTCGATCGCGACGTGCAGGCGCCGGTCGCGCGGCCTGCGCGCGTCCATGTCCGCGACGACGGCCTCGACCGTCCAGTAGCGGTACGCGTCCACGACGTTGCGGCGGTCGCCGTGCTCCAGGAGCTCGACGTCGTAGCGCGGGTCGGTCGGCCACGCGGCCCTACCGCCGGGCCAGGGGCCGACGCCCACCTCGACCTCGTCCTCGCCGCGGTGTGCGGGGGTGTCGGCGGTGTCCGCTCCCGGTGCGTCGGACGGCGTGCGGTGCGCGGAGGTCTCGGTCACCTCCCCATTCTCCCCGGCCCCGCTCGGTACCCGGGCCGGGCCGGGCCGGGCTATCCCCCCACGATGTTCACGGTCGCGCCACGTGGGTCCGGGCCCGCGCGACGGCGCGCCGACTACGCTGGGTGCGTGCTCACCGACCTGCTCACGTCCACGCTGCCCGACGCCACGGCCGCGCTCTCTGCCGTCGACGGGAGCCACGTGGTCGCCCTCGGGCCCGACTGGCTCGACGCGCGGAACATGATCAGCGGGTTCATCGAACGCTTCGGCGTCTACGCGGTGTTCGGCATCATCGCCGTGGTCTTCATCGAGACCGGTCTGCTGTTCCCGTTCCTGCCCGGTGACTCGCTGCTCTTCACCGCGGGCCTCCTGGTCGCACAGGACGAGCTGAACCTGTCGATCTGGCTCGTGTGCGGCATGATCTTCGCCGCCGCGTTCCTGGGGGACCAGCTCGCCTACCTGATCGGGAACAAGATCGGTCCGCGGCTCTTCAAGCCCGACGCCCGCGTCCTGAAGACCAAGTACATCGACCAGGCGCACGACTACTTCGAGCGCTTCGGCGGTCGCACGGTCATCCTCGCGCGGTTCGTCCCCTTCCTGCGGACGTTCGCCCCCGTCGCCGCCGGCATGAGCGGCATGCGCTACCGCACGTTCGTGGTCTACAACCTGATCGGCGCGTTCGTCTGGGGCGTCGGCGTGACGCTCCTCGGCTACTGGCTGGGCAACGTCCAGTTCGTCAACGACCACATCGAGACGATCCTCGTGCTCATCGTCGCGATCTCCGTGATCCCCGTCGTGATCGAGGTCCTGCGCGCCCGCCGGGAGTCCCGGCGGGTCAGGGCCGAGGGCACGGGCGCCCTGGTGGACGCCGCGACCGTCTCCGAGCTCGCCACCGCCTCCGCGACGCCCGCCACGGCGACCAGCGGCGAGGCCGCTGCGGCCCCCGCAGACCCGAGCACCGCCCCGGCGTCGGGGCCCGAGACGTCGACGGGCACCGTCGAGCACACCCCAGGAGAGGACCACCGATGACCCGCGTGATCGAGAGCTGGCTCACCGACATGGACGGCGTGCTCGTCCACGAGGGCCACGCCATCCCCGGCGCCCCGGAGTTCATCCGGGCCCTGCGGGACAAGGAGCGCCCGTTCCTCATCCTCACGAACAACTCGATCTTCACGGCCCGTGACCTGCGTGCGCGCCTCGCGACCTCGGGCATCGAGGTGCCCGAGGAGTCGATCTGGACGTCCGCGCTGGCCACGGCGCAGTTCCTGAGCGACCAGGTCCCGGGCGGCAGCGCGTACGCGATCGGCGAGGCGGGCCTCACGACGGCCCTCTACGAGGCCGGCTACACGCTCACCGAGTCCGACCCCGACTACGTGGTCCTCGGCGAGACGCGCACCTACTCGTTCGAGGCCATCACCAAGGCCGTGCGCCTGATCCTGGGCGGCTCACGCTTCATCTGCACCAACCCGGACACGACCGGCCCCTCGCAGCAGGGACCGCTGCCCGCCACGGGCGCGGTCGCGGCCATGATCACGGCAGCGACGGGGCGCGAGCCCTACTTCGTGGGCAAGCCCAACCCCATGATGTTCCGGTCCGCGCTCAACCGGATCGACGCGCACTCCGAGACGACCGCGATGATCGGCGACCGCATGGACACCGACGTCGTCGCGGGCATCGAGGCGGGGCTCTACACGTACCTCGTCATGACGGGCTCGACCAAGCTCCACGAGGTCGACACCTTCCCGTTCCGGCCCAGCAAGGTCGTCGACTCGATCGCGGACCTCGTCGACCGCATCTGAGCCGTCCTCCGGCAGGCGGTCCTGCTCGAGGGACGGCGTGCCGACCGGTGGTCCTGCCGCCCGTGGGCGACCCCGCCGCCCCTCCCCCGGACAGCGCACCGCCCCGGCCCCCCGACCAGCTCGGGGTACCGGGGCGGCGGTCCGTGGACGCCTCAGGCCTTGACCGCCAGGACCGGGCAGTTCGCCCGGAGGAGGATCTGCTGAGGCGTCGAACCGAGCACGAGCTTGCCCACCGGGGTCCGGCGACGCAGGCCGACGACGATGAGCTCGGCGGCGACCTCCTCCGCGACCTCGAGGACCACGTCGGCCGGCAGGGCGCCGGACTTCAGGTGGCGCACCTCGTGGCCGACCTGCGCCTCGTCGAGTATCTCGATGACGTGGGCCAGCTCGGCCTCGTCGGCCCACCGGGGGTCGACGAGCCGGTCCGCCCGGGTCGCGTTGACGATCACGACCTTCGACCCGAGCAGCGCGGCCGACCGGCCCGCTGAGCGAGCGGTGGCGGTGCCGAGGTCGCCGGGCGCGTAGGCGAGGACGACGGTCATCAGTTCACCTCCTGCGACTGGGATTCTTCACGAATCTCCTCGCCGAGCCGGGACAGCTCGGCGTTGGCACGCTTCTCGCGGCTCTTGAGCCACAGGCCGAGGCCCACGATCACCAGGATCGAGACGTAGGCGGTGGCCGCGAACGGGCTCGTCACGAGGTAGGAGAGGTCTCCCTGGCTGATGGTCAGGGAGCGCCTCAGGCGGTCCTCGGCCATGGGGCCGAGGATCATGCCGACCACCATGGGGGCCACGGGGTAGCCGTAGCGCCGCATGAAGAAGCCGACCACACCGATGACGAGCAGGATGAGCACGTCGATCGGGGAGAAGTTGAGCGCATAGGACCCGAGCGCCCCGAACAGCAGGATGCCCGCGTACAGGTAGTGCCGGGGGATCTGCAGGACCTTGACCCACATGCCGACGAGCGGCAGGTTCAGGACGATCAGCATGAGGTTGCCGACGTAGAGGCTCGCGATGAGCGCCCACACGAGCGACGACTGCGTCTGGAAGAGCATCGGACCCGGCTGGATCCCGTACGACTGGAACGCGACGATGATGATGGCAGCGGTCGCCGTCGTGGGGAGCCCCAGGGTCAGGAGCGGGACGAGGACGCCCGAGGCCGCGGCGTTGTTCGCCGACTCCGGGCCTGCGACGCCCTCGATGGCGCCCTTGCCGAACTGGTCCTTGTGCTTGCCCGCGAGCTTGCGCTCGGTCGCGTACGACAGGAACGTCGCCACGTCGGCGCCACCGGCCGGGATGGTCCCGACGGGGAAGCCGATCGCGGTGCCGCGGAGCCAGGGCTTCCACGAGCGGCGCCAGTCCTCGGGCTTCATCCAGGAGCGCCACCCCTTCTCGACCGGGATGACGTGCACCGGTCCGTGCCGCAGGCGAGAGGCGACGTAGAGCGCCTCGCCCACCGCGAACAGGCCCACGGCGACGATGACGACGCTGAGACCGTCGGCGAGGTTCGGGACGCCGAACGTGAAGCGCTGCTGCCCGGTCAGTGTGTCCGTGCCCATGAGCCCCAGGAACAGGCCGAGGGCCAGGGCGACCATGCCGCGCGAGACCGACTTGCCGAGGAGCGCTCCCACCGTGATGAAGGCGACGATCATGAGCGCGAAGTAGTCGGGTTCGCCGAGCTGGACCGCCCACTTCGCCATGACGGGTGCGACGAGCGTCAGGAGCACGGTCGCGATGGTGCCCGCGACGAACGACCCGATCGCGGCCGTGGCGAGCGCCGCGGCGCCGCGTCCGAGCCGAGCCATCTTGTGACCCTCGAGCGCGGTCACGATCGAGGCGGACTCGCCCGGGGTGTTCAGCAGGATCGAGGTCGTCGACCCGCCGTACATGCCGCCGTAGTAGATGCCCGCGAACACGATGATCGCGGCCGTCGGGTCGAGCGAGTACGTCAGGGGAAGGAGCAGCGCGATGGTCATGGCGGGGCCGATGCCCGGCAGGACGCCGACCGCCGTCCCGATGAAGACGCCGAACAGCGCGTAGAGCAGGTACATGGGCTGCGCGACCGTCGCGAAGCCCTCCATCAGTGCGGAGAGGTTATCCACGGAACAAGCTCACCCCTTCGAGGAACGGGCCGGGGGGCAGCGACAGGCCGAGCAGTCCGCCGAAGACGAGCTGGATGACGAGCGCGAGGACGACGGCGAGCGCGATCGCGCGCCACCACGGGCGGGCGCCGAGCACGATCGCCGACCCGCCGAAGAGCAGCGTCGCCGCCACCGGCCAGCCGGCGAGGTTGATCGTGTAGACGTGCGCCACGAAGATGACGCCGAGGAGCGCGACCGTCTTCCAGTCGGTCCTGACGTTCGGGTCGACGTCCTCGCCGTCGTCCTCCTCGCCGAACTTCCCGCGCAGGAGCCCGATCAGCACGAGGACGCCCGAGATCAGCAGCAGGCCGCCGACGAGGTACGGGAAGGCGCGAGGGCCCATGGTTCCCGCCGACCCCGGGACCACGATGGTCCCGGCGTCGACGATCACGAACACGCCGAGCGCCACGGTGACCCCGGCGACGACGTACTCGCCGATCCGCCGCCTGGGGGCCGCGGTGGTGTGCGCCGCAGCGGCCCCCGACGGCCCGGTCCCGCCGGTGAGCGGGACCTCTTCGGTCACCGGGTCCTGGCCGCGCGGGTCGGCGCGGCGGCCCGTGGCGACCTGGGGGGAGGCCCCGCCCGGTGCGGGGGATTCACCGGGCGGGACGACAGAGGACGGGGACATGTCAGACGACCAGACCGATGTCCTGCAGGACCGCCTGGATGTCGGCGATGTTCTGCTGGAGGTAGTCGTCGAAGTCGGCGCCGGTGACGAACGCGTCCGCCCAGCCCTTCTCCTCGAGCGTGGCCTGCCACTCGTCGGACGCGTGGAGCTCCGTGAGGACGGCCTCGAGCGCGGCGCGCTCCTCGTCCGTGATGTCGGCGGGGGCGAGCACGCCACGCCAGTTGGTGAGGTCGAAGCCGTAGCCTGCGTCGTGGAGCGTGGGGACGTCGGGGAGAGCCTCGACCTTCTCGGGGCTCGTGACCGCGAGCGCGCGGACCGTGCCCGCGTTGACCTGCTCGACGTACTCGCCCACGCCGGAGATGCCGGCGCTGACCTTGTTGCCCAGGAGGGCGGCGAGGGACTCGCCCCCGCCCGAGTACGCGACGTAGTTGAGCGTGTCGACGAGCTTCTCCGACGGGACACCGGCCTGCTTGAGGAGCATCCCCGCGAGGATGTGGTCCGCGCCGCCTGCCGACCCACCGGTGACGGTGACGTCCTTGCCGTTGGCGACGATGTCGTCCACGAGCTCCTTGAGCGTCGTGTACTTGGACTCGGCCGGCACGACGATGACGAGCGGCTCCTCCGTGAGGCGCGCGATCGGCGTCGTGTCCTCGATGCGGGCCTGGGACTTGTTGGTCTCGACCGCACCGACCATGACGAGCCCGGTGACCATGAGGGTGTTGGGCTCCGTGACGTTCGCGAGAGACGCCAGGCCGACGGTCCCGCCCGCACCGCCCACGTTGGTCACGTTGATGGTCTTCGCCAGCCCGGTGGCCTGCAGCTCCTTCTGGAGCGCGCGGCCCGTCTGGTCCCAGCCACCGCCGGGGTCTGCGGGGACGATGATGTCGAGCGAGGCCAGGCCGACCGCGGCGGGCTTGTCGCTGCCCTCGGCAGCCGGGGCCTCGTCACCCGAGGCGAGTCCTGCGCAGGCGCTGAGGGCGAGGGCGAGGCTCGTGAGTGCTGCTGCGCCGACCAGGCGGCGACGCCCCGGCCGGCTGGTGCTGTGCCCGCTGCGCGGGCTGACGACGGATGCCATTTCTCCTCCTTGAGCAGGCCTCGCGACGTCGTGGTCCCGGGCCGTTGGTGTGCAGCGGAGCCTAGGAGCGCAGAGGTGGTGCGTGGTCTCTGAGGTCGTAATGGACGTTGTGGTCGTTGTGGTCAGGTGAATTTCCGGCGCCAGGTCACGGGTACGTCTCGGTTCTGCGTCCGGGTGGCGGACCGCCCCTGTGGCCTGGGGCACACTGGTCCGGTGGGATGGGCAATGCCGCTCAGGGTTCAGCTGCTCCTGCTGCAGGTCGTCATCGTCCTCGCCGTGGTCTCGGCCGCCGGCGTGGTCGCCGGGACCCTGCAGGAGCGGCAGCTTCGTGACGCGTACCTGGATCGGATGACCGGGGTCGCGCAGTCCGTCGCGGGGCTGCCTGCCATCAGGGACGCGCTGGGCTCGGCCGACCCGTCAGCCACCATCCAGCCCATCGCCGAGGTCATCCGCGAGGCCTCCGACGTGACCTACGTCGTCGTGACCGACGACGAGGGCATCCGCATGTCCCACCCCACGGCGGAACGCATAGGGGAACGTGTGTCCACCGACCCCTCCGTCCCCCTGTCCGGGGGGACCTACATCGGGACCCAGACGGGCACCCTGGGCGAGTCGTGGCGCGTCAAGGTACCCATCTACGACGAGTCGGGGCGGGCCGTCATCGGGGCCGCGTCGGTCGGCATCCTCGAGTCGCAGCTCCACGCGGACTTCCGCGAGGACCTGGACGGTCTGCTCCTCGCGCTGGGCACCGCTGCAGCGGGCGGGGTCGTGTGCGCCTGGTGGGTCACGCAGCTGGTCCGCCGCAGGATCTACCGGCTCGAGCCGGAGGAGATCGCGTCCCTGCTCGAGACGCGTGACGCGATGCTCCACGGCATCAGCGAGGGCGTCGTGGCCCTGGACCGCACCGGACGGGTCGCCCTCGTGAACGACGAGGCACGCCGCCTCCTGGGGCTGGGGCCCGGCGAGGCACCGGTCGGCTCGCTCGCGACCGACGTGCTCGACGGCCAGCTCCTGGAGCTCGCCGACCGGCCCGGCGACCACTCGAGCGGCGAGCTGCTCCTCGCGGGCGAACGCGTGCTCCTGGCCCGCGCCAACCCGGCGACGGTCGACGGGCGGGCAGTGGGCGCGGTGCTCGTCCTGCGCGACCACACCGAGCTGCACGCCCTCCTGCAGGACCTCGACGGCGCCCGCGACCTGACCGACGCGCTGCGCGCGCAGTCGCACGAGTTCGCCAACAAGCTGCACGTCGTCTCGGGGCTCCTCGAGCTGGGGCAGCACGTCGAGGCCGTCGCCTTCATCGAGCGCGCCGGGCACGGCGGGCTCCTCACGGCGAGCGTGATCGCCCCGGGCGTCCACAGCCCGCAGGTCGCGGCCCTGCTCCTGGCCAAGGCGACCACTGCGCGCGAGCGCGGGATCGACCTCGAGGTCGACCCCTGCTCGGTGCTCGACGCCCCCGACTCCCCCGACGCGACGGCCCTCCAGCAGGACGTCCTGACGATCCTCGGCAACGCGATCGACAACGCGATCGACGCGGCGGGCCCCGGCGGGACGGTCCAGGTCCTCGTCCAGGAGGACGACGAGGAGGTCGCCGTCCTCGTCGACGACGACGGCCCGGGCGTCCCGACGGCGTTGCGCGCCGCGGTCTTCCGGCCCGGCTTCAGCACCAAGCACGCGGGAGCGCAGCCGCCCCGGTCCGTCCGCCGGGTGCCGCGTGCCGGCACGTCGTCGTCACCCCGGTGGGACGCCCTCCGGCACGACGACGCCCCCGCACCTCTGCTCCAGCCGACGCCAGGTTCCGACGCGGGAACCGCGCGCGGCATCGGGCTCGCCCTCGTGCGACGGATCGTCGCCCGACGGGGCGGGACCGTCGGCTTCACGACCTCACCGCTCGGCGGCGCGCGCCTCACGCTGACGCTGCCCGTGCGCTCCTCCGCGGCCCTCTCGGGGGCCGCGCTCGACCGACTCACCGGGACGGTGCACCGATGACTTCCACAGACGACCGACTGCGGACCCTGATCGTCGAGGACGATCCCCTCATCTCCCGCCTGCACCGCGGGTTCGTGGAGAGCCACCCCCGCTTCGTCGTCGTCGGCGAGGCTCGCACGGGGGCGGAGGCAGTGCGAGCGATCTCGGTGCTCGAGCCCGACCTCGTCCTGCTCGACATCTACCTGCCCGACACGAGCGGGTTCGCGGTGCTGAACCAGCTGCGCCGGCGGCCCGGTCCCCCCGTGGACGTCATCGCGACGACGGCGGCGCGGGAGCTCGACAGCGTGCGGCGTGCCATGGCGGGCGGGGTGCAGCACTACCTCGTCAAGCCGTTCACGGCGGCCGTGCTGCGGGGACGGCTCGACGAGGTCGTCCGGTTCCGCGCACAGGTGCGGGCGACCGACGGCGCCCTCGACCAGGCCACGGTCGACCGGCTCGTCCGGCAGGCCCGCAACGAGGGTCCCCAGCTGCCCAAGGGCCTGTCCGACCGCAGCCTGGAGCTCGTCGTCGGGGCTCTCGTCGAGGTGTGCCGGACCGGGTCGGTCGACGCCTCGGCGGTCGACGTGGCCGAGGCGACAGGGATGTCCCGGGTCAGCGCCCGACGCTACCTCGAGCACCTCGTCGCGATCGGCCAGGCCGAGGTCAACCCGCGGTACGGCTCGGCCGGTCGGCCCGAGAACCGCTACAAGCCGCTCCTCGCGGTCAGCGCGGAGTCGCCGTCCTAGCGGGGCCACGGAGCAGAAGGACGGCGGGGGGGGGGGGGGGGGGGGGGGGGGGCGCGCCCCCCCCCCCCCCCCCCCCCCCCCCGCCCGGGTCGTGCAGGTGGGTCGTCAGGCGTGGACGCGCGCCCGACGGCGCTTGCTCACCGCGAGCAGGCCGGCGCCACCCAGGAGCAGCATCACGGCGAAGGCCGTGAGCGTCGCCGAGTCGGCACCGGTGTCCGCGAGGCCCGAGTAGACGTCGCACTCGACGTCACCGCCGACCGGGAAGCTGAACGTGACAGGAGCGAGTGCCGTCCCTGGCTCGTAGAAGCCCGCGAACGCCTTGGCGCCCGCAGCGGTCAGCGTGGCGGGGGCGCCCTTCCAGGTGATCGTGCTGCCCGAGGTCGACTTCTTGCCCGAGAGGTTCAGGCTCGCGAACGCGACGCCCTTGCTCGTGGACTTGTTGCCCTGCATGTCGCTGCTCACGACGTCGACGACCAGGGTGCCGGTGCTGCCGTCGACCTGGACCCGCGGGTTGGAGATCTGCAGGTCGAGGATGCCGTCGTGGCCCGTGAACTTCACCGAGCCGGCGAAGCTCGTGCGTCCCTTGCCGAGGTCGGTGTTGAAGGAGCCCTTGCCACCGCTCCACGTGAAGGACGAACCGTTGTCCTTGACGCCGCTGGTCGAGACCGAGCCCTTCGCGATCGGCCCCGCGATGTACGCACGGAACGAGTCGCTCACACCCCAGCTCAGGGTCGCACCGTTGACGCCCTGCGCGTAGCACTGCTGGGCGGCAGAACCGCCCGAGGTGTTGGTCCCCACGACCGTGATGGCCGCGCGGACGGTGTGGTTCGCCCCCTCGAGGGACAGCGTGTGCTCGCCCGGCTCGAGGTCCTTGGGGATCGTGACCGTGGCCGACGCGGCGCCGCCGGCGTTGGCCGTGATGCCCGTCGCGAGCGTCCGCGGGGTCGAGCGGATGACCGACTTGAGGCCGGTCTCGTTCGCGTCGAAGCCGACACCGCTGATCGTGACCTGGCCGCCGGGAGCGACCTGGGAGACCGAGAGGGTGGCCTTGGCGGGGTCGACCGGGGTCGTTCCCGTCCCGTCGTCGGGGGTCCCGATGGTGCCGCCGTCGCCGCCGCCCTGGGACCCGAGGGCACCCATCACGAAGAAGATCGGGTCGAGCGGGGTTCCCGCCGGGTAGAAACCGCTGAAGGCCGTCGATCCCGCTTCGGTCAGCGTCGTGGCGACGTTGACGTAGGTGACCGAGCCGCTCTCGTGCTCGATCGCGCCGTTGTTCAGCGCGAGCGAGGCGAACGGGACGCGCTTGGCCTCGAACGTGGTCCCGTCGAGGTTCGCGGAGCGCACGTCGACGACGAGGGTGCCGTGCAGCGCCGACGACACCTCGACGGTCGGGTTCGACAGGGTGAGGTTGAGCAGCCCGTCATGGCCCGAGAAGGTGACCGTCCCGCCGTACTCGGCGGTCCCGAGGAGCGAGCCTGCCTTCCACGAACCGCCGGTCTGGCGGAAGTCGAAGGTCTCGTCCTTGATGGAGGCGCCGGCGGACGCCACGGCTCCGCCCTTGGCGATGCTCCCCGTGATGTAGCTGCGGAAGCTCTCCTTGACGCCCCACTGGAGGTTGCCCACCGGGAGGTTGCCGTCGACGGGTGGCCCTTCGACGGCGGTCACGGTGACGGTCTGCGACGCTGACGGCAGGAATGCCGCCGCGTCCGACGGGACGAAGCGCGCCGAGAACTGGATCGGGCCGAGACCCGAGGTCGGCACACCGATACGTGCCGCGCCCTGGACCACGGGGACCCTGGCCACGACGGAGTCCCCACGCAGGAACTCGACGGTGCCGACAGCGCTGGTCGGGGTGACGATCGCCGAGAGCTCCGCGGCGTCGCCACGAGGGACCTCGGCGGATGCCGCGCTCAGGGTCGTGGTCGTCTCGACGGCCCCGGGAACAGCCTGCTTGACCGTGATGGAGGAGAACGTGTCGAGCGTGCGGTCGGTCACGGAGAGACCGTGCGCCGCGGAGGTCGCGACGACGTACTCCGTGGTCGGGTCGAACGAACCGGCCGGGACCGTGACGGTCGTGGTGAACTTCCCGTCGACGATCGAGGCCACGTGCGCGAGCTGCAACCAGCCAGCGGCGACCAAGGGGCCTTCGCCCTTCCAGATCGTCGCGTCACCCAGCAGGACGTAGGCGCCGTTCTTGGCACCGGCTCCCACGAAGCCGGTGCCTGTGATCGTGAAGGTGTTCGCGACCGACGGGTCGACGTCGCCGTTCGGCGTGACCGTCACGGTGGGCTTCACGATCGAGAAGACCGCCTCGCCGTGCGCACCGAGCTCGCTCAGGACCGTGACCGTCGCCGTCCCTGCGGAGGCCGCCCTGGGGACCGTGACGGTGATCGAGGCACCGGTGGACGAGAAGGTCGCGGCGGCACCGTCGAGCGCGACCGCCCGGACCCTGTCCCCCGCGCCGAGGCCGTCGACCGTCAGGGTCTGCTTCCCACCCGGGACGACCTGGGGCAGGCCCGGCGTCACGGTCAGCCCTGCGGGCGCCGCTGCGTCGGTGTAGTTGACCGGGACGGAGAGCTCCTGAGCGGCGTTCGTCACGCCGCCTGCCCCGTAGGTGTAGACACCGAAGGAGCCGGACTCCGGCCACGCGACGTCCACGCCCAACTTCTGCCCAGGCTTGACCGTCAGCTCGGCCGTGAAATCGCCCTCGGGCGAGACCGTGACCCACTGACCACGCACCGCACCCTGGAGAGCAGGCGAGATCGCGTCGAACCCGGCCTGGCTCAGCGCCCACCGCTGGTCACCGACCACGCGAGCCGACGACGGTGCACCCGTGGACGGCTTCCACGCGTCGGCGAACTTCCCGAAGACCACGTACGTCCCCGCGGGGTTGCCCGCTGAGATCGGCGGACGGTTGCCCTCAGGGGCGACGTTTCCGGCCGGGTCGAACCCGGAGCCCTTCACGACGACCTTGTCCCCCGCGCGCACCAACGTGTTCCTCAGCGGCGTCGTGCCGTCAGCGGCGAAGACCTCGACCTTCGGCTCGAACGCCGGGGCCGGTGCGTTGGTGAAGTTCACCGCGACGGACTTCTCCTGTGCGGCGTTCTTCATACCGCCCGCGGCGTACGTGTAGATGCCGAACGTCCCGCCCTCGATCGCGTCGAGCGTGGTGAGCTTCAGCGTCGCCGTGAACGAGCCGTCAGCAGAGATGTTCACCCAGTCCTTGCGGATCGCGGCCTGGTAATGCGGCGGGACCTGGTCCAGCACCGACTCGGCCAGGGCCCAGGCCTGGGGCCCCGCCTTGCGGGCCGACGACGGCGCCCCCGTCGAGGGCTGCCAGTCCTTCGCGAACGACCCGAACACCACGTAGCTGCCCTGCGGCAGGTGCGCCGGGATCGGCACCCCACGACCCCCGACGTTCGCAGCCGGGTCGAAGCCGGCGCCCTTGACGACGATCTCGTCACCAGGACGCACCACGGTGGTGCCGAGCGGCGTCTTCCCGTCGGCGGCGAACACGTCGATCTTCGGTGCGAACACCGGGGTCGTGGGCTCCTCCGCCTTGAACGTGATCGGGGTGAACGTGTCGAGCGAGCGGTCGGTGACCGACAGCCCGTGCGCGGCCGACGTGGCCACCTGATAGGACTTCGACGCGTCGAGCGTGCCTGCCGGGACCGTGATCGTGGTCGTGAACGCGCCGTCCTTGACGAGGGCGCTCGGGACGAACGCCTGCTTCAGCCAGCCCGCACCGGGCAGGGCCGAGCCGCCGCTCCAGACCGAGGTCTCACCAAGGAGCACGTATGCGCCGTTCTTCGCACCCGCGCCGACGAAACCGGTGCCCGAGATCGTGAACGTGTTCTCGACCGCGGGGTCGACGTCCTTGGTCGGGGTGACCGTGACCTTGGGGTCTGCGGCCGGGGCCGGCGGGTCGACCTGCTTGGCCGTCACGGTGTGCGTGACCGACGCAGAGGCCGAGGCGGTGAACGCCGCGGCGTCCGTCGGCGTGAAGTGCGCGCTCAAGGAGTGCGCACCGACGGCGGGGGCGGGCACGTCCAGGCGAGCGACACCTGCGGAGACCGTGGCGGTGCCGAGCGACGAGGAGCCGTCCCGGAACTCGACCGTGCCCGCGACGGCGGGCGCGACCGTCGCACCGAGCGCGAGCGCCGTGCCCTCGACCGAGGTGCCCGCGGGCGAGACCGCGAGCGTCGTGGTCGTCGCCGTGGCAGGGGCCACCGGGAGCGGCGCGTCGAGCGTCGCCGTGAGCGTGGACATGGGCTTGCCGGTGTAGGCGCTGAAGTAGCTCGAGACCGACGCGAGGGTGCTCGCGACCGTCCCGTTCACGACGAGGGCGAGCTTGTCGCCGGTCCGCGTCGGCGTGACGGTGACGTCGGCGACCTTCGCGTCGTTCCCGGCGCCCGCGTTGACCGTGCCGCTGAAGTCGGCCGTGAGCACGCCCGCCGTCGCGGAGGTGAGGCGGAGCGTGAGGTCCGAGATCGTGAGGTCGAGGGCGCCGTCGTGGCCCGAGTACTTCGTCGTCCCGGCGAACCTCACGGTCCCCGCGCCTGCCGTGTCGAGCGAACCGGAGGCCGGCTTGTAGACCGACTTCCCGTCGATCAGTGCGGGCGTGACGGTCCCCTTGGCGATCGGGCCGGTGACGTAGTCCGTCCAGCCGTCGGTGAAGTTCCAGGTGGCGCTGCCGCCCGACACCGTGACGGTGTCCGCGGCGGCGCCCGCCGGAGCGACCCCGACGAAGGTGAGACCGGCGACGAGCGCTCCGGTCAGGAGTGACGCGAGGGCGCGTCGGCGCCCTCCCCGTTGCGTGATGAGCACTCGATCTCCTGTGAAGGTCCAGGGTCGCCCGCGATGGCGACGCATGGCGACAGGTCTCTCGACCATCGCCCCGTGGACCATATAAGGGCTGCCTCACCAAAGCAAGGTAAACCTTATCTGCTGTGCGCGGAGTCACACACGTATCGCCCGGGACACCGGTGACGCGGCTGAGGGGCGGAGCGCCCACCGGCACCCCGCCCCTCAGCCGCGTCGCGCCCGCTCCCGTCGCCCGGTCGGCGGCCCACGTCTCAGCGGTCGACGATGGACCCGTTCCCGTGGAAGTCGACGCGCGGCGCGGCACGCACAGCCGGGTTCTCGACCTCGAAGTACTCCGCCCGCTGGAACCCGAACATCCTCGCGACCACGTTCGGCGGGAAGGTCTCGACCTTCGTGTTCAACGTGCGCACGTTCGCGTTGTAGAACCGGCGACCGGCCGCGATGCGGTCCTCCGTGTTCGTCAGCTCGTCCTGGAGCCGACCGAAGTTCTCGCTCGCCCGCAGCACCGGGTAGGCCTCGGCGACTGCGAACAACCGCCCCAGAGCCTGCGTCAGCTGGTTCTCCTTGGCCGCCTGGTCCGCAGGACCCGACGCCGGACCGGCCGCGGCCGAACGAGCCGCCGCCACCTCCTCGAACACGCCGCGCTCGTGCGCCGCGTACCCCTTCACGGTCTCCATGAGGTTCGGGATGAGGTCGTGGCGCCGGTGCAGCTCGACGTCGATCTGGCGCCACGACTCCTGCACCAGGTTCCGCAGCCGGACGAAGCCGTTGTACTGCGCGACCGCCCAGAGCAGGACGATCAGGACGACGATGCCGATGACGATCAAGGCGATGGTGCCGCCTGTCATGCTGCCCCCTTGGGCTGAGCTGGTCGGACCGGGCGCCCGAGCATCACGCGGTCGGACCTGACGGACCGGGCGCGAGACGCCGTCGGGCGGCGCGGAAGGTAGGTGCATCGTAGCGGGGCGGACCCTCGCCGGACCGTGCGGCTCACGGTGACGGCGTGCCCCACGGCGGCGCGTCGGCCGCCGACCCCGCGCCTGCCCCGCCCGGCCCGCGCGGCGGCCGCTCCGCACGACGCGGCGGGAGCGCCCCGCGGTCCAGCCACACGAAGTCCGGGACCGCGTCGACCACCACCGCGAGCCGCGAGAGCATCGGGAAGAGGTTGTCCGGCACCGTCCGCCCGCCCGTCCACGCGAGGATCGCGTCGCCCTCGATCCGCAGGAACCTGCGCTCGAAGTCCGCCTCCAGCAACCGGTGCATGGTGCGCGGGTGCAGCACGTCGTGCGCGAACCGCAGGTCGCTCGACTCGACCCGCCACGCCCGGTTGAAGGCGTCCGACTCGAGCTGGATGTCCTGCCCCCCGAACGCCTTGGCCAGCTTCGCACCGAGCCCCTCGGGCGTGAGCTGGAGCGTCGGGAACGACGCGTCGAGCAGCAGCGCGACCACGTGCGCGGAGTGGGTCGTCGACTCCTTGCCCGAGCCCGTGGTCCACGAGTACGTGAAGGACAGGGCCGAGCGCCCCTCGAACGGGCCGGTCAGGACCTCGGTCGCACGTCGCGAGCGCCCCTCGTCGAACGGAGACCCCCGCCATCGGCGCGCGAGCGCAGGGTCCGCGCCGTGGTGCTCCCACCCGTTCGCCGACGCCCAGCGTTCGAGCAGCGCGATCCGCGCCCGGTGTCCCCACCAGCCGACGAGCACCCCCACGACGGCGAGCAGCGCCATCCCGACCACGAACCACGAACCGTCCATCGCTCCCCCTGCTCGTCGGGGCCGGGGCCCGTCCTCCTCGGACCGGGCCGGCCAGGTCGGTCGGGCCCGTCAGGCGGTCGGGGCCGCCAGGCCGGTCAGGCCAGGTCGAAGTCGGTCAGGCCGAAGATCGAGTGGTACGGCACCCCGAGCGCCTCGATCTTCTCGCGCGCCCCCGTGTCGCGGTCCATGATCGTCGCGACCCCCACGACCTCGGCGCCCGCAGCCCGCGCGGCCTCGATCGCCGTGATGGGCGAGCCGCCCGTCGTGGTCGTGTCCTCGACGACGACGACCCGGCGCCCCGCGATCTCCGGTCCCTCGATCTGGCGCTGCATGCCGTGCGCCTTGGCCGCCTTGCGGACCACGAACGCGTCGAGGTCCTGACCGCGCGAGGCGGCGGCGTGCAGGAGCGCGGTCGCGATCGGGTCGGCGCCCAGCGTCAGGCCACCCACGGCGTCGACCTCGGCCGTGCCCAGCCCGACCTCCTCGAGCTGGTCCAGCAGGACGTGCCCGATGAGCGGGGCCGCACGGTGGTGGAGCGTGACACGGCGCAGGTCCACGTAGTAGTCGGCCTCCTTGCCGGAGGACAGCGTCACCTTCCCGTGCACGATCGCGAGCTCGGCGATCAGGTCGCGAAGCTGCTCGCGGGGCGTCGGGGACAGGTGCGTGGAGGTCTCGGTCATGGGGTCAAGGCTAGCGGTCCGGCGCCTGTGCGGGCCGTGTCTCCTCGTCCTCCGGACGCTCGGGGGCCCCGACGTGATCGAGGACGCCGGCGAGCAGGAGCGCGAGGTCGCGCACGTCCTCGACCGGCACGGGGCCGTCCGTCCACGACAGGACCGCCCCGGACTCGAACCGCAGCCGGGTCCCGGCGTACGCGGGGGCCAGGAGCACCTGCCGCACGGACGCCGTCAGGAGCTCGTGGGCCGCCAGCTCGTCGGGGGCCCGTACCGTCCAGGTCGCGGCGAACGCCGGGTCGTCGAACACGACCCTGCGCCCCACGACCCGCTGGACCGAGGGCTGCAGGTAGTCGACGGGCACGACCTCGACCGTCGGGACCTCACCCCGGGCTTCGAGGGCCACGACCTGGCACTCGACCATCGTCGGGCGCCCGCGTCCGGCCAAGGTCGCAGCGGAGCGCCACGCGTACCGGAACGTCACGAGCGGCCACCCGCCGACCGTCCCGCCCCGCAGGTCCTCGACCCGGCCGCGGTCCTGGACGTCGAACGGAGCACCCCGCCACCGGTCGAGCAGCGACTCGTCGGACGGCACGGACTCCCAGCCGAGGTCGCGCAGCAGCGCGTCCTGCGCGGCCCTGCTCCGACGCCGCGCG
Organism: Oerskovia sp. USHLN155; assembly: GCF_037145535.1. Lineage (NCBI taxonomy): Bacteria > Bacillati > Actinomycetota > Actinomycetes > Micrococcales > Cellulomonadaceae > Oerskovia > Oerskovia sp. USHLN155. The sequence goes on from NZ_JBBCXG010000004.1 coordinate 254,665, forward strand.
ACCCTGGCCAGCACCGCCGCCCCGACCACGAGCACCAGCAGGACGACCAGCAGGACCAGCCCGACGACCGACTCCCGGCTCACGCCCGCCTCCCCCGGCGCCGCACTCCCCTAGCGCCCCTCGAACGCCCGCACGGCCGCGCGTGGCGCGACCTTCAGCAGCCCCGAGGCCAACCGGTAGCGCAGCGAGGGCGTCGAGATCACGACGCCGCGGCGCACGTCCGCGAGGGCCGCCGCGACGACGCGGTCCGCGTTCAGCCACGCGACCTCGGGAAGCTGCGTGTAGTCGATCCCGGCCCGCTCGTGGAACTCGGTGTGCGTGAGCCCGGGGCACAGGGCCGTGGCCGTGACGCCCGTCCCGCGCAGCTCGACCGCGAGCCCCTCGGTGAACGTGCGCACCCACGCCTTGGCCGCCGAGTACGTGCCGCTCGCCGTGAGCGCCGCGACCGACGCGACGTTGAGGATCGCGCCGCGGCCACGCTCGGTCATCTGCCCTGCCGCGGCGTGCGAGAGGACCAGGACCGCGCGCACCATGACGTCGAGCGCCGTGACCTCGGCGTCGACGTCGCCGCCCACGAAGCGCTGGTGCACCGCGTATCCGGCGTTGTTGACGAGCAGGCCCACGGGTCGGCGGCCCGCCTCGTCCTGCTCCACGAGGGCGAGGCGCTCCGCGACGCGCGCGACGTCGTCGGGCACGGAGAGGTCCGCCGGGAGCACCTGGACCCGCACGCCCGCGGCCGCACGGATCTGCGCCGCGACGCGCTCCAGGCGTTCCTCGTCGCGCGCGACGAGGACCAGGTCGTGACGGGCCGTGGCCAGCTGCCACGCGAACTCGAGCCCCAGGCCGGCGCTGGCGCCGGTGATCAGTGCAGTCGCCATGGCCTCAGCCTAGGGGGCACGGGGCGGTCGGGTGACCCGCACGCCCGACGGCGTCACGCACCACCGCGCGGCAGGCTCGCCATCCACCGACGATCCACCGGCGATCCACCGGCACAGCGCGTGGGACGCCCCGGATAGCCTGTCGCCATGCGTCTCGCCACCTGGAACATCAACTCGATCCGAGCCCGCGCCGAGCGGGCCGTCGCCTTCCTCGAACGATCGGGCACCGACGTGCTCGCGCTGCAGGAGACCAAGTGCAAGGACGCCCAGTTCCCGCACGAGGTCTTCGAGGCCGCGGGCTACGAGGTCGCGCACTTCGGCCTGAGCCAGTGGAACGGCGTCGCGATCGCCTCCCGCGTGGGCATCGAGGACGTCGAGACGGGCTTCGCGACGCAGCCCCACTTCGGGGCCGAGCCGCACCTGGAGGCCCGGGCCGTCGGGGCGACGTGCGGCGGCGTGCGCGTGTGGAGCCTGTACGTGCCCCACGGTCGCGCGCTCGACGACCCGCACTACCCGTACAAGCTCGAGTGGCTGCACAACCTGCGCACCCAGGCCGCGGGCTGGCTCGAGGCGGACCCCGCCGCGCAGGTCGCGCTCGTCGGGGACTGGAACGTCGCACCGCTCGACACAGACGTCTGGGACCCGGCCGTGTTCGCCGGGCACACGCACACGTCTCCGGCCGAGCGGGCGGCGTTCTCGGCGTTCGCGGCGGCCGGGTACAGCGAGGTCACCCGCGACTTCTTCCCCGAGGAGCACAAGTACACGTACTGGGACTACCAACAGCTGCGCTTCCCCAAGAACCAGGGCATGCGGATCGACTACGCCTACCTGTCCCCCGCGCTGCGCGCCCGCGCGACGGGCGTCGAGATCGACCGTGACGAGCGCAAGGGCAAGGGCGCCTCGGACCACGTCCCGGTGATCGTGGACCTCACGGACTGACGTCCACGGCCTGAGGTGCGCTAGCCCAGCGTCACGACGACCTTGACCTCGGAGCCCTCCGGCTGCACCGGGATCGGCTGCGTCGGGTCGAGCTCGACACCGTCGAGCGTCACGGACCTCACGCCCTTCGACACGTGGTCGGGGTTGCGGACCTCGATCTCGTAGACCGCGCCACGCCACTCACGGCGCACCTCGAAGCCGTCCCAGTCCTTGGGGATCGACGGGTCGACGACCAGGCCGTCGAGGGCCAGGCGCACACCGAGGATGTACTTCGTCGCGGCCGTGTACATCCAGCCCGCCGTACCCGTGAGCCACGGGTTCTGCGCCTTGCCGAACCACTCGTGGTCACGGCCGTACAGGAACTGCACGTAGGCGTAGGGCTCGGCCCCGCGGACCTCGATGTTGTCGTTCTGGTTGTACGGCAGGATCGCGTCGTAGAACTGCACGGCCTCGTCGCCGCGGCCCAGCATGGCCTCGGCGATGATGGGCCACGCGTTCGGGTGCGAGAAGATCGCCGCGTTCTCCTTGATGCCCGGGTACACGCGCGTCACGAAGCCGACCGTGTCGTCGATCTTGGTGAACGCCGGCCAGTTCAGGTGGTTGCCGTACTCCGAGCCCAGGAGCTCGCGCACCGAGTCCATCGACGCCTCGCCACGCTCCTGCGTCGTGATGCCCGCGATGACGGGCCACGCCTGGTGCTCGAGGAAGATCTTGCCCTCGTCGTTGTCGTTCGAGCCGATCTTCACGCCGTCGCGCGTGTAGCCACGGATCCACCAGGCGCCGTCCCAGAGCTGGGTGTCGGCGACCTTCGCGATGCGCTCGAGCTCGGCCTCGTACTTGGCGACGTCGGCGGCCGCGCTCTCGTCCCCGGCGGCCGCACGGTGCCGTGCGACCTCGAGGAACGCCTGGATGGCCCACGCGTGCAGGAACGTGACCAGCGAGGTCTCTCCCCCGCCCAGGTTCAGGCAGTCGTTCCAGTCCGCGCGCAGGCCCAGGGCCACGCCGTTCTGGCCGATCTGCTCGCTCGAGAAGTCGAGCGCACGCGTGAGGTGCTCGTACACCGTGGCGGGAGTGCCCTCGGCGAACGGGATCACCTCGTCGAGGAACTCCAGGCGACCGGTCTCCTTGACGAACTCGACGACCGACGGCACGAGCCACAGGTGGTCGTCCGAGCACGTGTCCTCGAGCCCGTGGATGAGGTCCTTGGGGTCGGGCGTCGGGACGATCGTCGGCGACGGCACGTCGGGCAGCTTGGGCGCGTCCGGGTCGAACGCCTTGGGCTCGAACAGGTGCAGGCCGTAGCCGGCCTCCGTCTGGGCCCGCAGGAGCTCGACGATGCGCTGGTGCGTCTTGGTCGGGTTGGTGTGGATGACGCTCATGACGTCCTGGGCCGTGTCGCGGAAGCCCAGGCCGCTGCGGCCGCCGACCTCGACGAACGACGCGAAGCGCGACCACACGACACAGGTCTCCGCCTGGAGCAGCGTCCACGAGTTGATCATGGTGTTCATGCCCTCGTGGGGCGTGCGGATGCGGAGCTTGTCCTGCTTGGCCTTCCAGTACGCGGCCAGGCGTGCACGCTCGGCGTCGACGGTCGCGACGTCCGCGTACTTCGCCTGCATCGCACGGCCGGCCTCGGCCCGCGAGCCGTAGCCGAGCATGTAGACGAGGCGCTTGGTCTCACCCGGCTGCAGCGTGATCTTGTGCTGGAGCGAGCCGCAGTGGTTCTGCGTCGTCGCGCTCTCGTTCGAGCCGTGCCCGCGCTCGATCGCGATCGGGTTGGCCTCCGAGCGGTACGCACCGATGAAGTTGTCGCGCAGCGAGTCGTACGACGACGGCGTCTCGCTCGACGCGAAGTAGTGGAACGTCCACGGCTCGTAGTAGGCGTCGTACTCGATGATGCCGTCCTCGTAGGACGACCCCGTCGAGTAGAGCGACATCTGCAGGTTCTGGTTGTCGATCGTGATCGTGTGGAAGGAGAACTCCACGTACGACCCGGCGGTCAGCTCACGGACCTCGTCGGTCGTGTTCGTCAGGCGCACGTCCCAGATCTCGACGTCGTCGTCCAGCGGGATGAAGATCGTCTGCTGGGCGTCGATGCCCTTGTACCGGGCCTCGAACGTCGAGTAGCTCAGGCCGTGGCGCGTCGTCCAGCGACCGGCACCGCCCGCAGGGTCGATCGGGTCACCGTCGGCCGCGAGCGGCTTGCCCACGGGCTGCCACGACACCGACCAGAAGTCGCCGTCGGCCTCGTCGCGCAGGTACACGTAGTGCCCCGGGCGGTCGAGGGGGACACCGTTCTGGCGGAACCGCGAGATGCGGCCGGTCTGCGCCGACTTGTAGTACGAGTAGCCGCCGCCGTTGTGCGAGAGCACGGTGCAGAAGTCCTTGGTGCCCAGGTAGTTCGTCCACGAGACGGGGACGTCTGGGCGCTCGATGACGTACTCGTCACGAGCGGTGTCGAAGTGGCCGTAGCGCATCGTCGGGTCGGTTCCTGTCGGTGAGAGGTGCGGGTGGGTGGGGTGCGAGGGCTCGGGCTCAGACGCCCGCGGTGACGAAGCCCTTGAGCCAGTCGAGCAGCTCGGCGGCCTTCTCGGGCGAGTCCGCCTCGACGAACATGCGCAGGACGGGCTCGGTCCCGGAGAACCGCAGGAGCGCCCAGTTGTCGTTCTCGAGGACGATCTTGGTGCCGTCGAGGTGGGAGATGCTCACGACCGGGTAGGGGCCGATGTGCGTGAGGGGGTCCGCCTCCAGTCGGCGCGGCACGGCGATCCGCATCTCCGGCGTGGAGTCCACGCCGGCCTCGAGCGTGTAGAGGCGCCCCGTGATCTCGTAGATCATCTCGCGCAGCTCGGAGATCTTCTTGCCCGTGCGGGCCAGCATCTCCACGACCAGGGCGCACGCGAAGATGCCGTCCTTGCCGAGGATCCAGCCGCGGACCGTGAGGCCGCCCGAGGACTCGCCACCGAGGACGGCGCCGATCTCCTCCATGCCGGCCGTGACGTGCTTGAACCCGACCTTGACCTCGCGGGACTCCTCGCCGAAGTGCGCGGCGAGCCGGTCCAGCAGGTGCGTCGTGGCCAGGTTGCGCACGACGCCGCCCTTCTCGCCGCGGAACTCGTGCAGGTACCAGTACAGGAGGAGCAGGAGGTCGTTGGTCGAGATGTACTCGCCCGTCTCGTCGACGATCCCGATGCGGTCCGAGTCGCCGTCGGTCGCCATGCCCAGGTCGTAGCGACCACCGCCCTGCTGGATCATCGAGATCAGGGTGGACAGGCGTTGGAGGTCCGGAGCAGGGGCGATGCCGCCGAACAGCGGGTTGTGCGACGCGTGGATGAACTCCGAGCGCACGCGCATGTCGTTGAGGATCGTGCCGAGCGTGAGCTGGCTCGTGCCGTACATGGGGTCGACGATCACGCGCAGGTCGGAGCCACGGACGGCGTCGACGTCGACGATCTTCTCGATCGCGTCGACGTAGGGCTCGGTGAGGACCCTGTCCACGACGAGACCGGCCTTGCGGGCGACCGCGAGGTCGAGCGTGATGACGTCGTCGACGCTGAGCGCGTTGGCCTCGTCCTGGTAGCGGTCGGTCTCGTCGTCGAGGGGCAGCGAGCCGTCCTGGCGGAACACCTTCATGCCGTTCCACTCGGGCGGGTTGTGGCTCGACGTGACGATGATGCCGTACGCGGCGCCGAGGTACGGGGCGGCGAAGGTCACGAGCGGCGTGGGGACGTCGTCGGGCAGGAGGGTGACCGGGATGTTGTTGCCCGCGAAGACCTCGGCGGCCGCGACAGCGGACTCGCGGGACAGGAACCGGCGGTCTCCGCCGATGACGACGCCCAGGCCGTCGATGCCCTTGCGGACCGTCTCGTTCGCGATCGCCTGGCACAGACGACGCACGTTGGCGAGCGTGTAGCCCTCGCCGATGATGGCGCGCCAGCCGCCCGTGCCGAACACGATCTTCGTGTCGGTGTTCTTCTTGGGCATGAACAGGCGCTTGAGGAGGATGTCCGCGGCCTCCTGCAGCTCCTCGGCGGTGTTGATGCCCCGGACCTCGTCGGTGTCGTAGATGCGGTACGACGAGATGCTCTTGTGCTTGCCGATGACGCGGCGCGCGAGCTCGGTGAGCCGGTGCTCGCCCTCGGCGAGCATGACCTCGAGCTCCGTGAAGAGCAGGCTCGGGGGCGCGACGTAGGCGCCCACGTTGACCTCGATGGGCTCCCCGTCGGCGTGCGCGTCGGCAGGCCGGTCCTCCTCCTCGAGGATCGCGGTGATCTCGCCGTCGTGGCGGACGATGCGCCCGTAGGTGGGCAGGTCCTCGGTCACGACGGCCGCGAGCAGCGACAGGTCCGCGCCCTTGAGCGTGTGGCGGGTCAGGAGCCCCAGCAGGGACTCGGAGCGCAGGAGCGGGGTGTCGGCGTAGGCCACGAGGACCTCGCTCGGGGTCGTCCCGAGCTCCTCGACCGCGGCGCGGGCCGCGAGCACGGCGCCACCCGTCCCCGGCAGGTCCCGCTGCTCGACGTACCGGAGCCCTTCGCCCAGCAGACCTCGGACGGTCGTGTCGCCGGGGGCCACGACGACCACGATGTGGTCGTCCGCGATGATCTTGCGGACGTTCGCGACCGCGAGCTGGACGACCGTCGCGTCGCCGAGCGGGCGCGTGATGAGCTCGCGCGAGGCGTCGTCGTGACCTGCGGCGAGGACCACCGCCGCTCGATCGTTCGTGGTGGCGGAAACCTGTGCGGCCTGTGGCAGGGTCATGACGTCCTCACTGCTCGGTGATGCGTCGTGCGCGGCCCGTGCAGACCGCGCTCGGTAGGGCACCGGAGAGCCGAGCGAAAAAAGCACGACTCCTTCCAAATCCCTCGCACGAGGGACCGCGGATGCCCGGTACCACCACCGATCATAGACGCGACGACGGGCGTCACGAAGGCCCTCGGGGGCTTTGGGGTGGAATCCTCACAAAATATTCGTCCACAGTCGTGGCGCGTCCCGGTCGCCATGCCCCGTGGGGACTCTCGGCGAGGGTGGCACGTCATGGCTACGGTTCTCCCATGACGTCACCTCCGCCGCAGGGCGCGGACTCCCCGGACCAGGATCCGTTCTCTCCACCGGCCCCTCCGTACTCGCCCGGTGGAGCGTCGCGCCAGCCCCCGCTCGTGCCCTACCGCCCTCCGACCGGGGCGGACGACGCCCCCGCCCCGGCGGACCCGTACGCGCCCCCCGCCACGTGGTCCGCGGCGGCGCCCTCGACGCCCGGCCACCCGGCCCCCGGCCCGTACGGCGCGCCCGGGACCCCTGTCTACGGGACCGCTCCGGGGGCGTACGGACCCGGCCAGACGGCTGGCTACGGCCCCGGCTACCCGCCCGGGTACGGCCCTCAGCCGGGCTGGCAGCCCACGCCCTCGTGGGACGCCTCGTTCGCTCCTCCGCCCCGGCAGAACGGCCTGGCGCTCGCGTCGATGATCACCTCGCTCGCGGGCCTGCTCCTCTGCATGGTGCCCGGGATCGTCGGGCTGGTCCTCGGCATCGTGGCGCTGCAGCAGATCGGGCGCGACGGGACGACCGGGAGGGGGTTCGCGATCACGGGCATCGCGGTGGGCGCGGTCGGCACGGCCTTCGTGGTGCTCTGGATCTTCGCGATGGTGGGGACCTGGTGAGCACCCCGCCCTCCCCTCACGGGTACGACCAGGACGTCTACTACGCGCCCGGCTGGCAGCCCGCTCGTCCGCGGACCGAGCCGCTGGCCGTCGCGGCCCTCCCGACCGGGCTGCTGCTCGGCCCCGTCGGCGTGGGGGTCGGGGCTGCGGCGCTCGCACGCATCCGGCGTGACGGCACGAGGGGCACGGGCCTCGCCTGGGCGGGCATCGCCCTGGGGATCGCGGTGACGCTGACGGCGATCGCCGTCGTGGTCGCCCTGCTCGTCGGTGACGCCGCGACGCGGCCGCTGCCTGCCGAGGTGAGCGAGCCACGGTCCGCGCACGCGCGGCAGCTCGTCCTGGGGAGCTGCCTGGCCGAGCTGCCCGACGACGGCGAGGTCTCCACGGTCCAGGTCGTCCCGTGCGCGGAACCGCACGAGGCCCAGGTCGTCGCGAGGACCGACTTCGCCGCGGACGCGGCGTGGCCGGGGCAGGACGTGACGGACGCCCGGGTGTCCCGGGTGTGCACGCCCGCGGTGCTGTCGGGAGACGCCCCTGCGGACGGCCTCGAGCTGGTCGTGTGGTCGCCGTCGGAGGCGTCCTGGGCGCAGGGCGACCGGACCGGGTTGTGCGTGGCGAGCACCGCGGCACTCACGGAAGGCTCGCTGATCGACTGATCGCGTCCCGTACGGAGGGCGGGTCCTCCACGATCACCGACACCTACCGCTTGGTAGGTTTCTGCGCTAGCCTCGACGGACAAGCAGAGCGGCTTGTCCGCCGAACCCGTGAGGAAGTGCATCCGTGACCTTCGAGACCACCGCCCCCCAGACCTCTGCGCGCACCGCCGGCCCGCTCGACGTCGAGCGCCTCGTCCAGGAGCTCACGCTCGAGGAGAAGGCCTCGCTGACGTCCGGCCTGGACTTCTGGAACACCCAGCCGATCGACCGCCCGGGCGCCGAGGTCCCGGCGGTCATGGTCACCGACGGTCCGCACGGCCTGCGCAAGCAGGACGGGTCCGCCGACCACCTCGGCCTCGGGGGCTCCGTCCCCGCGACGTGCTTCCCCACGGCGGCCGCGCTCGGTTCCACGTGGAACGTCGACCTGCTCCACCGCGTCGGTCAGGCTCTCGGCCGCGAGACCCGCGCGAACGACGTCGCCGTGCTGCTCGGCCCCGGCATCAACATCAAGCGCTCGCCCCTGTGCGGCCGCAACTTCGAGTACTTCTCCGAGGACCCCGTGGTCTCGGGCGACCTGGGTGCGGCGCTGATCCAGGGCATCCAGAGCCAGGGCGTGGGCACGTCCCTCAAGCACTTCGCGGCCAACAACCAGGAGACCGACCGCATGCGCGTCTCGGCCGACGTCGACGAGCGCACGCTGCGCGAGATCTACCTGACCGCCTTCGAGCGGGCCGTGAAGAAGGCCTCGCCGTGGACCGTCATGTGCTCGTACAACAAGATCAACGGCACGTACGCGTCGCAGGACCACTGGCTGCTCACCGAGGTCCTGCGTGACGAGTGGGGCTACGACGGCGTCGTCGTCTCCGACTGGGGCGCGGTCTCGGACCGTGTGCCCGCGCTCGCCGCGGGCCTCGACCTCGAGATGCCCTCGACCGGCGGCCGCACCGACGCCGAGGTCGTGGCGGCGGTCCGGGCCGGGACGCTCGACGAGGCCGTCCTCGACCAGGCCGTGCGTCGCCACCTCACCCTCCTGAACCGTGCCCTGCCCGCGCTCGCAGAGCCCGGCTCGTTCGACGCGGCGGAGCACCATGCCCTCGCCCGCGAGGCCGCGGCCGAGGGCGCCGTCCTGCTGCGCAACGAGCCCGTCGACGGTCGGCCCGTGCTCCCCCTCGACCGCACGGCGCCGCTCGCGGTGATCGGCGAGTTCGCCCGCTCCCCCCGCTACCAGGGCGCCGGGTCGAGCCAGGTCAACCCGACCCGTCTCGACGACGCCCTGTCGGAGATCCGTGCGATCACCGGCACCGAGATCCCGTTCGCGGCGGGCTTCGGCATCACGGACGAGGCGTCGGCTGCCGACGTCGCTGCCCTGCGCGCCGAGGCCGTCGACCTGGCCCGCGGCGCCGGGACCGTCGTCCTCTTCCTCGGCCTTCCCGCGAGCCACGAGTCCGAGGGCTTCGACCGCGACCACATGGACCTTCCCGCCGACCAGGTCGAGCTCCTGGAGGCCGTCGCGGAGGTCTGCGACCGGGTCGTCGTGGTCCTCGCGAACGGCTCGGCCGTCACGATCGCACCGTGGCAGCACCATGCCGCCGCGATCCTCGAGGGCTGGCTGGGCGGCCAGGCGGGCGGGGGCGCGATCGCGGACCTGCTGTTCGGCGTGCGCAACCCGTCGGGCAGGCTCACCGAGACCGTCCCGGTCCGGCTCGAGGACAACGCGTCCTACGGGAACTTCCCGGGCGAGCTCGGCCACGTCCGGTACGGAGAAGGCGTCCTGGTCGGGTACCGCTACTACGACGCCAAGCGCATGGACGTCGCCTTCCCGTTCGGCCACGGCCTGTCGTACACGACCTTCGGGTACGAGGACCTGACGGTCACGGTCTCGGGCGAAGGCCCGACGGCGTCGCTCACCGTGGACGTGACCGTCACCAACACGGGGGCCGTCGCGGGGGCGGAGGTCGTCCAGGTGTACCTGGGCGACCCGCAGGCCACGGTCGAGCGCCCCGAGCGTGAGCTCAAGGCGTTCGGGAAGGTCTCGCTCGCGCCGGGCGGGACGCGCACGCTCACGTTCGAGCTCGACGCGCGCGACCTGTCGTACTGGCACCCCGTGCTGCGACGCTGGGTCGTCGAGGGCGGCGAGTTCGTGGTGTCGGTGGGTGCCTCGTCCCGCGACCTGCGCGACTCGGTCACGGTCGACGTGGTCGGTGAGGACGTCACCCCGCCCCTGACCCCGTGGTCGACGCTGGGCGAGGCCCTGGCGCACCCCGTCGCCGGCGAGATCATCCGTGCCTCGATGGCCCAGGCCGGCGGTTCAGGGGCGATGCCTCTCGACGACGGCATGATGGCCATGGCGGCCGGGATGCCGCTGCGCGTCATCGCGAGCTTCGACGGCATGCTGTTCGACGAGGCACAGCTCGACCAGCTCGTCGCGGCGGCGAACGCTCGCTGACACGGCCGCCACGAGGGGGCGCCCCCGGATCGCTGGATCCGGGGGCCCCTCGTGCCGCGGTCGAGTCGTCGGGCGGTCAGCGCGAGGCGTCGCCACCGTCCGCGGGCTCCACGACGGGCTCGGTGGACCCGGCCGACGCGTCGGGCAGGATCAGCGACAGGTAGGACCGCAGACCGGCCGCCATGTCCACGGGTGGGCGCGGCCCGTTGCGCTCGAGCAGGAACTGCACCTGCAGCCCGTCCATGAGGGCGACGACCGCCCGGGCGGTCGAGGCGACGTCGACCCCGGGGCGCAGGCGCCCCGTGGCCGCGCGCTGGGCGAGCTCCTGACGACAGCGCAGGAGGACCCCGTCGTAGCGCCGCTGGAAGTAGTCGTGCGCGGGGTGGTCGGGGGCCGTGGCCTCGGCCGACAGGATGCAGAAGAGCTCGACGATCCCGGGGCGGGAGGCGTTGCGCTCGACGACGCGCACGAGGGCCTCGAAGTAGTCGAGCCCCTGCGCGAAGTCGGCCTCGAGCAGGGCGAAGTCCACGGCGTCGCGGTGCTCGAGGACGGCCTGGAGGAGCACCTCCTTGGTCGGGAAGTGGTGCAGCAGACCGGGGTGGGAGATCCCGACGCGCGAGGAGATCTCGCGGAGCGACGCCGAGTGGTAGCCGACCTCGCCGAACAGGCCCGTGGCCGCCTCGAGGATCTCGTCGCGCTTGGCGCGCCCCTTGGCGTAGCCGCGCGACGCGGTCCCGGCGGCGCCCGGTGTGTCGCGCCGGGCCGTCGTGCGCTGCGCCGTCGGTCCTGCGCTCGGGCGCGGCTGCGTGGTCTCTGACGTCGTGCTGGGCATGTGCCCTCCCCCGTGAGTGTGTCCGTGCCCGGTCCTGCGGTGCGTGCCGCGGTGAACCGGTCACGCGAGCCTAGCGCCGCGGACCGTCGACGGTGGGTCGTGTCCCACTGCGGCGGCCTTGCCTCGTGGTGCCATCCTCCCACCAAACCGACCGGGTGGTAACTTTCCCCCGTCGGGTGGTTGGTCCTGTCGTCCAGCGCGAGGTAGAACGCGCGGCGCCGAGGTAGAACGTGGCGTGCTCTACCTCGCGCAGCCGGTTCTACCTCGGCGCTTCGTGGGCGGAGGCGGCACCCAGCCGACACCCCCTCCACCGGAAGTCGCAAACCACCTTCCTCCCTCCGCCAGAAGCGCCCGCCACGGCCCGGAAGACAGGCTGGAGGCACGGCGCGCGGCACCCCGGCTGCGCGGCCGGAGGAGAAGGGATCCCCCGATGCCAGCCATCGAGATCGTGGGCCTGCGCAAGTCCTACGGGACGTTCGACGCCGTCCGCGACGTGAGCTTCGCCGTCGAGCCCGGGAGGGTCGTGGGGCTGCTCGGCCCGAACGGCGCGGGCAAGACGACCACGCTCGACGTCCTACTGGGGCTCGCGTCCGCGAGCGCCGGGACCGCGACGATCCAGGGCAGCCCGTTCGCGGCGCTGGAGAAGCCTGCCTCGACCGTGGGCGCGCTGCTCGACGCGGGCGGCCTGCACCCGGGCCGCAGCGGCCGCGACCACCTGCGCGTCCTCGCGACCGCGGGCGGGATCGGGGGCCGGCGGGTCGACGAGGTGCTCGCGCTGGTCGGGATGGACCGCGCCGCCGACCGGCGGGTCAGGACGTACTCGCTCGGGATGCGCCAGCGCATCGGGCTGGCTGCGGCGCTCCTGGGCGACCCGCAGGTCCTGGTGCTCGACGAGCCCGCGAACGGCCTGGACCCCGCGGGCATGCGGTGGATGCGCGAGGTCCTGCGCTCGTTCGCGGACGGCGGCGGGGCGGTGCTGCTCGCGAGCCACGTCCTGGCCGAGATCACGCAGGTGGCCGACGACCTGGTCGTGATCGGCCAGGGCCAGGTCATCGCCGACGGCCCGCTCACGGACCTCGTCCGGGGCGAGTCCCTGGAGGACTTCTACCTGAACCTGACCGCCGAGACCGAAGGAGTGCGCTGATGTTCCGCGCCGAGCTGCTCAAGCTACGCACGACCCGCACGCCCTGGGCCCTGGGGGTCGTCGCCCTCGCGGGCATGGTCCTGGTCCAGGCCCTGACGATCGTCCTGCCGCGCGTCCTGTCGAGCCTCGAAGGTATGGGCGGCGGCGCCACCGTCGGTCTCCAGGCCTCGCCCGAGATGACGGCCGACCTCGCCCCGGACCTGGGCAGCCTCACGGACCTGGGGGCCGCCCCCGTGCAGCGGGCGATGCTGGACCTGCTGGGCAACGGCCCCGCGGGCTCGGGCTCCGCGGGGGTCTCGGTCATCTGCATGCTGCTGCTGGGCGTCCTCGCGGTCACGACGGACTTCCGCACGGGCGGCATCGTCCCCACGGCCCTGGTCGTCCCGTCGCGCCTGCGCGTCCTCGCGGGCAAGGCGGGTGCGACCGCGGTCGTCGCGCTCGTGATCGGCGCAGCTCTCGCGGTGCTCACGGCCCTAGGCCTTCTCGCGGCCGTGGCGTCGACACCGGGGGCGCAGCTCATGGTCGGCGCGGGTGACGTCCTGGGAGTGTGGGGGCGCGGGCTGCTGGTCCTCGTGCTGTTCGCCTGGCTCGGACTGGGCATCGGGACGCTGATCCGCGGGCAGGTCGCGGCGATCCTGGTCGTCGTGGGGCTCGTGGTGGTCGAGCCGTTGATCCAGGCCGCGGTCGTGCTGCTCTCGGGCGGCACGTCGAGCGCCGCGGCGTGGCTGCCCCTGGGCCTGGGGTCGCTCGCGTCGACCGGCCAGAGCGCGACGTCGGTCCTGGGCGGCCTCGCCCCCCTGGGCGTCGGGGTCGCGGTGCTGGGCCTGGCCGCCTGGGTCGCGGTCGCGCTCGGTTCGGGCGCGGTGACGTTCCGTCGCCGCGACCTCGTCTGACGCGTCGCTCGTCGGGCACCACGGGCACGTACCGTGGTGCCCGACGGCGCCGCCCGCACCGCCCGCCCGACCGGACCTGAGAGGAACCCCCGTGCTCGACGCCCTGCACCGCCGGCTCGCCGCCGTCGGCATCCGTACCCCGACGGGCCGTGACGCCCTGCTGGGCGGGGTCGTCGCGGTCCTCACTGTCGGCTTCCTGCTGGTGATCGAGCGCGTCGCGCTGACGGACCTCGGCGTGGTCTTCGAGGGATCCCCCGACTCCCTGCGGTTCTCGACCGGTGGCCGGGTCGCGGCGATCGTGATCGTCGTCGCGCAGGCCATGGCGCTCACGCTGCGTCGCCGGGCACCGTTGCTCACGCTCACGCTGGTCGTCGTGGGCCAGGTCGCGCTCGTACCGGTCCTTCCCGCCCTCGTCTCGTTCCAGGCCCCGGCGACGCTCGTCGCGGCCTACTCGGTCGGCGCGTACGCGCCGCGCCGCACAGCCCTGTGGGCGGCCGGGGCGGCCGCGGGCGTGCAGGTCCTGCTGGGCTTCGTGCTCGGCGGTCCGGTGCCGATCACCTCGGCGGGCCCCACACCGGTCGCGGTCCAGGTCTGGGGCGGCCTCGCCTCGGCCCTCCTGACGTACGTGGCCTCGGCGCTCGTGGGTGCGTACGTCGGCACGCGCCGCGAGCTGTTCGCCCAGCTCCAGGGGCGGGTCGCCCAGGCCGAGCGCGAGCGCGACATGCTCGCGGCGCAGGCCGTCCTGGAGGAGCGGGGCCGCATGGCGCGCGAGCTGCACGACGTCGCCGCCCACCACCTGTCGGGGATCGTCGTCCAGGCGGCCGCGGCCGAGCGCCTGGTCGACCGCGACCCCGAACGCGCCAAGGAGTCCATGCGCTGGATCCGCACCCAGGGACGCGAGACGCTCGACAACCTGCGCCTGGTCGTCGGCATCCTGCGCAGCTCGTCGCAGGCCGGTCCCGGCGAGCCCGGCGAGGAGGCACCGGCCGCACCGCAGCCCACGCTCGACGACGCGGGCGAGCTGCTCGACCTCGCGCGCAGCGCCGGTGCCGAGGTGCGCGACGTGCGGCTCGGCGAGCCGTTCGATCTGTCCCCCGCGGTCCAGCTCACGGTCTACCGCGTGCTCCAGGAGGCGCTGACCAACGCCCGCCGGCACGCGCCCGGGCGCGCGATCGAGGTCGTGACCGACCACCAGCGGGCCGCGCTCGTCGTCACGGTCACCAACCGGCTGCCCGTCGCGGCGATCGGCTCAGGGGGCAGGGCAGGGCCGTCCGGGCCGTCAGTGCCGGCGCCCGGCTCGCCCGCTATCCCGACCCCGCCCGGCCACGGCCTCATCGGCATGACCGAGCGAGCGACCCTCGTCGGCGGGACGCTCGACGCCGGTCCCGTCCCCGGTGACGGCTGGCGGGTCCGGCTCACGGTCCCGCGACCGGTGGACCCCGTGTCCGCCACCATCCCCGAGCGCTCGGCGACGTCCACGGACGAACCGGGCTCCGCCGTCGGGCAGGAGGCCCCATGACCCGAGTGGTGCTGGTCGACGACCAGGCCGTCGTCCGCGCAGGCTTCACCGTGATCCTCGAGAGCGAGGGCCTCGAGGTCGTGGGCGAGGCCTCCAACGGGGCCGACGCCGTGCGCGTCGCACGTCGCGAGCGCCCCGACGTCGTGTGCATGGACGTCCGCATGCCCGGCGGCGACGGCATCACGGCGACGCGCGCGCTCGCGGGTCCCGGCGTCGTCGAGCCGGTCCCGGTGCTCGTGGTGAGCACGTTCGACCTCGACGACTACGTGTTCGGCGCCCTGGAGGCCGGGGCGAGCGGGTTCCTCCTGAAGGACGCCGAGCCCGACGTCCTGGTCGACGCGGTGCGACGCGTGGCGTCGGGCGAGGGCCTCGTCGACCAGACGCTCACGCGGCGCGTGATCGACGAGTTCGCCCGACGGCGGTCCCCCGCCGCCCCCGACGAGGTCGCCTCGGGCCTGCTCACCTCGCGCGAGCACGACATCCTGGCGCTGCTGTGCCGGGGGCAGTCGAACGCCGAGATCGCGGCAACGCTCCACCTCGAGGCGAGCACCGTGAAGTCGCACCTGAGCCGCATCATGACCAAGACCGGCATGCGCGACCGCGTCCAGCTAGTGGTCTGGGCGTACGAGCGGGGAATCGCGGCGCCGTCCCACCAGGTGACGAAGCCGAGGTAGACCCCTGGGGGGGGGGGGGTGGGGGGCAGGGAGGGGACCCGACGCCCCCCCCCGGCGCACCCGGCCCCGCGCGGCCCGGCGCCCCCCCCCCCCCACACGGGTCTACCTCGGCGTCACGGGGAGATACACCCGGCCGCCCGCGTCCGTGAACTCGCTCGACTTCTCCGCCATGCCGGCCTCGATCGCCTCGACCGACGTCAGGCCGTTCTTCTCGGCGTACTCCCGCACGTCCGCGGAGATCCGCATCGAGCAGAACTTGGGCCCGCACATCGAGCAGAAGTGCGCGGTCTTGGCGGGCTCGGCCGGCAGCGTCTCGTCGTGGAAGGCGCGGGCGGTGTCGGGGTCGAGCGAGAGCGCGAACTGGTCGTGCCAGCGGAACTCGAACCGGGCACGGGACAGCGCGTCGTCCCGCAGCTGCGCGCGCGGGTGCCCCTTGGCGAGGTCGGCCGAGTGCGCCGCGATCCTGTACGTGATGACACCCGTCTTGACGTCGTCACGGTCGGGCAGGCCCAGATGCTCCTTGGGCGTGACGTAGCAGAGCATCGCGGTCCCGGCCTGGGCGATGATCGCGGCCCCGATCGCGGACGTGATGTGGTCGTAGGCGGGCGCGATGTCGGTCGCGAGGGGGCCGAGCGTGTAGAACGGTGCCTCCTCGCACAGCTCCTCCTCGAGGCGCACGTTCTCGACGATCTTGTGCATGGGGACGTGCCCCGGGCCCTCGATCATGACCTGCACGCCGTAGGACTTGGCGACCTTGGTCAGCTCGCCCAGCGTGCGCAGCTCGGCGAACTGGGCCGCGTCGTTGGCGTCCGCGATCGACCCCGGGCGCAAGCCGTCGCCCAGCGAGAACGTCACGTCGTAGTCGCGCAGGATCTCGCACAGCTCCGCGAAGTGCGTGTACAGGAACGACTCCTGGTGGTGCGCGAGGCACCACGCCGCCATGATCGAGCCGCCGCGCGACACGATGCCCGTGACACGGCGTGCGGTCAGCGGGACGTAGCGCAGCAGGACACCCGCGTGCACGGTCATGTAGTCGACGCCCTGCTCGGCCTGCTCGATCACGGTGTCGCGGTAGATCTCCCACGTGAGCCTCGCGGGGTCGCCCTTGACCTTCTCGAGCGCCTGGTACAGCGGCACCGTCCCCACGGGGATCGGGGAGTTGCGCAGCACCCACTCGCGGGTCTCGTGGATGTCCTTGCCCGTCGAGAGGTCCATGAGGGTGTCCGCACCCCAGCGGGCGGCCCACACCATCTTCTCGACCTCCTCCTCGATCGAGGAGGTCACGGCCGAGTTGCCGATGTTCGCGTTGATCTTCACGCCGAACGCCTTGCCGATGATCATGGGCTCGATCTCGGGGTGCTTGCGGTTGGCCGGGATCACGGCACGGCCCCGGGCCACCTCGTCCCGCACGAGCTCGACGTCCACGCCCTCGCGCGCCGCGACGAAGCGCATCTCGTCGGTGACGACCCCCGCGCGCGCCCAGGCGAGCTGCGTCCGGGCCCCGCCCGTGCCGTGCTCGGTCGGGACGGCGTCGGGCCGCAGCCACGACGCCCGCAGCGCGGGCAGCCCGCCCGCGAGGTCGAACGCCGCGGGGTCGTCCGACGCGGTGTACGGGCCCGAGGTGTCGTACAGGTCCAGGTGCTCGCCGTTGCTCAGGTGCACGCGACGCTCGGGGACGCGCAGGTGCTCGGCCCCCGGGACCGGGTGGTGGACCTTGGCGGACCCCGCGATGGGGCCGGTCGTGATGGTGTGCGCGGGCACAGCGGTCTCAGAGCTCATTGCTCTCTCCCTACGTCGGCATGATCCGAACAGGTTCGAACGGTCGGCGGCGCTGAGCCGCCCTCTCAGCTCGCTGCTGCGAGCTCCCGTGGGTGTGTGAAGTTGTGGGTCCTGCTGGTCGAAGCGGGTCGTGCGACGGTCACCGTAGCGCACGCTGCCCGACGGCGGCGCGACCGTCCCGCGATCGGCCCGTCTCCCTGCGGGTCCGGGCCGACGTCACCTCTCCTTGAAGTACTTGAACAGGTGCTTCTCGCGGGTCGAGAGAGCGCCGACCGTGGCCCCGACGAGCACCGCGCCGGCTCCCGCGAGGACGGTCCGCATCCCCAGGACCCAGGTGCTGACATGGTCGGCAGGAAGGCCGGCGTCGGCGGCCAGCCACCACAGCGCGGGGACGGCCACGATCCCGGCGACCCCGGTCCAGGCCGCGGTCTCGAGCAGCACCTGCCAGGTCAGGGCTGCGCGCGGGACCCGGGCGTGCAGGGCCGCGGCGAGCTCGAGGCGGCGCAGGCGGATCGCGACGAAGCCCAGGGCGAGGCCCAGGACGATCGCGGCGACCGGAGCGGGCCTGGTCGGACGGTCGGCGAACTCGGCGCTCGCGTCGTACGTGGCGCCGAGCCGACCGTTGAGCTGCTTCTGGGTGGGTTGCGCCTCCGAGGACGGGTCGGCGACGAGGGCTGTCCGCAGGAGGGTCGCGGTCTCGGGGTCGACCGGCCAGATCTCGACCCAGCAGGAGTCGAACAGCCCTGTGGCGGGCACGGGGGCGACGGCTGCGTAGCCCAGGACACGGTCGCGTCCGTCGTCGGGGTAGGGGTAGACGGCGCCGACGCGCCCAGCACCGGTATCGGTCGCGACGCTGTCTCCCGGGGCGGCACCGAGCGCCTCTGCCAGGTCGGCGGACAACCACAGGCCGGAGCCTGCGACCTGGCCCCGGTCGAGCGCGGAGAGCAGCCCGGGGGTCGCTTCGTGGCCGGTGAGCTCGCTCGACGGGAGGTTGAGCGCCCGGAGCGGGCTGCCGATCCGCAGGGCACCGGCCGCGTTGATGCCGTCGACCGCGGCGAGGGCCTCGCAGCGTGCTCCGTCGACCTGACCGGCCGCTTCGAGGATCTGCACGCTCGCGCCCGCGTCGCGGTACTCGCGCGCGCCCTCGACGACGCCCACGACGGCGCGCACGTCGACAACGGCCAACGCCCCGACGACGACCACCAGCACCGCGGCGAGCAGGGCCGCGCGCGTGGTGCCGGTCGCGATGTTGCGCCACGCCTCGGAGATCACGGACCCGGCCCGCATGGCGCGCGCCCGCACGGGCGCGTCCCCCGGCCCGACGGCGCCGATCGCGTCCGCGCGCGGGTGCGCTCCGTCGTCGGACGGGGGCGAGGCGCCTGGGGCTGTGACCGGTCCGCCGGGTGGTGCCGTGCCGGGCCCGGCCGGGCCGTCCGTTGGCGCCGCGAGGCCGGGGCGCGCTGCACCGTCGGGCACGGGGCCCTGCTCGGTGGCGGTCATGCCGCGTCCTGCGCGTGCTGGAAGTCTGCGAGGTCGATCACGCGGGTGCAGGCGTCGCGCGTGTGCGGGTCGTGCGTGGCGACCACGACGATCGAGTCGTCCTGCGCGATGCCCGCCAGGACCTCGTTGACGGTCGCGGCCGTACGCAGGTCGAGCTGTGCGGTGGGCTCGTCGACGAGCAGCAGGTCCGGGGCCAGGGCCACGGCGCGCGCGAGCATCAGGCGCTGGGCCTCACCGCCCGACAGCGCCCGGAAAGGTCGATCGGCGACCGGCGTCAGGTTGAAGCGCGCCATGATCTCCGCGGCCCGGTCCTCGGCGTCCCGGCGGCGCAGTCCCCGCGCGAGCAGCGGCAGCACCACGTGGTCCAGGGCCGCGCGGCGCGCGACGCCGTGCGGGTTCTGGAAGACCCACCCGGTGGTCGCGACCCCGACGCGCTCGACCTGCCCCTGCGTGGGGCGCTCCCAGCCAGCCACGATGCTCAGCAGCGTCGACTTGCCGCTGCCCGACGGGCCGACGAGCGCGACGACCTCGCCAGGGGTGATCTCCAGGTCCAGCCCGGTGAACAGCAAGCCCGTGCCGGGGAACGCGTGCCCCAGGCCTGCCCCGACCAGGCCCCTGCCCGCTACCGGCACGACTGCCCCACGTCCTGCGAGGTGAGCTCGACCTCGGTGGGGGCGGTCGCCGCATCGAGACCGTCGAACGTGACGAGGGTCTGCCCCAGGCTCGACGCAACGACCGTCACGGGGTGGGCCGTGCCGTCGGCACGCACGCAACCCGCCGGGCCGTCGAGCGCGAACAGCGCCCCCGGCGGCACGACCGACACGTCGAGCGGCGACGCCAGGACGTACTCGAGCGACAGCGGCTCCGCCCCCTCCGCGCGCTGCCAGCCGGCAAACTCCACGCTGCCGCGCACCGCCTCCAGGAAGGCCGGGTCCGTGACGACGCCCCCCTCCCCGACCTGCGCGCTCGCCTCGCCCAGACGCACCACCCGGTCACCGGGCGTGACGTTCGTGAGCGGGTCCGCGAGGCCGAGCGAGACCAACGTCCCGGCCGTCGTCGCGAACGCCTCGGCGGACATCGCGCCGCCCACGGGCACCTCGCACGCCTCGATCGTGACCGACGGCGCAGGCAGCCACAGCACCGACGCGACCGGCAGGTCACCGGTCGGCTTTGGCACACCCGCCGCCTTGAACAGCTTGGTCACGGCGACCTTGGTCGCATCGCCGTACGTCCCGTCCACGCGGACCGTGTGCCCGAGGCGAGCGAGCTCGACCTGCAGCGCCTTCACGTCGTCGCCCTTGGCCGTGGGAGCCAGGTCCCGCCACAACGGGATCGACGTCGCGAGCGCGAGAACTGGGCGGTCGTCGACCGTGACCGGGCTCGACCCCGACTCGATCACCGCCCCCGGGGCGCACACCGAACGCGTGACCTTGCCCTGGTCCGCGACGGACAACGTCCCCTCCTCCGCGACGACCGGGGTCACCTTGACCCGGCGCGAGTCGTCGAAGGCCTGCCGCGAGACCGGGACCGCCGCGGGCGGCGTCGCGCTCCGCACGCTCTGCGGCTCCGCCTGCGGCGCCAACGCCATCCCTGCCGTGACACCCCCCGCGAGCAGCACGACCGCCGCGAGCGCTAGCGCACCTGTGCGGGCCCCTGCCGGGCGGGCGCCTCCGGTCCGGGCGGGACGTCGATCTCTGGCCACTGCTGCTCCTCAGGTGGTGCTGGTGGTGTTCGTGTCGTGGTGTGCGAGCGGCCACCGATGCGGACGGCGAGGCGTCAGTCGTGCGGATCCTGCTGACAGGCCGCCATCTCAGGTGGCAGCTCCTGTCCGGAGAGGTCGCCCTCGACCTCGTACTCGGTGCCGTCGTCCGCGGCCTTGAGCGTGATGGCGTACCGGGCGAGCTCCTGCGAGTACGCCTCCTTGTCGTATCCCTCGTCGCGGTGCCCGCCGCGGACCATGCAGTCGGCGATGGCCTGGTTGAAGTCAACGTTCTCCGGGTTTCGGCGCAGCTCCCAGTAGAGGAGGGAGATGGGACCCATGTCGAACTTCGCCCGACATTCCCTCTGCACCGCGTCGATCTGCGCGTTCATCGCGTCGAGCTCCTCCTGCGGGGAGTGCTCGGTCAGTCCCACGAGCTCGGTCGTGAACCCGCCCTCGTCCTCGACCTTGACGACGAGGCCCTGGTCCCTCATGCACTGGACCGAGGCGTCCTCGACCTGCTGGTACTCCGTGGCAGAGATGACGTCGTCCTCGAGGATCTTCCGCCCGGTCTCGGTGGTCACCTCGTTGCGAGCCTGGGCGAACTCTGCGGCAAAGGGATTGCGCACCTCAGCCTCTCCCGAACAACCAGTCACCAGGACTGCCACCAGGGCGAGCACCACCAGGGCCCCCTGCTCACGTCGTCGAACTGACCCCTGCATACGTCCCCCCATTGTTCGGCGACGGTGCCCGCTGCCCGCTGCCCGCTGCCCGCTGCCCGCTGCCCGCTGCATTGAGCACGCACCAAAGCCCCCTGAGGTTCCCTCACGTCACTCCTTCGCGGCGCCGCTCACGCACTCGTCGATCGCGTCCGCTCGTGCCGCCGACGGATCTCCTGGGTCAGGTCCTACGGTGCTGCGCAGAGAGGTTGAGGAAGACGCCTCAGCGGTGGATCAGCCTCCGGCCGGCGCTCCCTCTGCGATGTCCTCCGACGTGTCGGGCTGGTAGACGCACACCCACAGCGCCCCGGCGCGCACGCTGACCTCGAGCTTCTTGGACGGCTCGATCACGTCGCCGTCGAGCTGGCGCGGCTGCGGTCGGTCGGAGATCACGGAGATCCGCGACCCGCGCAGCACCTCCATGTTGGGCACGCGCTTGCGCTTGGCGACGACCCCGACGAGGAGCTGGACCCAGTGGCCCAGGTTGCGGGGCGCGATGATCGCGACGTCCATCTGCCCGTTGTCGGGCTCGGCGTCGGGGAGCAGGTGCACGCCACGCTGAAGCTTGCCGACGTTCCCGACGACCACGGTCCGTGCCCGACGGCGCAGCACCGGTCGGTCGTCGATCCGCACCTCGACCTTCATCTCGTCGTCCGCGAGGTGCTTGAACGCCGAGACGACGTACGCGATCGGGCCCGCCTTGGCCTTGAGCGCAGTGGGCGCGTCCTCCATCATCGCGGCGTCGAGCCCCATGCCCGCCATGACGGCGAAGGCCTGCCCGTCGACCTCGCCGACGTCGAGCGCGCGGCGTCCACGGTCGAGCGCGAGGCGGATGCCGTCCTCGGGCCGGGGCGGGATGCCGAGGTTGCCCGCGAGGAGGTTGCCCGTGCCGCCGGGGAGGACCGCGAGGGCGGCGTCGGTCCCGACGAGGCCCTCGATGCAGGCTCGCACCGTGCCGTCGCCGCCGCTCACGAACACGACCTCGGCGCCGTCCTCGACTGCCTGGCGGGCCTGTCCGGTGCCGGGGTCCTCGGCGGTCGTCTCGAGCCAGGCGGGGGCGGGCCATCCGGCGTCGGCGAGCTGGGTCTCGATGGTGCGGCGGAGCTCGTCGAGCCCTTCGACGCGGTTCGGGTTGACGATCACGGCCGAGCGGAGCGGCGCGTGGTCGAGGCGTTGCTGGGCGGCGGGCTCGGGCGCTTGTTCCTGGGACGGGTTCACACCTGAGTATGTCGCGCGCGGCACCAGCTCGCCCGCCAAAGGGACGACTCGGGCACTCCGGACGCGCTCAGTACCCGAACACCTGCACCCAGGTGTCGCCCGCGCGCCCCAGCCCCATGGTCGTGAAGTCGCAGTCGAGGATGTTCGCACGGTGCCCCTCCGACGCCATCCACGCGTCGACCACGGCCTGGGCGCTCTTCTGCCCGGCGGCGATGTTCTCGCCGCCGGGCCGTGCGTAGCCCTGGGCAGTGACGCGGTCGCCGAACGTCCGCCCGTCGAGGCTCGTGTGGCTGAAGTACCCCTGCGCGACCATGTCCTGCGCATGCAGGGTCGCGGCGCGCCCGAGCTGCTCGTCGGCGCGCAGCGCGGGGCAGCCCGCGGCGGCGCGGTGCGCGTTGACGAGCGTGAGGGCGGCGGCCGTGTCGCCGGTGCTCGCGGCGTCTTCCCCGCCCGACGACGTCGCTCCCCCCGCGCTCCCGGTGGCACCCCGCGTCGTGGTCGGTTCGGCGAGCAGCGCGGCCCGGGTCTCGGGGCCGGCGACGCCGTCGGGCTCGAGACCGTTCGCGTCCTGGAACGTGCGCAGCGCGCGGTCGGTCCCGGGCCCGAACACACCGTCGGCCGAGACCGTGGCCCCGTGCACCTGGAGGCGCTCCTGGACCTGTTGGACCTCGGGCCCGGTCGCGCCCTGCTGGGGCGGCGCGGCGGGGGCCTCCGAGGCGGGCGCCGGGGCCTCGTCGACGGGAGGCTCCGGCGTGGGGTCCTCGTCGGTGGGCTGCTCGGCGGCGGCACCCCCGGGCTGCTGCGTGCCGTTCCCGGCGGTTCCGCTGCTGCCCGCCTCGGCGAGCAGCGGCTTGCGCTCGTCCGCGCTGCGGCTGGCGCGGTCGTCCCCCCGTCCGAGCGCGGTGTCCCAGCGGGCACCGATCGGTTCGAGGCCAGGTCCCTCGCCACCGAGCTCCTGCGTCGCCGGGACCACGAGCAGCCCGCCCACCAGGCCGAGGGTCACGACCGCCACCTGCGGCAGAGCACGAGGTCCGCGCGCCCTGTCGGTGGTCGAGCGCGCGTGCCGGACGGCCTCGGCGCGCCGCCGACGACGCTGCGCCCGGGACGGCGAGGCGGCAGCCTGCTCGGCGAGACGGCGCGCGGCGCGGGTCTGGGGAAGGTGGTCGGGCATCGGGGACTCCGGCGGCACGAGCGACCTTCCGTCGGTGGATGTGGGCTGATTGCCCAGTATGCCCCGGCACTGCGGGTGAAAACCAGACGCTCGGTAGGACCGGGCCCTCCACCGCGAGGTGAGCGGCGCCGTCGGGCAGGAGGAAGCTCCCGCCCGACGACGACACGCGCCGCGAACAGCGTCACCGCTGGACGGTCAGCTCCAGCCCCTCGCCCTCGGTGAGCGACCGGTCGACGACGATCGTGTCGCCGTCCGCGACCTCGCCCGCCAGGAGCTTGCGCGCCAGGCGGTCGCCGATCTCGCGCTGCACCAGGCGGCGCAGCGGGCGCGCACCGTACGCCGGGTCGAAGCCCTCGAGCGCGAGCCACTCGCGCGCGGCCGGGGTGACCTCGAGCGTGAGGCGACGGTCCGCGAGGCGCTCGCCGAGCCGGTCGACCGCGATGTCCACGATCCGCCCCAGCTCGTCGAGGTTCAGCGGGTCGAAGATCACGACGTCGTCGAGCCGGTTGATGAACTCCGGCTTGAAGTTCGACCGGACCGCCGACATGACGGCCTCGCGCTTTGCCGCGTCGTCGAGCATGGGGTCCACGAGGAACTGCGAACGCAGGTTCGACGTCAGCACCAGGATGACGTTGCGGAAGTCGACCGTGCGGCCCTGGCCGTCGGTCAGGCGCCCGTCGTCGAGCACCTGCAGCAGGATGTCGAAGACCTCGGGGTGCGCCTTCTCGACCTCGTCGAGCAGCACGACCGAGTACGGCCTGCGCCGGACGGCCTCGGTGAGCTGGCCGCCCTCCTCGTACCCGACGTACCCCGGAGGGGCACCGACCAGGCGCGCGACGCTGTGCTTCTCGCCGTACTCCGACATGTCGATGCGCACCATGGCACGCTCGTCGTCGAACAGGAAGTCCGCGAGCGCCTTCGCGAGCTCGGTCTTGCCGACGCCCGTGGGGCCGAGGAACAGGAACGAGCCCGTGGGGCGGTCGGGGTCGGCGACGCCCGCACGAGAACGTCGTACGGCGTCCGACACCGCAGCGACGGCGGCCTTCTGCCCGATCAGACGCTTGCCGATCACGTCCTCCATGTGGAGGAGCTTCTCCGACTCGCCCTGGAGCATGCGGCCCGCGGGGATGCCGGTCCACGCTGACACGACCTCGGCGATCTCGTCCGCGCCGACCTTGTCGGCGATCATCGGGGCCTGCGGGGCCGTGGCGGACTCGTCGCTGTCGATCGACGCCTCCTCCTGCTCGGCGGCCTGGAGCTGCTCCTGGAGCTGCGGGATCTCGCCGTACTGGATGCGGCCCGCGGTCTCGAGGTCGCCCTCGCGGATGGCCCGCTCGACCTGGACGCGCAGCTCGTCGAGCTTGGCGCGCAGGTCACCGACACGGTTGTGGCCCGCCTTCTCGGCGTCCCAGCGCGCGGTCAGCGCGGACAGCTCCTCGCGCCGGTCGGCGAGGTCGGCGCGCAGCTTCTCGAGGCGCTCGCGCGAGGCGGGGTCGTCGGACTCCGAGAGCACGACCTCCTCCATCTCCAGGCGCGTGACGGCACGCTGGAGCTCGTCGATCTCGATGGGCGAGGAGTCGAGCTCCATGCGCAGGCGCGACGCGGCCTCGTCGACCAGGTCGATCGCCTTGTCGGGGAGCTGGCGGCCCGTGATGTAGCGGTCGGACAGGGCGGCGGCGGCCACGAGCGCCGAGTCGGCGATCGTCACCTTGTGGTGCGCCTCGTAGCGCTCCTTGAGCCCGCGCAGGATCGCGACGGTGTCCTCGACCGAGGGCTCGCCCACGAAGACCTGCTGGAAACGGCGTTCCAGGGCGGGGTCCTTCTCGATGTGCTCGCGGTACTCGTCGAGGGTCGTCGCGCCGACCAGGCGCAGCTCGCCGCGGGCGAGCATGGGCTTGAGCATGTTGCCCGCGTCCATGGCGCCCTCGCCGCCCGCACCCGCGCCGACGACGGTGTGAAGCTCGTCGATGAAGGTCACGACCTCGCCGTCGGAGGACTTGATCTCCTCCAGGACCGCCTTGAGGCGCTCCTCGAACTCGCCGCGGTACTTGGCGCCCGCGACCATGGCCGCGAGGTCGAGCGAGATGAGCTTCTTGCCCTTGAGGGAGTCGGGGACGTCGCCCGCGACGATGCGCTGGGCCAGGCCCTCGACCACGGCCGTCTTGCCGACGCCGGGCTCACCGATCAGGACGGGGTTGTTCTTGGTGCGCCGCGACAGGACCTGCACGACGCGGCGGATCTCCGAGTCGCGCCCGATCACGGGGTCGAGCTTGCCCTCGGCCGCGGCCGCCGTGAGGTCCTGGCCGTACTGCTCGAGCGCCTTGTACGTGCCCTCGGGGTTGGGGCTCGTCACGCGGCCCGAGCCACGGACCGCGGGCAGCGCCGAGCGCAGCGCGTCGGCGCTCGCCCCGGCGTCGCCGAGGATCTGCGCAGCGGGCGAGGAGCCCGCAGCGATGCCGATGAGCAGGTGCTCGGTCGAGACGTACTCGTCCCCCATGCCCTGGGCCTCCTTCGAGGCCAGGTCGAGCGCGGCCGACGTGCCACGGGACGCGGTGGGCTGGGCGACGGCCGAGCCGCTCGCGGTGGGCAGCGCGACGAGCGCGGCGCGCACCTTCTGGCCGATGGCCTGGGCGTTCGCGCCCACGGCGTCGAGCAGCCCGACGGCGACGCCGCCCTCCTGCGTGAGCAGCGCGGCGAGGAGGTGGACGGGTTCGAGCTGGGGGTTGCCGGCGGCCGAGGCGGTCTGGATGGCCTCGCCGATGGCCTGCTGGGACATGGTGGTGAACTTGGTGTCCATGGGGTCTCCGGATACTTCAGGGTCTGGGTCTACCTGGAACAACAGGACCTGACTTGAGCCTATTCCACTCAACTCTGTCCGTCATGTCGGCGATGAGGCGTCAGGGCGAGGACCGACCGGTGGCCTCCCCTTCTCACCGGCACCGATCCACGGGATGCTGTGGGCGTGAAGACACGACGGCTCGAACCTCTCGCCACCATCGCACCGGACCACTCCGACCGCACCACGGCACCAGCCGCCCGTCTCGACGGGGGTCTCTGATGGACGTCGTGCTCCTCCTCGTCCTCGGCGTCGTGCTGGTCGGTCTCGTCGTGATCGGCGTCGTCGCGTGGCTGCTGCTGCGTCCCAAGAAGGTGCCCGCGCCGCAGCCCTACGGGTACGGCGCTCCGGTCGCCGGTTACCCGAGGCAGCCTGGGCACCCGGGGCAGGGTGCATACCCGGGACAGGTCGCCCCGCCCGCCCAGCCGTACGGCGTCCCTGGCGGGCAGCAGCCCCCGCACCAGCCCTACCCCGCGCAGCCGCCGGCTCCTCCTCAGCCGCCCACGCACCAGTACGCCCCGCCGAGCCCCCCGCCCGCGCCTCCGGTGACTCCGGTGGCTCCCAGCGGTGCGGCCGCGCCCTACGCTCCAGCACCCGTCGCGCCCGCGGCGCCCGTCGCGCCCGCAGCGCCCGCCCAGACGTGGACCGCGCAGGTCACCGACCCCGGTGCCGAGCAGGTCGACGACTCCGAGATGGACGAGTCGACCCGCCTGCGCGAGACCCCTCGGGCCGTCCCGCCCACGACGCCCCCTGCTCCCCCGGTCCCCCCGACGGGTCTCACCCCGCCCGCGTGAGGACCACGGCAGGTCCTGTCGGAGCGAGCGCGGCCCAGGGAGCACGCTCGCTCTGACAGGTGCGTCGCCGCGGTGGACAATGGCGGCACCGCGGCACCGCCCGAGTCCGCGCGCGAAGGGCAGCACCATGACGCACGGCTGGCAGCAGGACGTCCTCGGACCCGACTGGGTCGCCCGCACGCTCGACCTCCCGGGGGGCGACACCGCGACGCTCGTCCGCAGGGCGACGAGCCCCGTGCCCGACCGTGCGACGACCCCGGGGGGTGAGCGGCGCCGTCGGGCCGTGCTGTACGTCCACGGGTTCGTCGACTACTTCTTCCAGACCCACCTCGGCGACGCCTTCGAGGAGCACGGCTACGCGTTCTACGCGATCGACCTGCGCGGGTACGGGCGGTCGCTCGCGCACTGGACCGAGGCCGGCAAGGACCCCAACATGGTCGACGACCTGAGCCTCTACGCCCAGGACCTCGACGCGGCGGCCGCCGTGATCCGGGCCGAGGGGCACGACGAGCTCGTGGTCGTCGGGCACTCGACAGGTGGCCTCGTCACGAGCCTGTGGGCCAACGCGCGCCCCGGCAAGGTGGCTGCGCTCGTCCTCAACAGCCCCTGGTTCGACCTCAACTCGTCCTGGTTCGACCGCGTGATCTCCACCCGGGTGATCGACGTCGTCGGGCGCTTCGCCCCCCGGCTGGTCGTCGGGTCGCTCGACGACGCCTACGGGCAGGCCCTGCACACCGGGACCGGCGGCGAATGGACCTACGAGCTCGGCTGGAAGCCGCACGAGGGCTTCCCCGTCCGGGCGGGCTGGCTGCGCGAGATCCGGCGCGGGCACGCGCAGGTCGCGCGCGGGCTGCACGTCCAGTGCCCCGTGCTCGTCCTGACCTCGACGCGCTCTGGGCCGCACAAGGGCTGGCACCCCGAGGTCGTGACGACCGACAGCGTGCTCGACGTCCAGCACATCAAGGACCGAGCACCCGGGCTGGGCGACGACGTGACGCTCGTCGAGATCGAGGGCGGCGCGCACGACCTCGTGCTGTCCCCCGAGCCGGCGCGGACGGCGTTCCTCGACGAGGTCTTCGCGTGGCTCGACGAGCGGCTGCCGGGCTGACCGGCCCGGTGCCGTAGGGCGACGCGCTGCGGCGCGCCGCCCTACGGAGCCGCCGGACCCGACGAGACCGACGGCACCAGGGACGGCTCGCTCGCCGGGGACACCGAGATGACGGCTCCCGCGATGACGGCCGCCGCGGTCGCCCGCCGCTCGAGCGCGTCGATGCGCTCGGCGACCACGTGCTCGTCGTCGTCCCCCACGAGGTCGACGCTCGCGACGAGGTACAGCGACCGCGGCCCGACGAACTCGAGGCGCAGGTACGTGACCCGGTCGACCTCGGGGTCGGCGAGCAGCTCGCGGAGCACGGCGTCGCGCGTCGCGACCCCCGCGGGCTCACCCACGAGGAAGCGCCGGTTGCGGTCGATGAGGATCCACGAGATGACCCCGAGGATCAGGCCGACGACGATCGAGCCGATCGCGTCGGGCACGGGCGAACCCGTGACCTGGTGCAGGAGGATGCCGACGAACGCCACGACGAGGCCCATGAGTGCTGCGGCGTCCTCGGCGAACACGGCCCGCAGCGTCGGGTCGGACGTGACCAGGACGTGCTGGAGCAGGTCGCGCTCGGCCTTCTTCGCCTCCTTGCGCGCCTGCCGGTTCGCCTGGAGGAACGAGACCCCCTCGAGGACGAACGCGACGCCGAGCACCGCGTACGCGATCCCGAAGTCGTCCGCGGGCTCAGGATGGACGAGCTCCTGGATGCCGTGCGTGATCGAGACCCCCGCCCCCACCGCGAACAGCCCGAGCGCCGCGAACATCGACCACACGTACGCCTCGCGCCCGAACCCCAGGGGATGGTCGTGGTCAGCGGGCTTGCGTGACCGCTTGTTCGCGAGCAGGAGGAACACCTCGTTGCCCGTGTCCGCCCACGAGTGCACGGCCTCGGCGACCATCGACGCCGAGCCCGTGAGCACCGCCGCGGCCGACTTCGCGACCGCGATGAGAAGGTTCGCACCGAACGCGACGACCACCGTGAGCGCGCTCTCGGCATGCTCATCGGTCTTCACGACGCGCGGGCTGTCGGCCACAGGCTGCGTGGGGGGCTGTGCACGGGGCGACGAGGTCATGTAGCGGGTCTATCACCGGACCTGCCGGGGCGCGCGGGGGCCGGTCGCCCTCGGCGGGCGTGTTCGTCACCCTCGGCGGTCGGCCGTGCGGTCGGCTGCGCCAGTGCGAGTCACACCGGTCGTGCTGTGTAGTCTCAGGCCACACACGGTCACGACGGGGGTGCGTTCATGCGAGGAAGCAAGGCGGCCGGGGCTTCGGCTCTGGTGTTGGTGGCGCTGATGGCGGCTGGTTGCAGCGGCGAGAGCAGGGCCCTTCCCGGACCCCCGGAAGAGGTGGTCCAGGCGGGCACGTCCGAGGATGACGTGGCGCAGGATGTCGCCGCGTGCGCGGCTGTCTCCGACGTCATGTCGATCGTGGAGAACGCGGACATCGCCCTGACGGAGGGTCGCGTGGCCGTCCAGGAGCAGCAGGGCTGGTACGAGGTCGCGACACGTGTGCTGCACCGCATCCCCTCGAGCGGTGACAGTGCCGTCAGCCAGGCGGTCGCCGACCTGCAGGGGACCGTTCCGGCGGTCGAGTCCTGGGCGAGGACCGAACCCACGGCCATCAGGTCGGACGCCTGGTCCGTCGCCCTCGACGCCCTGGCCGCGCCCTGCCTCGCGGTGGACTCTGAGCTGTTCACCTCCATGTTCACCGGCGGCTGAGGCCTGCTCACCCTCGGCGGGTACCGCCGTCACCCTCGGCGTCCTCCGCACGAGCCGCCGCCTCGCGGTCGGCCACGTCCTTCTCGCGGTCCGCCGCCTCCTGGTCCGCCGTGAGGTCGTCGAGCACGAGCAGGTCCGGGCGGACCTTGCCGGTCCGATAGCCGGCCCGGCCCACCATGTGCGCCGCGACGGGCGACGTCATGAGCTGGAAGATCACGACGAGCACGAGCATGCCCACGGCCGACCAGCTCCGCAGCCGCAGCCCGAGCGCGATGAGCACGAGGATCAGTCCCAGCACCTGTGGCTTGGTCGCGGCGTGCATGCGCGCGAGCAGGTCCGGGAACCGCACGACACCCACACCGGCGGCGAACGCGAGGAACGCCCCGCACAGCAGGAAGATCGCGGCGACGACGTCGGCCACCAGGGTCCAGCTCATGAGCGTGCCTCCTCGGGTCCGGTCGTGCCGTCGACCTCGGGGGCCGCGGCCTCCTCGACCTCGTGCAGCGCGTCGGGTTCGTGCTCGGCTCCGTGCTCGGGGTCGACGGCCTTCTCCTGCTCGCCCTCCTCGGCCGCGAGGCGCTCGGCCTCCTCGGCCGCGATCTCCTCACGGGTCTTGATGCGCCCTTCGCCCTCGGGTTCGACCGACGCGAACCGGGCGATGGTCACGGACCCGACGAAGCCCACGAGCGAGAGCACGACGAGGATCGGGATGGTCTCGGTGCGCCGGGACCAGGCGGCCTCGAGCGCGATCGTGCCGACGAGCGTCGTCGTGAAGACGTCGAGCGCGATGGTGCGGTCGAGCATCGACGGGCCCTTCTCGGCCCGGACGACGGCGAGCGTCGCGGCCGAGGCGAGGAGCACGGCGCAGATCAGGACGACGACGATCATCGCTGCCCCTCCCCTCGGTCGGTACGTCGTTCGGTCCGGCGAGCGGCGCCGTCGGCCCCGGGGGCCCCGGTAGTCCCGCCCGACGGCGTCGCGCCCGCGGGTTCGGGCGTCTCGCCCCGGTGGTGGTACAGGCCGGCGGCCTTGAGCTCGTCGTTCGACGCGAAGGCGCGCAGCACGCGGGCCTCGAGGTCGAGCGTGTCCTGGCGGACCTTGTCGGCGCCGCCCGCCGCGTCGAGGTCCAGCACGTGGAGGTAGAGCATCCCGGTGAGGCGGTGGGCCTCGATGACGAGCGAGCCGGGCACGAGCGAGCTGAGCTCGGACGTGATGGTCATGTAGATGTCCGAGGGGTTGCGCAGGCGCACGCCGACCACGGCCCCGTGCGGGGTGTGGCGGAAGCGGAAGGCCTGCATGCTCACCTGGAAGGACGCGACGACGAGGTCCGCGACGAACCGGGCGACGAGCACGAGCAGCGGCCAGGGGCGCGCGGTGCCGCTCGTCGCGATCGACGGCAGGGGCATGAACGTGATGAGCAGGCTCGCGAGGAGGATCCCCGCGAGGACGTTGCCCCACGACAGCTCGCCCCACAGCATGACCCACACGACGGTCAGCCACACGACGGTGCGCCACTGCGCGGTGAGACGGTTGAACCAGCCGCCCGCGAGCGGGCCTCTACGACGGTGCAGGCTCACGACCCCTCACCTCCCTGCTCCTCCTCGACGAGGTCGCTCGAGACCCCTTGCCCGCGACCGGAGTCGTCGGGGAAGACCGCGTCGACGTACGTCGAGGGCTGCATGAGGTTCCCCGCGGCCCGCTCGGCGTACGAGTACAGCGGCCCGGCGGCGAACGTGAGGGCCAGGCCGAAGGCGACGAGCGCCGTCGTCGGCCCGACCATGCCGCGCGGCGTGCCGGTCGACGGCAGCTCGACCGGCGCCGTCTGCCAGAACGCCTTGTTCCACGCCTTGACGATCGCGTAGAGCGTCAGGAGCGAGGTCACGACGCTGCCGACGACGAGCGCCCATGTGAGCGGCGTCCCCTGGGCGACGCCTTCCTGGAGCAGACCGACCTTGCCGAGGAAGCCCGACAACGGCGGGATACCCGCGAGGTTCATCGCGGGGATGAAGAACAGGATCGCGAGCCCCGGCGCGATCTTCGCGAGGCCGCCCAGCTTGTCGAGCGACGTGGAGCCGCCTCGTCGCTCGATGAGCCCGACCACGAGGAACAGCGTCGTCTGGACGGTGATGTGGTGCACGACGTAGAAGATCGACGCCGCCATCCCGGCCTCCGACGCCATCGAGATGCCGAAGATCATGTACCCGATGTGGCTGACCAGCGTGAACGACAGCAGACGTTTGATGTCGTTCTGCGCCACGGCACCCAGGATCCCGATCACCATGGTCAGCAGCGCGAGCCACATGAGGACGGTGTCGAGCCGGTTGTCGGGGAACAGCAGCGTCTGGGTGCGGATGATCGCGTAGACGCCGACCTTGGTCAGCAACCCGGCGAACACCGCCGTGACGGGCGCGGGCGCCGTTGGGTAGGAGTCCGGGAGCCAGGCCGAGAGCGGGAAGATCGCCGCCTTGATCCCGAACGCGAGCAGCAGCAGGAGCTGGAGCGTCATGCGGACCCCGGGGTCCACGTCGGGCAGGCGTTCGGCGAGCTGGGCCAGGTTGACCGTGCCCGTCGCGGCGTACGTGAGCGCGATCGCGACGAGGAAGATGACCGACGACAGCAGCGCGACGACGACGTAGATCGACCCTGCGCGTATCCGTTCGCCCGTCCCGCCGAGCGTCAGCAGGACGTAGGACGCCGCGAGCAGGATCTCGAAGCCCACGTAGAGGTTGAACAGGTCGCCCGAGAGGAACGCGTTCGAGACCCCCGCGGCCAGGACCAGGTAGGTCGGGTGGTAGATCGAGACGGGCGCCTTGTCGTGCCCGTCCGCGACACCCTGCCCCAGCGAGTAGAGCAGGACGCACAGCAGCACGAAGCTCGACACCGTGAGCATGAGCGCCGAGAGCCGGTCCGCGACGAGGTCGATGCCGACGGGCGCCGCCCACTCCCCGACGTCGACCACGATGGGGCCGTTGTCGGCCCCCACGAGCAGGCCGATGGAGGCGGCCAGCACCAGCGACAGCGCGGCGACCGAGATGATGTGCTGGGCGCGCGGGTGGCGCCACAGCGCGAGCGCGAGGCCCGCCGCGAACAGCGGCAGGACCACGGGCAGCGGGACGAGGGTCGCGAAGCCGTAGGTGAGGTTCATCGGCCCTCACCTCCCTCGGTGCCGGGCCTGCCCGGCGGCGGGACGTCCTTCTCGGCACGGCCGGCGTCGCGGACGTCGGTCTCCCCGTCCCCGTCGCCGTCGGTCTCGTCGTAGACCTGCGAGGCCTCGTCGTCCAGGGTGGCTCCGCTCTCCTCGGTGTCGCTGTCCTCGAAGGCCGGGGCGTTGCGCGCCGCGTGGCGCGCGACCCGGCGGTCCTCGAGGTCGTCCTGCACCTCGTCGTGACCGTGCAGCTGCCACGACCGGTAGGCCATGGCGAGCACGAAGGCCGTGAGGCCCAGGGTGATGACGATGGCGGTCAGCACCATCGCCTGGACGAGCGGGTCGCTCATCTGGTCGGTGGGGGTCGTCCCGATGAGGGGCGCGCCCCCGGCGCGGCCACCGGCGACGAGGAACATGAGGTTCGCGCCGTTGCCGATGAGGATGAAGCCGATCAGGACGCGGGTCAGGCTGCGCTCGAGGAGCAGGTAGACGCCGGTCGCGAACAGCACCCCGATCGCGAGCACGAGGATCAGGCTCGGGGTCATGTCGATGCTGTCGGTCGTCCGGGCGACGTCCGCCGGGTCCACCTCGGCGGCCGGCAGGACGAGGGCGAGCAGGTTGCTGGTCGAGCTCATCGTCGCCCCCCTCCGATCTGGTCCGGTTCCATCGCTTCCATGGGTCCTGCGTCCTCCCGGGCGGAGGCTTCGGCCTGCCGGTCGATCTCGGCGCCGAGCGTGCGCAGGATGTCGAGCACGAGACCCACGACGACGAGGAACACCCCGACGTCGAAGAACAAGGACGTGACGAGGTGCACGGTCCCGATGAGCGGCAGGCTGATGTCGATCGCGGTGCTCAGCAGGACGCTCTTGCCCATGAACAGGCCGATCAGCCCGACCCCGACGGACAGGAACAGGCCGGTGCCGAGCAGCAGGCCCGGGTGGACCGGTGCGGCCTCACCGAGCTCGTACCGCCCGCCCGCGAGATATCGCACGATGAGCGCGATCCCGACGACGAGCCCGGCCGCGAACCCGCCACCCGGCGCGTTGTGCCCCGAGAACAGCAGGAAGATCGCGAACACGATCATCGAGTGGAAGAGCACGCGCGTGACGACCTCGAAGATGACCGACCGCCGCTGCGGGGCGAGCGTCCTCCCGGCGCTGAGCCACACGAGCATGCGCGGCTGCTTGCCGGCCTCGGTGGCCTGCTCGACGCCGCGGCGGCGCAGGGCGGCGCCCGGGTCCTCCTCGTTGGCCCAGATTCCAGGGGTGGCGCCCCCCGACGACGTCGCGTTGCGCTCGCGCAGGATCTCGCCGCTGCGGGTGCGCAGGAACACGAGCGACGCGACGCCCGTCGCCGCGACGAGGAGCACGGAGATCTCACCCATGGTGTCCCAGGCGCGGATGTCGACGAGGGTCACGTTGACGATGTTCTTGCCGTAGCCGTGGATGTACGCCTCGGCCGGGAAGTCGAGCGAGATGGGGCTCGCGACGCGTGCGAGCGGGACCGTCAGGGCGAAGCCCATCATGACGACGCCGACCGCAACGCCCAGCCCCAGGCGCACCCACCGCGACGCGACGAGCGGACGGTTGGAGAAGTAGGGAGGCAGGCGGCGCAGCACGAGCACCATGACGACGAGCGTGATGGTCTCGACGAGCACCTGGGTCAGCGCGAGGTCCGGGGCGCCGTGCAGCAGGAACAGCATGGCGTTGCCGTAGCCCGCGATCCCGACGAGGATCACGGCCTTGAGGCGGCGGCGCGAGCGGGCCGCGAGGATCGACGCGACGCAGATGGCCGCGACCGCAGCGACCTGCGCCGGGCGGTCCCAGGCCTTGACCTGCTCGGGCCACTGCCCGCCGATGAACATCAGCAGGCCGGGCCCGGCGACCAGGACGACGAGGATCGCACCGAGGTAGAACGGCAGCGAACCACGCTGGGTGACCGCAGTGACGTCCGCCGCGACCTCGTCGAGCCGGCGCATGATCCGCCGGTACGTGCGGTCGGCCTCGGGGCCCGTCCACAAGGAGGCCTGGAACCGTTCGACGGCGTTGCGCTGCCAGAACAGCACCGCACCGACCCCGAGGATCAGGACCGTCAGGCCCAGGGCAGGGGTGAAGCCCGCCCAGAGGACCAGGTGGCCCGGCTCACCGACCGGGTACGTGTCGGCGTAGGGCGCGAGCAGGTCCTCGCCGAAGTGCGGCACGAGGGCCGTCGCGAGACCGAGCAGGGCCAGCACCAGGGCGGGCCACACGAGGAGCGCGGGCTGCCGGTGGATGCGTGCGGGGTCGATCGGTGCGTCGTCGGGCAGGAACCCGGCGCGCTGTGCCGGCGCCGACGGCGCGGCCGAGCCCTGCGCCGCCGCGTCCTTGGTCACGGCGTCGACCCGGACGTGCTCGTTGGCACGCGCCACGGCCGCGGCGACGTGCTGCTTGGTCGCGAACGCCCCCCAGAAGAACCGCACACCGTAGGCGACGGTGAACATCGAGCCCACGACGACGCCGACCAGCACGACGGTGTTCACCCAGGCCGGCCCCTCGCCGTGCAGGAGGGACTCGAGCGCGGCCTCCTTCGCGACGTAGCCCGCGAGCGGGGGCAGCCCGATCATGGACGCGGTCGCGAGCCCGCCGGCGAGCGCGGTCAGGGGCAGCGCTCGCCCGACGCCCGTCAACCGGCGCAGGTCGCGGGTACCGGTCGCGGCGTCGACCACACCGACCACGAGGAAGAGCGACGCCTTGAACATCGCGTGCGCGCCGATCATCGCGAGGCCCGCGAGCGCGGCGGACCGCGTCCCGAGGCCCACGAGCAGGACGATCAGGCCGAGCTGGCTCACGGTGCCGAACGCCAGGACGAGCTTGAGGTCGTGCTGGCGCAGCGCGCGGTAGCCGCCCACGAGGAGCGTGCCGACACCCAGGACGATGACGATCGTGCGCCACACCGTGGTGTCGGAGTACGCGGGGGCGAAGCGCGCGACGAGGTAGACACCGGCCTTGACCATGGCGGCGGCGTGCAGGTAGGCGCTGACCGGGGTGGGCGCGGCCATGGCCGCGGGGAGCCAGAAGTGCAGCGGTATGAGCGCGGCCTTGCTCGCCGCACCGGCCAGGAGGCACACGATCGCGGCGGTCACGGCGCCGCCCGTCGGCGGGTCCGCGATGATCTCCGAGAGGCGGAACGTCCCGCCCTGGACCCCCAGGATCACGACGCCCACGAGCATCGCCAGGCCGCCGGCCGTCGTGACGACGATGGCCTGCATCGCGGCTCGCCGACTCGCCTTGCGGTCCGCGTAGTGGCCGATCAGCAGGTAGGAGAAGACCGTCGTGAGCTCCCAGAAGATGAACAGGAGCAACATGTCGTCCGACGTGACGAGGCCGACCATGGCCCCCGCGAACGCCGTGAGCACGGCCCCGAACCTCCCGAGCCCGGACGCGGTGGGAGAGAAGTAGGCCGAGCAGTACACGAGGACCAGCGCGCCCACGCCGCCGACGAGCAGCAGCATGAGCCAGGACAGGGTGTCCATGCGGAAGGCGAGCTCGAGCCCCAGCCCGGGCACCCACTGGGTGACCTCGGTGGGATGCACGCCTTCCATGACGCGGGTGGTCCAGCTGAGGGCGTAGACAGCGGCGGAGGCGGGCGCGAGGGCCATCACCAAGAACGCCTTGCGGCCCAGCACCGACACGAGTGCGGGCGCGCCGAGTGCCATTGCCAGATGCGCAACGAGCAGATAGAGCACGTCCGCTCCGTCCTGGTCGGGGGCGGGTGGGCGAGAACATGGACAGGCGGCGCCGCGCGGACCGACCGTTCCCGCTCGACGGCGCGCAGGAGAAGGACGGCCCGGAGACACACCGGGTCCGGTAGGTATTTTACCGTTCGACGAGACCCGCAAGACCACTCGACGCCCCGTCGACCGGTGGGAGATGTCACAGGTTCAGCGGGAATGCACCGGCGGGCCACGGATCGGCCACCGCGTGGACCCGACTAGCTGGAGGACGCCGCCCCGTCGGACGCTCTCGCCCGCCACTCGTCGAGACCGCGGAGCGTGCCGTCGCCCAGGCGGCGGACCAGGGCCTCGGTGTACCGGAGCTCGGCGAGCAGCAGCGCGAGCTCGTACTCGGTCTCGGCAGTGAACGGTGCCGGGACCGCCTCGACGCGGCGCTCCACGTCGTCCTCGAGCCGGCGGACGGCGACCCGCAGCGCGACGAGGCGGGTGCGCAGGAGGGCGGCGGCGTCGTCGGGCGCCAGGACCTGCATGAAGCTGAGCGCTGCCAGGAACTGCGGGAACTCCTTGACGGGGGCCCCGAGGAGGCTGCGCATCCAGTCGTCGACCTCGTCGCGCCCGGTGTCCGTGAGGCGGTAGACCGTGCGCTGGGGACGGTTGCCGTCCTGCTCGGTGCCTGCGGGCTCGATGAACCCGTCCCGCGCGAGCGCCGTGATGACCGAGTAGAGCGAGCCGTAGTTCAGCTTGACCGACTCGTCCTTGCGGCCGTCCTTGAGCACGCGCGCGATCTCGTAGGGGTGCATGGGCTTGTCACCGAGCTGCGCGAGGACCGCGAGCGCCAACGGGTTCCCGCGGCGGCGGGCCGTGGCTGCTCCGCTGCCCGCTGCGCCCTGCGACATGCCCACCTCGCCCTGTTCATCCCGTTCCGACCGGACGGTCGAGAGTATGCGGGCAGCCGTGAGAGCGCAACCAACCCTCAGACGTCCTGCGGGTCCACCAGGAAGTCGGCCTCGTCGGCGATCTCGCCCCCCACGGCCGCGTACAGCGACCGGGTCACCGTCGCGACGAGCTCGGCCGCTCGCTTGCGCGCGATCTTGAGCTCGAACGACGGCACCTCCATCTGCGACTCGACGAGGTCCCGCGGCTCCCAGCGCACCCGGTAGGCGACCGCGCCCTGCGACGCCCACGGCAGGTTGCGCAGCAGCAGCGGGAGCTGCTCCTCGCCGCCCACCTCGACCGCCACGAGACCGTCGACACCCATGTCGACCAGGAGCCCGTAGCCGTCGAGGACCTTGCCGCTCGTCAGGGCCACGATGTCGATGTCGTCCGCCTGTGCGTGGAGCGCGCGACGCAGATCCGGGTCGAGCGTCTCGCCCCGGTACAGGGGCAGCTCGCCGATGCCCTGGGGCGGCCCCTGGTACGGGCTGCCCTCCGTCGCGAGCACGACGCGCGGGTGGACCGCCCCGACGACGGCCATCGCGGCCTGCGGGTCGAGCCACACGTCCGAGAAGACCGACATGTCGACCGCGACGCCCGGGTCCGGGGTCAGGACCACGCCCGGCGACGCCGCGTCGGCCGTGTCGACGCGGATCGAGCCGCCCAACCGCCGCGCGACCTCGACGAGCCAGGAGATGACGCGCTCCTCCTCGCGCGTCGGCAGCCCCGCCGGGAACGCGCGCCCCACCCCGTCACGGTCGCCGCCACCGGGGATCGGGGCGTCGCCGCGGTCGCGCGGGCACACGACGTCGAACACCTGGTCCGTGCCCGGCGGCAGGCCGGGGTTGACGCCGTCCGCCGACCACGGCGAGTACGGCCCGGTCAGCGTCGTGTGCCGCGACGTCCGCAGCACGCCGGGCTCGCCCGGCTTGGCGGTGCGGGGCGCCGGGGTCAGGGGATCCGTGCCCGACGGCGCCACGTCCCACCGCGCGCCCGCGAACCTGGACACGGCGAGGGTCTCGACCTCGTCGACCTCGACGTCCCCCGGGAGGGCGAGCAGGTGCCGCGCCTGGTGGGCCTGCGCCGAGGACGCGGGGAACGGCTGAAGGGTCGGGCTGGTCGGCTGCGACACGGTGGGATCGCCCTCTCTGCGGTGGCGACGTCCGATCAGGCGGGCTCGCTCGAGCCGGCTCGGGATCACACGTCGGTGCGGTGGAAGTTCTGCCAGGAGCGCGAGGCCGTCGGACCCCGCTGCCCCTGGTACCGAGAACCATAGATCGACGAGCCGTACGGGTGCTCCGAGGCCGACGACAGCCGGAAGAAGCACAGCTGGCCGATCTTCATGCCCGGCCACAACGTGATCGGGAGCGTCGCAACGTTGCTCAGCTCGAGCGTCACGTGCCCGCTGAACCCGGGGTCGATGAAGCCGGCCGTCGAGTGCGTCAGGAGCCCGAGCCTGCCCAGGGAGGACTTGCCCTCGAGGCGGGCCGCGACGTCGTCGGGCAGCGACACCTGCTCGAACGTGGCCCCCAGGACGAACTCCCCCGGGTGCAGGATGAACGGCTCACCGGGTTCGACCTCGACGAGGCGCGTCAGGTCCGGCTGGTCGGTCGACGGGTCGATGAACGGGTACTTGTGGTTGTCGAACAGCCGGAAGAACTTGTCGAGCCGCACGTCGATGCTCGACGGCTGGAGCATCGCGGGGTCGTAGGGGTCCAGACGGACCCGTCGGGCGTCGATCTCGGCAGTGATGTCGCGGTCGGAGAGGAGCACGGGGCAACCGTACTCCGCAGGACGGCGCGCCGGT
Organism: Oerskovia sp. USHLN155; assembly: GCF_037145535.1. Taxonomy (NCBI): domain Bacteria; kingdom Bacillati; phylum Actinomycetota; class Actinomycetes; order Micrococcales; family Cellulomonadaceae; genus Oerskovia; species Oerskovia sp. USHLN155. The sequence goes on from NZ_JBBCXG010000004.1 coordinate 294,436, forward strand.
GCGCGGTCCCGGGGGCCGAACCCGTGGCCGGTCGGGCGACGACGTGCGGTCGTCCGACCGGCCTCGGGTCCAGCATGCGAGGCGCCCCGTGCCGTCAGCTGCGCAGCGGGCGCCCCGTCGAGTCGACCGAGTACTGACCGCTCTTCGACGTCAGGTAGAGGATGCCCTCGACGAGGCCCCAGATCCAGACCGCCCAGCTCAGCATGCCCAACGAGAGGACCGAGATCAGCAGCATGGTCACACCGATACCGGTGTACCCGAGGTAGAAGCGGTGGATGCCGAACGTCCCGAGGAAGATGCCGAGCAGGCCGGCCGCGAGGCGCGACTTCGCGTTCGGGTCCTCGTAGTAACCGGGCTGCTGGGCACCGTACGCGCCGTACGGCTGCTGGTAGCCCTGCTGGTAGCCCTGCTGAGGGGCTCCGTACCCGTACCCGGGCTGCTGGCCGTACGGGTCCGTGCCGTAGGTCGGCTGCGGCTGCTCGCCGTAGGCGGGCTGCGGCTGACCGTAGCCCGGCTGCTGGGCGTAGGGGTCGGCCGGCGCACCGTAGGCGGGCTGCGGCTGCTCGCCGTAGGCCTGCGGCTGCGCGTACGGGTCCGCTCCAGCCGCAGGATCGGTGGGCTGCTGCTGGTACGGGTTCTCGGACAAGACGCCTCCTCAGGCAGTGCTCAGGCACAAGATGCTGGCATCCTGGCCCGACGTGGGTATGATCGTGGACGCACGCCGGTTCCTCACCGGCTCGCACCGGCCGGAGACGGCCCGCGAGCTGCGGGGTTCCACGTCACGCGGATGTAGTTCAATGGTAGAACTTCAGCTTCCCAAGCTGATAGCGCGGGTTCGATTCCCGTCATCCGCTCCACGACACGAGGCCCCGCACCGGATGGTGCGGGGCCTCGTGCGTTGGCGTGGGACCGGCCGGCGGGTCTGGCCCGCCGTCCGCCGCCGTCACACCTCGTCGCGCGAACGGGACCGGACGAGGGCGCTCCCGATGCCCACCAGCACGGCCACGCCCCCCAGCACCACGAACAGGATCGGGGACTGCGGTCCGTCCTTGCCGGTCAGCGCGGCGACCCCTCCGCCCAGCGCCCAGACGGCGCCGATCACGATCAGGGCGAGCGAGCTCCAGTACCGACGAACCACGAGTCCTCCTACCGGTCCCGGCGCACCAGCGTGTGCGCACCGCCCGAGCATGCCACGGTCCCACGTGAAAATGGGGCATATGGGCCAGAATCGGTGCTGAACAGTCACGCACACGGCCACGAGGCCCGCATCTGCGGGCCTATAGTCGTCCTCATGCCGCACTATCGGATCAAGGAAGCAGCCGACCTGCTCGGCGTCAGCGACGACACCGTGCGCCGGTGGGTCGACGCGGGAGACCTCGACGCGACCCTCGACGGCTCCGGCCGCAAGGTCCTGGACGGCGCGCAGCTCGCCGCGTGGGCCGTGCGCACCGCCCAGGCGGCACCCGACCCGTCCGGCGTCGCCCGCTCCGCGAGGAACCGGTTCGTCGGGATCGTGACTCACGTCGTGAGCGACACCGTCATGTCCCAGGTCGAGATGCTGTGCGGCGGACAGCGCGTCGTCTCGCTCATGAGCACCGAGGCCGTCCGCGAGCTCGGTCTCGAGCCGGGCAGCCTCGCCGTCGCCGTCGTCAAGGCCACCACCGTGATCGTCGAGACGCCAGGAGGCCTCGCGTGAACCGCACCACCCGCACCACCCGCACCGCCCGCTCCCCCCGCGCCACCGCACGCCCCGCCCGGCGCGCGCTCGCCGTGACGACCACGGCCCTGCTCACGGCCGCCCTCGCGGCGTGCGCGGCGCCGTCGGGCACGCAGGGCGCGAACGCGACCGGCTCGACCGCCCCCGTCGAGGAGCAGACCCTCACCGTGCTCGCGGCCGCGTCGCTGCGCGACGTCTTCGCCGACCTCGCCGAGGGCTTCGAGGCCGAGCACGACGGCGTGACCGTCGCGCTGTCGTTCGCGGGGTCGGCCGACCTCGCCGACCAGCTCCTCGCCGGGAGCCCGGGCGACGTGTTCGCCTCGGCCGACACCAAGAACATGGACCGCGTCGTCGAGGGTGGCGACGCCGCCGACCCCGTCGTCTTCGCGACCAACACCCTCACGGTCGTCGTGCCCGCCGGGAACCCCGGCGGTGTCACGTCGTTCGCGGACCTCTCGCGCGAGGACCTCAAGGTCGTCGTGTGCGCGGTCGAGGTGCCCTGCGGGTCCGCGACGGCCAAGGTCGAGGCCGCCGCCGGGACCACCGTCCACCGCGTGAGCGAGGAGGCGAGCGTGACCGACGTCCTCGCCAAGGTCACCGCCGGGGAGGCCGACGCCGGGCTCGTCTACGTCACCGACGCGACCCTCGCCGGGGACGACGTCGAGGTGGTCGACGTCCCCGAGACCAAGACCGTCGTGAACACCTATCCGATCGCCGTGACGTCCGGTGCCGCCGACGCCGCGCTCGCCCAGGAGTGGCTCGACCTCGTGACCGGACCCGTCGGCCAGGCCGCGCTCGCGAAGGCGGGCTTCGGGGCGCCGTGACGCCCGACGACGTGCGGCGCCCCGGGCGAGGACACTCGCCTCGCCCGGGCGACAGCCCTGCGATGACCGGGGAGGCCACCTGATGCGTGGCCTGCCGCGCTGGGTCCTGGCCCCCGCGATCCTCGGTGCACTGTTCGTCGTCGTGCCCGTGGTCGCGATGGTCGCGCGCCTCGACGTGTCCGGGGGGCTCGGCGGGATCTGGGACCTGCTCACCTCTCCGACCGCGTCCGACGCCCTGTGGCTCTCGGTGCGGACCTCGCTCGTCACGACCGTGTGCTGCGTGCTGCTCGGCGCACCCATGGCCCTGGTCCTCGCGCGGACCACGTTCCCCGGGCAGCGCGTGGCCCGGGCGCTCGTGCTGCTCCCCCTCGTCCTGCCACCCGTCGTGGGAGGCATCGCGCTGCTCCACACGTTCGGGCGACGCGGGCTGATCGGCCAGCACCTGTCCGTCCTGGGCATCGAGGTCGCCTTCACGACGACCGCGGTGGTCATGGCGCAGACCTTCGTCGCGCTGCCGTTCCTCGTCCTGAGCCTCGAAGGGTCGCTGCGGACGCACGACGCACGCTACGAGGAGGTCGCCGCGACGCTCGGCGCCTCCCCCTCGACCGTGCTGCGCCGCGTGACCCTGCCGCTCGTCCTGCCCGGGCTCGTGTCCGGGGCGGTGCTCGCGTTCGCACGGGCGCTCGGGGAGTTCGGCGCCACGATCACGTTCGCCGGCGCGCTCCAGGGGGTCACGCAGACCCTGCCGCTCGAGATATACCTCCAGCGCAGCGCCGATCCCGACGCCGCCGTCGCCCTGTCGCTCCTGCTCGTGGTCGTGGCCGTGATCGTCACGGCCGCCGTGCACGGCGGCCCGTTCGGGCGCGAGCCCTCCGCCGAGGGCGACCGGCAGCGGGCCGAGGGCGACGGGCTCCCCACCGAGGGTGACCGGATTCCGGCCGACGGTGACGGGTCGCGTCACCGTCGGCGGGTCGGCACGTCACCCTCGGCGGGCGAGCCCGTCACCTTCGGTGCGCCCCTGCGCGTCCGGGTCCGCCTCGCCGAGCGCGACGTCGACCTCGACCTCGCGGTCGAGCCCGGGCAGGTCGTCGCGGTCCTCGGCCCCAACGGCGCGGGCAAGTCGACGCTCCTCCAGGCCGTCACCGGCCTCCTCCCCCACCGCCCCCGGCCCCGGTCGGGAAGCCCCGACGAGCTCCACGTGTCGATCGACGACACCGTCCTCACCGACACCACCCGCGGGACCGCCGTCCCCCCACGACGGCGCAGGATCGGCTGGCTCACGCAACGTCCCCTGCTCTTCGCGCACCTCGACGCGGTCGACGACGTCGCGTTCGGGCTCCGCGCCCGCGGCACGACCCGGCCCGAGGCTCGCGCCACGGCCCGCGAGCGCCTCGCCGAGCTCGACGCGGAGCACCTCGCCGGGCGCCGACCGCACGAGCTGTCCGGGGGGCAGGCGCAGCGCGTCTCGATCGCGCGCGCCCTCGCGACCGACCCCCGTGTCCTGCTGCTCGACGAACCCCTCGCCTCGCTCGACGTCGGGGTCGCCCAGCAGGTGCGCCGCGCCCTGCACGACGCCCAGCGTGCGCACCCCCGCACGACCCTGCTCGTGACGCACGACCTGCTCGACGTTCTCCTCCTCGCCGACCGCGCGGTCGTCCTGGAGGGCGGCCGGGTCGTCGAGGACGGTCCTGCGCGCGAGGTCCTCACCCGTCCCCGCTCACGGTTCGCGGCCCGTCTCGCAGGCATCAACCTGCTCTCGGGCACCGCGACCGACGACGGCGGGCTGCGGCTCGGCGCCGGCGGCGACGCGGCGACCGGCACGAGCGGCGCGAACACCACGAGCACCCTCGCCGCCATGCAGGTCGTCGCAGGCGTCGTCGCCGACGGCGCGGGGATCGTCGTGGGCGACCCGGCGGTCGCGATGTTCGAGCCGCGGGCTGTCGCGATCCACCGTGAGGCGCCGTCGGGCAGCCCGCGGAACGCCTTCGCGGTGACGATCACGTCGCTCGAGCCACACGGGCAGCTCTTCCGCGCCTGGGGAGAGGTGACGGGACCTCGTGAGGTGCGCGACGCCGTCGGGCACCTCGCCGCGGACCTGACCCCGCGGTCCGTCGCGGACCTGCGCCTGGCGCCGGGCGAGCGCGTCTGGTTCGCCGTCAAGGCGGCCGAGGTACAGGTCTACTCCACGCGTTGAGCGCGCCAGGCGCGGACCGACTCCGCGAGGCTCCCCGTGACCGGCACGTCCGCGAGGAGGAGCGCCTGCCCTGCGTGGTAGACGTCGGGCTTGCCGACCCAGACGACCGCCGACGGGTGGTTGAGGGCGTCGAGCTCGTGGTGCCACGAGCCGCGCTCGACGTCGACGAGGGCGGTCCGCGCGTACGCCCACCAGTCACGGGCGAGCCGTGCGTACCGCTCCTCGCCCGTGACCCGGGCGAAGACCTCGGCGGCCGCGATCGCCTCGGCCGCGACCCAGTGGAACCTGCGCTGTTCGACGGGTCGCCCGTACCAGTCGACGGTGTAGACGAACCCGCCCCCGTCGGGGTCCCATCCGTCGGCCGCGGCGCGGTCGAACAGCCGGCGGGCGGCGTCGAGGCGCGCGCCCGGCGCGGCGACGACCTCGTCGGACGCCCCGGGATCCTGCGCCGCGTCGAGCTGCAGGAGCAGGCGCGACCACTCGAACCCGTGCCCGGGCGTCGACCCGTAGGGCTTGAACTGGTCGGTCGGGTGGTCGACGTTGAGCTCGGGCTGTGGCCGCCACGAGGCGTCGAAGTGCTCGACCACGCGCCAGTCCCGCTCGGAGGCCCAGCCGACGACCCGGTCCGCGATCGCGCTCGCGCGCTCGAGCCACAGGGGGTCGCCCGTCGCCGAGTGCGCGGCGAGCAGCGCCTCGACGCCGTGCATGTTGGCGTTCGCCCCACGGTAGGGCGCGCACGTGGTCCAGGCGCGGTCCCACTCGTCCCGCAGCATGTCCTGGTCCGCCTCCCAGAACTCCTGGTCGAGGATGCGCAGCGCGTCGTCGAGCAGCCCGCGCGCCCCGGGCCGTCCCGCGACCACGGCGCTCGACGCGGCGAGGACGACGAACGCGTGCGCGTAGGCGCTCTTGGTGTCGTCGACCGCGTCGCCCGGCCCGCGCGACGCGAACCAGCCGCCGTCCACGGGGTCGGCGAGGTAGCTGCGCAGCCCGTCGAGGGCCAGGTCGGCGAGCGCGTCCGCCCCGGGCACCCCGAGCAGGGTCCCGAGCGCGTACATGTGGGCCGTGCGCGCGGTGATCCACGTGTGCACGGGTTGGTGCGCGCCGGGGACACCGTCGTCGTCGAGCCACCGCGCCCCGCCGTCGGGCCCGAGCGACGCCTGCGCGAAGGCGAGCAGCCTGCGCAGCTCGTCGTGGCGCCACGCGGCCCCGCCCGTCGTGCGTGCCGGCTCGTCCATGACCGTCATCGTTCCCCGTTCGTCGTCCTCGTCAGTGATCTTCCCCGGGCGGGCGCTCCTGCGTCGAACGCCCGACGGCGGAGCGCCCGTCCCGACGTCGTGCCCGGCCAGGTCGGCCCGCCCCGTGGGAGCGGCCGCCTCACCCCTTGACCGACCCGGACATGAGCCCGCCCATGAAGTACTTGCCGAGCAGGATGTAGACCAGGAGGGTCGGGAGCGACGCGAAGAGCGCCCCTGCCATCGACACGCCGTAGTTCTGCAGCAGCGCCCCGTTCGCGAGGTTGTTGAGCGCGAGCGTGACCGGGCCGTTCTGGCTCGAGGAGAAGAACACCGCGAAGAGGAAGTCGTTCCACGCGGACGTGAACTGCCAGATCAGCACGACCACGAAGCTCGGGATCGACAGCGGCAGGACGATCGCCCAGTACGTGCGCAGCATGCCCGCCCCGTCGACGCGCGCGGCCTCGATGAGCTCGTTCGGGACGGTCTGGTAGTAGTTGCGGAAGATCAGCGTCGTGATCGGCAGGCCGTAGATCACGTGCAGCACGATCAGGGTCGGTATGCCGCTCGGCAGGTCGAGGCTCAGGACGAGCTGGTTGAGCGGGATGATCACCGCCTGGTAGGGGATGAACATGCCGAAGAGGATGAGCGTGAAGACGAGGTTCGCTCCCCGGAACCGCCAGCGCGAGAGCACGAACCCGTTGAGCGATCCCAGGAACGCCGAGATGAGCGCGGCGGGGACCACCATCTGGAGCGTGCGCAGGATCGCGGGTGACAGCGCGGTCCACGCAGCCTGCCAGTTCTCCGTGGTCCACACCTGCGGCAGGTTCCATGCGCGGGTCGGGGCCGCGTCGCCCGGTCCCTTGAAGCTCGTGACGAGCAGGACGTAGACGGGCACGAGCACGACGAGCACGAACAGGATCAGGAGCGCGTAGCGCAGCGTGCGGGCCACGGAGAACCGCTCGACCGGCTTCTTGCGCCGACGCGAGCCGGCGGCACCGGACCCCGAGCCCGATCCCGGGGCGGTCGCCTCGACGGGGGTGGTGACCGTGGTCATCGGATCTTCTCCTTGCGGTTCAGGGAGATCAGGTAGGGCACGATCACGAGGGCGACGATGATGAGCAGGATCGCGCCCACCGCAGCCGCGTTCGCGTAGTCGAAGCTCGACTTGAAGACGTACATGTCGACCGCCGGGACCTTGGTCTGGTAGTTCGACGGCTTGGAGATCGACATGATGAGGTCGAACGCCTTGAGCGACATGTGCCCCACGATGATGAGCGCGGACAGCGCGATCGGCGTGAGCTGCGGGAAGAGCACGTAGCGGTACAGCTTCCACTCGCTCGCGCCGTCGATGCGGGCCGCCTCGCGCAGCTCCTCCGGGATGCCCCGGAACCCTGCGAGGAAGAGCGCCATGACGTAGCCGGAGAGCTGCCAGATCGCGGGGATCGCGATGGCCGCGATGCCGAACGTGACGTTGTTCCACCAGTTGTTCTGGAGCGCGTCGAGCCCGATCATCTGGAACAGCCGGTTGAGGCCGCTCGCCTTCTCGTCCTGGTTCGAGTTGAGGAGCCAGCGCCACACGACGCCCGAGGCGATGAACGAGACCGCCATGGGGAACAGGTAGACGGCGCGGAAGAAGCCCTCGCCCTTGACCGGCTTGTCGAGGAGCCAGGCCCAGACGAACCCGATGACCATGGTGCCCACCAGGAAGACCACGGTGTAGATCAGGAGGTTCAGCAGCGAGTGCTGGAACTCCGGGCTCGCGAGCAGGTCGAGGTAGTTCTGGAAGCCGACCCGGGACACGGGCGCCTGCCCCGTGGACTGTGCGGCCTTGTGCATGTCGGTGGTCGAGGTCGAGAAGTTGATCGCGATGAGGCCGTAGACGAACACCCCCACCAGGATCAGGGACGGGGCGACGAGGAGCAGTGGCGGCCCCCAGCGTCGGGCGGAGTGGATCACCGGTGATCCTCCAAGGGTGCGGGCACGGTCCGGGGCGCACGCCGCGCACGTGGGTGCGGGGGCGCCCGCCGACCGGTGCGGCGGGGAACGAGACGGTGCGGCGGGGCGCCGCGGGTGCGTGACGTGACCGGGCGGCGCCCGGGGGGGGGGGGGGGGGGGGGGGGCCCCCCCCCCCCCGCGACGGATACCGCCAGCGCCCTACTCGGCGGCGGCGGCGGCCAGGTCGGCCTGGTACTGCGCCAGGTCGGAGGCGCCGGAGGTGAACTTGCTCGTCGCGTCCGAGATGGCGTTGAGCACGGCGACCGAGGCGGCCGCACCGTGGGCGAGCGACGGCACGATCGTGTCGTCCGCGAACGAGGTGATGGCGGTCTGCTGGTACTCGGAGAAGTCAGCAGGGTCCGCATCGGTGCGGGCCGGGATGGAGCCCTTGGCCTTGTTGAACGCCGTCTGGCCCTCGAGGCTCGAGACCGTCTCGATCCAGGCCTTGGCGCCGTCGGCGTTCTTGGCGCCCACGGGGAGCGTGAACGAGTCGGCGAGGAATCCGAACATGCCGTCCGTCCCGGGGACCGGGAAGTAGGTGAAGTCGGTGCCGGCCGTCTTGCCTGCCTCCTCGAACGCTGCCACGGCCCAGTCGCCCATGACGTTGAACGCGGCGTCGCCGTCCATGACGAGCTGGGTGGCCTCGGGCCAGTCCAGGCCGTCGCGGTCGGTGTTGGTGTAGCTCATGAGCTTCTGGAAGTCCTCGAGAGCGGCCGTGACCTCGGGGCTCTCCCAGTCGGTCGTGCCGTCCCACAGTCCGTTGTAGGCCTCGGCGCCGAGATCGGCCATGAGGACCGTCTCGAGCAGGTTGACCTGGGTCCAGGTCTGGCCGACCGAGAGGGCGGTCTTGCCCGTGGCCTGGACCGCGTCGAGGGCGGCGAACCAGTCGTCGAGGGTCGCGTACGTCGCTGCGGGGTCGAGGCCCGCCTCGGTCAGGACCGCGGGGTTTGCCCAGACCATGTTCGAGCGGTGGATGTTGGACGGCATCGAGTAGATCTTGCCGTCGACCGTCAGGAGGTCGATGAGGTCCTGCGGGAAGACGTCCGTGACCCCGAACTCGTCGTACAGGTCGGAGATGTCCTCGATCTGGGCGGCGTCGATGTAGTCGGTGAGCTCGGCCCCCGCGTGAGCCTGGAAGGTGTCCGGCGGGTCGTTGGCCTGGAGCCGGGTCTGGAGCAGGTCCTTGGCGGCCGATCCGGCGCCGCCGGCCACCGCGCCGTTCACGAAGGTGTAGTCGGGGTGCTGCTCGTCAAACACCGAGACGAGGGCGTCGAGGCCGGCCTTCTCGGAGCCGGCGGCCCACCAGGTGAAGACCTCGACGTCGCCGCCCGCAGCATCACCCGAGCCGCCCGAGGTGGAATCGCTACCAGAGTCGCCGCTGCAAGCCGCGAGGGCCAGGAGGGCTGCGGTGCCCACCAGTGCCCCGGCGACGCGTAATCCGTTACGCATGGGGTCCTACTTTCGTCGTTGACAGCGCTGTCAGGAACAGGTCGAACGTAAGACCGCGCACCGGGGTCTGTCAAAGAGGTGCGCCGAATCGTTACCTCGGGGAGACCTGGGCGGGGTTCGAAGAGGACGACGACGACAAAGCGACCGACCCGGCAGGACCGGGCGCCCAGGGTGTACCGGCCGCCGCGCACGCCGAACGTCTCGCCGGACGTGTCGCACCGCGCCGTCAGGTCACCGGCCTGCCGGGACCTCCACCGCAGCCAGGCGCGGCGCGATCTCCCCGGAGCCCCGGGGGATCAGCACGGTCGGGACGACGCGCAGCCGGGGGGCACCCCCGGGCGACTCGATGCGGTCGACCGCGAGCCGCGCGGCCTCCTGGCCCATCACGGAGATCTCGTACCCGACGACGGTCACGTCGAGGACGTCCGCGAGCTCGAAGTCGTCGAACCCGACGAGGGCTACGTCGCGCCGCGTGCCGTGACCGGTGCGCAGCGCCCGGAGCGCGCCCTGGGTGATCTTGTTGTTGGCCGTGAGGATCGCGGTGGGCGGCTCGTCGAGCGCGAGGAGCCCCTCGACCGCCTCGCGGGCCGTCGCGGCGTCGTGCAGCCCGTCGCGCACGTAGCGCTCGGGGTCCTCGATCCCGGCGTCGCGCAGCGCGGCGACGAAGCCCTCGTGCCGTTCGCGGAACGTCCACAGGCGGGACAGGTCGCCGGCGAGCGCGATCCGGCGGTGCCCCTGTGCGAGCAGGTGCCGGGTCGCGGCCGCGGCGCCGACGCGGTTGTCGAGCACGACGGTGTCGGCCTCGATCCCGCTCGGCGGGCGGTCGAGGAACACGACGGGCACGCCGGTCGCGAGCTCGGCGTGCAGGTACGAGTGGTCGGCGGCCGTGGGGGCGATGAACAGGGCGGCGACGCGTCGTTCGATCAGCGCGTCGATGAGCTCGCGCTCCTGGTCCGCGTCCTCGTCGGAGCTCGTGGTGATGAGCTGGAGACCGTGCTTGCGCAGCTCACGCTCGATCCCGCCGGCGAGGTCCGAGTAGAAGGGGTTCGCGATGTCCCCGGTCACGAACCCCACGAGCCGGGAACCGCCTCCGCGTGCGAGGTCCGCCGCGACGGCGTTGCGTCGGAACCCGAGCGCGTCGGCGGCCGCCCGCACCTTGAGCCGGGTCGCCTCGGCGACGCTGGGTTCGTTGTTGAGCACGCGGGACGCCGTCTTGAGGCTGACTCCCGCGGCCTCGGCCACCGCGGCGAGGGTCGGGCGACCTCCGCCGCGTGCGGTGCGGCCTCCTGCGGCCATGTGCACCCACCCCCGCACGGTTCGACTGGCGGGGATTCTTCCACACCCCCGGCTGGCTCCGCCCCGACGTGTCACGCCCGACGCGGTTCGGGCGGCCAGGACCGTCCGGCGTTTCCTGGGGCGAGTAGACCGTGAATCTGACAGCGCTGTCAAGAGCAACGCGCGCCCACCCCTCGCCGTCCCTCCGTGAGACCGCGCCCACGCCCCGCGCCAGGGGCACGCCGGACCGATTCGTGACCACCCGACGCTCTCCGCTAGCCTTCGATCGCCCTGTCGGTCCAGGACGCCGCCGGCGGGTTGCACGCAGGCGACCAGAGCAGCAGGAGGCGTCATGGGTCGCACCGCTCCGGGGTGGTACCCCGACCCCTCCGCAGCCGGTACGGAACGCTGGTTCGACGGCGACCGCTGGTCACAGCACACCCGCCCCACGGTCCTGCCCACCAGCACGCAGCGCCTCCCCCTCGGCGTCGGGACGCTCGGCGGCGACGCCCCCCGCCCGACGAGCCCGTCGGGCGAGCACACCTCCGGCATGCCGTTCGCCGAGGTCCGCCCGGCGGTCGACGAGCAGCCCGCGTCGTTCGCGCCTGCCTCGACCGTGCGGTCGCTACCTCCGATCCCGCCCCCGCCGGGACCGGTCGCGCAGCCCGCTCCACCCGCAGGCCCGACGACGTCGCGCGCCTCGGCTCGTCGGGACAGCCTGACCCGCCAGGGCACCTCGGCGCGTCGGCCGGCTTCCCGGCAAGGGCTCCTGTCCGGGCCCGCACTCTGGGCGGGCTGCGCCGTGCTCGCCGTGGCCCTCGCCGGGAGCGGGGTGGCCCTCGCGCAGAAGGGTGGCTCGGACAGGCCGCCGGCTCCCGTGACCTCCAAGGCGACGAACGCCCCGCCACCCGTCGAGGAGCCCGCAGAGGACCGGACCCCGGACTACCTCGAGGTGGCCAACTCGGCCGTCCTCGAGGTGCAGGCGCTCGACGTCGACGCGGTCGTGGCAGCAGCTCCCTCCCAGTCGGCGCTCGCGACGGTCGCGCTGCTCGAGGTCGGCGACCGGGACGTCTCCGCCGCGTTCTCGGTCGAGGCCTTCGGGGCGCGTTTCGCCGACACCGACGGCAACGGGTGCGACACCCGCAACGACGCGCTCGCCAGGTCGTTGTCCGGGGCGTCGTTCAAACCCGGGACGGACGACTGCGTCGTCCTGACGGGCCTGCTCGCCGATCCGTACAGCGGCACCGAGATCGCCTTCGAGCGCGGCCCGCTGTCCTCGGAGAAGGTCCAGGTGGACCACGTGGTCGCCCTGACCGACGCGTGGCACAAGGGCGCGCGAGCGTGGGACGCGGCGCGACGTGAGGCCTTCGCGAACGACCCGCTCAACGTCCTCGTCGTCGACGGCGCCCTCAACCAGCAGAAGGGCGACGGGGACGCCTCGGCCTGGCTCCCCCCGAACGAGGCGTTCCGCTGCGCGTACGTCGCACGCCAGGTGGGCGTCAAGTACACCTACGGGCTGCGCGTGACCAGCACCGAGAAGGCGGCCCTCGTCGCCGTCCTCTCGACGTGCCCGGGTGAGCCGCTACCGACCGGCAGCACCCTCCCTCCGCCCCGCGACCCCGTCGTCCCCCCGGTCGAGAAGCCCCGGCCGCGCCCCACGCAGACCCCGGCACCCGAGGCGCCCCCGGCTGCCGAACCACCGCCCGCCCCGGCACCCTCGACTCCCACCCCTACCCCGACGCCCACCCCCAGCAGGACCCCGGTCCCCGAGAACTGCAAGGTCAAGGGTCTCTACGTGCGCGAGATCGACGGCGCGACCAACGTCTACTACGTGCGGGGCGAGGAGTGGAACTTCCGGGACGTCACGGCCGACGTGTGCTTCGAGAGCCGCAAGGACGCGGAGGCGGCCGGCTTCAAGCGGGCGTGGTGGTAGGGCGCCCGACGCGCTCTCCGCCGTCGGGCCGAACCGGGCAGTCCCAATTCCCTTGCACGCGGCAACCGGCTCCGGTGCACTGGCCCGATGGACCCCACCGCACGAGACCTCTTCCCCGACTTCACCGTGGTCGAACGCCTCGACACCTCACGTGAGGTCCTGGACCATGCGGGCATCGTCCTGGCCCAGGGACGGCACTCCTGGTACAGCGGCCACTATCACCGCGAGAGCTTCGCGGGGCGAGCCCGCTACCTGTTCGCCGACTCCCCCACCTACCGAGGTGTCCCGACGGACAAGCTCGTGATCGGCAACTTCTGCCAGTTCGCATCCGGGACCACGTTCCTGCTGGGCGGCAACCAGGGCCACGACATGGACGCCGTCACGCCGTACGGGTTCAACTTCGTCGACGGTGCGTCCGACGCGTGGAGGCCCGTCGGAGACACGGTCGTCGGGCACGAGGTCTGGTGCGGGTACGAGTCGACGATCCTGGGCGGTGTGCACATCGGGGTCGGCGCGATCATCGGGGCGCGCGCCGTCGTCGCGAAGGACGTGGCACCGTTCTCGGTGGTGGTGGGCGAAGGGCGCGTGGTGCGTCACCGGTTCGACCCGCTGCGGCGCAAGCTGTTGTGGCGCGCCCGGTGGTGGACCTGGGACGACGAGCACGTCCGCGAGGCGCTGCCGCTCCTGCAGGGCGGGGACGTCGAGGCGCTCGCCAGGTCGGTGGGCATCACGCCCGACGACGTCGCGCACGACCCGGACCCGGCCCACCTCACGGGCCCGCGGGCCGCGCTACCGCCCGAGCACGGCAGCGCCGCGAGCTGAGACCCGCCGCCACCAGGCGGCAGGCACGAGCCGCCCCGCCCCTGCGACGTCGGTCGAGGGACGGGGCGGTCGGTGTGTTCCGTCGGTCGGTGATCGTCCGACCGAGGGTCAGCGGTCGGCCCAGGCCTCCGGGTAGCCGGGCAGGTCCTCGCCGCCGAACTTGGCGTAGTGCAGCGAGGGCATGTCCTTGTTGGCCTCGAGGTACGTGTCGAGGTCGTCCTCGGTGATGGGCGACTGGGGCAGGACCCACTCGGCCGGGACCTGCTCGCCGTTCCAGATCTTCTGGGCCGCGAGCACGGGTGTGCGCCACTGGAACGTCGAGTAGACCGTCCCGAGCGCCGTCATGTCCGTCTCCTGCCACTTGCGCAAGAAGCTCAGCTCGTCCTCGCCCATGAAGACCGGGTAGGGCTTGCCGGCGTCCTCGAACGCCTCGACCGCCGCGACCGCGCCGTCACCGGCGTCCATCCAGATGCCGTCCACGTCACCGCGCTGCAGGTACTGCGTCACGATGTCCTTGATCTTCGCGCCGTCACCACCGGTGAACTCCTGGCCCACGACCTCGAGCTCGCTCTCGGAGAAGATCTTGTCGGCCGCGGCCCAGCGGTTCTCCAGCACGTCGACTCCCGGGAGCACTCGGAGCGCGAGCACCTTCGAGCCGGGCTCGAGGTTGTCCACGAGGAACTCGGCGCCGTCGGCTCCGTAGGCGTAGCCGCCGATCGGGTGGATGTACGTCACCATGCAGTCCGTGTTGACGCCACGGTCGAACACGATGACGGGCTTGCCCGACGCGCACGCCGCCTCGACCGCCGGGGTCAGGGTCGCGGTGGTCGACGGCGAGATGATGATCGCGTCGCAGTCACCGGCCTCGACGAACGCCTGGATGTCGGTGATCTGCTTGTTGTCGTCGTCCGCGGCGTCCGAGACGCGGAACTCCGAGATGTCGCCCGAGGCCTTGAGGACCTCGACCTGCTGCTGCATCGTGATGAACGCCGTCACGCGCCACGGGTTGGACAGCGAGGCGTTGGAGAAGCACAGCTTCTTGCCGCCCTCCTTGGCGTACTGCGCGGTGTCCACGTACTCGGGGTCGATCGCCTGCAGCCACGGCTGGTCCGTGGGGCCCTCGGGCACCGCTGTGCGCTGGGCGAGCTGGCGGTCGTAGTCGGCCTGCACGAACCACTGGCTGTTCGCGCCCGACTCGTTCGACTCCTCCCCCGCCTCGGTCGCGGTCTCACCCCCGGCGGGGGCCTCGGGCACGTCGGTGCTGCACGCAGCGGTGAACAGCAGTGCCGCGGTCGCGGCCCCTGCCAAGAGAACTCGGGAAGTACGCATTTCCTGCTCCTGATGATCGAGACGTCGTCGTCTGACGGATGCGCTGGACGATGGTGCTGGACGGGTGCTGACTGCAGCGGCAGGCCGCCCGGCAGGAAGCGGGCATGCCGCGGCGAACGGAGTGTTCGCGGGTGTTCTTCGATCTCCCGGTCGACGGGCTCGGCACCGAGGCCGTCCGGGAGAGGCGTGCAGGTCCTGTCGCCAGCACCTGCGGGCTTCGCGCTAGACCGTCGAGGCCCTCGCGGGACGCCCCGGGACGGGCGCCCCGAGGAGCGACAGGAGCTGAGCCCTGATCCGGAGCTCGCTCTCCGGCGCGCAGGACTGCGGCCGGAACAACGAGATCTGCTTGGTGCCCTCCATCGCGGAGAACATCACGCTGACCGCGCCGTCCACGTCGTCGCACTCGAGCTCCCCGGCCCCGACCGCCCGGTGGGTCAGGCCAAGGAAGTACCGCTCCGCCTCGTCCAGGAAGCCGGCCCAGCTCGCCCGGACGTCCTGGTCGTAGAGCGCCTGCGCGACGATCTCCATCGTGAAGACCCGGTTCGCGTCGTCCAGCAGACAGCTGCGGACCGAGTACTCCACGGCGGCCTCGACCTTGGCGTACGCACTCGTCGCCTGCCCGGTCGCGGCGGCCATCGCTTCACGCCACTGGCGGTAGTAGACACCGCACGCGGCCAGCACGACCTCCTTCTTCGAGGAGTAGTGCCAGTACAGGCTGCCCTTCGTCACCCCGGCGCCCGCCGCGATCGCGTCCATGTTGACCCCGGCGATGCCTCG
The DNA here is from genome assembly GCF_037145535.1 of Oerskovia sp. USHLN155. Taxonomy (NCBI): domain Bacteria; kingdom Bacillati; phylum Actinomycetota; class Actinomycetes; order Micrococcales; family Cellulomonadaceae; genus Oerskovia; species Oerskovia sp. USHLN155. The sequence continues at coordinate 309,986 of NZ_JBBCXG010000004.1, forward strand.
CGTCGAGAACAGCGTGAACGCTGCGAGCGCGAGCTCGTCGGGCTTGGCAACAGTGGGCGAGGACGTCGGCATGACGCCACCCTACCTCCTTCCATACTGGCTGGTACTGATGTGATGGACACCGGGCGATCCGGTCGCGCGCCTGCCGACGCACGGCCGGGATCAGGCGAACGCGGGCACGCGCTCGGTGAAGCCGGCCGCGGCGACCTCCTTGCGCAGCCAGGACAGCGAGTCGGCCAGCATGGGGCCGCCCTGGCCCTCGCACTCGATGCTGAGCACGCCGTCGAACCCGTCGGCGCTGAGCCTCGCGAGGATCTGGCGGATGTTCTCCGCGTTCACCCCGTCCCCCGCGGCGACGTGGCTGATGGCGATGCCCGTGGCCCCGCCCCGCACGGAGTCGGCGAGCGACTGCGAGACGTCCTTGATGTGCACGTGGTCGATCTTGTCGAGGAAGCGGTCCGCGAACTCGACCGGGTCGTTGCCCGCGATGAAGGTGTTCCCTGTGTCGAGGTTGAGGCGCAGCCACGGGGAGTCGCCGCAGAACGCGAGCATCTCGGCGAGCCAGTCGGCCCGGGTCGTGAAGTAGCCGTGGACCTCGATGGTCACGACGATCTCGTGGGCCTCGGCGACGCGGATGATCTCGCCGTAGCTGCGCTTCATGAGGTCGAGGGCCTCGCGGTCCTCGAGCCCTTCGGGCTTGTGGAGGCCGTCGGTCGTCGCGACCCGGGGCGAGCCGGCGAGGGCGGCCCAGGCGATGGCCTTCTGGACGTAGGGCACGCCGACCGTGAGCCCGTCCCGCCCTGAGAGCGGGTAGGCGGCGTCGATCTGGGAGAACTCGACCCCGTAGGTCGCCATCTTCTTCCGGAGGAGCGCAGGGTCCTCGAGGAGCGAGACGTGCGGGAAGTAGCCGAGCCCGTGGATCCAGCAGGCCCCCTCGATCACGCCCGGCTCGATGTAGTGGACGTCGTTCTCCTGCGCCCAGGCCAGGGCCTGCTCGAACGACTTGTGGCTGGAGTTGAAGGCGTCGGTGTGGAAACCGATCCCGATCTGCGGCATGAGACTCCTCCGTCTGGGTAGGAACGTACTGGTCGGTGCAGCATCTATGCCGGCAAATCTGGGCCGTCATCGTTGAGATCCCGTCACGCTGTGCAGCCCTGCACGCACTCACCATACCGACCAGTATTGCAAAGTGGTGACGCCGACACTAGCATCACGATCACGTTCTGACGACCATCAATCAAAAGTCGCCAGATCGACGGACGAACAGATCGCAGGGGCCCGACGCAACGAAGCGGACACGAGGGAGCACGGATGAGAACGCGAAGAGGGGCCGCGATAGCGGCCTGCCTGGCACTGTCCACAGGACTGGCAGGCGTACTGACAGCACCGGCCACCGCCCACGAGGGGCACGAGCACCCGGACGCGCCCGAGTTCCGGGCGCTGATCTTCTCGGAGACCGCCGGGTTCGTGCACGACTCGGTCCCCGAGGCCAAGGCCATGTGGGACGAGCTCGCGGCGGCGGGCGGGTTCGAGGTCGTCCAGGCGACCGACTCGGCACTCTTCACCGACGAGGGGCTCGCGGACTTCGACGTGATCGTCCTGGCTCAGGCCTCCGGTGACGTCTGGGACGCGGCCGAGGAGAAGGCCTTCGAGAAGTACGTGCGCGGGGGTGGCGGCGTCGTCGCGATGCACAACCCGCTCGACATGGAACCGGGCTTCCCGTTCTACCGCTCGCTCATCGGGACCGAGTTCACCGCTCACTCCGCCGCAGGCACCACGGGCGAGATGGCGGTCGTGGACCGCGACCACCCCTCGACCGCCGACCTGCCCGAGCGGTGGGAGCGCAACGAGGAGTGGTACGGCTTCACCAAGTCGGTCCGTGGCGACAAGCACGTGCTCGCCCAGCTCGACCCGACGAGCGTCCCGACGTCGACCCCCGGACGCATGGTCGACCACCCGGTCACGTGGTGCGCGGACTACGAGGGCGGCCGGACGTGGGTGACCTCGGTCGGGCACTCCAAGTCCTCGTACAGCGAGGAGAACGTCCGCAAGCACGCGCTGGGCGGCATCCGCTACGCGGCCGGCGTCGAGGCCGGTGACTGCGGCGGCACGGTGTGGGACGACTTCGACAAGGTCCCGCTCGACACCAACACCTCGGCTCCGTGGGGCATCGCGGTGGCCGGCGACGGCCGCGTCTTCTTCACCGAGCTCGTCCGCGGGCAGGTGCGCATCTACGACCCGGAGCTCCAGAGCACCGTGACGGCCGCGACGATCCCCGTGTACGGGGGCGGTGAGGACGGCATGCTCGGCCTGGCGCTCGACCCGCAGTTCGCCCAGAACAACTGGGTGTACCTGTACTACTCGCCCCAGGCCGCAGGTTCGGTCAACCGGCTCTCCCGCTTCACCATGGAGGGCAACACCATGCAGCTCGACACCGAGGTCGTGATGCTGGAGATCCCGGCCGGGCGCGACGACAAGGAGATCGGGCACACGGGCGGCACCCTGCGCTTCGACGGCCAGGGAAACCTGTGGCTGTCGGTCGGCGACGACGTCGTGCCGTTCGAGTCCTCGGGCTACACCCCGATCGACGAGCGTCCGGGCCGCGCGCACTTCGACGCCCAGGGCACGTCGGCCAACAGCAACGACCTGCGCGGCAAGCTCCTGCGCATCACGCCCGAGCCGGACGGTACCTACTCGGTCCCCGAGGGCAACCTCTTCCCCGAGGCCCAGGACACCGCGGACAAGACCCGTCCCGAGATCTATGCGATGGGCTTCCGCAACCCGTTCCGCTTCACGGTCGACGTCGACGGCACGGTCTACCTCGCCGACTACGGGCCCGACGCCGGCAGCGCCAACCCGAACCGCGGCCCCGCGGGCTACGTCGAGTGGCAGTCCATCAAGGCCCCGGGCAACTACGGCTGGCCGTACTGCCACGCCAACAACATCGCGTACAACGACTTCGACTTCGTGACGAACACGTCGGGTGCGAAGTTCGACTGCGCCAACCCGGTCAACACGTCCCCGAACAACACCGGCCTGACCGAGCTCCCGCCGTCGATCCCCGCGGAGGTCTACTACTCGTACGGCGCGTCCGCGGAGTTCCCGCAGCTCGGCAGCGGCGCGGGTGCGCCCATGGCCGGACCGGTCTACCACTTCGACGAGGCGCTCGACTCGGACCGCAAGTGGCCCGAGTACTTCAGTGGCACGCCGCTGTTCTTCGAGTGGGGGCGCAACTTCATCAAGGAGTTCCCGCTCGCCGCGGACGGCTCGCTCCTCGCGATCAACCCGGTGCTGTCCAACCAGCAGTTCCTCTCGCCGCTCGACCTGCAGTTCGGGCCCGACGGCGCGCTGTACCTCCTCGAGTGGGGAGGCGGCTTCGGTCGCGACAACCCGAACTCGGGTCTGTACCGCGTCGACTACGCCGCCGACGGCAGGGCACCCACGGCCAAGGCCGCGGCCGACGTCACGACGGGCCTCGCCCCGCTGAGCGTGACGTTCTCGAGCGAGGGCACCGTCGACCGGGACGGCGACGACCTCGACTTCGCGTGGGACTTCGGCGACGGCAGCACCTCGACCGAGCAGAACCCGACGCACGTCTACACGACCAACGGGAACTTCGAGGCGCGCCTGACCGTCACGGAGCGGACCGAGTCCGCCAAGACGGGCACCGCCACGGTGCCGATCGTCGTGGGCAACACGAGCCCGGTCGTGACGATCACGGCTCCGCCGAACGGCAGCTTCTTCCGCTGGAACGACGTCCTGCCGTGGAAGGTCGAGGTGACCGACGCCGAGGACGGCCAGATCGACTGCCAGGACGTCACGGTGCAGCCGGCCCTGGGCCACGACGAGCACGCGCACCCCACCCTGCCCGTCAACGCGTGCGAGGGCGAGGCGTCGACCATCCTCGACGAGGGGCACCTCGAGGCCGACGCGTTCTGGGTCATCGACGCGCGCTACACCGACAAGGGGGGCGCCGCGGGCGTCCAGCCGATCACGACGAGCGCGACCAACGTGTACCGCCCGACGCGCTTCCAGGCGCACTACTGGGACGAGGCCAAGGGAGTCGCGGTCGAGAACAACGCGGCCGCCGAGCTCGGCCAGTACGTGGGCGACATCCAGGACAACGACTGGCTGCGCTACGAGGACATGAACTTCCAGGGGATCGACGCCGTGCGCTACCGCGTGTCGGCCGGTCCGGAGGGCGGCGGCCGGATCGAGATGCGCCTCGGGTCGCCGACAGGTCAGCTCGTAGCCACGACACCCGTGAACAGCACGGGCGGGTGGTTCACGTTCAAGGAGACGGACCCGACGCCGGTCACCGCCCCCGCGGGGACGCACGACGTCTACCTCGTGTTCCGCTCGAACCCCGGGGTCAACTGGTCGATGACGCTCGACGTCTTCGAGGCCGTCGGGTCCGGGGTCGGCGTACCGCCCGAGGGCACGCCTCGCCAGGACACCTCGACCCAGGGGAGCTGGATCGGGAAGTACGGGACGGCGGGCTACTCGATCCCTCAGGTCGGGACGCAGCTCCCCCAGGGCGTCACGGTCGTTCCGGTGACGGGTACGCAGGCCTGGACGTGGGAGCAGAGCACCACCAAGCGGTCGGCGCTCCAGGTCCCGCCCGACGGCGCCGCGCGTCGTGCGTCGACCTGGTTCGGCGCCGGGGCGGCGGTCGACGTCACGGTCCCCGAGGGCTCGGTCTACGACCTGTCGGTCTACGTCAACAGCCACGACACGGCGAGGACGCAGAACCTCCAGGTGCTGCGTGCCGACGGTTCGGTCCTCTACCCGGCGTTCTCGGTCTCGGACAACGCCGCGGGCGTGTGGCTCACGTACCGGATCGAGTCCTCGGTCCGGGTCAAGGCCGACAAGGTGACCGGGCCGAACGCCGTGATCGGCGGCATCTTCCTCGACGAGCCCGACGTCGAGCAGCCCGTGCTCGACGTCGCCGTGACGGTCGCTCCCAAGTGTGTCGCGGGCCGCACGACGCTCACGGTCCGCGCCACCAACGGCGAGGACGTCCCGGTGGACGTCGTCGTCGAGACCCCGCACGGTCGCAAGACCTTCGCGGGCGTGGCACCGGGCAAGTCCGCCCAGCAGTCCTTCGCGACCCGGGCCGTCGGCATCCCGGCCGGCGAGGTCACCGTGACCGCGACGGGCGACACAGGATCCGGTCCGATCTCCACGGAGATCGTGACCGGCTACGAGGCGGCCGGATGCAGCTGACCGCCCTCGGGGCTCCACGCGCCCACCTCTCCTGAGGCGCTCGGGGCTCCTCGCGAGCCCGGGGTCGGTGTCGTCCTTCTGTCGGACGGCGACACCGGCCCCGGGCTCGACACCACATCGGAAAAGCACGAAGGCCAGGAACCTTGCGGTTCCTGGCCTTCGCGTACTGTGCGCCCGGAGGGATTCGAACCCCCAACCTTCTGATCCGTAGTCAGATGCTCTATCCGTTGAGCTACGGGCGCCCGGCTGTTCGTGATTTCTCTTGAGCAGCCGTCGAGAAGACTACAACGAGATTCGCCGGATACTCAAACCGATACGGTCTGACCAGCCACTTCGTGACGCACGACACCACGTCGGCCGCACCCCGACCCGCCACGGCGGGGCGAGGAACCCCGGAATCACGCCGCTCCCACCGCACGAGACACGGTCTCGCCTAGAGCGGTACGTCCCGGCCGAGCACGACGGTCCGCTCCCGCGGCAGGTCGAGCGTCTCGACGGGGTCCGGCACGATCCGGTACAGGCCGAGGAAGAGGCGTTGTGCCCACCGCGGCATCCGAGACCGCGGGCTGAGCCGTGGTACGGACAGCGACACGAAGTGGGTCGCGGTCCCGAGGTCGACACCTCGCATCGCGTCGGGGGCGTCGCGCTGGACCTGGCCGAGGAGCCGCACGACCCGTGGCCGCTCCCGGAAGCCGTAGGTCGCGGTCACCTGGACGACGCCCTCGTCCCCCACGACCGAGACGTCGAACCTCTCGGGGGCCGGGACGACGGGCCGGTCGGCCGTCGCCCAGCTCACGAGCAGGACGTGGCGCTGGAGCGCGTGGTTCTGCTCGACCATGGATCGCAGGGCGAGGGGCACGACACCGCTGTGCCTGCTGAGGAAGATCGCGGTCCCCCGGGTCCTGGTCACGGAGCCGTGGGACTCCAGGACGTCCTCGACGCGCTGGACGGTGGTCTCGAGCGCGAGGCGCCCGCGGCTGACGTGCCGCTGGCCCGTCCACCAGGTCGCCATGACGACGAACACGAGGGCACCGATCGTCAGGGGAAGCCATCCGCCCGAGCCGACCTTGGCGAGGTTCGCGGCCAGGAGCACGAGGACGACGACGAGGATCGAGCCGGCGCCGACCACGCTGCCGGTGAGGCGCCGTCGGGACGTCCAGCCGTGGGCGAGGTAGACGACCGTGGTGATCGAGATGGTCAGCGTCACGGCGATGCCGTACGCGGAGGCGAGCGCTGCGGAGGACCGGAACGTCAGCACGACGACGAGGACGGCGACGGCCAGGAGGGCGTTCACGGCGGGCAGGTAGATCTGTCGGCTGTTCGCGGGCGACGTGTGGACGGTCCGCAGCGGTGGGAGCACACCGAGGCGACCGCTCTGGTGGACGACCGAGAAGGCGCCCGACACGACGGCCTGCGACGCGATGATGGTCGCGAGCGTCGCGAGGACCACGACGGGCATGGTCACGGGCGCGGGGACGAGCGAGAAGAAGGGGTTGTCGGCGGCCTCGGGCGAGGCGATCAGGTGGCCGCCCTGCCCCAGATAGCTCACGGCGAGGGCCGGGAAGACGACCAAGCTCCAGGCGCGGGCGATCGGGCGTCTGCCGAAGTGCCCGAGGTCCGCGTAGAGGGCCTCGGCGCCGGTGACGGCGAGGACCACGGCCCCGAGCGACAGGAAGGCTGCTGCGGGGTGGTCGGCGAAGTAGAGCACGACCCAGTGCGGGGAGATCGACACCAGGACCTCGGGCGCCTCGAGCACCCCGCGGACGCCGCACGCCGCGATGGTGGCGAACCAGAGCAGCATGACCGGCCCGAACAGCCTCCCGATCGCCCGGGTCCCGAACCTCTCGACCAGGAACAGCCCCGCAAGGATCACGACGGCCAGGGGCACCACGAGCCGGGCGAGCGAGGGTTCGACGACCTCGAGCCCTTCGACGGCCGACAGCACGGAGATGGCCGGGGTGATGACGCTGTCCCCGAGGAACATCGCGGCCCCGAGCATCCCGAGGACGGTGAACACGACGGCCGTCCTGCGTCCGCCGTGGGACCGGTCGAGGGTTCGCCGGAGCAGGCCGAGCAGGGCGAGGAGGCCGCCTTCGCCGTCGTTGTCGGTGCGCAGGAAGAGGCGGACGTACAGGATGCTGACGACGAGGATCAGGGACCACAGGACGGTCGAGGTCATGCCGTAGACGAACGTCCGGTCGACCTCTGCCCCGGCCCCCCGGGCCGTCGCGACGACGGCTGTCGCGGCGTACAGCGGGCTGGTGCCGATGTCCCCGAAGACGACGCCCAGCGCGCCGACGAGGGCGAGGGCCCCGGTCGTCCGCCCGCGTCCCGCAGCGCCGTCCGCAGTGGGTGAGATGTCCCCTCCTCGCCGCGCGTCGCAGGGCCCCCGCCCGCGAGCCCGGTCTCCTCAGTGTCACGCCGGTCCGTCGGGTCGGCCATCCGATCACATCGGACGTCATATGTCCTGTACCCTCGCACCAGCCGGCACGACCGCGCCGACGCTCGCGGGTGAATGCCCGCGGACCGATCGCCCGCAGACGGAGGAACCCACCGTGAGACTCGCTCGGATCGACACCCCCACCGGCCCTCGCCCCGTCGTCCAGGACGGCGACGTGTGGGCCGTGGTCGTGGACCACCACGCCCCGGTCCTCGAGCGCACGGGCGAGACCCACCCCGTCGACGGCACGCGCCTCCTCGCTCCGTGCGAGCCACGGGTCGTGCTCGGCATGGCGCACAACAGCGGCCCGGCGGACCGGCTCGTCCCGCCGCAGGCGTTCACCAAGTCGGCGCGCACCGTGATCGGCCCCGGCGAGCCTGTGCGCCTCGACCCGGCCGCGGGCAAGGTCGTGGTCGAGGGCGAGCTCGCGATCGTCATCGGACGGACCGCCCGCCACCTGACGCCCGAGCAGGTCCCCGGCGTGATCCTCGGCTGGACCGTGGGCAACGACGTCACGGCGTACGAGCAGAGCGCGCTCGACGACAAGTTCACGCAGTCCAAGAACGGGGACGGCTTCACGCCGCTCGGCCCGTGGATCGAGACGGACCTCGCGACCCCGGGCGACCTCGCGATCGACGTCCAGGTCGACGGCGCCACGCAGGCCGAGGCGTCGACGTCGGGTCTCGCGTGGGACGTCGTCGAACAGCTCGTCTACCTGACGTCGCACCTGACCCTCGGCCCGGGCGACGTGGTCCTCACGGGGTCGCCGAGCACGTCGGCGCACGTCGTGCCGGGCCAGACCTCCTCCATCACGATCGAGGGCGTCGGGACGCTCACGAACCCGATCGTCTGACCTGACCGCCGGCCACTTGTCAGAACCAGCGTGACCCCGCACACCCGCTCGTTCTGACAAGTATGCGGGCCGGCGCGCCGTCGGGCGTACACCGCGAGGACGGCGACCGGTCCCCCCAGGGCATGACGCGCCGTCGGGCAGGTCCCCACCACGGCCGGACGCGGCGCACCCCGCCCTCGCCGAAGGATGGGAGCATGACGAACCTCGGCCCTGCCCCCTCGACCGGCTCGCCCCTCGTCGCCTCCGGGCTGACGAAGGTCTACGGCACCGACCACACCGCCACGCACGCCCTCGCGGGCGTCTCCCTCACGGTCTCCCCCGGCGAGTCCGTCGCCATCATGGGCCCTTCCGGCTCGGGCAAAACGACGCTCCTGCACTGCCTCGCGGGGATCGTCAAGCCCACGTCGGGCACGGTGTCCTGGCGCGGTGAGGACCTGACGACCCTGAGCGAGGGCCGTCGCACGGCCCTGCGCCGCCAGGACTTCGGCTTCGTGTTCCAGTCGGGCCAGCTCCTGCCCGAGCTCCCCGCGGTCGAGAACGCCGCCCTGCCGCTCATGCTCGCGGGCACCCCGCGCGCCGAGGCCACGCAGGTCGCGGCGGCCTGGCTCGCGCACCTGGGCCTGGCCGGCATGGAGCAGCGCCGGCCGGGCGAGCTCTCGGGCGGCCAGGCCCAGCGCGTCGCGATCGCGCGCGCCCTCGTCGGGTCGCCCGGCGTCGTGTTCGCCGACGAGCCCACGGGCGCGCTCGACCAGGGCACGGGGGCCGAGGTCCTGTCGGTCCTCACGGCCGCTGTCCAGGCGTCGGGCGCGGCGCTCGTGATCGTCACGCACGACGCGGGCGTGGCCCGCTACTGCTCGCGCACGGTCACGATGCGCGACGGCCGCATCTCGGGCGAGTTCCACGCGGCTCCCGCACGACAGGCCTCCCCGCAGGCCCAGGTGCCCGAGGGCGCCACGCGCGCCGCGATGGCCGCGCACCCCGCGAACGGCGCACCCGCGGCGCAGCACGACCCCACGCAGGGAGCGGCCCGATGAAGGCCACCCTCGACCTGTGGTGGCTCCTGCGCCGCCGCAGCTCCGACAGCCGCGACCCCCAGGGGCTGACCAACGTCCTGGCGATCATCGCGTTCGCCGCGACGACCGCGATCCTGCTCGTCGTCGTCGGCGGCGTGGGGGCCTTCCTGGGGCGCGCCGGCGGGATCGAGGGCATGAGGGACGGGACGGGGGCCGACGTCACCTCGTACGACGTCCAGTACCCGGTCTTCGCGGCCGTCGCCGCACTCCTCCTGCTCATCCCCCTCGTCACGCTGGGCGGGGCGGCGGCCCGTCTCGCCGTGGCCCGTCGAGACGCCCGGCTGGCGTCGCTGCGCCTGGCCGGGGCGACGACCGGGCAGGTCGCGACCCTGACGGTCCTCGACGCTGCCGCACAGGCGCTCGTGGGCGCCCTGGTGGGACTCGTGGGCTACGCGGCCCTGCTGCCGCTGGTCGCACAGCTGCGCTTCCAGGGCCGCACGTTCGAGATCTCCGAGCTGTGGGTCGGCGTGCCCGCGCTGCTGCTCGCGGTCGTGGGCGTCGTGCTCGTCGCCCTGTTCTCGGCGGCCGTCTCGCTGCGCCGGGTCGCGATCACGCCCCTGGGCGTCGCGGCCCGCGTGACCCCGCCCGGCATGAAGGCCGTGCGCCTGATCAGCATGGGGCTGGCCTTCGTCGCCATGATCGTCGCGACGAACGTGTCGTTCGGCAGCGACGCCGTGGGGATCACGATCCTCGTGCTGGTCCTCGTGGCCGGGTTCGCGACGCTCAACGTCGTCGGCCCGTTCGTCATCTGGGTCGTGGGGCGGATCACCGCTCACCGCGCGAAGGGGGTGCCGACGCTCCTCGCGGGCCGCCGCATCGTCGACTCGCCCAAGACGGCGTGGCGCTCGGTGGGCGGGGTCGCGCTCGCGACGTTCATCGCGGGCATGACGAGCATCTTCGCGCTCTTCGACCCGAGCATGGGCGCCGACGCGAGCGAGGCCCAGTTCATGGGCGACCTCAAGACGGGCGGCTTCCTCACGCTCGCGATCGCGGGCGTGCTGGCCGCGGTGTCGACGGGAGTCATGCAGGCGGGGCGCGTGATCGACCAACGCGGCGAGTACCGCGCGCTGACCCTCGCGGGCACCGACCTCAAGACCCTCGACAAGGCGCGCCTGCGCGAGACCGTGATCCCGCTCGTGGCGAGCGTCGGCCTCGCGACGACGGGCGCCCTGATGTTCATGGCACCGATCATCGGGCTCAACGCGTTCGCGAACGTCGACGTGATGCTGCAGTTCCTGGCGTGCGTCGCGGGAGCCTCGGCGCTCGTGCTGGCCGGCGCGGCCGCGTCCCGGTTCGTGGTGCGGTCGGCCATGGCGGCCTGACGTCACGCGGTAGCCGATCCCGGGCTCGCGCCGCGCCCACCAGCGCCCGACGGCGGAGCTCACGTCCCGCCGTCGGGCCGCGGTGTGCGGGGGGTGAGGTCTCGGGGCGTCGCCTCGGTGCGCTGTTCCGGACAACAGAAAAGGCCCCGGGCCTGACGCAGCCGGGACCTTCCTGAGCGGAGACGGAGGGATTTGAACCCTCGAACGGGTTGCCCCGTTACCACCTTAGCAGGGTGGCGCACTAGACCTGACTATGCGACGTCTCCATGCTCGGATGCTAGGCACCGAGCGTCGCAAGGCTACCTTCTCGGGGCACTGCGGAGCAAAACAGGGTGGCGAGAGGGGCACACGCTCCGCCGCCTCCTGCCCCGGAGCGCACGCCGGACGACCGCCGGAGCCGCCCTCCTCGCGGTGAGGAGGACGGCTCCGGCCGTGTCACGACGGGCCCGCACCCGCGGGCGTCAGCCCCGGACGCCCGCGGTGTCCTTGTCGAGGTCGTCCTCGGGAGCGGCCTCCGCGGCACCGGCGGCCTCGTGCGGGTGGCGCCGCTCGAGCGAGGCCCCCTCGACGTCGACGTCGGGCAGGATCTTGTCGAGCCAGCGCGGCAGCCACCACGCCTTGTCCCCCGCGAGGTGCATGAGCGCGGGCACGACCATCATGCGGATCACGAACGCGTCGACGAGCACACCGAAGGCGAGCGCGAAGCCGATCGGCCGGATCATCGCGCTGTGCGAGAAGATGAAGCCGCCGAACACCGCGATCATGATGATCGCCGCGGCCGTCACGACCGAGCGACCGGCCCGGACGCCCTGCACGACCGCGATGCGCGCCGGCGCGCCGTGCGCGTACGCCTCACGCATGCCCGACCCGAGGAAGAGCATGTAGTCCATCGCGAGCCCGAACAGGATGCCGACCAGGATGGTCGGCAGGAAGTTCAGGATCGGGCCGGGGCTCTCGACGCCGAACACGCCGCCCAGCCAGCCCCACTGGTAGATCGCGACGACCCCGCCGAGGGCGGCGAAGTACGACAGGATGAAGCCGAGCGTCGCGATGACCGGGACGAAGATCGACCGGAACACCAGGACCAGGATGATCAGCGACAGGCCGACCACGACCGCGAGGTAGACCGGCAGCGCGGACGCGAGCTTCTCCGAGATGTCGACGTTGCCGCTCGCCGAGCCCGCGACGCCGATCTCGTACGTCCCGTCGATCGGCGACATGTCGCGCAGCGTGTGTACGAGCTCCTCGGTCGACTCGCTCGTGGGCCCCTCGGCGGGCACCACCTGGAACGCCGCGACCGTTCCGTCCTCGGACGTTCCGATGGGCGCGACGGCCACGACGTCCTCCTGGTCGAAGAGCGTCTGGGCGATCTCCACCTGGGCCGTCATCGAGTCGACGGCAGCCTCGGCCTCAGACCCTGCCTCGACGGCAGGCAGGTCGGCGACGACGAGCAGCGTCCCGTTCTGGCCCTCGCCGAACTTCTCGGCGAGCGTCGAGTACGCCTGGTACTGCGTCGAGTCGTGCGGCTCGGTCGAGCCGTCCGGCAGGTTGAGCCGCAGGTCGAGCGCGGGCAGCGCCACGAGCAGCAGCGCCGCGATGCCGACGACGACGCGCACCACGGCCCAGCCGGTCGACATCGGACGGATCTCGGCGGGCGCCGACGTGGCCCCCTGGGCCTCCTGCGCGCCGCGCGTCGCGGCCCCAGACCCACCTGCCGCCGTGCCCGCGAGGCGCGCGCGCTCCTTCTTGCTGAGGATCCGTTCACCCACGAGGCCGAGCAGCGCAGGCGTGAGCGTCACGGCGATGAGGACCGCGATCGCGATGCAGGCCGCGCCGACGGTGCCCATGAGTCCCAGGAACGGGATGCCCGTGACGTTGAGGGCGAGCAGCGCCACGAGCACCGTGGTGCCCGCGAACACGACCGCGTTGCCCGACGTCCCGTTGGCCAGCGCGATCGACTCGTGCAGCTCGTCGCCCGCCTTGAGCTGTCGACGGTGCCGGTTGACGATGAAGAGCGAGTAGTCGATCCCGACCGCCAGCCCGAGCATGAGCCCGAGCACGGGCGTCACGGACGCCATCTCGACGACCCCGGACAGGGACAGCGCGCCGAGCGCCCCGATCCCCACACCGATCAGGGCGGTCAGGATCGGCAGGCCGGCGCCGATGAGCGTGCCGAGCATGACGACGAGCACGACCGCGGCGACCAGCAGGCCGACGATCTCTCCCGCACCGATGATGCTCGGGGCGCCCATGGTCATGTCGGCCGAGAGGTGCACCTCGAGGTCCGCGGGGGCGGCGTCGAAGACCGAGACGAGCTCGTCCTTGGTCTCCTGCGGGATCTCCATCTGCGGGTCCGTGAACGAGATCATGACGATCGCGGTCGTGCCGTCCTCGGAGACCATGCGGATCTCGGAGGCCATGTCGAGCAGGGTCGCTCCCTGCTCGAGCTGGGCGCTCTGCTCCTCGAGCTGGCTCGCGCCGTCGTCGAGGGCGGTCTGCTGCGTCTCGAGCGCCGCGAGCCCCTGGTCGATCGTCGCCTGCTGCGCGTCGAGCTGCGGCTGGGCCTGCGCGAGCATGCCCGCGGCCTCCGCCTGGGCGCGGGCGGCGTCAAGCTGAGCCTGGCCGGCCTCCAGCTGAGCACGGCCCGCGTCGAGCTGGGCCTGGCCGGCCTCGAGCTGCGTGCGCCCGGCCTCGACCTGGGCACGCCCGTCCTCCACCTGCTGCTGCTGCGTGGCACGGTCGGCCTCGGTCACGAAGGGGTCCATGACCGCCGTGACGCCGTCGACCTCCGAGGCGTCCGCGACCAGCCCGGCGATCTCGTCCTGCTGCGCGGCGGTGAGCTCCTCGCCGTCAGCCGACTGGATGACGACGGTCCCCGTCCCGCCCGACGCGTCGGGGAAGTCGCTCTGCAGGCGGTCGGTCACCTCGGCCGTGGGGGTGCCCGGGATCGAGAAGGTCGTCGCGAGCGTGCCCGCGCCCAGCGCGAACGCCACGCCCGCCGCGACGAGGACCGCGAGCCACGCGACGATCACCGTCTTCGCGCGTCGCGCCGACCAGCGGCCGACGCGGTAGAGAAATTCAGCCATGAGAGTCCTTCGGTTGCGCGCGAGTACGCGGATGGGTGGGTCAGCGGGTGCGGCGTGACGAGGCGACCGGCTCGTGGCCGGTCCGGGTCGCGTCGAGGAGCCGTTCGAGCAGGTCGGTCCAGGCCTCGCGCGCAGCCGGGTCGTCGACCGCGCCCGTCACGTCGACCCAGCGGAGGTAGACCACGATCAGCCCGCTCATGAGCGAGCCGACGAGGAGCTCGACGTCGAACGGGTCGGCGTCGGGGTGGCTCGCGGCCAGGGCTGCCGTGAGGCGCATGCTCACGTCGGCGAAGACCTTGATGAGGGTGAAGGCGCGCCGGGGCGAGGGGCCACCCTCGTCGCCCAGGACGCGGGTCAGGTAGACCAAGGGAGTCACGAAGTCGGTCGAGCGCAGGGCGTCCGCGACCTCGTCGAAGAGCGTGACGTCGGCTCCGTCCCCGCCCGGCCGGTCCCTCGGGACCACCTGGTCCCGCCCGACCTGCTGGTCCGACGCGATGGCGTCGAGCCGGTCGAGCGCTGCGCCGACGACCTCGCTGCAGACCTCGGTCACGACGTCGTCGAGCGACGCGAAGTGGTTGAAGACGGTGCGCCGGGAGACGTCGGCACGCTCCGCGAGCTCGTCGACCGAGAACCTCGTCCCGCCCGACTCCCCGATCAGGGCCGCGGCGGCGTCGACGATGGCCCGCCGGTGGCGGGCCTTGAGCGCAGCACGACGATCGACCGCAGGCAGGGACATGTCTCTACGCTAAGTGCATCGATGCACTCGGTGCAACAAGACTGGTCAGCGGCTGGACGGGCCGCGCCTGCTACCGCTCGAACGTCCAGTTCTTGTCCGTCAGCATCCGGGCCACCGCGAGCCCGATCGCGAGCGCGACGATCACCAGCCCCGCCTCGACCGTCGATGCCAGGGCCTCGAGCGTGGCGCCGCTGTTGAACTCGTAGACGGCCCGGTACGCCGTCACGCCCGGCACCATGATGACGACGGCGGGCACCGACATCGTGATGCGCGGGACCTTCATGGCAGGCGCGATATAGGCGGCGAGGACACCGACGATCAGGGCGGTCGCCGCGGCCGCAGCCTGCGACGCGAAGCCCGCGTCGATGAGCTCGAGGCGCGCGACGTTCGCGACCATGCCGATCGACGCCCCACCCACGGCCATCTTCCACGGGCTGTTGAACATCAGCGCGAAGCCGAGCACCCCCGCGAAGCTCGCGAGCGCGCGCAACGCCACGAGCAGCGTCTCGTCCAGGGCGGGCGGCGGGAGCCGGTCGGGCTGGAGCCCCGCGATCGCGGAGATCGCCCACACCGCCAGGGCAGCCGACGCAAGGATCATGAGGGCGTACGTCATGCGGGCGATACCGGCCGAGAAGTCGAGCCTTGCGAGGTCGAGCGCGGCGGTCACGAGGGCGAACCCCGGGACGAGGAACAGGACCGCGGACACGTAGCCCGCCTCGTGCCCCCCGGCGACGCCCATCAGGTTCTCGAAGACGAGGACGATCAGCAGGTACGCCGTCGCGGCCACGGCCGCCGCGAGCATCGTGGTGCCGAACTGGTTGATGCCCTTGTGCAGCATGGCCCGACGCACCATCTGTCCGAAGAACGCCCCGACGAACACCGCGCCGCACTCGATGACGCCGCCGTTGTTGAGGAACGCGAACGCCGCACAGGCGATCGCGGCCCACAGCGCGTTGAGGAACGTGCCGTAGAGCAGCGGCTTGGTGGCGATCCGTTCGAGCTCGGCGTCGACCTCGGCCGCCGTGACCCGCTCCGGCAGGTCGCCGACGTAGACCTCGAGCTCGGACAACCGGTCCGAGTTGATGCCGATGGCCCGAACCTCCGCGACCTCCGTGCGGAAGTTGCGGTCCCGGTAGGACGTCGCGGTGATCTCGGTGAGCGTCACGTGCGCCGCGGTGCGGTCGAGCCCCAGAGCACGGCCCACGCGCGTCATGTGGGACTTCACGCGGTAGCTGCCGGTCCCTGCCGAGAGCGCGAGGTGGCCGACCCTCAGGACGGTCCCCGACTGCCGCACCAGCTCGCTCGGCCCCAGGCCCGGTTCGTCGGTCGCGTCTGCTGTCACCCCGACATGATCGCCCGTCCGGCGCGCGCGTGCACCCAAGGCCCGGTCCGGTGAGACGGTCCGGTCCACACTCCCCGACGGACGGTCAGAATCCTGCACGAGTGCCGAGAGGCCCCGGACCGCGCGGGTCCAGGGCCTCTCGAGAAGCGGAGGGCGAGGGATTCGAACCCCCGGTTGCTTGCGCAACAACGGTTTTCAAGACCGTCACATTAGGCCGCTCTGTCAGCCCTCCAGGTTGCTCCGACGCACATTCTGGCACGTCCGAGCGGTCGGATGCCCCGGACTCCCGGCCGGGCACCACGATCCCCCCACGACGACGGCGGGTCACCCTGGAGAGGTGGCCCGCCGTCGCGCGGTGAGTCGTCGTACGAGACGCCCCCACGGGGCGGTCGCCGAGGATCGGTTCAGGCAGCGCCCGAGCGAAGCTGGCGCATCGCGAGCTGCACGAGCGAGATCAGCGTCTGCTTGGTCGCCGCACGTGAACGGGCGTCCGTGTACAGCATCGGGACGTGAGCAGGGATCTGCAGGGCCTCGCGCACGTCCTCGAGCTTGTGCTTGGCCACGCCGTCGAAGCAGTTGACGCCCACGACGAACGGGATGCCACGCGACTCGAAGTAGTCGATCGCCGGGAAGCACTGCTCCAGACGGTCGGTGTCGACGAGCACGACGGCACCGATCGCACCACGCACCAGGTCGTCCCACATGAACAGGAAGCGGTCCTGCCCCGGGGTGCCGAACAGGTAGAGCCAGAGCGATCCCGGCAGCTCGATACGACCGAAGTCCATCGCGACCGTGGTCGTCATCTTGCGGTCGCTCACGCCACCCGCGTCGTCGACGCCCACCGAGTGCTCCGTCATCGCGGCCTCGGTGTTGAGCGGCTCGATGTCCGAGATGGAGCCGATGAAGGTCGTCTTGCCGACCGCGAACCCGCCCGCGACGACGATCTTCACGACCGTCGGTGCGGTGCGCGCGGCCTGCGGGGCGGGGGCGGCCGCCGGGGCGACAGGCTGCGGTGCCGTCGGAGCCGGGTTCGCCTGCGCCTGGGCCGGAGGCGTCTGGTGGACCGTCGGAGCCTGCTGCGTGGCGACGGGCGCCTGTCCCTGCGGGGCAGCAGCAGGCGCGCTGCCGGGCTGGCCGCCCAGGACGCTCTGGCGCACCGGCGCTGCCGATGGCGACCCCGCGGACGGGGCCGCGGACGCAGGCGCGGCGGCGGCCGCCGGCGCTGCGACCGGGGCCCACGACGGACCCGGTGCACCGGCGGGTGCCGACGCCCCGGGGGCGCCCGTGATCAGGGTGCCACCAGCAGCCTGCGGCTGGCCGGCAGCACCGTCAGAGGGTGGAAATGCCATTGAGAACACTCTCCAAGATGCTCAGGGACAGTCCCGAGTTGCTGCTGCCGTGGCCGGTGTGAACGTTGAGCGGGGTCGACGTGTGCACCGTGAGGTAGTTCTCCTCGGCGAGGTCGGCGACCAGGATGCGGGTGACGCCCAGGGGCATCCGCAGGAGCGCCGAGAGCTCGGCGATCGACACGTAGTTGTGCGCGGCGTGCTGGAGGATCGCACGCTTCTCAGGAGGCAGGCCGTAGCTGTTCACAGCACCCGGCATCACCTCGACCAGCGCCTCGAGCGGGAGGTCCGAGGTCGCCGAGCGGACACGTCCACCGGTCACCGCGTACGGACGCACCGTCGCGGCCTCGTACGAGTCCGAGCTGTGCGCTCCCAAGCTGCCAAAAGGTGCGTTCGTCATCGACCTGTCCTCATCCCACCGGGGCTCGTGTTGCTCCGTCAACGGGCAGGCTACCGCGCATCTCCGAGATGAGCTGAGGCGTCAACGTCGCCTCGGTGCGGGAGACGAGGAGCGCCATCTCGTAGCCGATCAGCCCGATGTCGCACGTCGACTCGGCGACGACGCCGAGGACCGACCCGTTCGAGACGTTCATGAGGAAGAGGAAACCGTTGTCCATCTCGACGATCGACTGGCGGACGTTGCCCCCGTTGAGCTGGCGGGCCGCACCGCGGGTCAGGCTCGACATGCCGGACACGATCGCCGCGAGCTGGTCGCCGCTCGTGCGGTCGAGCTGGTCCGACATCGCCATGAGCAGGCCGTCGGCCGACACCACCAGCGTGTGCCGGCTTCCCGGGACGGTCCGCACGAAGTTGTCGAGCAACCACCCGAAATTGGTTGCTTCGGTGCTGAGCGCGTTCACACTTCCTCCTTGTCAGTTGCCACAGATCGCGAGCTGTACGTCACCGCGACTGCGGCGCTGAGTCGGGGACATCATTGCCGTGCGAGGCAGGTTGCGTCGAACCTGTCTCGTCGTCGGCCTCGACCCGTCCCCGTGCGGTCGCCGACTGGAAGGCTGCGAGGCGTGCCCGCAGCTGCTCCGGATCACGATCGATCTTCGCCGTGAACCGGTCGACGTACTCCTCGCGGTTCACGGTCCGAGCCCGACGAGTCAGGCCCGAGCTCGTCACGTCCGAACGCTCCTGGGGGCTGTACGTCCCCGCGGAGTCGGCGTACGCCTTGCCCTGGACCTCCGGACCGTTGCGCAGCAGCGTCGACATCTCCTCGTAGAGGACCGCCGAGGCGATCCAGTCCGAGCGAGCCTCGACCGAGTCCGACACGTAGCCCGGGTCCAGCGGCTCGATCGGCTCGGGCGCAGGGCGACGCACGAGCGGCGTCGAACCGGCCGGCGCACCCGCGGACTCGTGGACCGTGGTCGGAGCCGCTGCCGGCGCCTGCGGCGGGGCGAACGCGGTCGGCGCAGCGGGGTGCTGGTACGCGACCGGCTGCTGGACGGGAGCCGCCTGCTGGACCGGAGCGGCCTGCTCGACCGGCGCCGGCTGCTGGAAGGCCATCGGCTGCTGCGTGTGCGGTGCGGAACCTGCCGGCTGCGACGCGAGCGCTGCGGCCGACGGCGTCACGACGGGCATCGCACCCGTGCGGGGTCGCCGGTTGAAGATGCCGCGCTTGCGCGCCTGGCTCTCTCGCAACGACCTGCGCGTCGGAAGGTCGGCCATGAGGTCCTCGAACCTGGGGAGCGCCTCGAACGAGAGCTCCTCCGGGATCTCCTCCCGAGCCTCCGGCTCGTGCGGGGCCTGCGCTGCGGGAGCCTGCTGCTGGACCGGCTGGACCGGCTGCTGCTCCTGGACCGGCTGCGGCGCGTAGGCCTGCGGCTCGCGGTACTGCTGCACGGGCTGCTGCTGGACCGGGGCCTGGTACGTGCTGGCCGGAACCGCGGGAACGTCGTGGACCGGGGCCTGCGGCGCCTGCGCCGTGCGCTGCGGGAGGTCGGGCGCGGGGGCCGCCGAGGCCACGGAGGTCTCGGTGACCGGCGACTCGTTCACGACCGGCGGCGTGCGCTGCGGGAGCTCGGGCTGGGGGGCCTCGACGGACGTCTGCTCGCTCACGAGGTGCGTCGCGGCCTCGGGCGCCTCGACGCCCTGGACGGGGGCCTCGGCTGGTGCGAGCGGCTCGATCGCGAACTGCGGGGCCCACGTGCCGTCGTCGGGCACGAAGTCCGGGACGGAGATGTCGGTCGCCGACACGTCCGGCGCGGCGTCGAGCTCGACGGCCTGCTGCTCCGACGTGGACGTGTCCGCCGCACCGAGGGCGCGGAAGCTCGAGAACATGGCCGAGCGGGTGCTCACGTCGAGCACGGGGATCTCGGCCGACTGAGGCTGCACGGGCGGCATGACCCCGGTGGTCTCCGCAGGGCTCGCGGCGCGTGCCCGGCTCGGGAGCGAGCTGCCCGACGAGGCCACGCCCTCGGGCGGGGACCATGCCTCGGGAGCGGCCGGCAGGTCGAGCGGGAGCGACGGCGTCGCGAGCGGCGGCAGGACGATCGAGCCGGTCTGCGGACCGGGGACGAACGAGGCGCTCGGCGCGGACCCGGCGGGGTCCATGCCGCGCGAGCGACGACGGGGCATGCCGGTCGAGGTCGCGCCGTCGGTCAGGGCCGCGAGGTCGACCGGGATCGCGACGGGAGCGTCGTTGTCGATCTGCGGTGTCGTGGTCGTGGCCGGGCCCGAGTAGACGGGGGCCGACGGCTGCGCGGGAGGCGCGGAGAGCTGGTTCGCCGCGACCTGCGTGCGGTTGTCCAGCGGGTCGGTCGGCATCGGCAGCGGGACGTTCGAGTCCGGCACGAACAGGACGTTGGGGAAGCTGACCGTGACGAGGGTGCCTGCGCCCTCGGGTGCGCGCTCGAACGTGACGCTCGCGCCGAGGCGGTCGGAGATGCGCCCGACCACGTACAGGCCCAGTCGCTGCGAACCCACGACGTCCGAGGCGGCGTGCGCGTTGACCTTGCGGTTCGCCTCGACGATCTCCTCGGGCGTCATGCCCAGACCGTGGTCGCGGATGATGATCTTGACGAACCGCTCGTCGCGCGCCGTGCTGACCTCGACGGGCGTGTGCGGCTCGGAGAACATCGTCGCGTTCTCGAGGAGCTCGGCGATGAGGTGTGCCGCGTTGAGCGCGTTGTGCCCCAGCATCAGCGGGTCGACGACGAGGTTCAGCCGGACGCGGTCGTACAGCTCGATCTCGGACGACGCCGTACGGATGACGTCGGAGGCCGGCATGGGCTGCCGGACGCGACGGCCCGAGTCGATGCCTGCGAGCACGAGGAGGGACTCGGCGTTGCGGCGCATCCGGGTCGCGAGGTGGTCCAGGCGGAAGAGGTTCGACAGCGTGTTCGCGTCTTCCTCGGATCGCTCGAGGTCGTCGAGGAACGCCAGCTGACGGTTGAGCAGCACCTGGTCGCGACGAGCCACGTTGACGAACATCTCGGCGATCGAGCCACGCAGGGCCGCCTGCTCGCGGGCCACCTGGATCGTCGTGGAGTTCACGTCGTTGAACGCGTTCGCGAGCTGACCGACCTCGTCGCTCGACTCGACCGTGATGGGCTGGATGTTGATGCCCGGGCCCTGGCCCGGCACCGAGACCTGCTCGACCATGCGCGGCAGCTGGTCCCGGACGTCCTGGGCCGCGCTCGTGAGGCGACGCAGCGGGTTCACGATCTGGCGGGCGATGGCACCGGCCACGAGGATGCTGGCGCCGAACGCGACGAGGGTCACGAGGATCGTCAGGACGGCTCGCGTCACGGCCGCGGCCGCGATGTCCGACGCGGTCTCGCCGGCGTCCTTGCGGACCTCGTCACGGACCGGGGTGATGTCCGCGAGGTCGTTGGCGGAGGCCGTGGCCCAGTCCTCCTTGTTCGTCACACCGACCGCGGCGTTGGCGGCGAGCGAGTTGCGCAGGTTGACGTAGGAACCGAGCGGGGACGGGATCGCGAGCCCGGTGCGCAGCTCGCGCACCTCCTTGCGGGCGGCCGCGGCCTTGGTCTCTCCCTCGCTGACGAGTCGGGCGGCACGCTGGGCGTCCTCGCGGACCCCCTGCGTGACCTCGCCGCCGTTCGCCTGGTCCTGGGCGATGTCCTGGAAGAGGAACGAGACGACCGGGAGCTCGAGCGCGACCTGGCTCATGAGCACGTTCGACGCGACGTACGCGTCGAGCACCTGTGCCAGGCCCCGGTCCTGCGCCGTGTCGGCCAGCACGCGGGGGACGTCGAGCGCGTCGTCGATCAGGGTGTTGTACGACGACGTGAAGCCGAGCTCCTGGATCGTCTGGTTGTCGATCTTCTTGCGGAGCGCGTCCAGCTCGGCGCGGTCCTTGACCGTCGCGTCGACGGCCCGGGACACGCGGGGGTCCAGCATGGACATCTTGACGTCGCCGTACATGCGGTCACGTCGGTCGAGCGCCTTGTCGGTCTCGGCGCGGGCGGCCTCGACCAGCGCGTCGGCGTTCTCGACGCCACGCATCCGCTGGAGCTCTGCGGCGCGCTCGGCGGCGACGGCCTTCCCGGCGACGTCTTGGGAGGCGAAGGCCTCCACCAGGGCGACGGTCTGGTTGGCCACGCGCGCCTCGTTGATCGCCTGAACCGAGAAGACCGTTGCGGCCAGGAACAGGACGAAGACAGGCAGCGCGAGTGCCGCAAGGATCTTCCCGCGAACGCTCAACCTGCGGAGCATACGAACCTCTCTCCATACCCTGTGACCAGCGGATCGTCGTGAGGTCCGGTCGGCTGCGACCATCCCCCACTCGCCAGACGTGCGTACTAACTATCGGTGCACTTGCCCCAGGGACCTAATCCGGTCATCCAGGGCAAGCCGGAGGCTTCGTGGAGGATTCCGACGATGCCCGACACCCGTCCTCGTCGACGAGGCCGTAGTGTCTTTCGCGTGCGAGCCGTCACGATAGCCGCCCCGGGTGGCCCAGGGGAACTCACCGTGTCCGACCTCCCTGACCCCGTCCCGGGTCCGGACGAGGTGCTGATCGACGTCGTCTCGAGTGGCGTGAACCGTGCTGACCTGCTACAACGTGCCGGAAAGTACCCCCCGCCAGCGGGTGCGCCGGTATGGCCGGGTCTCGAGGTTTCTGGGGTGATTTCGTCCGTCGGGTCGCGTCTCACAGGGTGGGACGTCGGCGACGAGGTCGTCGCCCTCCTGGACGGGGGCGGATACGCGGAGAAGGTCTGCGTCCGCGCGTCCCAGGTGCTCCCCCTGCCGAGCGGCGTCTCGCTCGTCGACGGCGCGGCCCTCCCCGAGGCCGTGTGCACCGCGTGGAGCAACCTGGTCGACGTGGGCCACCTCGCCCGCGGCGACGTCCTGCTCGTGCACGGCGGGTCGGGTGGCGTCGGCTCGGTCGCGACGCAGATCGGCGCAGCGCTCGGCGCGCGCGTCGTCACGACTGCGGGCGGACCGGAGCGCGTGGCCCGCTGCCTCACGCTGGGAGCCGACGTCGCCGTCGACCACCGCACGCAGGACTTCGTCGCAGCGGTGCGCGAGGCCTCGGACGGCACAGGCGCCGACGTGGTGCTCGACGTCGTCGGGGCGGCGTACCTGGACGACAACCTCCGGGCGCTCGCCACGGGCGGGCGGCTGGTGGTGATCGGCATGCAGAAGGGGCGCCGCGGCGAGCTCGACCTGGGCGTCCTGCTCGCCAAGCGCGCGACCCTCGCGGGGACCACGTTGCGCGCACGGCCCGCGCAGGAGAAGGCCCGGCTGGTCCGGGACGTCCTGACGCACGTGTGGCCCTTGGTCGAGGGCGGGCAGGTGCGGCCGGTGGTCCACGCGCGGCTGCCGCTCGACCGGGCGGCGGACGCCCACCGCCTCATGGAGTCGGGCGAGGTGTTCGGCAAGGTCCTCCTCGTGCCGTGAGCCTCGCGCCGTGAACGGCCCGGCCGTCGCGCTCGGCGACCGTTCGGGACAGACTGGGTCCATGAGCGACGACGCACGAGGCGACCTGTCCCCCGAACCGTCCGAGCAGCCCGCGCCCCCGGAGCGCGGGCGGGAGCAGGGCGCGGACTCGGACGACGGGGCGAGGCGCGGATACACGGTCATCGCCCCCGACGGGAGCGAGGTCCCGCCGCGGGACGACGTGGGCCAGGACACGGCAGGCGAGGAGCGTGACCCGGGCGCGGCCGTCGAGGAGCCCGCGAAGGTCATGCGGATCGGCGGCATGATCAAGCGGCTGCTCGAGGAGGTGCGCGACTCACCGCTCGACGAGGCGGCCCGCAGCAGGCTCGCCGAGATCCACGAGCGGTCGCTCAAGGAGCTCGAGGAGGGCCTCTCGCCCGAGCTCGTCGCGGAGCTGCACCGCATCTCGCTGCCCTTCACCGACGACGCCGTGCCGTCCGACGCCGAGCTGCGCGTCGCGCAGGCACAGCTCGTGGGGTGGCTCGAGGGGCTGTTCCACGGCATCCAGACCGCTCTGGTGGCGCAGCAGATGGCCGCGCAGGCGCAGCTCTCGCAGATCCGCCGTGCCCTGCCCCCGGGGGCGATCCCGGTCCCGGGCATGCCGGGGCAGCCCGGGCACCCTGGGCACCCCGCGCAGCGCGAGGGGGACGACTCCCGCCCGTCTCCCGGCCAGTACCTCTGAGGACCGTCCCGCCGCCCCGCCCAGGTGAGGGCTACGCGGGCGGCGGGTCGGTCCGCTGGGCGGTCATCGCGATCGCGCCGGAGACGAGCAGCAGGCCGACGAGCTCGAGCCACGAGGGGAACTGCTGCAGCACGACGGCGCCGATCACCACCGCGGTCGCCGGCAGCATCGCGAGGAGCACCGAGAACGTCGCCGCGCTGACGCGCCGCAGGATGAGCTGTTCGAGCACGTAGGGCACGACGGACGAGCAGACCGCGATCCCGACGACCGCGAGCAGCAGCTGCCAGTCCTCGAGCACGGCTCCCGACGACGGCGCGAGGAACGGCGCGAACACGAGCGCCCCCGCGGTCATCGCCACGGACAGCGACGTGACCCCGGACCCGGCCAGCGCGACGCGACGCCCCAGCAGGATGTACGCGGCCCAGCAGGCGGCTGCGATGCCGATCGCGACGAGCCCGATCACGACGTCCTCCCGCGGGATGTCCGACGTCAGGGTCACGCCCGCCAGGAGCACGACGCCGACGGCCGCGACGGCGATGCCGCCGCGCTCGCGCCAGCCACGCCCGGTGATCGCCGCGACGGCCACGGGGCCGATGAACTCGATCGCGACCGCAGAACCGAGGGGCAGGTGATCGATCGCGACGTAGAACGTCACGTTCATCGCGGCGAGCGCGACGCCGAACACCGCGGCCCACGCGAGCGTCCGCCAGGTCCAGCGCTGCCGCCAGGGGCGGCGCCAGGCGAGCAGCAGCACGGCGGCCACGACGATGCGCAGCCAGGCGACCTCGGGCGCCCCGACGACGGCGAACAGCCCGACCGCGATCGCGGCACCGAGGTACTGGGTCAGCCCCGAGACGACGAAGAGGGCGGGCGGCGGGACGCGGCCCGCCACGCTGCCGAGGGCACGACCGGGACGCGAAGACACGAGACGACCCTACGTCGCCGCGAGCAGCCCCCGGGACAGCCGGAACCGGGCCCGTCCGGGGTGCCGGGTGACGCCGTCGGGCCGCTCGAAGCGGCCCACGCGCAGGCGACGCGGCGACCGGAGCCGAGCACCGCCGTCGGGCGACGAACAGCACCCCGACCGCTCCAGGAGTCCCCCGCACGCACCATCACCCCCTGTGAGCCCACGACGGCACCAGGGCGGGATGGCCCCACAGCCGTCGAGCGGGGGCGGAGCAAGGACCTCACCCCTTGACGGAACCCGCCAGGAGGCCTCGCACGAAGTACCGCTGCAGCGCCAGGAACACGATGAGCGGCACGATCATCGACACGAACGCTCCGGCGGTGAGCAGGTGCCAGGCGTTGCCGCGCGTCCCGGCGAGGTCGGCGACCGCGACGGTCAGCGGGCGTGAGTCCTGGTTGGCGAACGTGAGGCCGACGAGGAGGTCGTTCCACACCCACAGGAACTGGAAGATCGCGAACGACGCGATGGCCGGGACGAGCAGCGGCATGAGGACCTGGAAGAAGATCTTGACGTGCCCCGCGCCGTCCATGCGCGCGGCCTCGATGAGGGACGAGGGGATCTCCTTCATGAAGTTGTGCAGGAGGAAGATCGCGAGGGGCAGCGCGAAGATCGAGTGGGACAGCCACACGGTCCAGAACGTGCCGTTGATGTCGGCGTCGACGTAGGCCGCGAGGAGCGGGATGAGCGTGATCTGGATGGGCACGATCTGCAGCGCGAACACCGCGACGAACAGCAGGTTGCGTCCCTTGAAGTCGATCCACGCGAACGCGTAGGCGGCCAGCAGCGCGATCGAGATGGGGATGACGACCGCGGGGAGCGTGATGACGATCGAGTTGACGAAGAACGACGCGAGGTCGGCGGAGCCGAAGAGGACGTCGTTGTAGTTGTCGAGCGTGAACTGCGGGTCGCTGAAGGTGGTCCACCAGCCGGAGCGGCGGATGTCGAGGGCGGGACGGAAGGACGTGACGAGGAGGCCGATCGACGGGATCGTCCACAGGATCGCGATGATGATCGCGAGGCCGGACGCCCACGGTGAGCTGAGCTTGCCCTTGACGGCGATGGCCCGTCGTTCGGCGCGCGAGAGCTTGCCGACACGCTGGATGTCCTTCGACGCCTCCGCGTCGACGGATGCGGGCAGCGTGGGCGGGACGGCGGTCATCGGACCTCCTCGGAGAGGCGGAGCTGGCGGACGTTGTAGACCACGATCGGGATGACGAGGACGAACAGGATGACCGCGAGCGCGGCCCCCAGTCCTTCGTTGGCCTGGCGGAAGCTCTGCGTGTAGAACTCGTTCGCCACGACGGACGTCCCGAACTGGCCGCCCGTCATGGTCCGGACGATGTCGAAGACCTTGAGCGTGCCCATGGCGATGGTCGTGATGACCACGACGAGCGCGGGCCGGATGCTGGGCACGGTGATGTACCGGAACATCCCGACGCCGTGGAGCCCGTCGAGGCGCGCGGCCTCGACGATGTCGTCGGGGATGGCCTTGATGGCGGCGGACAGGATCGTCATCGCGAACCCGGTCTGGATCCAGATCATGACGACGATGAGGAACAGCGTGTTGGTCGGCTGGTTGATGAGGAACTGCTGCGGGGGGATGCCGATCCACACGAGGAGCTGGTTGAGCAGACCGGTCTGCTGGATGTTCGCCTGGTCGGGGCGGTACTCGTAGACGAACTTCCAGATGATCGACGCTCCCACCATGGAGATGGCCATGGGCAGGAAGACCAGGGCCTTGGCGAGCTTCTCGAACCGGGTGCGGTCGACGAGCACGGCGTACACGAGGCCGATGAACGTCGAGACGATGGGCACGAGGATGACCCAGACCGCGGTGTTGCGCAGCACGATCTGGAACTGGTCGGTCGTGAACGCCGTGACGTAGTTGTCGAGGCCGACCCACTCCGCTCCCGTGCGGTTCTTGAAGGACGAGATGATCGTGAGGACGCCGGGATAGACGAGCCCGCCCACGACGAGCAGGACGGCCGGCCCGAGGAAGCACAGGACGACGACCCAGCGCGGGACGCGTTTTGGCTTGTCGACCGCGAAGAGCAGGCCTCCCATCACGACGACGAAGAGGAGCATCGCGAAGACCATCAGGCCGAGCTTCTCGGCGGTGGTCTCCGGTGTGGTGAAGAAGTCCATGAGGGCCTCCGGTCTGCCCGACGGCGTCGGCGGGCTGGGGCGGTTCGGTCACCCGCGGTCGTGGACCGGCGGGTGGGGTGGTGCGCTGTTGCTCGGTCGCCTGCGGAGACGTGCTGAGCCGGGGCCCGTCGCGTGGACGACGGGCCCCGGCTCCTCACGCCTCCGTGCTGGCGTCCTCGGTCAGGAGGCCGGCCAGGAGGCCTCGATCTGGTCGACGACCTCCTGCGTGCTGGACCCGGTGAGCCAGTTGACGATCCCCGTCCAGAACGTCCCGGCACCGACGGCGCCCGGCATCAGGTCGGAAGCGTCGAAGCGGACGATCGCGTTCTCGTCGGTGAGGATCGACGCGGACAGGCGGTCGAACTCGGTCGCAAGGTTCTCGGGGTCGAGCTGCAGGTTGGCGTTCACCCAGCCGCCGTTGGGCGTGGCCTTGGCCTTGGCGTTGGCCCAGTCAGCGCTCGAGATGTAGGTCTGGAAGGCCTGGACCTCGGGGCGGTCGTTGAACGCGGCGGCGAAGGTGCCACCCACCTCGACGGGCTTGATGTCGGTCTGGTTGGTGGGCAGGTAGAACGCGTAGACCTCGCCGTCCTCGGAGACGTCCGTCCCCTCGGGGAACTGCGTCTGGTAGAAGTTCGCGGCGCGGTGCAGGAAGCACGTCCCGTCGAGCAGGCCGAAGCCGGCGTCGGTCCAGGGGGTCGTGGCGATCGAGTCGACGCCACCGAGTCCTGCGTTGACCATGGCCGGGTCCTTGAGGACCTCTCCGGCGGCGTCGAAGGCCGCGACGACCTGCGGGTCGTTGAAGGGGATCTCGTGCTTGTACCACTGGTCGTAGACGTCCGGCCCGCCGGTGCGGAGCATCATGTCCTCGACCCAGTCGGTGCCGGGCCAGCCGGTCGCGTCACCGGACTCGACGCCGGCGCACCACGGGATGGCCCCGTCGTTGTCCTCGGAGTACTGGGCCGAGAGAGCCATGAGGTCGTCCCAGGTCTCGGGGACCTCGTAGCCGGCGTCGGCGAACGCGGTGGGCGAGTACCAGACGTACGACTTGACGTTGGCGTCCATGGGTGCGGCGTAGAAGACGCCGTCGACCGTGCCGTACTCCTTCCAGGTCGGCTCGAAGAACTCGTCGACGTTCTTGGAGACGGCGTCCGGTGCGGGGACGATCGTGCCGGTGTCGCGCACGATGGTCTGG
The DNA here is from genome assembly GCF_037145535.1 of Oerskovia sp. USHLN155. Taxonomy (NCBI): domain Bacteria; kingdom Bacillati; phylum Actinomycetota; class Actinomycetes; order Micrococcales; family Cellulomonadaceae; genus Oerskovia; species Oerskovia sp. USHLN155. Next base: position 338,306 of record NZ_JBBCXG010000004.1, read on the forward strand.
AGCAGGCCGGGCTGCGGGAGGAAGGCGATGTCGGGGGCGTTGCCCGCCTTGACGCGCACGAGGAGCTGGGCCTCGAACTCGCGAGATGCCTCGTAGTCGACCTCGACGCCGGTGCACTCGGTGAACGGCTCGAACGAGGTCTGCATCGTCGCCCCCTCGGGGTCGACGATCGAGGTGTAGACGTGGACGGTGGTGCCGTCGATGTCGCCGAACTCCTCGTAGGGGGCGCAGTCGATGCTGGACGCCTCGCCGGACGAGCCGGACGTCTCGTCGCTTCCTCCGCTGCCGCCGCAGGCGGTGAGCGCGAGCGCGAGGCTTGCCCCGCCGGCGACAGCCGCGAGGGCACGGCGCTTGGGTGACAGGATGCTTCTGGTCATGACATTCCTCCACAGCGTTGTGGTGCTGACATCGCGGTCGGCCCGCGGGTGTCGCGGTCCGTCGTCCTCGACTCGACCGCCCCACTTGCCATGCAAGCGTTTACATCACGGTTGCGCAAGCGCAGGAGGCCCGTTCGCGAGTAACGATTCCGTTACTCATGACGCCTCGCAACCGCTCACGGTGGTTGCGCTCCCACCGGTGATGACCTGCGGAAGCCCGTCAGCGCGCCGGGAACCGGGGCTCAGCCGCGGGAACCGTGCTCGGTGCGGCAGGATCACCGGCGACGCGGCTGCGACGTCGACGAGCGACGGACCAGGTGCGTCGGGTACGTCAGGCTGTCGGGCACCGGAGCGCCGTTGATCATCTCCATGAGCAGCATCGACGCGTCGGCGCCCTGCTGGTAGGCGTCCTGCCCGATCGTCGTCAGCCCGACGAGCTCGCCCAGGTCGTGCCCGTCGACCCCGATCACCGACAGGTCGCGTGGCACGTCCAGGCCCAGGTCGCGCGCCGCGAGGATCGCGCCCATCGCCATCTCGTCCGACGCCGCGAAGATCGCCGTGATGTCGGGGCGCCTCCGCAGGAGCGACTTGGTCGAGGACCGTCCCCCCGCGACGTCGAACCCGCCGTTCACCACGAGGTCCGGTGACGGGTCGATCCCCGCCTTCCGGAGCGCGCGCTCGTACCCCGTCGACCGCTCGACCGGCGGCGACCAGGACGAGACCAGGTCCGGCTGGCCCGTGATGTGCCCGACCACCCGGTGCCCCAGGTCCAGCAGGTGACGGGTCGCGAGCGAACCGGTCCGCACGTCGTCGAGCCGGACCGTCACCTGGTCCGCGGGCCCCGAACCCACGAAGGCCAGGGGCGTCCCCAGCGCCACGAGCGAGGCCACCTCGTCGTCCTCGAGCGGGAGCCCGACCACGAGCGTGCCGTCGACACGGCGCCGCAGGACGGTCGGGTCGACCTTGCGGCGCGGACGCCCGTCGTCGACCTCGAACGTGTAGAGCAGCACGTCGTAGCCCACCGAGCGCAGTGCGCGCTCTGCGCCCTCGATGACGTTCGCGAAGAACCACCGGCTCACCCACGGCGTGATCACGCCGATCGTCCGGGTCCGCCCGGTCGCGAGCGACGCCGCCGACGGCGACGGGACGTACCCCAGGCGCTCGGCCTCCGCCCGGACGCGCGCCCGCGTCGAGGCCGACACGTTCGGCAGTCCCCGCAGCGCGCGCGAGACCGTCGCCGTCGACACCCCGGCTGCCTGCGCTACCTCGTCAATTCCTGCCACGAGGAGCGATTGTCCCCCGTCCACGGAGCAGAAGCGATTCACGGCACGGGCGGACCGGGGCGATCAGGGCGCTGCGGAGGGCCTGCGGGAGGGGACGCGGGACGTCGTCGCGGGTGACCTGGCGGGGACCCGGCGAACGGTGTCAGGGCTCGGACCCGTGATCCCGCGGTTGCACCCACGGCGCCCTCCCGTGACACCCTGGGAGCAGGCCGGACGACGCCGCGGCTGCCCGCGGCGGCCCGGCACCTACACGCACGCACCGAGAGGAACACCATGATCGAGCTGAGGACCCCCCGCGAGATCGAGCAGATGCGCCCGGCGGGCCGCTTCGTCGCGGACGTCCTCACGCAGGTCGGCGCGGCCGCGAAGGTCGGCGTCAACCTGCTCGAGCTCGACGCGCTCGCGCACCGGATGATCAAGGACCGCGGCGCCGAGTCCTGCTACATCGACTACCACCCGTCGTTCGGGGCGAGCCCCTTCGGCAAGGTCATCTGCACGTCGGTCAACGACGCCGTCCTGCACGGCCTGCCGTTCGACTACCGCCTCCAGGACGGCGACCTGCTGAGCCTCGACTTCGCGGCGTCGGTCGACGGCTGGGTCTCGGACAGCGCCGTGTCGTTCGTCGTCGGGACCCCGCGCGCGGGCGACCGTGGCGCAGCGGACCAGAAGCTCATCGTCGCGACCCAGGACGCCCTCGCCGCGGGGATCGCGGCCGCGCAGCCCGGCAACAAGATCGGCGACATCTCGGCGGCCATCGCAGCCGTCGGGCACGGGGCCGGCTACCGGATCAACACCGACTTCGGCGGCCACGGCGTGGGCCGCACCATGCACGGCGACCCGCACGTGCCCAACGACGGACGCAAGGGCCGCGGCTTCCCGCTCAAGCCGGGCCTCGTGATCGCGATCGAGCCGTGGTTCCTCGAGACGACCGACGAGATCTTCACCGACCCCGACGGCTGGACCCTGCGCAGCGCCGACGGCTCGCGCGGCGCGCACTCGGAGCACACCGTCGCGATCACCGAGGACGGGCCGCTGGTCCTGACGGCGCGCGACTGACGCCCGGTCCCCGGGCCACGAGGTAGACCCGTGCGCGGGGGGGGGGGCGCCCCCCGGGGGGGCGCCCCCCCCCCCCCCCCACGGGTCTACCTCGGCGGGGCAGGCTTCTTGTAGAACGTCGCCGAGTCCTCGTAGCCCAGCGCCCGGTAGAAGCTCCCCGCACGTCTGCTCGCGAGCGACACGTAGGCGGCACCGGACTCGACGGCCCACGCCTCCGCCGCCGTCATGAGCAGACGTCCCAGCCCCTGGCCGCGCACGCTCGCGTCGACCATGAGCTCCTCGACCCAGACGACGGGCGCGTTGGCGAGGAACGTCGGGTGCCAGTGCGCGAGCAGGTACCCGACGACGCCGCTCGCCCCCTCCACGACCAGCAGCAGGGCGTCGGGAGCCGTCAGGAGCGCGCGGAACGTCGCCTCGAAGGACTCCCTGCGCGGCGTGAACGACGTCGCGAAGTCGCGGGCCAGCGGCCAGACGGCATCGAGGTCGTCGGCCGTGGCCCGTCGGACGATCGTGGTGGCCGCTGCGTCGCTCACGCGCGCAGCCTAGCGGCCCGCGCGTCTCAGACCAGGCTGCGCAGCACCGCGACCGCGCCGGCCTCGTCGATGCTGCCCGTGACCTCGTCCGCCGCCGCCTTGACCTCGGGCTCGGCGTGGCCCATGGCCACCCCGCGACCGGCCCAGCGCAGCATGTCGATGTCGTTGCTGCCGTCCCCCACGGCCACGGTCGCGCCCGGGGCCACGCCCAGCAGCCCGCGCACGCGCTCCAGGGCGCTCGCCTTGGTGACGCCCAGCGGCGCGATGTCCATCCACGCCGTCCAGCCCACCGCGTACGTGACGTCGCTCAGCCCCAGGGACCCGGCCAGCGCACTGAACTCCTCGCTCGTCGACCCCGGGTTGCGCACCACGACACGCGTGACCTCGCCCGACCACAGCTCCTCGAAGTCGACCACGTCGTGGACGCCGTCGAGCTCACCGTGCGGGAACAGGTCGTTCATGCGGAAGCCGATCCCCACGTCCTCGACCGCGAAGAGCGCGTCAGGGAGCTGGTCGCGCAGCAGCCGCAGCGCGTTCTCCGGGTTGAACGTGATCATCTCGTCGACCACGTAGCCCGTCGGCGACGCGTCGTCGAAGCGGGCCGTCACGGCGCCGTTCGAGCACACCATGTACCCCTCGGCGAGGCCCAGGCGCTCGGCGATGGGCAGCACCGCGATGAGCGACCGGCCCGACGACAGCAGCACGTGGTGCCCCGCCGCGCGCACGGCCGCGATCGCGTCGGCGACACCGTCGCTCAGGACGTCGTCGTGGCTCAGGATCGTGCCGTCGATGTCGAGCGCGACGAGCAGCGGCCCCTCCCCCGGACGGTTCGGGTTCGCGGCACGGGCCGCGTCCGACCGGGCGTCCGTGGCCGACGGCGCCACCTCGCCCGGGTGCGACGGCGCGCCTGCGGGAGCGACGTCGTCGGGCCGGGGGGTGCTCGTGGTGACCGTGCTGTCCGGCGTGCCCGTCACGCCGTGCCCTTCGACGAACCGGCCGACGCGCCCACCGGCTCCAGGACCTCGAGCCCGCCCAGGTAGGGCCGCAGGCCCTCGGGGACACGGACCGAGCCGTCGGGCTGCTGGTGGTTCTCGAGGATCGCGACGATCCAGCGCGTCGTGCCCAGCGTGCCGTTGAGCGTCGCGACCGTGCGCGTCTCGGACTTGCCGTCGACGTCGACGCGCTCGCGCACGCCCAGGCGGCGGGCCTGGAACGTCGTGCAGTTCGACGTCGACGTCAGCTCGAGGTAGCGCTCCTGCGTCGGCAGCCAGGCCTCGCAGTCGAACTTGCGGGCCGCGCTCGACCCGAGGTCGCCCGCCGCGGTGTCGATCACGCGGTACGGCAGCTCGCACTTGCGCAGCATGGCCTCCTCCCAGGCGAGGAGACGCTGGTGCTCGGCCTCGGCGTCGGCCGGGTCGACGTAGCTGAACATCTCGACCTTGTGGAACTGGTGCACGCGGATGATGCCGCGCGTGTCCTTGCCGTACGAACCGGCCTCGCGGCGGTAGCACGCGCTCCAGCCCGCGTACCGCTTGGGGCCGTCCGACAGGTCGAGGATCTCGCCCGAGTGGTAGCCCGCGAGCGCGACCTCGCTCGTGCCGACCAGGTACAGGTCGTCGGCCTCGAGGCGGTAGATCTCGTCCGCGTGCTCGCCCAGGAAGCCCGTGCCCTGCATGATCTCGGGGCGCACGAGCGTCGGCGTGATGACGGGCGTGAAGCCCGCCTGCGTCGCCTGGTCCATGGCCGCGTTGAGCAGCGCGAGCTCGAGGCGCGCCCCGACCCCCGTCAGGTAGTAGAAGCGGGCGCCCGACACCTTGGCACCGCGCTCGGTGTCGATCGCGCGCAGGCCCTCGCCCAGCTCGAGGTGGTCGCGGGGCGTGAAGCCCTCGGCCGCGAAGTCACGGACGGTGCCCTCCTCGCGGAGCACGACGTAGTCGTCCTCGCCGCCGGGAGGCGCCCCCTCGATCACGTTCGAGATCTTGTACAGGATCGTCTTGAGTTGCGCCTCGGCGTCGTCAGCGTCCTTCTGGCGGGCCTTGACGCCCTCCGCGAGCTGCTTGGTGTGCGCGAGCAGGGCGGTCTTCTCGTCGCCCTTCGCCTGCGCGACCTTCTTGCCCAGGGACTTCTGCTCGGCGCGCATCTGCTCGAAGTCCGTCAGCGCGCTGCGACGGCGGGAGTCGGCGTCGAGCGCCTGGTCCACGAGGGCGGGGTCGTCGCCGCGAGCCACCTGGCTGGCGCGGACGACGTCGGGGTTGTCGCGCAGAAGTCGAAGATCGATCACCACTAGAGGGTATCCAACGTGCGGGAGGGCGCGGCACGGGGCCCGCCGACGGTGACGTACGCCGGTGCCGACGGTGACGCGCGGGGGCGCCGACGGTGACGCGCACGGGCGCCGAGGGTGACCGGCACGTCACCCTCGGCGGGCTGGAGCGTCACCCTCGGCGGCCCAGCGGGATCACCAGCGGGGTCCCCGTGACAGGGTCGTCGATGATCGTGCAGCGCAGCCCGAACACCTCCTCGACCAGCTCGGCCGTCACGATCTCGCCCGGCGCCCCCTGCGCCACCACGGCCCCGTCCTTCATCGCGACCAGGTGCGTCGCGTAGCGGCAGGCGTGGTTGAGGTCGTGCAGCACCGCGACGAGCGTGCGGCCCTCGCGGTTGAGGTCGCCGAACAGCTCGAGCAGCTCGATCTGGTGCGCGATGTCGAGGAAGGTCGTGGGCTCGTCGAGCAGCAGCAGCTCGGTCTCCTGGGCGAGCACCATGGACACCCACACACGCTGGCGCTGGCCGCCCGACAGCTCGTCGACGGGCCGCGCCGACAGCGGCGTGACCTGCGTGGCCGCGAGCGCCCGTACGACGGCGTCCTCGTCCTCGCGCGACCACTGCCGCAGGAGCTTCTGGTGCGGGTAGCGGCCGCGGGCGACGAGGTCGGCGACGGTGATGCCGTCGGGCGCGATCGACGTCTGGGGCAGGAGCCCGAGCCGTCGCGCGACCTCCTTGGCCTTGTAGGACGTGATGGTCTTCCCGTCGAGCACGACCTGCCCGGCGCTCGGGGTGAGCAGCCGTGACAGGGCGCGCAGCAGGGTCGACTTGCCGCACGCGTTGGGCCCGACGATCACGGTGAAGGACCGGTCCGGGATCGCGACGTCGAGCCCTTGGGACACGATGCGTTCGTGGTACCCGATGCTGAGCCCTTCGGCGCGCAGCCGAGGCTCGCCGGGCACGTCCGGCGTACCCGGGACAGGCGGCCCGACGGCGTCGCCCCCTGCGGGCGCGTCGGCCGCGGTCGGGGTCGTGGTCGCCGGGGTAGCCGGCGTCGTGGTCGTGGCGGTCATCGCCGTCTCCTCGGGAGGGGTGGGGCTGGTCGGGGCCGTGCGGGTCCGGGTGCTCACTGCCGCCTCGCCTCCCGGGCGAGCAGCCACACGAGGTAGCAGCCGCCGATGCTGACGGTCACGACGCCCACGGGGAGCTGCGTGGGCGCGAACGCCCGCTGCGCGACGAGGTCGCTCGCGGCGAGCAGCGCGGCGCCCATGGCGGCCGAGGACGCGAGGCCGACGGTCGCGCCGCGCGTGAGCCGTCGGGCGAGCTGGGGCGCGGCGAGCGAGATGAACGCGATGGGTCCGGCCGCGGCCGTGACGAGCGCGGTGAGCGCGACCCCCACGACGACGAGCGAGAGCCGCGTGCGTTCGGAGCGGACGCCGAGGGCCTGCGCGGCGTCGTCGCCCATCTCGAGGACGTTCATGCGTCGCCCCAGGAGCACCAGGGGCGGCACGAGGACCGCGAGGATGAGCACGACGGGCAGGACCTGGGTCCAGGACAGCCCGTTGAGGCTGCCCGCTCCCCAGGTCGCGGCGGCCATGGCGCGCGCGAGGTCGGCCTTGAGGATGAGCCACGTGTTGACGGACGCGAGCATGGCGCTGATCGCGATGCCGACGATGATGAGCCGGAAGCCCTGGACGCCGTTCTTGTATGCGAGCAGGTAGACGATGCCCGCGGTCGCGAGCCCGCCGATCATGGCCCCGGCGGCGACCGCGCTGTACGACCCGCCGAGCAGCAGGATCACGACGAGCGCCCCGGTGTACGCGCCCGTGTTGAACCCGATGATGTCGGGGCTGCCGAGGGGGTTGCGGGTCAGGGACTGGAAGATCGCGCCGCTCATGCCGAGGGCGCCGCCGAGCAGGATCGCGAGGAGGACGCGCGGGAGGCGCCACTCGACGACGACCATGCGGATCACCTCGGGGGCGTCGCCGGTGAGGGCGCGCAGCACGTCGGGCACGGCGACGGCGTAGTCGCCGACCCCGAGCGCGACGACGCCCACGGCCGCGGCGAGCACCACGAGCACGAGGGTCACGACGGCGGCGCGCACGTCGAGGCGTGCGGAGAACCGTCCGCGGCGCGAGCGCACGACGCGCGTGGGTCGGCCGAAGTCGAGGCGGGCGCGCGATGCACCCGGCGTACCTGGCGTTCCCGGGGGCGTCACCGGAGCCGCGGCGTCCTCGGCGGGCGGCGTCTGCACGGGCGCGGTCACAGCCCGCTCACCTGCCTGCGTCGCACGAGCCAGATGAGGACCGGGGCGCCGACGAACGCGGTCACGATGCCGACCTGCAGCTCGGCGGGCCGCAGGACCAGGCGCGCTGCGACGTCGGACACCAGGAGCAGGATCGGCGACATGACGAGCGTGTAGGACAGGATCCACCGCTGGTCGGGGCCCACGATCCAGCGCGCGACGTGCGGGACCATGAGCCCCACGAACCCGATGGGGCCCGCGGCGGCGGTGGCCGCCCCGCACAGGAGCGTGACCGCGACGACCACGATCGTGCGGGTGCGGTTGATGCTGGCCCCGAGGGACCGGGCGAGGTCGTCGCCGAGCGCGACCGCGTTGAGCGGGCGTGCGGCGACGGCCGCGAGCACGACGCCCACGAGGATGAACGGCGTGACCGTCCCGACCATCTCCCACGAACGGTTGCTGAGCGTGCCCGCGCCCCAGTAGCGCATCTTGTCGAAGACCTGCGGGTTGAGGAGCGTGATCCCCGACGAGATCCCGCCCAGGACCGCGCCGATCGAGATGCCGGCGAGCGTGAGCCGGACGGGTGTCGCTCCCCCGCGCCCGAGCGAACCGATGAGGTAGACCACGACGGTCGTCACGATCGCCCCGAGGAACGCGAACCAGATGTACTGCTGGATGTTGACGACGCCGAACGTCGCGACCCCGAGCACCACGGCGAACCCCGCGCCCGCGTTGACGCCCAGGATGCCGGGGTCGGCGAGCGGGTTGCGGGTCAGCGCCTGGATGAGCGCGCCCGAGAGCCCGAGCGCGACCCCGACCAGCAGGCCCAGGGCCGTGCGGGGCAGACGCAGGTCGCGCAGGATGACCACGTCGTTCGGGTCGGCGCCGGGCGCGCCGACGAGCGCGGACCACACCGAGGCGAGGGGGATCGTCTTGGAGCCCACGGCGAGGCTCACGAAGACCATGACGACCAGGACCCCCACGGCGACGAGCAGCCACGCGGTCCGCGTCGCGTTGGTCGCGGCGAGGCCGGGCGCCTTGTCGGGGGTGCTTGTCGCCCGGTCCTCGCCGGGTGGAGGACCGTCCTGGACGGGTGCGGGAGCGCGTTCGGTCGTCGTCATCTCATAGCCCCAGCGACTCGAGCTTGTCGAAGTACGCGTCGGTGATCTCTTCCTGGTCACGGTCCTCGTCCGCCCACAGGGAGTCGATCCACGCCTTGACGCTCGGGTCGAGGTTCTCCCAGCGCTCCTCCCACTCCTCGGCCTTCGCGGTCCAGTACCCGATGGTCTTGTAGGCCGTGACCGGCAGGCCGCGCTCGTGGCGCAGGTACTTGCGGACGGCACGCAGCACCTTGGTCTCGCCCGCGAACCAGACGTACCCGACGCCGTCGGGCAGGTCGATGCTCCGCAGGATCTCCTCGAGCCGGCACGGGCCGTGGCCGTTGCCGCCGTAGACCCACGCGATGTCGACGTCGGGGTTCACGGGGAAGGACTGTCGGTGGCCCGCGTCGGGGACCTCGACCACGACGCGCGTGCGCACGCCCGCCGGGGCCTGCTCGATCAGCCGCCCGACCGCGGGCAGGCCCGTCGCGTCCGCGAGGAGGATCTGCCAGGCGAGGTCCGCGGGCGGGTCGTACAGCCCGCGCGGGGAGTTGAGCCCGACGACGTCGCCCGGCTTCGCCTGCTGGGCCCAGGTCGCGGCGACTCCCCCGTCGTGGACGACGAAGTCGATCACGACCACGCCCGGCGCGGGCACCGCACGGACCGTGTAGGTCCGCATGGGCGACGCGACGACGCCCTCGGGGTAGTCCCACGAGTCCTCGGTCGCGAACGGCAGGACGGGCTCGGCCTCTCCCGGCGTGGGCAGGAAGACCCGCAGGTACTCGTCGCCGACGCCCGTGGACTCGAAGTCCGCGAGGCCCTCGCCGCCGAGCGTGACCCGGATCATGCCGGGGGTCAGGCGCTCCACGGCCACGACCTCGGCGCGGTGGATGCGCATCACGGCAGCAGCGCCTTCTCGACGACCTCGAGGAACGCGTACTGGCCGCTGGGCGAGCCGTAGATCATCTCGAGGTCGTGCACGGCGATGTTCCCGTTCGTGACGAACGGCAGCGACGTCCACAGGCCGTTGCCCGCGAGCTCGGCGAACGGGTCGGTGAGCTCGCCCGTCTTCTCGTCGGGGGCCGTCGAGGTGAAGACCCAGTCGATGCCCGCGAGCTGCTCGAGCTGCTCGGTGCCGAGCGTGGTGCCCTCCTCGCCCTCGGCGAGCGGCGTGATCTTCAGGCCGAGGTCGTTGAAGACGAGGCACGGCGTGCCGTAGCAGGACACGATGACCTCGCCGTCGCCGTAGCCGACCGGCCCGACGACCGGGTCGATGCCGGCCGCGGCGAGCCGCGCCTTCACGTCGTCGACCTTGGCCTGGTACTTCGCGGTCCAGGCGTCGTGCTCGGCGACCTTGTCGAACGCCTTCGCGACCTCGGCGAAGCTCTCGCGCCAGTCGCGGCCGTCGAACCCGTTGAAGCTGTACGTCGGGGCGATGTCGGGGAGCTTGGTCACGAGCTCGTCGTCGTAGCCCAGGCCGTTGAGGATCACGTCGGGCTTCGCGGCGAGGATCTCCTCGTAGTTGTACTCGGGGAAGTTCTCGAACGTCTTGATGCCCTCGAGCGCCTCCTGGTCGAAGAACGACGGGAAGCTCGTGTACCCCTGGGAGCGGATCGGCTGGGAGTCCGCGAGCGGGATGCCGAGCGTGATGAGCATGTCGAGGTCGGTCGTGTAGACACCGAGCGCGGCCTGCGGGTCGGTCGGGATCGTGGTCTCGCCGAACGCGCTGTCGACCGTGCGGGTCTCGGCCTCCCCGGCACCGGAGCCGGAGCCCGCGTCGGTGCCCGAGGCGCACGCGCCGAGCAGCAGGGCGAACGTCGCCGCGGAGGCGGCGACCAGGGCTGAGCGGGCGGAGCGACGGGTGGTGCGTGTGGTCATGGGACGTCCTGGTTCGGGAGGGGCCGCGGGAGTCGCGGCCGGTGGGGCGGGGTGGCGGGTGGGCCCGGTGGGTCTGCGGCCGCCAGGTGCGTGGGTCGGCCGGGCGTCGGACCAGGGCGATGGTCGGAGGCTGGCCCCTCGGCCTGGCCTAGACCCAGGGTCAGAGCAGGCGCGCGGCCTCGCGCAGGTCTTCGGCGAAGACCTGGGCCGTCAGGGCGAGCCCGAAGTTACGGTCGTAACGGAGCTCGGCGACGCGGCCCGCCTGGACGGCGGGCACGGCCTGCCAGGCGGGGTTGGTCGTCGCGGGGTCGTCGGGGTTCTGGAGGACGATCAGGTCGGCGTCGTGGAAGACGTCGAGGTTCTCGAACGAGTACCTCGACACCGAGCCGTTGCTCTGCCCGGCCTCGGGGAGCACGAGGTCCATGCCGACGTCACGGGCGATGCCCGAGCAGAAGCTGTCGGGCTCCTGGATCCAGAAGCCCTCCTCGTCGGCGCCCGCGATGACGACCTTGCGGTCCGCCACGAGCGGGGCGATCTCGGCGGCGACGTCTGCGACCGTGGCGTCGTAGGCGTCGATCGCCTCGGTCGCCTGCTGCTCACGACCGAACGCGGCGAGCTGGCGACGCAGCGACGCCTTCCAGTCGGGGTCGTCGTCGCCGACGACGAGGACGGGAGCGATGCCCTCGGCCAGCAGCTCGTTCTCCTGGTAGTAGTTCCACCACCCCGCGCCGACGACGAGCATGTCGGGCGAGTGGGACAGGATCGACTCCGCGTTGGGCTCGATGTTGGAGCCGCCGAGGCGCTCGACCCCCTGCGGCAGGTGCGCCATGAGGTGGCTCTCGTCGGACCACTCGGTCGCCACGATCGGCAGCCCCGCGAGCAGCGCGAACTCGAGCCCCGCGCGGGCCTCCAGGACGACGACACGCTCGGGGTGCAGGGGAAGGTCGGTGCGGTAGCCGTCGTGCTCGAACGGCTGGGTCTCCCCACCCGCGGCCGAGCCGGACCCGGCCTGTCCGTCGCCGCACGCGGCGAGGATCCCGGCGACCGTCAGGGCCCCGGCGCCGATCAGGAAGTCGCGGCGGGTGATCGCCGCGACGATCCGCTGCCAGTGCTCCTCGGCGACGGGCGGTCGCTCGGCGACCAGGGACGTCACGTCGGACGCGTCGGGACGGGCAGGCAGGACGAGGGTCACAGGGGCTCCCGGGCAGGGGACGGCGACGCGACAGTCCCCGTCAGAGGTTGTTAGGTATCCCTACCCTAACCAGGCTCGCGGCTCCGGGACCGGCCGATCGTCGCCACCAGCGGCCAGGGGATGTTCCGCATCGGCCCTCACCGAGGCCACGTACCAGCCCGGCGTATGACCGAGCACCCGCCGGAACGACTGCACGAACGCGCTCGGCGTCCGGTACCCGACCCTGCGCCCGACGGTCCCCACCGGCATCCCGCCCGCGAGCAGCCCGATCGCGACCCGGACCCGCGCGTGGATCCGCCACTGCGCGAACGTCATGCCCGTCTCCCGGTGGAACAGCCGGGAGAAGTTGCGCACGCTCACCGACACCTCGCGCGCCCACGCCTCGAGGGAACGCGTGTCGGCAGGGTCGTCCAGCAGACGCCTGGCGACCGACGCCAGGCGCGCGTCCGAGGGCATGGGCAGCACCATGGGCGTGACGTCCACGGGAGACAGGAGGTCGACGACGACGCGCTCGCTGCGCCGTCGGGCCGCCGGGGGCATGTCGCGCTGCGACAGGTGGACCATGAGCTCGCGCGCCGCAGGCGGCACCGAGACCGCGGTGGTGCGGTGCGCGCGGTCGAGGACCGCGACGAAGGGGTCCTCCGCGAGCACCTGGCCGGACGCGGGCGGCCCGGGCGACGCCGACACGTCCGCGTCCACGTACGTGCAGTAGAAGCCCGTGCCGCCGGCCGTCTGGACCGCGTGCGCGACCCCCGCCGGGATCCACAGGCCGATCGTCGGCGGGACCGCGAAGAAGCCGTGCTCGGTCTCGACGGTCAGCACGCCCTGCGTGCCCCACAGCAGCTCGTGGAACGCGTGCACGTGCACGGGCCACAGCCCCGGGGTGCTGGGCGGGAAGTGGGACGTCGACACGGACCGGACCTCGCGCGCGGCCGCCAGGAGCGCGGCGGCCTCGACGTCGTCGGAGTCACGCGGGTCGCCGGTGGTCTCGTGACCGCCGCCCGGGAATCGGACGGACACGAGGGGGGCGGAGAGTTCCTGGCCGATGAGCGACATGATTGGGCAGGCTATCTCACATCGGCTCAGGAAGGTAAGCATTACCTTAGCAAGCATGCCCCTCCGACCTCGCCCTGCCGCACGCCCGGAGCCGGGCTCTCCTCCCCCGCCGGCAGCCGGCGACGCAGCGCCGACGACCGTCGGCGGCATCTTCCGTCTCGTCCTCGCGGGCGACCGGCGGTGGCTCCTGCTGACCGCGGGCGCGAGCGGCTTCATGGTGCACCAGGTCGCCGAGGCGCTCGTGCCCGTCCTGATCGGCGTCGTCGTGGACCGCGCGATCATGCCGCGCGACGGCGCCGCGCTCGGCCTGTGGCTCGGCGTCCTCGCAGCGGTCTTCCTCGTCCTGACCATGGCCTGGCGCATCGGCATGCGCTCGACCGTCCGCGCGTTCTCGTTCGCCGCACACGACCTGCGACAGCTCACCGTGGCGCGCGTCCTCGACCAACGCGGCATGGCGCACCGCCGCGCGGCGGGCGAGACCCTGACCATCGCGTCCTCCGACACGAACCGCGTCGCGGGGATCGCCTGGCTCGTCACGGGACAGCTCGGCGCGCTCGCCGCGATCGGCACGACCGCCGTGAGCCTCCTCCTCGTCTCCGTCCCGCTCGGCGTCGCGGTCCTCGTCGCGACCCCCGTGATGCTGCTCGTCATGCACCGGCTGTCCGTCCCGCTCGAGGCGCGCAGCGAGGCCGAGCAGGAGACCGCGGCGCGCGCGGGCGGACTCGCGACCGACCTCGTCACCGGGCTGCGCGTCCTCAAGGGGCTGGGCGCGGAGCAGGCGGCCTCCGACCGCTACCGCCGCGCGAGCCGCGGCTCCCTCGCAGCCGCGTTGCGCGCCGTTCGCTCCCGCGCCGCATACCAGGCCGTCAGCGAGGTGCTCTCGGTGGTCTTCCTCGCGGTGGTCGCACTGTTCGCGGGCCGCATGGCGCTCGCCGGGCAGATCACCGTGGGCGAGCTCGTCGCCGTCGTCGGCCTCGCGCAGTTCGTCCAGGAGCCCATGTCCCGGACCGGGTTCCTGGGCGTCGAGCTCGCGCAGAAGCGGGCGTCCGCACGACGCCTGCTCCGCCTGCTCGGCGAGCCCACCGTCCACAGCTCCGCGGCCCGGCCTGTGCACACGGGTGCGGCGGGCGCGACGCCGTCGGGCGGCTCGATGACCGTCGCCGGAACCTTCGGCGGCTCCGCGCTCGGGCCCGTCACGGTCCGCCGCGGCCAGGTCGTGGGCATCGTCCTGCCCGACGCCGGAGACGCGGCCGCGCTCGTCGACGTCCTCGGGTGCCGCGCACCCGCCCCACCCGGGGCCGTCGTCGTCGACGGGACCGACCTCTCGACGCTCGACCCCGCGACCGGACGCACCCTCGTCTTCGCGGCCCGGCACGACGCGTCGCTGTTCAGCACGACCGTGCGCGACAACCTCGCGCCCGACGGTCCGCTCGACCCGCGCGCGCTCGACGCGTCCGGGACGACCGAGGTGCTCGGGCACCTGCCCGACGGCCTCGACACCCACCTGACCGGCCGCGGCCAGCACCTGTCCGGCGGACAGCGCCAACGCCTCGTCCTCGGACGGGCGCTGCACCGACCCGAACCCGTCCTCGTGCTGCACGACCCGACGACCGCCGTCGACACCGTGACCGAGGCCCGGATCGCCGCGGGTCTCCGGGACCTGCCCGACCGAGCGCTGCTTCTCGTCACGACGAGCCCGACGCTCCTCGCGGTGTGCGACCACGTGGTGGTGGCCGTGAGCGGGGCCGCCGGAGGTACCGGGCTCGACGGCTCTTCCGATGCCGACGTCGAGCTGGTCGCCTCGTGAGCGCCCACGCCCCGAGCGTGGCGGACCGCGCCGCCCCGGCGCACGAGATCCTGCCCGTCGCCACGACCGCCGCGACCAACGCGGCCCTGTGGCGCATGCTCACACGACGCCGGTGGCTCTTCGCCGGGACCGTCGCGGTCCTCCTGGCCGGGTCCGTCGCAGGCCTCGCGACCCCCGCGCTGCTCGGGGCCCTGGTCAACGTCGTCGCGGAGGGCGGCGAGACCTCCGACCTCGTCCGCTACGCGCTGCTGCTCCTCGGGGCCGGCGTGCTGAGCGCGGGCCTCGGCTACCTCGGCCAGACCCTGCTCGCCCGGATCTGCGAGGGAGCGCTCGCCGACCTGCGCGAGGACGTCCTCGCGAGCGCGCTCGACCTTCCCCTCGAACAGGTCGAGCGAGCGGGCGTCGGCGACGTCGTCGCCCGCGTCTCGGGAGACGTCGACGCCGTGAGCGAGGCGATCTCGGGCGTGCTGCCCGCGGTCACGTCGGCCGCGTTCACGATCGTCCTGACGCTCGTGGGGCTCGGCGCCCTGGACTGGCGCTTCGCGCTCGCCGCGATCGCGGCCGCTCCCCTGCAGGTCGTGTCGCTGCGCTGGTTCCTGCGCCGCTCGGGCCCCGTGTACCGGGAGGTGCGCGTCGCCGAGGCGCAGCGCACCGAGCAGGTCATCGAGACCGTCGCGGGCGCGACGACGGTCACGACGCTCGGCCACGGCGACCGGCACGAGACGCTCGTCGCCCGGTCGTCGTTGCGGGCGATCGACCTGTCTCTGACCGGGATCGGGCTGCTCACCCGCTTCTACAACCGGCTCAACGTCGCCGAGCTGATCGGGCTCGGAGCCGTGCTGGCGGTGGGGTTCTGGCTCGTCTCCGGCGACGCCGTGACGGTGGGTGCGGCGACCGCGGCCGCGCTGTACTTCCACCGGCTGTTCGGGCCGATCGGGACGGTGCTGGGCGAGTTCGACGAGATCCAGAAGGCCGGCGCGGGACTCGCGCGGCTCGTGGGCGTGACGACGGCGACGGCGACGGCGACGGCAGGGACCGCCGAGGGTGACGCCCTGTCCGCCGAGGGTGACCGGATCTCCGCCGGGGGTGACGAGAACCCCGCCCAGGGTGACCGCCCCGGACCGGCAGCCACCTCCCGGGGGACACGCTCCGCCGTCGCGCTCCGTGGCGTGACGTTCGCCTACACGCCGGGGCGCGACGTCGTGACCGAGGTCGACCTCGACGTCGCCGAGGGAGAGCACGTCGCGCTCGTCGGAGCGTCGGGGGCCGGCAAGACGTCGGTCGCGAAGCTCGCGATGGGCATCCACCGCCCGACGCGCGGCGCCGTGCGCGTCCTGGGCGAGGCACCGGGGCGACGCCGTCGGGCCATGAACGACTCCGCCGGCCGACGGAACGGCGCCGCGATGGTGAGCCAGGAGGTCCACGTCTTCAGCGGGACGCTCGCCGAGGACCTGCGCCTCGCGGCGCCCGACGCGAGCGACGCCGAGCTGACCGCGGCCCTCGACGCGGTCGAGGCGCACTGGGCGCACGACCTGCCGGACGGCCTCGCCACCGTCGTCGGTGCGGGCGGGCTCGACCTGTCGCCCGACCGCGCGCAACAGCTCGCGCTCGCGCGGATCGTGCTGCTCGACCCGGCGGTCGTCGTGCTCGACGAGGCGACCGCGGAGGTCGGGACCGACGGCGCCGCGGCCCTCGACCGGGCCGCACGGGCAGCGTTGTCGGGGAGGACCGCCGTCGTCATCGCGCACCGGCTGAGCCAGGCCCGGACCGCGGACCGTGTCATCGTCATGGAGGCGGGACGGATCGTCGAGTCGGGGACGCACGACGCGCTGTGCGAGGCCGGTGGCCGGTACGCGCAGCTGTGGGCCGCGTGGGAGCGAGGCGCGGGAGACCGCCGAGGGTGACCGTGAGCGTCACGGCAGTCGAGTACGTCACCTTCGGCGGGCTCGCACGTCACCCCCGGCACCCCGAGCGCTACCGTGTCGGACATGGGTTGGGAAATGTGGTTGGGGGTCGCGGCGGTCGCCATCTCCGCCATCGCGCTCACCGTCGCGATGACTGTCTGGTCGCAGCAGCGACGCCGACGCCGCCTCGACCCCCCGCTCGCGGTCACCGAGGCCCTCGCGGAGGATGTCGGCCAGCTCATCGCGTTCGTCGCGAACCCGTCCAAGCCCGCCGTCGCGAACCTCGAACGGACGGTCCGGCGCGTGTGCGCCGAGGCCGACCTGCCCGAACCCCTGTGGCTCGAGACCACGATCGAGGACCCTGGCGTCGGGCAGACCCGCGAGGCCCTGGCCCGCGGCGCCGACATCGTCGTCGCGGTCGGCGGCGACGGCACGGTCCGGGCCGTCGCCGAGGGCATGGTCGGCACGGGCAAGCCCATGGGCCTGGTGCCGCTCGGCACGGGCAACCTCCTCGCACGCAACCTGGACCTGCCCGTCGCCGACCCGGACGAGGCCCTGCGCATCGTCGTCGCGGGTGCGGACCGCGTGATCGACGTCGGGTGGGCGCGTGTCCTGGAGTTCGCGCAGCCCGACGGCGCCGCGCGCGACCCCGCACGGACCGGCACCCCGGGAGCGGGTGCGGCCGGCGACGACGCGACCGGTGATGCCCCCGGGACGGGCGAGGCGGACGAGGCCGGCACCGGGACCGGGACGGCCGGCGCAGACGACGCCCTCCCCGAGCAGGACACCGAGACCGCGCACATCTTCCTCGTCATCGCGGGGCTCGGCTTCGACGCCGCGATGGTCGCCGACGCCGACGCGACCCTCAAGGCCAGGGTCGGCTGGGTCGCGTACTTCGTCGCGGGCATCCGCCACCTGCACGGTCGTCGCCTGCGCGCCCAGATCCAGCTCGACGACACGCCCCCGGTCCACGCCAAGCTCCGCACGCTGCTGGTCGGGAACTGCGGCAAGCTGCCGGGCGGCATCACGCTGCTGCCCGACGCGGTGCTCGACGACGGCATCCTCGACGTCGCCGCGATCGACACCCGGGGCGGGGTCGTGGGCTGGGCGCAGCTGTTCGGCGACGTCGTCATGCAGGGCTTCGGGGTGCGCAACGACCTGCCTGCGAAGATCGGCCGGATCGACCACGCGCGCGCCAAGCGCGTCCGGGTCCGTGTCGAGGGCGGCGAGCAGGCGCAGGTCGACGGCGACCTCCTGGGCCGGGCCGTCGAGCTCGAGGCCTGGGTCGAGCCGGGCGGTCTGGTCGTGCGGACCGCCTGACCGGCAGGCATCATTCGACCTGACGTACCGACCTACCGAGGAGCACCGCCCAGATGACCGCACTGCAGGACGCCGCTCGTCCGCCAGGTCTGGCCCCCTCGACCCGCACCCTGCTCAGCCTGGCCGCCGCCGTGATCGTCCTCGCGGGGGTCTACTTCGCGCGCAGCCTGTTCGGCCCCCTGGCACTCGCTGCGGTCGTGGTCATCATCGTGCAGCCTGTCCGGGCCCCGCTCCAGCGGCGCGGGTGGCCCCGGTGGGCGGCCACGACCGCGACGATCGTCGTCGCCTACCTGATCCTGGGCGCGCTCGCGGCGCTCCTCGCGTTCGCGGGCGTGCAGTTCGCGGACCTCGTGGGGCAGTACCTCGACGACCTGTCGGCCATGGTCTCGCAGGCCACGACATGGCTGGAGTCGTTCGGTGTCGAGGGGCAGGTCACGGACGCCGTGACGTCGTGGCTCGACCCGAGCACGATCGCGGGCTTCGCCGCGACGATCGGGGGGACCGTCATGTCGGTCCTCACGGCCTTCTTCTTCGTGCTCGCCTACGTGATCTTCATGGCGGCCGACGCGACGCGCTACCAGGACGCGCGCTCGCGCTTCGGGGGGCAGCGCCCCGCGACCCTCGACCGCATCACGGCGTACAACTCGGGCGTCCGCCGCTACTTCGTGGTCAACGCGTCGTTCGGTGCGGTCGTCGCGATCATCGACGGCCTGGCGCTGTGGTGGATGGGGGTCCCGGCCCCGGCGGTCTGGGCGATCCTCGCGTTCGTCACGAACTTCGTGCCCAACATCGGGTTCGTGCTCGGTCTGGTCCCGCCGGCGGTCATGGCGCTCGTCGTGGGCGGTTGGCCGCTCGCGCTGGGCGTGGTCGCCGTGTACTGCGTCGTCAACGTGGTCCTGCAGGTCCTGGTGCAGCCCAAGTTCGTGGCCGACGCCGTGAACCTGAGCCTCACGCTGAGCTTCTTCTCGGTCGTGTTCTGGACGCTCGTCATCGGCCCGCTGGGTGCGATCCTCGCCATCCCGCTGACCCTGCTCACCCGGGCGCTCGTCATCGAGGGCGACCCGGGTTCCGGCTGGCTGCGCTACCTGTCGGGCGACACGGCGGCGGCCCCGCCGCCGGCTCGGCCCGCGGAGCGAGCCGCGCGCGCCGAGCCCACCGATCCTGCCGCCCCGACCGGACCCGCCCCCGACAGGGGCTCACCCGCGACGCGAGGCCTCACCGAGGACGACGACGGCGCCGCACCGCAGCCTGACGCGCCGGGCGGCAGTGGCCAGAGCGCTCCCGGCAGGGACTGACCGGCAGCACGACGCCGACCCCACCGGATCGGCCCTGCCCTCGTCCAAGGTGCGCCGACCGTGTGGAGGATCGGTGACCGCGCGCCCGCTTCGGCGGGTCACCCGCGGCGACCCCCGTACGCTGGTCCGGTGACGAAACCGGCCCCCGTACAGACCACTCGTCGCACCCGTCGCCGCGGGTTCGTCGCACTGCTCCTCGCACTCACGGCGCTCGTCGGGACGGCGCTGCCCGCAGCAGCGGTCGCCGCGACCCCGACGGCCGGCGAGCCGGCGACGAAGCCGACGGTCGTCGTCGGGATCGGTGGGCTCCACTGGTCCGACGTGAGCCAGACGTCCACCCCGACCCTGTGGACGATGCTCCGGGAGGGGTCCGCGGCGTCGATCTCGGTGCGGACCGCGACCACCGTGACGTGCCCGGTCGACGCCTGGCTGACGCTCTCGACGGGCGGCAAGCCCCTCCCGCCCCAGCCCGTCCCGAGCGACGACCCCGACCAGCTCCCGCCCGACCCCGAGTCGGACGAGTCCGGCTCGTACGTACCGCTCGACTGCCTCCCGATGCCGACGGTCCAGTCGAGCACCCCCGGGACGGTCGGTCCTGGGCAGGTCGTCGGGTGGGAGTCGCTGACCGTCGACCCGACCGTGGAGTCGTCGCCCCCTGTCACGCACGCCATGACCGGGACGCCGGGAACCCTCGGCACGCGGATCTCGGCGACGGGGGCGTGCTCGACGGCCGTCGGCCCCGGCGGGGCGATCGCGCTCGCCGACGAGACCGGTGCCGTCTCGCGGTACGCGACCGACCTGACTGCTCTGTCACCCGAGGACCTCACCCGGTGCCCCGTGACGGTCGTCGACCTCGGCGAGCTCCCGTCCGACCCGACGGAACGGCGTGAGGCCCTCCAGGGCCTCGACGAGACCTTGAGCCACCTGGTCGACACCGTGCCCACGGGGTCGACGGTCGTCGTCGCCGGGGTCTCCGACACGCCGGTCGAGGCGCACGGGCTCCAGGTGGTCGTCGAGTGGCGCAAGGGGACGACCACGGCCGGCTGGCTCGCCTCCGCCTCGACCCGTCGGCCCGGGATCGTCACGCTCGCCGACCTGGCGGCGACCATCGGGGCGAACGCGGGAGCGGACGTCTCCGACCTGCAGGGGTCCCCGCTCGAGGTCGACGAGAAGCGCCGCATGAGCACGGAGCGCACGGTCGAGAACCGTCGCTACCTCACCGAGATGAGCAACACGTCGACGTTCGTGATGCCGATGTTCGTCGGGGCCGTGGTGCTCCTCGCCGCGGCGGCGGTCGGCGGGGTGCTCCTGGGTCGACGCCGCCGTGCGGGCGTGGGCCCGGTCGCGACGCGACTCGCCGTGGCGGCCCTGCTGCTCGCCGCGACCGCTCCGGCGGGGGCGTACCTCGCGGCCCTGTCCCGGTGGTGGGTCTCGTCGGCACCGACCTTCACGGCGGCGCTGTGGTGCGTCGTCGGGACGGTCGCGGTCGCGCTCGTTGCCTGGGTCCTCTCGCGTGCGCTGCCCCCGGGCCGGTGGCGGCTCGCCGCGTCGGCCGCGGGCATCACGTGGCTCATCCTGACGGTCGACGGGCTCACGGGCACGGTGCTCCAGCAGGGCTCGATCCTCGGGTCGACACCGTCCCTCGGGGCGCGCTTCTACGGGTTCGGCAACATGACGTTCGCGGTCTACGCGGCCAGCGCGCTCGTCCTCGCGGGTGCTGTCGCCGCCTGGCTCGGTGCCCTGGGCCGACGCCGTGCCGCGATCGTCGCGACGTCCGTGATCGGGGTCGTCACGGTCGTCATCGACGGGTGGCCGGCCTTCGGTGCCGACTTCGGGGGCATCATCGCTCTGGTCCCTGCGTTCACGGTGCTGGTGGTCGGGGTCGCGGGCGCCCGGTTCACCGTGCGACGGGTCGCTGCGGCGGCCGTCCTGACGGTCGTCGTCGTCGGGCTCGTGGCCGCGATCGACTGGCTTCGACCGGGCAAGCCCTCGCACCTGGGCACGTTCTTCGGAAACGTCCTCGACGGCGACGCTCTCGGGGTGATCGCGTCCAAGGCCGCAGGCGCCTGGGCCACGGTCGCGAACCTCGGGGGCGCCGCGGTGACGCTCCTGTGCGTCGCCGCCTGTCTCGTGCTCGTGGGGCCGGTCCGCTTCCGCCCGGCCGGGCTCCGCGCGCAGTACGAGACGTGGCCTCACCTCCGGACGACCGTGGTCTCGGTGGTGACGGTCGCCGTCGTGGGCACCCTGGCCAACGACTCGGGGATCGTCGTCGCCGCGTTCACCCTGGTCATGGCGGCATGCCTGCTCGGCGCCGCGTGGTTCGCCGACGGTCGACCGGGCACGGAGGTCGTCGACCCACGGACCGACGCCCCCGTGCGGCGCATGCCCGCCGTCGTCCTCTCCGTCGGTGGGGCGCTCCTCGCCGTCGTGCTGCTCGCCCTCGTCGTGGTCCCGGCCCCGAAGAGCCTCCCGGCGGCCGGTGCGGTGCCTTCGGGACGGGGCGAGCTCGTCGCCGCGCCGGGCACGCCCGTGGTCGTCGTCGGGACGTCGGGCGTGCGCTGGACGGACCTCTCCCCCGCGGTCACCCCCACCTTGTGGGGCATGATGCGCGACGGCGCGAGCGCAGGCGGCATCTCGCCCGGCGTGACGGGCCGCAGCGGGCAGTGCGCCGGGGCGGGCTGGCTCGCGCTCTCCGCCGGCCGCGCGCCCGTGACCGGCGAGGTGCAGGACGGGACGTGGGGGTGCGCCCCGTGGCGCGTGGAGCCCGCAGCACCCGCCGACGACGGGTCCACGGAGCCGGCTCCCGCCACGGTCTCCGGCTGGGAACCGCTCACGACGCTCCAGGCCTCCTCGGAGTTCAAGCCTCGTCTCGGGGTGCTCGGCGACCAGCTCGCCGACGGCGGGGTGTGCGCGACCGCCGTCGGCCCCGGGGCGGCGCTCGCGCTGGCCGGCACGGACGGGAGCGTCGAGCGCTACCTCGGGGTCGAGCAGGCTCTGGCGGACCCGGCCGCTGCCTTCTCCTGCCCCGTGACGATGGTGGACGCGGGCGCTGCGCCGTTCGGCACGCTGCCGACCAGCGACACCGGCGAGACCAGCGACGTCGGTGACGTCGGTGACGTCGGTGACGTCGACGGGACGGCCGACGGCGAGCCGGCCGAGCCGGCCGTCACCGCCGAGGAGGCCGAGGCCGCCGCCGAGGCCCAGACGAAGCTGCGCGAGACCCAGCTCCGCGCGATCGACTCGACCGTCCGGCGCGTGCTGCGGGCCAGCCCGACGCCCGCGACGGTCCTCGTCGTCGACGTCGGGAACCCTGCGGGCGCCCGCCCCACGCTCGGGGTCGCGCTCGCCGACGCGGCCGGCGAGTCCACACCACGGTTCCTCTCCGCCGCATCGACCAAGTGGGAAGGCGTCGTGCGCCTGCTCGACGTCCCGACGACGGTCCTCGACGCGGCGACCGTGCCTCAGCCGTCCCAGTTCACCGGTGCGCCCCTCGTGTCGTCGGCACCGCGACCCACCGACGTCGCGACGTCCGTCGACCAGCTCGCCGACCTGACCCTGCGCGACCACGCGCTGCGCGGGGTCGCGGGAAGCGTCACGACGATCCCGCTGTGGATCGCGCTCGCGATCCTCGCCGCGGCCCTGTTCCTGGTCCCTCGGCTGGCCACCAAGCGCCCCCGGTCCGCGCAGGTCGCCCGACGGGTCGCCGACGGCACCCTGCTGTTCCTCGCCGCGATGCCCGCCGGGCTCTTCCTCATGACGACCTGGGCATGGTGGCGCTTCTCCGCGACGAGCGCCGCGATGTGGGCCGCGATGATCGGCTGCACCGCGATCGTCGCCGGCATCGGCGGGCTCGCGCCACGCCGCCCGACCTGGGCGGGCCCTGCCCTGATCGCCGGCATCACGTTCGCGGTCCTGACCCTCGACGCGGTCCTCGGGACGCCCCTGCACAGGGGGAGCCCGCTCGGCCCGTCCCCGACGCTCGGCGGCCGGTTCTACGGCTACGGCAACCCGACCTACTCGGTGTACGTCGTCGCCGCGCTCTTCACGGCCGCGGCGGTCGCGACGATCCTCCTGCGTCGCGGGCACAAGGTCATGGCCGTCCTGGCCACGGCCGGGATCGGCGCGGTCGCGACCGTGGTCGACCTCTGGCCGACGCTCGGGGCCGACGTCGGCGGCGGGCTCGTCCTCGTGCCCGCGTGCGCGGTCCTCGTGCTCCACGTCGCGAACGTCCGGGTGACGTGGCAGCGGCTGTTCCTGATCGGCGTCGCCGGAGTGCTGCTCGTCGGTGTGATCGGGGTGCTCGACTGGATGCAGCCCGTGGCCGAGCGCTCGCACCTGGGGATCTTCGTGCAGTCCGTCATCGACGGCACGGCCTGGGAGACGATCGCCCGCAAGGCCGGGTACGCCCTGCGCACGGTCACGAGCGGCGTCCCGGCCTGGCTCACGCTCGTGATCGTGATCGCGACCGCGCTCATGCTGTGGCGCACCCTCCGCTGGAACCCGAGGTGGTTCGCGCGGACCGAGGAGCAGTGGCCGATCCTGCGGCCGCTGCTGCTGGCGCTCCTGCTGGCCGCCCTCGGCGGGGCCGTCGTCAACGACTACGGGGTCCGCATCGCGACGGTCATGCTGTTCACGGCGGTCCCCCTCGTGGGGCTGCTGGCCCTGCGGAGCGCGCCCGTGCTCCCGGGGGACGAGTCCGCGCGGACGGGAGCGGCGTCGTCGGGCGTCACGCCTCCCCTGCCCGACGACGCAGCCGCCCCCGGCGACGCGGCTGAACCTGCGGCGTCGGGCAGGTAGGACGACGAAGCGCCCGGGCGGAGACCGCCCGGGCGCTTCGTCGTGAAGGACTACTTCGAGTGCTTGTTGCCGCTCAGCGCGTCGATCGCGCTGCGCACGCGCCGCGCCCCGACCGCGAGCTGCACGTCGCGGTACTGGTTCGCGCGGTGGATCTGACCCTTGAGGTCCGAGCCGGACGGCCGGTGGTGCAGGTCGCACGGCACCTCGACCGCGACGTACCCCTTGCGGAGCAGGTCGATCGTCAGGCCGGTCTCGACGCCCCAGCCGCGGGCGAGCGGAGTCGCAGCCTCGAAGGCCTCACGTGTCAGGCAGCGCATGCCCGACAACGGCTGCGTGGGCGTCCACCCCGTCATCGACTGGATCGCGCGGCGCGCGGCGCCCACCACGATGCCGCGGCCACCCGCACCGGGCTGCGGCGGGAGCAGGGCGATCGACATGTCCGCGGCACCGTTGAGCACCGGGTCGACGAGGGGCGACGTGTTGACGGCCGTCTCCCCCAGGTCGCCGTCGATGAAGAGCAGGAGGCGCGCGGGCCGGTCGGCGACGTCGCGCATCGCGACGACCGCGGCGCCCGTCTCCATGGCCGCGGCCTTGCCGCGGTTGTGCGAGTGCCGCACGACGACGGCGCCCGCCTCGCGCGCGACGTGCTGGGTGCTGTCCTCGCTGCCGTCGTCCACGACCAGGACCAGGTCCACGTGGGGGATCGCCTTGGCCGCGCGGACGGTCGCCGCGATGCGGCGCGCCTCGTCCTTGGCGGGGATGATCACCGCCACGCGCTGCTTCTGCCGTCCGCCGCCTGCGAGCGGCGCGGGACGCGGGGTCTTGGCCACCGGGAGCGCGTGCGTCCCGTTCGCGGGGACGCCGACGGTCTCGCCGGTGGTTCCGGTGGTGGTGTTCTTTCCTGACTCGGTCGACCGATGGTCCGCGTTCACGCCGTCCAGCCTAGTAGTGCAAAGAGTTTCCCGCAGTTTGCCACACTCTTGGTGGCAAAGTCACGGCCGCCCCCGGGAACGGTGTGCCCGGGTTCTTGACGAGGTATTGCTGCCTGCGCCCGCTCGGCGGTCGGTCGCGACGTCGCGACCGTGCCGAGAGCACGCACCCTCGGGGCGTGCCCGGGTGACGCCGGAGAGCGCAGGCGAAGGGGGCGTCAGCACCCGGGCGCCGTACCGGCGCCGCCCGGGTGCTGTCGCCCCCTGCCGAACCTCTATGCCCTCGGCGCCGAGATCAGCGCAGCGTGACCTGACGGGACACGATGCCCGCCCGCGCACGGCGCTCGTTCGCGTCGAGCGGCTCGGTGACCGCGAGCGCCGCGTCGAGCTTCGCCTTGAGCTCCTTCGCGGGCTCCTCGACGTCGGCCGCCTCGGTGCCGCGCGGCAGCTCCCACACCGGGACCAGCAGACCGCTCGAACGGAACGCGCCGACGAACTTGCCACCACCGAGGCCGGACTCCCGCTTGGCGTGCAGACGTGAGATCGCGTCGATCAGCGCCTCCTCGCCCACGGGCCAGGCCCAGCGCAGGAACTCGCGGCTCATCGAGCACCAGTAGGCCGACTCGACCGAGGAGAGCTTGACCGTGGGGACGATCGACTCCGACGCCTGGTCGAGCGACGCCTTGAGGTCCGGCGTGACGTCCGTCGAGGGGTCGAGCCAGAACGAGAAGTCGTCGTGGACCGTGACGTCGAACGGCACCGACAGGTCCAGGACGTCCTGCAGGCGCGGACCCGGGCCGGGCAGCTCGCCCAGCTCGATCGACGTGCCCGGCTCGGCCTCGATGGCCTCCAGGAGGGCGGCCGCGAGGTCGCGGCTCGTGTCCCCGGACCCTGCGATGGTCTGGAGGGCCAGGAGGATCGTGCCGTCCTGGCGGTGCAGCGCGGCCCACCCGGCGGGAAGGACCGTCACCACGAGGACGTCGCGCGCACCGAGCTCCTTCGTCGTGCGGGCGGGTGCCGAGGCCGACGGGACGACCTCTCGCAGGGCGACCCAGTCGGTCTCCCCGGGGAGGCCCTCGAAGGGGCGCAGCACGAAGTCGGGCGTCGAGTTCTTGGCCATGGGGGAAGTGTAGTAGGACCGAAGGGCACGGCCGAGATGACGCTGCTGCGGTCCCGGCACGGCAGGTCTGCCGCGGCGTCCTCTACCGCTCGACCGGGAACCCTCGCTGCGACCACGCGACCATGCCGCCGTCGAGGTTGGTCGCGTCGAAGTCGCCCTGGTTGAGCCACGCCGCGGCGCGCGCCGACCGGCCGCCCGAGTGGCAGATCACGAGGATCGGCACGTCGGGGTCGAGCTCGCCCCAGCGGACGGGGAGCTCGCCGAGGGGGATGTGGACGGCGTCGGGCACGTGGCCCGCGTCCCACTCGTCCTGCTCGCGCACGTCGAGGAGCACGACGCCCTCGGGGACGGGGTGCTCGGCGTCGAGCTCGGACACGTCGGTCGTGGGTACCTGAGGCGGGAACATGGTGACCAGCCTACGTTTCTGACGAGACGTCGTCGGGCCGCGTTCACGGGCCAGGGGTGCCGACCATGCGGTTGCCGCTCGTCGACCATGCGGTTGTCGTCCAGATCCGGCCCGATCATGACGACGACCGCATGCTCGGCACCGCGACCGGGGCGGCACCGACACCCCCACCAGTGGCAGGATCGGTCCATGGACCCACGCGCCGGTACGCCCGCCCAGCCCCAGGACCTCATCGACGTGGACGCCGTGGTCGGCGCCTACTACGACCTCTCCCCCGACGTCGACGATCCCGCGCAGAAGGTGGTGTTCGGGACGTCGGGCCACCGTGGGTCGAGCCTGGACCACGCGTTCAACGAGGCGCACATCGTCGCGATCACCGCGGCCATCGTGGAGTACCGGCGTTCGCAGGGCACCGACGGCCCCCTGTTCATCGGCCGCGACACGCACGCCCTGTCGCTGCCCGCGTGGCAGACCGCGATCGAGGTCCTCGCGGCGGCGGGCGTCCAGACGTACATCGACGCTCGTGACTCGTACACGCCGACGCCGGCCGTGTCGCAGTCGATCCTGTTGCACAACGGTGCGGCCACCGAGGAGGGCGTCCGCACGAGCGGCCCCGCGCTCGCGGACGGCATCGTCGTGACGCCCTCGCACAACCCGCCGCGCGACGGCGGCTTCAAGTACAACCCGCCGCACGGCGGCCCGGCGGACTCGGAGGCGACGGGCTGGATCGCGGACCGCGCGAACGAGATCCTGCGCTCGGGCGTCGGGCAGGTCCGGCGCGTCCCGTTCGAGCGCGCGCTGACGGCGGACACCACGCACCGGCACGACTTCCTGACGGCGTACGTCGACGACCTGGCCTCGGTCCTGGACCTCGACGCGATCCGCGGCGCGGGCGTCTCGATCGGCGCCGACCCGCTGGGCGGGGCGTCGGTCGAGTACTGGGGCGAGATCGGTGAGCGCTACGGGCTGGACCTGACGGTCGTGAACCCGCAGGTGGACCCGCGCTGGGCGTTCATGACGCTCGACTGGGACGGCAAGATCCGCATGGACTGCTCGTCGCCGTACGCCATGGCCTCGCTCGTGCAGAAGATGACGGACCCGGACGCGACCTCGACGTTCGACATCGCGACGGGCAACGACGCGGACTCGGACCGCCACGGGATCGTGACCCCGGACGCGGGCCTCATGAACCCCAACCACTACCTCGCGGTCGCGATCGACTACCTGTACGGCGGGGCCCGCCCGGGGTGGCGCCCGGACGCCGCGATCGGCAAGACGCTCGTGTCCTCGTCGCTCATCGACCGGGTCGGCGGTGGGCTGGGGCGCCGCGTCGAGGAGGTGCCGGTCGGGTTCAAGTGGTTCGTCCCGGGCCTGCTCGACGGCACGGTCGGGTTCGGCGGCGAGGAGTCCGCAGGCGCGTCGTTCCTGCGCAAGAACGGCGGGGTGTGGACCACGGACAAGGACGGCCTGCTCCTCGCGCTGCTCGCCTCGGAGATCCTCGCGACCACCGGGAAGACCCCGTCGCAGCACCACGCCCGGCTGGTCGAGAACTACGGCGAGTCCTGGTACGCCCGCGTCGACGCCCCGGCCTCGCTCGAGGAGAAGTCGGCGCTCGCGAGGCTCAGCCCGGAGCAGGTCACGTCGACGACCCTCGCGGGCGAGGAGATCACCGCGAAGCTGACGACGGCGCCGGGCAACGGAGCGGCGATCGGCGGCCTCAAGGTCACCACGGAGAACGCGTGGTTCGCGGCGCGCCCCTCGGGCACGGAGAACGTGTACAAGATCTACGCCGAGTCGTTCGTCTCGGCCGAGCACCTGACGCAGGTGCAGGACGAGGCCAAGCAGGTCGTCTCGGACGCCCTGGGCGGCTGACGCAGGAGGTGAGGTGGCCCGCGCGCGGGGGGCCCCCCCCGCGGGCCCCCCCCCGCCCCACCAGGCAAAACCGGGGCCCCCCCCCCGGGGGGCCCCCCGCCCCGGGGGGGGGCGCCCCGCCGGCGGGGGGGCCCCGGGGGGGGCGCCCCCCCCGGGCGGCCCCCCCCACCGCTCCTCCTTCTCATCCCGTGGCCCCCTGCCCGTGGTGCCGCGCGGCCCCTCGTCGGGTATCTCACATGGGTAGTTCTCACCATCAGAATGGCCGTCTGCCGCGGATCTCTACTCCTAGTATCGAAGCGTTCCCTCGTCGATCCTCTGGAGTCCCCATGCGCACGTCACGAGCAGCCCTCGCGCTGCCCCTCGCCCTCGCCGCCGTCCTCGGCCTGTCCGCCTGCGCGGGCGACGACGCCCCCGAGGAGACCACCTCGGCCTCGAGCGTCGAGAAGCCGGCCGCGGAGGAGACCCCCGCCGAGGAGGAGGCCGAGCCCGCCGCTGCGGGCACGGGCGACAAGCCCGCGTGGGCCGCGTCCAACGAGGTCGTCGGCACCACGCTCGGCACGGCCGAGGGCGACGGCTTCACCGTGGACGTCTACCAGGTGAGCACCGCGGTCGCGACGAAGACCGGCCAGTTCGCGGACGAGTCGGGCAAGCCCATCCTGAACCCGGGCGACGAGATCGTGTTCGTCAACTACGTCCTGACGAACACGGGCGACGCCGACCTGCCCCTGAGCTACACGGTCGTGGGCGTCGACGCTCGCTACGGCGACTGGCCCTACATGCAGGGAATGGACAGCATCGTCGACAGCGCGCTCTTCGAGGCCGCCGGTGTCGTCGACTCCCCGGTCGCCCCGGGCTCGGGCGAGGCGCCGTTCGTCCTCGCGCCGGGGCAGTCGGTCGCCTACGGCGAGAACTTCAAGTACCAGCCCGGCTCCCCCATCGAGTTCGAGGTCACGGTGACCCCGGCCGACGCCTCGGGCGACCTGAACCACGACCTGCGCCAGGAAGTCACGCTCGCCGCGACCATCTCCTGATCCACCGGGTCGGGGGGGGGGGGGGGGGGGGGGGGGGGGGGGGGGGGGGGGGGGGGGCGCCCCGGCGGCCGGCGCGGGCCGGGGGGGGGGGGGGGGCGCGCCGGGCGGGGCGGGGCGCGGGGGG